>JAFTWQ010000001.1 GCA_017465225.1 Bacteroidales bacterium
CCCCATATTTGCATTTGGTTGCAAAAAGGGGTACAAAAAAGAGAGTCACCTAAGTAACTCTCTTTCTATCAGTTAGCGACTAAAAATCGCTAAATATTTTCAAAATTATTCGCCCCACTCCAGAATCTTCTTGAAGTCGTAGGCCTCTGGGTTCTCGATGCCGAGAGCGCGGACTGCCTCGTAGTCGTCCTCTGTTACGTAGTGGGCGATGTACTCGTAGTAGTTCTGGGCTGTGCCGGAGTTGATGTCTACGATTCTTGGCGGGATCTTGCCAGTCTCAGGATCCTGGAGGTCAGCGAGGTAGAGAGGTGATACGTTGCCGTATGAGTCAACATATACCATGCAGCCTGTCTTGCCTTCCTTGTAGAGCTGGTAAACGCCCATTGCGAGCTCTGTGCAGTATGTGAGGTCGTATGCGATAGGGTCCTGGCAACGTACATCGTAACCGATTTCGAGCGGACGGCCCTTAACCTTGAGACCTGCAGCCTTGATCTCCTTCTCGAGGAGGTCGTTGAAGAGGACAGCCTTTGAAAGCTTGCCGAGCTCTGGGTGACCGTGATCGTCATATGTGAAGTGTACGCCTGCTGCCTCGAGCTCCTTGATGTCGAGATCGTGGAAGAGACCCTCGGCTGTAACGATTGTACCATAGTCGATGCCCATTACCTTTCTCTTGATGATTGTTGAGAGAGAGAGCTTGATGATCTTGTCAAGGTTGATCTGGGTCTTGTTGAACATCTCAGGGATGATGGTCATTGGAGAGTGAGTAGCCTCACCGATACCTAAAGCAAGACTTCCGCATGAACGTCCCATTGCGCAGAGTACAAACCAGTTGCCTGATGTGCGTGCATCCTCGTATGCTGTTCTTGCGATGTGTGCGCCTTCGTTCTTTGCAGAGTTGTATCCGAATGTAGGAGCATTAGCAGGAAGAGGAAGGTCGTTGTCGATTGTCTTTGGACAGTGGATGTTTGCGATTGGGTATCCCTTAGCTGCGAGGAACTTTGAGATACGGTTTGCAGTAGATGCAGTGTCGTCACCACCGATAGTCACAAGAAGCTTGATATTGTTGTCCTTGAAGAGGTCAAGGTTGAAGTTTTCCTCGAAGTCCTTGTCAGTTGGCTTGAAACGGCTCATCTGAAGGTAAGAACCACCTCTGTTGAAGTAACGGTCAGCTGTTGCGAATGTAAGGTCCTCGATACGTGCATTCTTGCTGAAAAGTCCTGAGTATCCGGCATGGAGACCGATCACTCTGTAGCCCTTTGCAAGGAAAGTCTTAGCTACGCTCATTGATACCGAGTTCATTCCTGGGGCTGGACCGCCACCACAAAGGATGATAATTGCGTCTTTCATCTTTCTGATAATTTAAAAGTTATACTTAAAAAACAATTTTTCACTTTAAAATGGGACTTACACTCACAACGATGCAGAATCCCGGACTTGTCCACATTAAGCCAAATCGTGGCAAATTTATCATTTTTTGAGATAATTAACAAGAAAATATACATAGTATATCATGGCCGGCTTCCGTGTTGCACAAGTCAAAAGCATTTAGTATTTTTGTAAGTTATTTATACCATGGAAAAGGCACAGGCATACATAAGGATACAGGAGCTTCGCGAGATAATCAACGAAGCCAACAGGAAGTATTATGTCGACAACTCCCCTGCTATGAGCGATTATGAGTTCGACATGCTTCTCAAGGAACTTGAAGCCCTGGAAGGCAGATATCCGGAATTCATCACAGAAGACTCTCCTACCCGCAAGGTGGGAAGCGACCTGAAGAATACAGGCAAGAAGCAGAAGGAATTCGAGCAGTATCCCCACCGCTACCCTATGCTCTCCCTCGGCAACACCTACGACATCGCTGAAGTACAGGCGTTTGCGGACAGGGCGTCAAAGGGCATCGGCAATGCATTCACATACAGCTGCGAGCTGAAGTTCGACGGTACAGCCATATGCCTCACCTACCGCAACGGAAAGCTGGCAAGGGCATTGACACGTGGAGACGGAGCTGTGGGCGATGATGTGACGGCAAATGTGAGGAACATCAGCAACATCCCGCAGGAGCTGAAGGTGCCGGCCGGATTCGTGCCGACCCTCATGGATCCGCAGCCGTGGCCGGAGGAATTCGAGATCAGAGGAGAGATTTACATGCCATGGCCGGCGTTCGACCGTCTGAACGAGGAACGCCTCAAGGATGAAGAACAGCCGTTCGCAAATCCGAGAAATGCAGCATCAGGATCATTGAAACTGATCGACAGCAGCATGGTCGCGAACCGCGGACTCGAATGCACTTTGTACCACATGCTGGGCGAAGACCTGCCTTTCCAGACCCATGACCAGGCTCTGAAAGCAGCCGCAAGCTGGGGTCTGCCGGTTTCAGACAAGAGAAAGATCTGCAGAAGCATCGACGAGATCGAGGAATTTATAACTCATTGGGATACAGAACGCAAAACACTTTTGTTTGCGACCGACGGAATAGTAATCAAGATAAATGAACTGCCTTATCAGGAGGAATTAGGCTATACAGCAAAGTTCCCGAGATGGGCGGTAGCATACAAGTTCAAGGCTGAACAGGCTTTGACCAAGCTGCTAAGCATAGATTATCAGGTAGGAAGGACAGGAGCTGTGACTCCGGTAGCGAACCTTGAGCCTGTGCAGCTCAGCGGAACCGTCGTGAAACGTGCTTCCCTCCACAACGCCGATCAGATGAGCCAGCTCGACATCCATATCGGGGATTATGTATATGTCGAGAAAGGCGGTGAGATCATACCTAAGATCACAGGCGTGGAATTGAGCAGGCGTGAAGCGGATGCCGTGCTTCCGTCATTCCCGGAGACATGTCCGGACTGCGGCACAAGGCTGATCAGGGATGAGCAGGAGGCCAAGTCATTCTGCCCTAACCAGACCGGCTGCCCTACCCAGATCAAGGGAAGGCTCGTGCATTTCCTCAGCCGTAAGGCGATGAATGTCATAGCGGGTGAAGCTACCATCGAGCAGCTTTATAACAAGGCACTGGTATGGAATGCCGCTGATTTCTATGAACTTCAGAAGGAGCACCTCCTGACATTGGACGGATGGAAGGAGAAGTCGGCTGAGAGATTCCTCAAGAGTCTCGACGAGTCCAGGAAAGTGCCGTTCGAACGAGTCCTGTATGCATTGGGAATCAGGTATGTAGGCGAGACGACCGCAAAATCGGTAGCGCGCGCATTCGGAAACATCGAGGCGATAAAGAATGCCACTGTCGAGGAACTGCTCAAGACAGATGACATAGGCCAGGTGATCGCTGAAAGCATATATGAGTTCTTCAGGGACGACATGAACCTCGACACGGTCGAAAGACTGAAGGCTGCCGGATTGAAGTTCGAGACGGAATCCGGTCCTGTAAAGCTCTCGGAAAAGCTTGCAGGAAAGACAATTGTCATTTCTGGCAATTTCAGCATCTCAAGGGATGACATGAAGGCTCTTATCGTCGCGCATGGAGGAAAGAGCAGCGGATCCGTGAGCGGAAAGACCGCATATCTGCTTGCTGGAGAGAAGCCGGGTCCGGAAAAGATAAAGAAGGCCGAATCACTCGGAGTGGAGATAATCGGCGAAGATGAATTCAGAAAAATGATAGAATAATGAAAGCTGGAGATTCATATACATTGAAGCACACGGTTGCTGAAAACGAGACCGCCGAAGTATTGGGTTCAGGTGGTCTTCCTGTCTACTCTACCCCATCGATGATTTGTCTGATGGAGCTGACTTCATACAGGCTGGCAGAGGAGCAGGGATTCCAGACCGTAGGAACAAAGGTGAACATCAACCATCTGAGGGCATGCAAGGTCGGAACGGAACTGACCGCAACTGCCGAACTGACAGAGGTTGATGGCCGTAGATTTGAATATAAGGTCAAGGTTGAAGACAGTGAAGGACTCATCGGCGAAGGCACTCACCAGAGATTCGCGATTGATCCCGAGCGTTTCATGGCCAAACTGAAATAATGAAAAGGCTGACTCATAGGACATACCGCCTGAAGCGTTTCTTCAGAGACGACATATGGACCTTGGAGATGGAAAATCTTTCCAAGGCCAGAGCCCGTTTCATCAAGTACATGAAGGTAATGATGATCACGATCAAGACCTTCTCAAGCGAGAAGATTGGCTTCCAGGCTGTCGCATTGAGTTTCTTCAGTACAATGTCGGTGATTCCTTTCGTGGCCATCGTCTTCGCCATTACCGGAGGTTTCGGTCTGGCAGACAAGCTGAAAGAATTTCTGTATGACTATTTCAACAACAGCCAGCAGACCATCGACATGGTGCTCGGCTTTGCCCAGAACATCATCGACACGGCACAGAGCGGCGCTGTAGGTCTGGTTTCGGCCCTGCTCTTCTTCTGGATCGTCGTATGGATGATGATGAATGTGGAAAAGGTGTTCAATAATGTATGGCGCGTGCAGAAATCAAGGAACCTGTTCAGAAGGCTTTCAGTCATCATCGCCATGCTTTTCGTATCGCCTTTCATCGTGCTCGTATTCTTCGGCGGTTCATTCGTATATTCTCATGCCTTGAGCTATCTTGGCCTGGACCTCGAGGAGCTGAGTGCATTCAAGACCATACTTACATGGGCCTTGTTCGGCGTGATCGCCACCATGACTTTCTCCGCAATGTACAAGTTCATTCCTAATGCGCCGGTAGATTATCCGAACGCCTTGAGAGCGGCGGCTTTTTCCGGCACAGCATTCACTGTAATGCAGTATCTCTATCTTGAGACACAGGTGTTCGTGAGCAGAATGAACGGTATATACGGAGCATTTGCGGCTGTGCCGCTTTTTATGATATGGATCAACATCGGATGGTTCATCATCCTTATCGGAGCCGAACTGTCCTACGCTTTCCAGCATGTTGACAGCTATAATATTGAGGATTAGAGATTATGGGAGCTTCTTCAGAATTTACAAGTCACGACTACGAGGTCATTGCAAGGGAATACGCCGACCTCAAGGAAGCTGCGCGCAAGCGTTGCTCGGATCAGTCAGAGCTTGACATAATACAGA
The DNA here is from genome assembly GCA_017465225.1 of Bacteroidales bacterium. GTDB lineage: Bacteria > Bacteroidota > Bacteroidia > Bacteroidales > UBA932 > Cryptobacteroides. Next base: position 5,036 of record JAFTWQ010000001.1, read on the forward strand.
AGGCCTTCGACTTTGCCAACGAGGCCCACAAGGGTGTCAGAAGACGCTCAGGTGAGCCGTATATACTGCATCCGATCGCTGTAGCGAAGATCGTTGTCAGCAGTATCGGGCTCGGCTACAAATCTATTGTGGCTGCTCTTCTTCATGATGTGGTGGAAGACACCTCGTACACCATCGATGACCTCCGGAGCCTTTTCGGCGACAAGGTGGCCACATTGGTGGAAGGCCTCACAAAGATCAAGACGGTTCTCGACAACGAAGACAAGGCCCAGCAGAAAAGCATGCAGGCAGAGAACTTCAAGAGGATCCTCCTCACACTCAACGACGATGTGAGGGTCGTGCTTATAAAGCTTGCCGACCGTCTGCATAACTGCCGTACCATCGAGTTCATGCCGGAGCACAAGAGGGACAAGATCCTCAGCGAGACAATGTTCGTGTTCATTCCGCTTGCCCACAGGCTCGGTCTCTACGGCATCAAGTCGGAGATGGAAGACATATGGCTCCGCTACAAGGAGCCGGAAGCATTCCATGAGATCACGGCAAAGATCAACAGGAATGTGATCGACAAGGACAAGGAGATCAACGATTTCATCGCCCCTATCGACAAGGCCCTCGTTGATGCCGGATTCAGATTCGAGATCAAGAAAAGAGTCAAGACGCCATACTCAATCTGGAAGAAGATGAACACTAAACGCATCGACTTCGACCAGATATATGACCTTTATGCGGTCAGGATCATCTTCGAGCCTGATGAGAACACAAAGGAGACAGAGCGCGACCAGTGCTACCATATCTTCTCAATCATCACCGGAATGTACCGCTACAAGTCTGACCGCGTCCGCGACTGGGTGAACTATCCGAAGAACAACGGCTACGAGGCCCTGCACTGCACATTGATGAGCAAGACAGGAATCTGGATAGAGGTGCAGATCCGTTCGCGCAGGATGAACGAAGTCGCAGAGAAAGGTATCGCCGCTCACTGGGCATACAAGAAGGACGGCTTCGCCAGCAACGAGAGCGAGATGGACAAATGGATCACAAAGGTCAAGGAAATCCTTGTCAATCCGGATGTCAACGCACTCGACCTTCTCGACCTGATCCACAACGACCTTATCAAGACAGACATATTCGTCTTCACCCCTAAAGGAGAGCAGAAGAGCATCGAAAAAGGAGCCACAGCCCTTGATTTCGCATATTCGATCCACTCCCACATCGGTAACAAGGCGATTGCAGCCAAGGTGAACCTGAGGCTTGTGCCTCTTTCATATGTACTCAAGACAGGTGACCAGGTAGAGATCATCACAGCCGAGAACGAGAAGCCAAAGCGTGAATGGCTTGATTTTGTCAAGACCAGGAAGGCTAAATCCATAATCATGGACCACCTCAAAGGCGAAAGGCTGGAGACAATAAAGGTCGGAAAGAAGATGCTCACCGAGCAGCTCAGCGCCATAGGCTACACTCTTAACGACAAGATCGTCAACAAGCTCATGAACGGCTACGAAGTCTTCGAAGCAAAGCCGGAAGAGCTTTATTTCCGCATAGGAATCGGCAGGATCCGCCTTGGCGACCTCTCTGAAGTCCTCAAGAAGGAGGTTGAGAAAGGAAAGTCATCGAAGAGTTTCTTCAACTGGTTCAAGAAGGAGAGCAAGAAGGAGAATGAAGACTATGTGATTTCAGATGACGTCGATTCCAAGTACAGATATGTCATAGCCCCATGCTGCAATCCTATCCCGGGAGACAGCGTGATCGGTTTTCTGGCTTCCGACGGCAGTGTAACCGTCCACAAGCGCACCTGCCAGACGGCGAACAATCTTGCCTCAAAGTTCGGAGACAAGATCGTCATACCGAAATGGGACAAGACACAGACAAAGAATCAGTCGTACCTTGTACGCCTTTCGCTTAAAGGCTTCGACAGGATCGGCATGATCAATGACATAACCCGATACATCTCTTTCGTCATGAGCGTGAACATACGCAAGTTCTGCCTTGGTACGGAAGACGGTGTGTTCGAAGGATATATTGACCTCTATGTACACGACATGGGTGACCTCGACAAGCTCATACGCAGGCTGCAGAAGATCGAAGGCATCCAGAGTGTGATAAGGACAGACATGTAATGATATGAAGATGAAAAAGATATTATCAAACCTGATTCCGGCCATTCCGGTTGCGATCATCCTGGGCACGATGATCTTCTCTCATTCGTGCGCCAACACTACAACCCCTCCGAGCGGAGGCCCCAAGGACACTATCCCTCCTGTGATTATGGAGGTCGTACCTGTCATGGGAGCGACAAATGTGCCGACAAAGAAGACGAAGCTGTACCTGAAGTTCAATGAATATGTACAGGTGAAGGATGCTAAGAGCCTGTTCCTCTCCCCTCCTCTGGAAAAGGCTCCGAAATACAGGCTGAAAGGCAAGGGTGTCGAGATCACTTTCGAGAACGATCTTGACTCCAACAAGACCTATACCCTCGATGTGACAAACGCCATTGCCGACAACAACGAGGGCAACATGTTCCCTGGCTTCACACTGGTTTTCTCGACAGGCGACCGGATCGACTCTATGGTAGTAACTGGACTTGTACAGGACTGTAACACCCTGCAGCCTCTCAAGGGAGCTACCGTGCTTCTCTATAAGGACCATGCCGATTCAGCCATATTCCTCAAGAGACCTGATGCCGCAGTCAAGACCGACGACTGGGGATTCTTCTGTCTCCGTAACATCCAGGACACTGTCTACAGGATGTATGCGCTCATCGATGAGAACAACAACAACAAATATGATCCTGATGCAGAGAAGGTTGCATTCATCGACTCGCTGGTAAAACCGGTTGTGGTTGTGAACGATTCGCTTCCGGAACTGCTTAAATATGAGATGGATGACACATTAAACTGTCTGGCAAGAAAGACGGAATATGAATTGAGCATTTTCCGTGAAAAGCCGAGCAAGCAGATGATCGTCAACAAGGAACGTGTGGGCGAAAGGACATCCTACATCACTTTCATGGCTCCATATGCGGAGATCGATTCGATCTGGATCACAGGTGTGCCTGCAGAGAAACTGATCACTCAGTTCAACATTCTCAGGGACAGCCTTGAGATTTGGGTCAATGATCCGGCGCCGCAGCCTGACACCTTCCACCTCAACGTAAAGTATCTGAAGACCGATACCCTCGGCATGCTCAATCCTGCAGTCGATGAGATCAAGCTCCTCAATCCGGACAGGAAAGTCTTCGGAAAGAGTTCGAAGAAGGATCTGAAGCATGAGGATACCATTGCGGTAGTGGATGTCGTAGCAAAGCCAGAGACTGTGGAGCAGTACGGCTTTACGATGGAATTCAAATATCCGGTCGTGGAGACTGCCTTCGATTCGCTCAAGTTCACCTACCTGAACCCTAAGCAGCAGGAATTCACAGGCAAGTTCACCGTACAGCAGGACAGCACAAACCTCAGGAAATATATCATAATGCCGAGTGAGAAGCTTCAGACCGGATATGAATACAAACTTAAGGTTCCTCACCGCATGTTCAAGGATATCAATGGTTTCTATAATGACAGTACCGAGGTCAAGGTGACTCTGCCTAATGATGACAAGCTCAGTACCCTCTTCCTCCATCTGTCTGATGTAAACAACAAATACATCATCGACCTTCTGAATGAAAAACGAAACGAAGTGCTCAGGTCATATGTCATTGACAAGGACCAGACTCTTATATTCCCATACCTGAAGGCAGGCAAATACTCTATCAGAATCACAGAAGACCTTAACAGGAACGGAATCGTAGATACAGGTATTCTCCTAGAGCACAAGCAGCCTGAAAAAGTGAGGTTCTACAAGCTTGAAGACGGAACCTTCCTGATCGATATACCGGAGATGACCGAGATGGACCAGAATCTCAATCTCAAGGAAATGTTCATGTAGAAGATATGAAAAGAATATACATATTAATATTTCTGGCCTTTTGCGCCGTTCACCTTGATGCCCAGGAAAAGCTGACGATTGAGGATATCACTTCATTTGAACAGGTAGATGCCCTCAAGGATAGCGACCTGGACAGCCTGGATGTCAAGAGAAAGCTCGAAATCAACAACTACAGCATGATCGGTATCCAGTATGGAGCCGGTTTGAGCCGTGTCAACTGGAATCCTCGCGTGGAACAGGACATGGTTTTCCTGCCGTACAGCATCGGCATCACATATACAAAATATGGCAAGATGTTCGGCTATATGCCGTTCTTCGGCTTTCAGGCGGGAATCCAGTACTCACAGGACGCCTACCAGTTCAAATACAACGAGGAATACGATTACACATACAAGATCGAAGGAGCTGAAAAGGCCGTGATCGATGTAATAGAGGTTCCCCTCATGTTCCAGGGACATTTCGACATGTGGCACTTCAAGCTCATGGCGCAGATAGGATGTTATGGAGGATACAGGCTCAGCATCCAGAGATTCCCGGGAAAGACAGGATCTGTCAACGAGAAATATGAACATGCATTCACTCCGACTGACCGTCGCATTGACTACGGAATCAAGGGAGGCGTAGGTTTCGGACTTGTGTTCGATCCAATCGAAATCCATATCACAGCCACCTACAAGCATGCTTTAGCCTCATTGTATGACCCGGATCATTATAGTCAGTATTATTACAGATTTGCATATCCTTCAAGCCTGATCATTTCTGCCGGAGTCCACTTCCATCTCAGCAAGCGAAGCGGAAAGACAAAGGCAAGCTTGAGGAAAGAGGCCAAGGATATGGTATATAATGTAGAAGAAACATTGGAATGACATGAAGACTCTTGAAGTAAAAGTCGGAAACGTGACCATCGGTGGAGACAATCCTATTGTCGTCCAGACAATGTGCAATACACATACATCAGATGTAGAGGCATCGGTATCACAGTGCAGAAGACTCGCTGCTGCCGGAGCCCAGCTGATCAGGCTTACGGTTCCTTCGGTCGCCCAGGTAGAGTCCTTGAGACAGATCAAGGAAACCCTGAGGGCTGAAGGCATCGACACTCCCCTTGTCGCTGATGTGCATTTCTCATCTGACATAGCGATCGCTGCAGCAGAGGTTGTAGAGAAAGTCAGGATCAATCCGGGAAATTTCCATAAGGATCATGAGAAAGCGCGCGAGCAGTTCGCACGACTGGTAGAAGTCTGCAAGCTCAACGGCACGGCAATAAGAATCGGACTCAATCACGGTTCACTTGGCGACCGTATCACCAATCTTTACGGAAACACACCTCTTGCAATGAAGGAAGCCGTGATGGAATGGCTGAACATGTGCATTGAGAACGATTTCTACAATGTTGTTGTGTCTCTGAAGGCAAGTAACACTTTTGTTATGGTGGAGGCTTATCGCCTGTTAGCCAAGGAGATGGAAGAGTCAGGAGTGGTTTTCCCTCTCCACCTTGGAGTGACAGAGGCAGGCAACGGGGACGGAGGCAGAATCAAGTCCGCTGTAGGCATTTCAGCCCTTCTTTCTGAGGGAATCGGCAACACTATCAGGGTTTCACTGACTGAAGATCCGGAAAATGAGATCCCGGTAGCGCAATATCTCGCCGACCGGTATGGCCACAAGATCCATTCAAGCATGGTGTCTCTTACATTAGAAGGCAAGAAGGCCATCGCCACATATGATGCACCTTCAAGGGAAAGACTTCTTCTCGACTTCTCATGCGATTTCGGCAAGAGGCTTCTCGACAAGGAGCTTGACGAGGTTGAGCTCATCGGATGCGAGGATGCAGATTATCTCGTCGACGAACTGTTGCAGGCAGCGCGCAGAAGGTTCTACAGGCCGGAATATATCGCATGTCCGGGATGTGGCAGGACAATGTATAATCTTGAAGGCACATTCGAGGAAGTGAAGCGTCGTACTGCCCATCTCAAAGGAATGGTCATCGCCGTAATGGGATGCATCGTAAATGGTCCCGGTGAAATGGCCGATGCCGACTGGGGATATGTAGGAGAAGGAAACGGCAAGGTTTCCATATATAAAGGAAAATCGCCTGTGCTCAGGCATGTTCCTGAAACAGAGGCGATTGACAGATTGCTTGAACTGATAGAAAAAGCAGAAGATTAGTCTTCTGCTTTTATTATTATATCCTTCTGGGCTTCTTCCCAGAGGTCTTTTGCATACTCCTGCATATCGACGACTTCGTCCTTCTCATCGACAATCTCCTGACCAAGCATTGTCTCGATGACATCTTCCATAGTCACGATACCTCGGAGAGAACCATACTCATCAAGGATCGCCGAGATATGCTCCTTCTTCTCAAGAAGCTTCTCCCAGATGTCAGCGACACTATCCTCTTCACCGAAAGTCAGGATCGGACGGATGATATCATTAAGAGGAGTATCAAAGCTGTCCTCAGCCATCTTCTCAAGCACTTCCTGACGAAGTACATATCCAACGACATATTCATCATTCTCCTCATCGTATACAAGAATACGTGAGTGAGTATTGTCACTGTCGTAGAATTCCTTGATGGTCATGCTTCCATGCACCATCTCGACCACAACGCTCGGAGTCATGATCTCATGTGCTGTAACCTCGTCAAGCTTCAGGAGGTTCTGGATCATCTTCTTCTCATCCTTCTCGATGACCTCCTCCTCTGTAGCCACACTTACCATTGCAGAGATATCCTCACGGCTCACGCTGACCTGGTTTGAATTAGCAGAAATCAGTTTCTGAAGGCGCTCAAGGATCCACACAAGCGGAAAAGAGATGAAGATCATGCTGTTGATGATCACAGAAGCCGGAAGGGCAAGCGATCTCCAGTAGCTTGTACCGATAGTCTTCGGGATGATCTCTGAAAGGATCAGGATACAAAATGTAAAGATGGTAGAGAAAACTCCTACCAAAGCATCTCCGTACACCTCATAGACGAGTGAGCCGACGATGGATGCACCTACAGTATTTGCTATTGTATTGAGGCAGAGAATGGCCGAAATCGGTCTGTCCGGATTCTGCTTCAGTCTTTTGAGCCTTTGTGCGCCTTTCACACCCTGGTCCTCCAGACCAGTGATATACGACAACGGCGTAGAAAGCAAAGTTGCCTCAAGCATCGAGCATAAAGCTGACAATGCGATTGAGACAATCATGATGATATAAATCAATTGTTCTTCCATATTCCTATCTATGTAGCTCGGCTATGACCGTTTCACAGGCCTTTACATAATCTCCGAGCTGTACCTTAATTTCAGCATCCAACGGGAAATACATGTCGATTCTTGATCCGAACTTGATCACACCGCACTGCTCTCCCTTTTTCTCCATATTGCCTGGAGTGGCATAAGTGACTATCCTTCTTGCAAATGTACCTGCCAGCTGCTTGAAGAAGACATCTCCGAACTGGCTTCTGATAGCCACAGAAGAATGTTCGTTCAGCTCCGAAGCCTTCGGCAGGAATGCCAGCATATACTTTCCCGGATGGTATTTATAGTATGTGACTTCTCCGTCAATCGGCCAATAGTTTACATGTACGTTGAAGAAATCCATATATACCGATACCTGGATGCACTCTCCGTTCACATATTCAGGCTCAAAGACCTTGTCTATGATGACCACCTTTCCGTCTGCGACAGAAGTTACAGCATTGTCCTGCTGGACCGTCTGTCTGTCAGGCACTCTGAAAAAGAACACCGAAAATCCCATGAATGCCATAGGAAGTACGCAAAGGATATATGAAAGTGCCGGCCATGGAATGAAGCGCATGAAGACATATATCATCGGAACGCATATCAGCCAGACCAGAAGTATAGTATTGTAGCAATCTTTCTGAATTCTCATAATGGCTGCAAAAGTAGTGAAAAAAAGGCAATTAGACAAACCTGAAGGCCGCCTAAAGCACATTCATGACTACAAGATAGATAATGCCGATCGGAATTGCGATGAGAGCGCTGTCAAAACGGTCAAGAAGGCCGCCATGACCCGGGATGATAGTGCCGGAATCCTTTACCTCATAGTGACGTTTCCACTGCGACTCGATAAGATCGCCATACACACCTGTCACCGCAAGAAGAAGGGCTATGCAGATGCAGTGGATAAGGTCGAAGCAGAACAGGCCGGCATAATGGAGAGCTACAGCTACTCCGACTGCCATTGCTATACCGCCCCAGAATCCGATCCAAGACTTCTTCGGAGAGATCGAAGGGAAAAGTTTCTTGCCGTATCTCTGACCGAGCGTGATACCGAACAGATATGCTCCCACATCGGTTCCCCATATGATCGCGAAGAAGCATAAGAGGAGAATGCCGTTGAACTCACCTTCACCGTTGAACACAGCAAAGTTCAGCAGTGACCATGGGACTGCAATATATATCAACGCAGCATACAGGTTCGAGAACTTGTCGAAACGGCTCTTGTCCTTGACGTACAATGAGTTGATCATCAGCACGAACACCGGCACAAAGGCAAGGATCACAAGCCTTCCCGGGAAATTGAAGCCCTTGAAAAGGTATATCAATGAAAAAAGAGTGGCTCCCGCAAGGATCGAAAGGATCTGCGAGAACCAGTAATTCTTTCCACATGTCATCTTCAGGAATTCACGCATCATGATGATCAGCGAGAACAGCATCACTGCCCCGAAGACATATTTGTTGGTAAGGAAAGCGGCGAGCATTATCGCCGCGAATCCTATACCTGATATGGTTCTTTTTATAAAATTGTTCATAGGTTATTCTTCCGTAGCGGTCTCTTCCGGATCCTTCGGGAGTTCCTCGCCCGGCTTCGCGCCGGCCCTTGGTCCGAAGATCCTTTCGAGATCATCTGCAAAGATAACTTCTTTCTCCAATAAAAGAGCCGCAAGCTGGGTAAAACCGTCATAATTTTCCCTCAGGATGCCTTCCGTACGGTCATGGATCATCTCTACGAGCTCCTTTACCTCCTTATCGATGAGCTCCGCGGTCTTTTCGCTGTATGGCTTCGTGAGGTCATATCCACGTGCTCCTGTTGAGTCGTAGAACGACAATGTACCTACCTTTTCGCTCATACCGTAATATGTCACCATGCCATAGGCCATCTTCGTGAGTCGCTCCAGGTCATTGAGAGCGCCTGTAGACGGCTGACCGTTGATGATTTCCTCCGCGACACGTCCGCCCAGAAGCGAACACATCTCATCGATCATCTGCTCCTTCGTTACGAGCTGACGTTCTTCAGGAAGATACCATGCAGCTCCGAGAGCCTGTCCACGAGGGACAATCGTCACCTTGAAGAGAGGATTTGCATTCGGGAGAAGCCAGCTTACAGTTGCATGGCCTGCCTCATGATGAGCAATCGACCTCTTCTCCTCCGGAGTGATGATCTTCGACTTTCTCTCAAGTCCGCCGACAATCCTGTCGACTGCATCAAGGAAATCCTGCTTGTCGATCGCCGGCTTGTCATGACGGGCAGCAGTAAGAGCCGCCTCGTTACATACATTGGCGATATCGGCACCAGAGAAACCAGGAGTATGCTTCGCGAGGAATTCAAGGTCGAAATCTTCAGCCAGCTTCAGGCCTCTGAGATGGACAGTAAAGATTTCCTCCCTCTCCTTGAGATCCGGAAGCTCCACATGGATCTGACGGTCAAAACGTCCCGCACGCATGAGTGCCTTGTCAAGGATATCGGCACGGTTTGTAGCCGCAAGGATGATGACACCGGAGTTGGAACCGAATCCGTCCATTTCCGTAAGAAGCTGATTAAGAGTATTTTCCCTCTCGTCATTTGAAGAGAAGCCTGCATTCTTGCTTCTTGCACGTCCTACAGCATCAATCTCATCGATGAACACGATGCATGGAGACTTTTCCTTTGCCTGACGGAAGAGGTCACGGACACGTGAAGCTCCTACTCCGACAAACATTTCCACGAAATCCGAACCGGAGATCGAGAAGAAAGGAACGTTGGCCTCGCCTGCCACAGCCTTTGCGAGAAGGGTCTTACCGGTACCCGGAGGGCCGACAAGAAGCGCACCCTTCGGAATCTTGCCGCCGAGAGCCGTATATTTCTGTGGATTCTTGAGGAAATCTACGATCTCCATCACCTCATCCTTCGCACCATAAAGTCCGGCTACATCCTTGAATGTCACCTTGATACTGTCCTTCTCCGCAAGCTTTCCTGTAGATTTGCCCACATTGAAGATCCCGCCGGGACCACCAGGGCCGCCACCACCCATGTTACGGTTCATGCCTCTGAACATGAACACCCACATGACTATGAGCAGTAGAGGGAAGATAAGCCATTCGAGCACTCCCCAGAGACTTTCATGATTCTCGATAACCACCTTGACCTGCTGGTCTTCCGGAAGCAGCGCATTAAGCTCGCCGAACATTTCCTCTGCATTGAAGCTTCCCGATACAAGGAAGATGAAATGCGGAGATTTCTTTGGAACTACGCCTCCGAATTTGTCGGCATACTGCCCTATCTTGTCAGGATTCATGGTAACGCGGCCTTCATATTCGTTTCTTATGAAGACAACCTCCTTGATGTCGCCTGCAAGCCACTGCTTCTTGACATCAGCCCACTCTTCCTTCTGCGGATTGGCTCCGCCACCCTGGTTGAAGAACATATATCCTATCGCAAGAAGCAGGATAAAGTACAGCCAGGAGATATTAAGTCTTATTCTCACGGGTTTCTTCCCGCGAGGTGCCTTGTTGTTTTCTGCCATATTCCTTTACTGATTAGTCCTCGTAGACAGTCCTGTCAGCATCAGCCCAAAGCTCCTCAAGCCTGTAGAATGCCCTGTAAGGAGTCTGGAAGACATGCACTACTATATCACCATAGTCGAGGATCACCCAGAAGGCATTCTCCTTACCCTGCGAGCGTGCTACCTTCCTCTTGCATTTTTCAATCATTCTTTCTTCGATATTGTCCGCAATAGCTACCACCGCTGGGGTTGAATCTGCGCTACAGACTATGAAATGATCGGAAATTGCCGTTCCTATAGATCTGAGGTCAAGTGATACAACATCCTGTCCTTTCTTTTCCAGCATCGCATCAGCAATGACCTTGAGTTCCTTGTTTTCCATGTATTGAATTATTATTATTTTTGTGAAAATTTCGTGCAAAGATAATCAAAATCCGCACCATGACAAAGAAGCATGACATAATGTGGTTCAAGTCGCTTGATTCGACCAATGAAGAGGCCAGGAGGCACATTTCTGACATTGACAATTTGTCAGTCCTGTCAGCGTTGGAACAGACAGCCGGACGCGGACAGAGAGGAAACACATGGACAAGCAATGCCGGGGAAAACCTCATGTTCAGCATAGTCCTGAAGTCTCCGGTCCTAATGGCAGAAGACCATTTCGCATTGAACGAGATCGCGGCTCTTTCTGTCGCGGATTTTCTTTCCACATATGGGATCAAGGCGGAAATCAAGTGGCCGAACGACATCTATGTCGGCGAAAAGAAGATATGCGGTATCCTTATCGAGAACTCTTTCCGAGGAAAGACGATTTCCTCGAGCATTATCGGTATCGGTCTGAATATCAATCAAAGAAACTTTAATGTTAACCTCCCGAATCCCACCTCAATGGTGCTTTGCTTGCAGAATCAGGATACTCGGCACAAGCACCATAACTGTCATTCTGAACGAAGTGAAGGACCTTTCGACATCAAGGCCTGCCTAGACGGATTCATGGACATCTTCACCTCATACCACGATCGTTTCCTTACATCAGCCTGCGACCTCTCCCCTCTCCGTCAACTCTATATCGACTCCCTCTGGAGATCGGGAAAGCCATCGCGGTTCATTGACTATACAGCCCTTCCAAGCGGCCATCTCGACGGGCCGATGAACATATATATAGAGAAGACTGACAGTTCTCCAGATGAATTCCAAGGAATCATCCGAGGGCTGTCATCAACCGGCAACCTCCTCGTCGAAGACCTTACCACCGGACAGATCCGTGAATTCAGTTTCAAGGAGATAGGATATATCCTCTGATGTTTTTCAGCGTTTAACATAAAGCTTTGAAACTCAATAAGATAAACATCCATTGGTGGGCAAAATACCCCACCAACGAGGAAATAATCATTTGATTACCAGTCATTTAGACAAAACGCCAAAAGAAATCACCATGTCAATGACTTCAAGATAGCTGGCTGTGCCGGAGGTGACTTTGTTGCCTTTCAGGAAGGCGTCATAAACCACTGACTGCAGACGGCCGAGGGTCTTGCTGTAACGGCTGTTCCAGTACTCTCTCTGAGCATTGTACATTTTAATGACGGCAGGATTGATGGTTGAAACGAATTGTCTGTAATCTTCCTCGGGAAGGACACGGAAAGCATTGGCAAGAACATATGGCAGCAGGCCATAGTAACCGGCATATCTCAACACCGGTTCATCAGAACGTGTACATATCGTGTAGGCCCAGAAATTTGCCTCGTCCTCGCTGCTGACTCCAAGCAGGTGAGAGTATTCATGTACATATACGAAATGGAACTGGGCAGGCATGAGATCATTATTCAGCTGAGTCTCGCAGAAGAACGGCCCGACAAATCCCATCACTCCGACTGACGAATACAATCCATTGAACAGCAGACGTTTGGGATGCTGCCATTGACGTGGCACTGAAAGTCCGGCAGAAGGAGGCAGAGCAGCAAAAGCATCCTTTACATGATCCTCGAAACAATCGTATCCGACATAGAACAAATCATTCGGAAGGGCTTCATATGTTGAATTCAGACTATCTGCATAATCGGTAATGAAATCCTTGAAGACGGACTCATCATAGGCCTGTCGTTCTACTCCCAATCTGGTATATATGCTTTCCCTGTAATAATTACAGCCCCATCCGATATAGAACCAGACGTAGATCCATAGCAGGAACTCACATGCCTGAAAAAGGACTTTAACAAAACCGATCTTCTTCCGGATGCCGTTCACGATAATGAAAACAAGCAACAGGACAGCACCGGCCACAACAATTTCTTCCAGCGAAAACGGGATCCAGGAAGCTGCATAGGAAAGAAATCCGGAGACGACCGGATAGATGACAATCGAGTACCACTCGCCTATCCTGACCGAGAATCTGGCAGCCAAGACAAAGGCGAGAAGTATAATAAGGATGATATGTCTACGCCTGCACCTCACCTGAGTTCTTCTTGACCCTATAATGAATGATATTGTTTACGACATTGTGGGAGAAAACGAATACAGCTGCAAGATACATCCATGGCGACATGTCCTGCACCAGTCGCACTACCACACTAACGGCCGAAGCGACAACTAAAACGCCACTCAAAATGATGTTGACTCTGATCATTCCTAAAGAAGGCAGCAATTCGGGGAATTTTTCCATCTTGATGCGTCCAACCATAGAGGACGGAATCATTACAACAAATAGAATCAGAATGGCAATCATAATCCAGTCAGGCTTGGTGCCGGTAAAGGCTGGAAGAAATGCATTTATCATAAACAGAAGGGAAAGTGCGGCGAACAGCACACTTAATACTCTCAAAGTCTTCATAGTCAGGAGATTGATTTGCGGAATTTATAGAGGATATACGAATCCAGGGAGTTGAATACACACAGGAAAAAGCAGGCGAGCATTAAAAGCATGTCCTTCTGGTCAATAAAGGCTGCAACGATTGCCACAAGAGCAAAGGCAGCATAGAAAAGCATCTTGCCATATAGAGTGCCCGGGGTGATATGACGTATAAGTTCACTCCTGCTTCCCATCTTTCTGCTCTCGCTGTACATGAACGGCACAGAGCTCATAAAGAACACCATCAGGAGTAAAAGCGCTCCAGCCTCTGTCTTCCTGTACATGTCGACAAATGCTATCACAATGAATATTTCGGCCAACACGGCCGCTATCAACCGGCAAATCTTCAAAGTCTTCATATCTATTCGTTTATAAGTTCTTCAGCAGCAGCCTTATCACGTTTTCTGACAAGGACGCGTATCGGCATCGAGTGCTTTCCTACTCCCAACGTCTCGGAAAGTCCGTCACCGAAAATTTCCACCGGTATGCCGTTGGATTCAAGCATTCCCTTGATTATATGTGCACTCGAAGAATCATTGCATTCTGCAACGGTCACCAGAGCATCCGGATCTTCTTCATATTTCCGTTCCTTCTCATAAGCATCAAGGTCAGCGGGGGCATTATGAGTATATGCGTATCGATACAGGAAGGCCCCAGCAAAAGCAATCAGCGGAAGCCAATAATTGATCTTGCCTGTATCCATATATATACCCCACATTATTCTGGATGCTGCGATAATGCATGCTACACCCAAGATACCGAGCCATAACTGCCCCGGTGTGATCCATTCCGGCCAGCCTACACGCCAGAAATATCGGATAGCTGCATCATTTCTAATGAAAAAGATCAGAAAACCTATGACCAGAACCACATACATAAGAAGGGTACCACGGAACGCCACGGAAAAATCAACACGGTCACGTGACAGGAGAAGCAGATAACTGAAAATCACCGCTGGGAGCAGTAATGAATATAATATTGCCTTCAATGTCTTCATATACGTTCCAATATAAATTTGTACATATCTTCAACCGCAACGCTCAAGTTGGTCATCTGTATCATGACCGGCTTTCTGGCGTCCTTGAACTCAAGCCTCAGCACATCATACAGAGGGAATTCGTATTTGAGTGTGGCACTTGAGAGCTCTTCGAAATAATACCTTTTGTATTCTTTCTGCCAGAGAAAACGTCTCTCTATGCGGTCTTCATAAATCCTGAGAATCGGTCTTTTCATTCTTCTGCTACGGATTGAAAGAATGACCGAAGCCGCTGTAATTGTACCCAGGACGAGCAGGTATTCTATTATATCGCCACGATCACCGATACTCATCATGACCATCAGTCCTAGGATGAATATGACAATAAAATAAAGTACCGATACACGGTCAGGTCTGGAGTAGGCCTCTATTACGGGAAGTTCGTTCATAGTACGGCAGTTATTTGAGGAGAATCACTGTAACTGTTGCGCCTGCTGCAGCGCCGAGGATTGCTAATATCATAATCGTTCGTTTTTATGGTTTTCGATGATACAAAGGTAGCACGAAACAGTTTAACGCGAACAATTTACAGCTGAAACATCCCACACATAACTCATTGATATTCAATACCCGTGAAACTTAAATCTTTCACACGTCGGATCACGAGTTTGACGCAGGCGGATTTTCCAGCAGATTCTTCAGGTGATTCGCCAGATTCTTGTCGTGTTCTCCAAGGCCGAGCTTGTGACGTATCACACTTCCGTATGTATAGTGCCTCTTCAGGTTTATGTATTCACCTATCTCCTTTCCGTTAAGCCCGACGAGATACAGGCAGCAGTAGTTCACTTCCCAATCGGTAAGACCGCATGAGCGCAGATATGCCATGAATTTCGGATGACCGGCCTCAAAAGACTTTCTGGTCGATTCAAGGAAAGCCTCTCGATTTGATATGAGCATCTCGATCTGGGCATTGGCTTCTTTGTTGGCAGATGATGAATCTGTAATATATGACGCGATGACCTTGTTTAGCAAGGCAAGCCTCTGCTTGATCACAGCCTTCATCTCATCATCGGCATTCTTCGCTTCCGCCATCTTGCTCAAGGCATCACGCTCTATCAATGCATCTGCATACAGCTTCTCTACCCTTTCCTTCTCTATGCTCATGAGAACATTGTCCTGCATACTCTTGGAAAGGCGTCTGCGGGTCTCACGAAGAGCAAGGAGGACTGCAACAAGAATAATGAAAAAACCAAGAAGAATGGTATTCATATCACGCCTTCTGGCTTCCTTGTCTTCAAAAAAGAAATGTCTTTCCTCAATAAAACGGGTATCACTGGTATGTTGTATACGTGCCAGCGAGTCAGCCAGAACGTTATGACGTTCAAGCGCATTCAGAGCGGCCTTATAATCTCCCTGAGATTTAAGGACCTGATAAAGAACCACATAATAATTCTGGTCGCGGCTGATATCCTTGGTTTCCGCTTCCTTTCTTATGGCCTTGAGCGCCTTGCCATATTCACCGGCCTCATTATAATAGAATGCCAGAATACGCCAGTCTGGAGTACCCTCGGCAGGCAGATCTGCAAGATAAGCATCGATCAGAGGAACAGCGGCCTCCGCCCCATCTTCAAGTTCAGTCAGCTTGATCCGGCAAAGATGATATGCATGTTCAGACTGCCCATGATAGAATCTCGCGTTTTCCTTCATGATACTTATGCACTTATGCGCACGGGAGGCATCAAGATTAAGGATACTTGCATCACATAAAAGAAGCAGTGCATTGCAATAGTTCAAGGTGTCTCCGGAAGCCAGAAAGATTTCAGCACCTTCTTCATATGAACCG
>JAFTWQ010000053.1 GCA_017465225.1 Bacteroidales bacterium
GCAATGGTCTCACGCAAAAACTGTGCTCCGCATTCAGGCATATAACCGTGGAAGGTCTCCTTGTTCGCTTGATCGGCTACGCCCTCGTGAAGTGCCGCAATAACTGCATCACAAAGAGGCAGAGATACATCACCGATGCCCATACGGTAAATATGCTTTTCGGGATGCTCCATCTGATATTTCTTTACCTTCTGCGCGATACCGGCGAACAGATAGGATTCTTTAAGGTCTCTATAGTGCATATTAGGTGTTATCATTCCATCGTCTCTCCTTCATAAACAAATTCTGCGGGGCCTGTCATAGTCACCTTGTTATCAGGCGCGACAGTGATTTTCAAGGTACCGCCGTCAAGATGAACCGAGATCGGCTCACAATATGCGCAACATTTTTTCTTGACCGCAGCAGTAGCAGAGGCACACGCACCCGTTCCGCAAGCCATCGTCACGCCGCTTCCCCTCTCCCATACTTTCATACGAAGCTCACTGTTCCCAAGCACCTGAACAAATTCTACGTTCACTCCGTCCGCAAACGCCTCGTGATGCTCGATCTTCGGTCCAAGTGTGGTAAGAGGTGCTTTTTCGATATCATCAACAAAGATAACCGCATGAGGATTACCGACAGATACGGGAGTCAAAACGACCGTTTCACCATCAATATTTAACGTCATATCTTCGGCAGGAACAGCTTGTCCCATATCCACGGTCACGCTTTTGACCTTACCGAAGCTAATACCGAGTTCCAATGTCTTGATTCCTGAAAGTGTCTCAACCGTCAAACTCTTTTTATCGGTATAGCCCTTATCATAAACGTATTTACCGACACAGCGAATACCGTTTCCGCACATTTTTGCTTCACTTCCGTCTGCGTTGAAGATACGCATTTTGAAATCCGCGACGGCGGAAGGCGATATGTAGATCATTCCGTCCGAGCCGGCACCGAAATGCCGCTCGGAAAGCTTGGTTGATAATTCGTCAATATTGCTCGGAACCTCTCCGTACACGTACAGATAATCGTTTCCGAGTCCGTGCATTTTTGTAAAATGCATTAGATCACTTCCTTTTTATTTTGCGTTAATTGTGGAGATTCCCATTGTAACCTCCTCAAGAACGTCCAGCAACATTCTGACGGTATCGAGGGAGGTGAGCATCGTAATGTTGTTCTGCGCCGCACAGCGACGAATGCGGGCACCGTCGCCGAAATGCTTACCCGACAGGATTGCACGGGTGTTAATGACGTAGCTAACATATCCCTGTCTGATAGAGTCAAGAACCTCCTCGCTACCTTCGCTCGGCTTGTGACGGATTCTTGTTCTGATTCCGTGATCCTTTAGGTACTGTCCTGTAAGCGTGGTGGCTTCGATATTAAAGCCCATATTATAAAATCTTTTTACAAGCGGCAGTGTCTCAGCCTTATCCTCGTCTGCCACACTGACAACCACCGTACCGTAATTGCGGAGCGTCAGACCCGATGCGATCATCGCCTTATACATGGCGCGATGCAGCTTTTCGTCGTAGCCGATTGCCTCTCCCGTGGATTTCATTTCGGGA
>JAFTWQ010000054.1 GCA_017465225.1 Bacteroidales bacterium
CACGTAAGAACGTCCTGCAAGCGTCAGATTACACAATTCCGATTATGTTAAGTGTCTGCGTAGTAACCCGTTTGAAGGCTGTACTGTGAATGCTCTCTGTCGAGGCGGCTGGCAATAATGAGCCTCCCTCAAGGACTAACGGCCTCCAAGTCCGTCGGGAGGCTCAGGACTTTCGGCGTGGGGATGTCAAGGCTGATGCTCTGATGACTGTCAGTAAGTAAGGCAACAAATGTCTCTCTGATGATGGCAGAAAGTCCAAAAAGAATTGCCAGCCTTAGCAGCACAGCTGCGGGCTTTCCGTAAAGTCTTTTCCTCTTCCTCCGCAAGCTCCGTCAGAAGAAAAGCCTTTCCTGAAAGCAAGGTATCGGCAAAAGCCGATGAGTTATGTCGGGGCTAGACGCTTCGCCGCCCCGACCCTCTCGCACCAAGGTCAGAAGGCTCGACTGCTTAGTGACTGCTTATGCCTGTGGCGGAAAGACCCTCATCTCCCGTATCAAGGTTGTCCGTCCGCCACCTGCCGCGCCCTACGGGCTTGCCCCCTATGGCATTTGTGGCCAGTTTCCGCATCTGCCCTGCAGACGCGAAAACCGTCCCCAAACACCACAGGCCAAGAATGACTGACGTACGCCCGAAGGCTCCTGCCGGCAGTGACCGCCATAACACGCCCGGAAGCCTCTAATAGCGGCATATATTTATATAATGAATAGTTCCTGGTCTTGCATTCGAGTTACATCTTATAATCCCTTCTATTTCCTCTGTGCTTAAGACTTACCCTATAAATTATACTCTATATGGATATACATGCTGTCAGAATTCTTTCCTCTGATCTGTGTCCACTACACGAATCTATCAGGAAATACTTGAGATGTACCTGATATTCCCGAAGATCGAGATTGCTGGCTGACCGATAATTGTGTATGATAAATGATACCTGATCGGAATCCAGACAAGTTCCGAGATAATTTCGGTACTTTCCTCGATGGGCTTTGTACCTAGGTGTAGTGAGTTGGATCTTGCCAATAATCCGGAACTGGTCGCTAACTCTATCACCTGTGTTAAGAAATACAATCTGCAAATCTGCCTCATTAACAATTTCTGCAGAAGCCTGTTCAAGGTATATTATCGGGAAATGCGGTACAGGTTTCGGCTCTGGTAAACGTTCCTCTCCTATGCATGCGAGTCCGTGATATGCGGACATGAACAGGTTATACCCGCTGATGTGGCTGCTGTTGTTGAACGGTGGCCGCTTGGATCTGACTGACTTCGCTAGGGCGTTCCACTCCAGCTGCTCATCATGCCCGAGGTTCCTCCACTCCCGGAGTCCGCGCTGATGGATCGACAGCTGCACCTGCTGCCCTGCAGTACCGGGAAAGATTGGCTTGGGTTTAGTCTTGACATAGCATTCACCATCAATATGGAAAAATGTAACATTGCCGACTGAGGCATAACAGTCAGAGAAAAGAAGATTTGGTATATATTTCGGCATAGTATTAAAGTTTAGGTAATGCAAAGTTCGCAAAAATCCTTTATGTTTTACATAAAGCGAAACTTTAACTACAAAAACTTAAAACACTATTGTATAAGTTATTAAATAATTTCATATCTTTGCCATTGGAATCGTAAGGCTGCTTGACAATGATAGATATATGATAGTCAAGCCTTCAATCGCATTCAATGATTTCTCCGGATCCGCAAAAGGAGTCACAGCCCGTTCCGTGTCGGGTAGGACTGTCCTTTCCTCCAAAGCACAACATAGCAAGATAGTTACTCCAGCTCAGGCTGTGAGTCGCAATACTTTGTCCAAGATCTCCCGGGCTTACAAGCAGCTTTCCGATTCCCAGATGAATGCCTGGGAGAGATTGGCAAGCCACATGAAAGGTATTTCAACATTCGGCCAAGCCGCAAGCCTGACCGCTCACAACGCTTTTGTCCGCATCAACTCCAACCGTGCGATGGTCGGCATGCCTCCGCTTGAGGATGCCCCGGATTATATTGCTGATGTGCCGGAAGTGGAATATGAGGATTTCTGGATCACTCCGGAGAGGATTGTCTTTGTCAACATCCAGCAGCCCTCCGATGATCATGTTCTGGTATTCAAGATGACACAGGCATTGAGTCCTGGCATCTCGTCCGGATGGGGGCAGACAGTAATCATCACTCCTGGTCTTGAGCCAGAATATGGAGATGCGGAACTGACGGAACTATATACCGAAGTCAAAGGCTTCACCTTGGAATCCGGGAAAAAGTATTTCTGTGAATTCTATTGGCTGGACAAAAACACCGGCTTTACAGGTGAATCTATGGCCTTGAGTGCAATCTGTAAGGAGACTTCCGTAGGCTATGATGCTCCGTATGTTCCGAGGACAATCATCGAGATCGATGAGGCTTACGATGATTTCACACGCTGCTATTTTGGCGATGTGGTGGTCGGACTGGTCAAAGGATCTGCTCTCGCAAATGGAAAGTTCATATATGAGTGGAGAAATACCAGGGTGAATATGTATGTGGAGGATGTGACTTTGCCTCCAGGTATCTTCCCTTGTGATATGGTCTTCATGGGTCGTGGAACAAAGCTGGATCCAAGATCAATAAACCTGATTTCTATGTCTGTCGAGAAGTATTCTGAGGGTACGAGATTGCACATAAACGTTCCGTC
This sequence comes from Bacteroidales bacterium, assembly GCA_017465225.1. GTDB lineage: Bacteria > Bacteroidota > Bacteroidia > Bacteroidales > UBA932 > Cryptobacteroides. The sequence continues at coordinate 2,657 of JAFTWQ010000054.1, forward strand.
CTGTAGAACAGAACATTATTACGAAGTGTTTGATACAACGGCAGTAACCGAATAAAATTGAATTGACTATGATAATTGCTACAGGAAATAATTTTGGAGCCGGACAAATAGAATTCAAAGAGTATCTGAGCGACAATATGATAATTCTGAATGGTAGGTTTTCATTTGATTATACCAAAGAGGAATATCTTAACGCTGATGTTCTGGAGATTTATGTGCCGGAGCTTCCGATGAAGAGAAGCCTTGAAACGGCAGTCTTTCTGACCTATGAAAACACATACGGCAGAATGGGAACGATAGTGAAGTCCTGGATCAAGGACAAGACTACTATTTGCCTTGAGAATCTTGAGATCAATAGTAAGTATGGCAGTCGTGAGTTCTGGTTTATGTGTGCTTATCTTCCAAAGGGTCAGCGTAACACTTTCGAGGTGGAAGGTCAGGTCGATCTGCATCTGGATAATTTACCTTGGAATTTCCGTGAGGAACATGCGTGGGCTGTTGTTCACGAGAAATGGGCTTATCTCTGCTTTGTCATCGAGGGCTTCTATCAGGCTGAACCAGACACGCCTTTTGCCATTGATCTCGTCAATTTTCCGACCGACATAGTGAGTGAAGTTCCGTATGTGGCACAGACTACAAATAAGTCCGGCTTTGGATCTCATGTTATGAGCTGCACAGTATCGGAAGGAAAGTTCAACAATCCTGGTTGTACGGAAGCCTTTCTGAAAGATGCATCGTCAAGTTTTGTCAAAGTATTTATCGTCAGATAGTTATGCCAAAGATGTCTCACATAGAAATCACACGTCTGCAGGGCGGTCTTGCGATTGCCAGTTTCGCCAGCGGAGTCCTGATTGCGATGGTGTGCCTGTTCTGGATTGAGCCGCTGGGAGAGATCACATACTCTGCAATCTCGATCGTCAGCGAACTCCTGGTCCTCTGCGGCGCGATCCTCGGCGTGAAGGCATCCTACGACATCAAATTCCACAAGTTTGAAGCAGAGCTGCTGAAAAAGGCAGATAAACACGAATAACATTTCCACTATCACCCGGAGTACTTTACTGTCATTTCGAGTGAGCGTAGCGAATCGAGAAATCTATATACCTAAACTATGAAAAACTTCACCCTCGTTCTTTTCTCTGTCCTGTGTGTAGCCTGTGCGACCACCCGCCAGGCTGCACCGTCAGAGAAGATCATAACAGAAACCCGCATCGAAACCGTCTATCAGACCGACACTGTCTATCTGGAAGTACCTCAGATCGTCGAGAAAGTTGTGACGAAAGACACAGTGTCAGTTCTCGAGAATGAATTTGCCAAGAGTGCAGCTTCCGTGTCATATGGATTGCTGGCTCACTCGCTGGAGACGAAACCAGTGCAGAAGCCTGTGGAAGTCCAGACGAAGATAGTCTATCGCGACAGTGTCATTTTCAAGGATGTAGTCGTCTATGAAACAGTAAAAGTCGAAAAAGAACTCTCCGGATGGCAGACCTTTAAGATGAAGACAGGCGGCATAACCCTCACGATCCTCTCACTCCTGGCACTTGCTGCCATCGGCTGGACCATCATCCGAATCCTAAGAAAACGCGCGTAAAACACAATATCATTAACTTAAACCCAACAAACTATGAAGTACATTCCTTCTATCGCTTTTGAGGAGATGTCAGGCTCCGCAAAAGGAGTGACCGCAGCCAAGGTCCGCGGTCGCAAGTACATCCGTA
>JAFTWQ010000055.1 GCA_017465225.1 Bacteroidales bacterium
CGGAGATAAAACCTCCTACCTTTGCGCCGCTAAAATTATAAGTAGATGAAAAGATTATCAGTATCAGCAGCAGTATCGTTATGCTGCCTTTTGTTCATTTCCTGCAATCAGAGCAGTCAGCATATGCAGGAGACCAGATTCGCTTCTATAAAGGTTTCCACCTCGGAAATCAATGTGACAGAGAAGTATCCGGCTTCAATCGAAGGCCGTCAGGACATCGCAATCTTCCCGCAGGTGTCAGGAACGATTTCAAAAGTATGCGTAAAGGAGGGTCAGAAGGTCCGCAAGGGTCAATCTCTCTTCATCATTGACCAGGTACCTTTCAAGGCTGCCCTACAGATGGCTCAGGCTAATGTCGAAGCAGCCCAGGCCGGTGTGGCGACTGCACAGCTGGTTTATGACAGCAGAGTAAAACTCTTTGACGAGAAGGTCATTTCCGAATTCGATATGCTTACCAGCAAGAACCAGCTGCTTACAGCAAAGGCAGGACTTGCTCAGGCAGAAGCCCAACTTGTCAATGCTGAAAACAACATGACATATACTCAAGTACTTAGTCCTGTCGACGGAGTTGTCGGAACAATCCCGTTCCGTGCAGGTGCGCTTGTCTCTCCTGCCATTCCTCAGCCGCTCACGACAGTATCTGATAATTCGCAGATGTATGTGTATTATTCAATATCTGAAATCCAGCTGCTTGGATTGACGGCACAGCATGGTTCTATGGATGAGGTGCTTGCAAACCTTCCTCCTGTAATACTTGAACTTGCTGACGGTTCAATCTATGGCGAAAAAGGAAAAATAGAGACTATAAGCGGCGTAATCGACCCTCGTACGGGAAGCGTATCGGTACGTGCAGTATTCCCGAATGTAGGAGGCATACTCCATAGCGGAGCATCAGGAAGAATCATCCTTGACAGAAAGCATGAGGATGTGATAATAATCCCTTGCTCGGCGACATTCGAGCTCCAGGACCTTGTATTTGCGTACAAATATATCAATGGAAAGGCAGTTTCATCGCGCCTTTCAGTAGCACTCACCGATGACGGCAGGAACTATATCGTAAATTCCGGTCTTGAGGAAGGGGACATAATCATCAGCGAAGGAGTCGGTCTCATCCGTGATGGACAGGACATTACTCTTAAATAAGGAGGTATAAGATGAAATTAAGAACATTCATTGAGCGTCCGGTTCTCTCTGCGGTGATATCCATTGTCATCGTGCTGGTCGGACTTATCAGCACAAAGACTCTCCCGATCGAGCAGTTCCCTGACATAGCTCCTCCGACTGTGATGGTTATGACCGCATATCCGGGAGCATCTGCCGAGACTGTGCAGAAATCCGTGATCGCCCCTCTTGAGGAAGCCATCAACGGTGTAGAGAACATGGACTACATCACATCCACAGCCACAAACTCCGGAAATGTCGAGATCATGGTATATTTCCGTCAGGGAATGGACCCTGACATGGCGGCAGTCTTCGTCCAGAACCGTGTTGCCCAGGCAACGGGATCACTTCCGGCGGAAGTCACTCGCATCGGTGTATCCGTAATCAAGAGGCAGAACAGTATGATCAAGGTGATAGACCTTCACGCCACTGAAGAAAGCGGTTACGACACGAGATTTCTTGCCAACTATTCCAAGATCAATCTTGAGCCGCAGCTCAAGCGAATCAAGGGAGTAGGTAGCGTCGTGCTCCTTTCTGACCAGTATAGTATGCGTATCTGGTTCAACCCGGCGGCCATGGCACATCATCATCTCATCCCTTCTGACGTCATAGGCGTGCTTTCTGAGCAGAATATCGAATCCGCAACAGGTTCATTCGGCGAAAGCTCGGGGTCGACATACGAATATATAATGAAATATTCAGGTCGAAAGCAGACTCCGGAAGAATTCGGTGAAATGATCATTCAGGCTCTTCCGAGCGGCGAGGTGCTTCGTCTGAAGGATGTAGCACGCATAGAACTCGGAGTGGAATCATACGGTTATAAATCGACTACAGACGGTCATCCGGGAGTGGAGATGATGATCTTCCAGATTGCCGGATCCAATGCGACACAGGTTGTAAACGACATCGACGCTTTGATAGAGGAGTCTCGCGAAACTATGCCTGATGGACTTATGATAGACACAATGATGTCTGTAAATGACTTCCTCTATGCTTCTATCAAGGAGGTGATAAAGTCGCTCCTTCTTGCAATACTTCTTGTAGTGCTCGTGGTTTATTTCTTCCTTCAGGACTGGAAGGCCACTCTCATCCCTACGATTTCAATCTTCGTTTCCATCATCGGAACATTTGCATTCCTTGCGGTTGCAGGCTTCACTATCAATCTGCTCACCCTGTTTGCCCTTGTGCTTGCCATCGGTACCGTAGTCGACAACGCCATTGTGGTAGTGGAAGCCGTCCAGGCAAAGCTTGAAGTGGGATATCATTCGTCATATCATGCATCAGTAGATGCGATGGACGGCATTTCATCGGCCATCCTGACATCTACACTCGTGTTTATGGCAGTGTTCATTCCAGTGTCTATGATGGGAGGAACATCCGGAGTATTCTACACGCAGTTCGGTATAACTATGGCTGTTGCAGTCGGCATTTCGGCAATCAACTCGTTGACTCTTGCCCCTGCATTGAGCGCCATTCTTCTTAATCCATACATCGACGAAAATGGAAAAGAAATCGATAATTTTTCAGCAAGATTCAGAAAGAAATTCAACACCGGATTTACTGCAGTCGTCGATAAATATAAGAACGGAGTCAAGTTTTTCATCAAGAGGACATGGCTTGTATGGATTCTCATTGTGGCTTGCTGCGGACTTCTTGTGCTGTTCATGATGACGACCAAGACCGGTTTCGTTCCTGACGAGGATATGGGCTCGATAATGGTGGATATACAGGCAACACCTGGAAGTTCACTTCAGAATACCAATGACATTTTGATGGAAGTCTATGAACGCATTTCATCAATCGAACAGATCGAGATATGCTCTACCGTGTCAGGATTCGGTCTGATTTCCGGCACCGGATCGTCTTACGGCCTGATTACCATCAAACTGAAGGACTGGTCGCTCAGACCTGCCAAGGAAGATGACGTAAATGCCGTCATCGGACAGATAATGGCGAGAACGGCTGACATAAAGGATGTGAACATCGTCCCTATGGCACCTCCTATGATCACGGGATATGGTATGACCAACGGTTTCGAACTTCATATGCAGGACAAGATGGGTGGAGATATCGGAGAGTTCTTTGCGGTGACTCAGAACTTCCTCGCCGCGCTTAACCAGCGTCCCGAGATTGCTATGGCATATACCTCGTTCAACCCGAATTTTCCTCAGTACCTTGTAAATGTAGACCCGGCTGTCTGCAAGAGGGCCGGAGTATCACCGGCGACTGTTCTTTCGACGCTTGCCGGATATTACGGAGGACAGTATGTGTCGAACATAAACAGATTCTCACACGTGTATAGGGTAATGATCCAGGCTGACCCTCAGTATCGTATGACTCCGGAATCTCTCAATGCCGTTCAGGTCAGGATGGATAACGGACAGATGGCTCCTTTGAGTCAGTTCGTGGAATTGACCAAGGTATATGGAGCGCAGACACTGTCACGCTTCAACCTCTATAATTCCATTGCCGTCAACGGCTCGGCTGCAGAAGGATATTCGTCCGGAGATGCCATCAAGGC
>JAFTWQ010000056.1 GCA_017465225.1 Bacteroidales bacterium
CTCGGCCATCTCGATGGCTTCCTCGCGTCTTCTCTGATGCCTCTGCTCGCGTTCCTGCGGAGTCTCCCTGTAGGGATTGGTGTAGGTCGGAGCCGGTCTTGCCGGTGCGGCATAGCCTCCGCCGGAGCCGGAAGGGGAGATGATCTCCTCGGCCTTCCGTTCCTCCTTCTTTTCCTCTTCCTCCCTCTGGCACTGCGTCCAGTACTCCTCGATGTCATCCACCTTCTCCTTGTCGGTGAAGGTGGCGTAGGCGTGTGACTTGCTGTCGCTGACCTCCTTGACGTCGGCATCCGGCATCTCCACATATACCTGCTCTCCTTCGCCGGATTCCTTCGCCTTCTGCTTGAACTCATACCTGAACAGCAGGAAGAGGATCAGCACGGATGCCCCTATGAATATGTATACCTTTGTCTTCTGATTCATCGTTGTCTCCTATAAGAATGGCAGCACGACTTTCACTATGTGATAGACCGCCGTGCCGAAGCAGGCTATCACGGCTATGACTGCGGCCACCGTCTTCCACGGCGCGTCAGGCACGTCGTGGGTGTTCAGCAGCTCGCAGATACGTCCATACAGTCCTCCCATGTCAGTTGCGTTTTCTGGTTCCCAGGTTGTCGCTCTTGGTCACGAGGAATTTCTCGATCATCATGCCGTGAGGATTTGAAGGGGATCGTTCCACCTCCAGCAGACGGCAGGTGCTCTCGAATTCGTACGAGGTGATGTTGCTCTCTCGCAGCAGGAAGAGCTTGCCGTAGGTCACGGCTCCGTAAGGGTAGGTCTGCATGTCCACCTTGACCGAGTCCACGACGATCTCCTGTGAGATGTTGGCAGAAACGAGTCTCTGGTAGAATCCTCTCTCGGAGAGGTCCATCCAGTAGTCGTAGGCGCTCCTGTCACTCATGGTAAGGGCCCTGTCCACATTCCTCTTGATGGACTCCGAGCTGGGAGCCAGGTTGAACATCAGCTCATGGAAGCGGGTGACGTGGTCAGCCGCCTCCATGTCCCTGTTGGCATCCTCGGGTGTCCTGCGTGCCATGACGGCCGAACCCTTGTCGATGACGTAGACCGTCTGACGGGCATGCTCGGATGACCATGCCGCGATGCCTACGGAGCCGATGCAGACCGCTCCGGCACAGACCAGAGCCGCTATCGTGAGGAACTTCATCTTCCTGAAGGAAGAATCGATGTTGTCGAAATACTTGATGATGTTGTCCATTATGAATTAGATTTTAATGAGTTTGCGTGCTACGTTCCTTGCCGGCTGTGTCACCGAGCCGTGTGCATCGTTGCCGCCTCGAGACTCTATCCAGTAGGTTGCGAGCTTAGGTACGGCCGATATCATCACCAGTGCGACGATATGCAGCAGGATCATGAACCAGGTGGCCGACAGTCCTGTCTCTCCGGCCAGGGAGGCGTCAGCGAAGGCGCTCGTTATCTCCAGACCGATCATCATGACCAGGAATCCCGCCGGAATCCAGCATGACAGCTGTATGTAACGGGCGAACCACCTCTTGATGCCGGCCTCGTAGCCCGGCCATACCGAGGTGGCGAAGATAACCGGTCCCACCATTCCTATGAAGATCTGGTAGAAGTAGCATATCACCTGCTGCATGAACAGCAGTACCTTCGCCACGATGTAGAGAAGGCCTCCGATCAGTGCTCCTGTCTTGAGCGAGGTGAGATTCATCATGCTCATCACCGACCGCTTGAGTCCCTCCCAGATGGTCTTGAAGAAACGGGCGATCCTCGAGTCCGACTCGAACTCGGCGATGCTCTCATGGTATGCCTCGATGTTCTTCGTGATGTCCGTCATGGCCATCGTC
>JAFTWQ010000057.1 GCA_017465225.1 Bacteroidales bacterium
CGAAATACAGGATGAAAACTGCATCGTCACAGATATTATTGAACTGCCCGAAAGCGAATACGCCTCGCTGTATCAGAACCTTCTGAGAGAGCGTGACTACCTTGCAGAAAGGGCGAATATGGAATCCTTCATTGACGGACAACGATGCTGTGTCCTCGTCCTCGGAGAAGGCCAGGAGGACGGCATCCTCGTAGATAGCCAGGGATCGTCCTACGCAAGGCGATCCGCATTCATCCCCGAAGCGAGAACCCTCGTGAGAAACCACATCCGGCAGCTTGCCGACTACGTGGTATCCGAAGGCACTGAGCATACCGAGGATGGCAGATGGGCAAACACCTACGACGAGCTGTACTATCATTTCGGAGCCAACATCACCGATGCCAACGGAAACGGCAAACTGCTCCGAGAGGAACTGCAGCGCAGAGATGAAGTCAACGAGCTGATCATGACCGAGGACTGCATTGAGATCAACTACCACTTGGCGTACTGCCAAAACTGCGGTGAGGGCGGTATCAGCGGAACGCTGGATCTGCTCTCACTCCTCGGATGCAACCTCTACGACGTACACTTCACCTGCGATGATAAGGACTGTACGCCTATCAGCCGACTGAGCGCAGATATGCTGACCGAGGAAGGTAAACGAGAATGGGCTGACGTTCTCTCCGCAAAGGTGGAGTCCATCACGTTCGAGAACGAGAGCTTCAAGTGCAAGCTTGCCAACTGCGATCCCGAACGACTCCGTGCATTCACCGAGATGCTGAACGGTCAATGCGATGCCGAGGACTATGAGCGTTGGGTGAAAAGTTCCGGCATCACCTATCCGCAGACTGAAGATCACAGTCCCACGCTCTCTATGTAGGAGGTGCGAACATGAGTATATTCCACGCATCCTTCCAAAAAGCACGGTCGGGTATGCTGACCAACATCTGCGAGATCGAAAAAGTGGTGGAACTGACCGACGAAGAATACGAGCGTTTCAGTCAGAACCTCGCCGTGTCGAGCGAACTGCTCTCACAGGAGTCCGACCGATTCCGAGTGGACGAACACGGCATCGCAAGATGCCTGCTCGTTATGGCAGAAGGCCGTCAGGACGGCACCTTGGTATTGACTGAGGGCTACGACTACGCAAGGCATACCGCACACCTGCCTAACGCCCGACAGTTCCTCAAGATGGAGCAGTCCTTCCGTCTCGCAGAATTCGTAGACCGAATGCACAGCCTAACCAATCAATTCGTTGCCGATGCCATCGACAGGCAGGTCGAGGGCGAATACAAGGTGTCCCTCGCACCGATCCGAAACAAGGTGGTCAACGACTCGTTCAGTGCGTCTCTGTTTATGGAGATGCTCTCAGAGCGACCGGAGATCGCCGAGGTGGACTACGACTACGAGAACGATACCGTGTCCGTTGCGCTTGTGGATGAGCATATCCGATTTACCGATGAAAGCGGAATGCGGTATCTGACCGAACAGGATATCGAGGTCATGTGCGCCAAGCATATCCTGTGGCTCAACGACGAGGGCGGCGAACAAGCCGACTTCTCAAACTGCGTGATTCGAGGAATGGATCTGTCGAGAAGGAATCTCAATCAAGCCATCTTCGATGGAGCGAAGATCAGCAACACACAGCTCTACAGCGCCGAGCTGTGCTACGCATCCTGTGTCGGCACCAAGTTCTATAACTGCTACGCCACCGACCTCACCGCCGAAGAAGCCAGTTTCAAAGGTGCGGAGTTTATCGGCACGGAATTAGGTCGTAGCGTTTTCACCCACAGCAACTTTACCGATGCACGATTCCGCAACTGCGAGGTGTACAGTTGCAGCTTGGACGGCTCCTGTATTGAGGGGACGGACTTCGGTGACACCGACACTTCTCTCGTCCGCATGAACCGATGCACCTACGACGAGGATATCTGGAACGCCGAGCAGAACGGCTCACCGATCACGATGTAGGAGGTGTGCTATGGCAGGTAAGATCAAATCCATCCACGGCATCTATAAGAAGCACGGCCGTGAGGCATTCCTCGAAGCCGCCGCCTACTACTCCGACCACGTGAATCCGAACAGCATTGACAAGACCATCGATGAGATGGAGTCCCGGTGGTATGATGCCACCCACCGACAGACAGAAGCGGAAAAGATGGTCGAGGACTACAACAACGGTCAGACCATCCTAAACGATCCCGACCTTGCCTGCACCGACACCGGTCAGGCAATGGTCATGTGAAAGGAGTCCCGAAATGAAGAAAACGTCAATCACGATTTCCTTTGACGAGGAAAAGCTCTCTGCGCTGAAGATGTATCTCACACAGAGAGGTGTGCAGGTAGAGTCGGAGTTGGAACGCTCCCTCGAAACCCTGTACACGAAAACCGTACCTGCCGGAGTGCGTGAATTCATTGAGATGAAATCCGGCAACACACCCAAGCCTGCGCCACCCGTGAAGAAACCGAGACCTTCTCCTTCTTCTGCCGTGGGCGCTGGCGGCCAGGAGGTGCAGAACGGATGAACCACGTTGAGGTAACTCTGTATTTTAACGAACTGCAGCTCAAAGCAGTCCAAGAAGAACTCGCCACCGACGGACTGACCTTGGAGGATAAACTGAAGGAACACTTCGCATTCCTCTATGACCAGCTCGTGCCTCCCGAAAAGCAGCTCGGTATCGAAGCTGAGATCGAGCAGATCGAAGCGCAAGAGAATGCCGAGCGAGAAGCCCGTCGCCGCTTCGGTGTGTTCCACATTCATGAGAACGGCAGCGACCGATACTTCACAAGCGAGCTGTTCGACTCTCTGCTGTCCACGGCATACAGGTACCGCCTGTATGACCGTGGCGAACTCAGTTCCAACCCGAAAATGTTTGCCGAAGCCTTCGGCGAGGTGGAGCATATCAGTGCCGCACAGTATGAAGAACTCTGCGACCGAATGCCGAGCGACCACCGCATCAGAGTAGCGGCAGATTACGATCTCGATGCGGGAACGGTCACCACCTGCCAAAGCAGCGACAACGCATGGTGGACTTACCGACTGCGGGATCTGTCGGTGGCAGCATTCAAAGCACACCGTTCCAACTACAGAGGAACGGACAGCAGAGAAAAAATATTTGATACCGCCCTCATCGGCAAGGAGATCGTCCCACCCGAAGAAACCGAGGATGAAGCTCCCGACGAGGATGAGGACGAAGCCCCGGTGATGCGGATGTAGCAGAGCGAGGATGTCGCCCCTGTGAGCCACCGTGTCGCCCTGTGTGGCGAGTTTCCCACCGAGGTGGAGCAGACACCCACAGACCGCCTCTCAAGCCCCGTTTCGGGCGTGTTTCGCACAAGGTAAAACAGAGCGATTTTGCGGGCGTTTCTCTCGATTTTCGAGGGTCGAAAATCAAGCAGGTGAAAGAGTCGGTGCCTTTGTTGGCACTCGACTCGGCTCACAGCGGACGGCAACGCCGACCGCACAAGGGTTTTTGAGGGTTTTCCGCCCGATTATTTTACGGTGCCGAAAAATGGGGCTCGTGGGCTACCATTGGTGCCAAAAAATCCCGAAAAGCCCGTACTGTAAGGAAAAAACACGGTGCCAAGCAAGGTGCCAAATACAGAAAGGATGGTTTGCCCATTGGATAACGAACAAAAACGAGAAAAAGAGGTAAAGGTGCGTATGCAGACCTGGTATAAGCCGTCCACGCTGGAAATCGTAGACCGTTTATACAAGCAAGACAACTGCCGCAGCCGAACGGAATTCATCGAAAAGGCTATCCTGTTTTACGCCGGATATCTCAGTACCGAGAACGCAAGAGGATACCTGCCGAACGTGGTGACCTCTACCCTCAAAGCAATCGTGGACAGCAGCGACACCCGACAGAACAGAATGATGTTCAAACTGGCGGTGGAGATCGCCATCGTGCAGAACCTCATTGCAGCGACACAGGATATTGATCCCGTGTCCCTCGAACGCCTGCGCGGTGAATGCGTTAAGGAAGTCAAGCGACTCAATGGTGGCTTCTCCTTCGAGGATGCTCTCGCTTGGCAGAAAGGATAAGCGGATAGCCTATGGCAAAGCTGATCACCAAGTTTAAGTACCTCAAGCCCAATGCACGACAGAGCGTTGGCGGTTACGCAAAATATATTGCTACCCGTGAAGGCGTGGATAAGATCGACGAGTCCTATCGGCTCTCGCCTTGCTCACAAAGGCAACAGCAGCTCATCGAAAAAATCCTCAAGGATTTTCCCGACAGTAAAGAGATGTTGGAGTATGAGGACTATCTGAAAGAGCCAACGGTAGGAAACGCTTCCGAGTTCATCACCCGCGCTCTGGAAGATAACGCTTACGAGGTGATGCAGACCAAGACCTACGCAGACTATATTGCTACCCGACCGAGAGCCGAACGCTTCGGCTCTCACGGTCTGTTCACCGATGACGGTATCCCCGTCAAGCTCGACAAGGTCTCGGAGGAACTGAACAACTATAACGGAAACGTGTGGACGGTGATCATCTCTCTGCGCCGTGAGGATGCAGAGCGCCTCGGATACAATCAAGGAGAACGATGGCGGGAGATGCTCCGTACCCAAGCGGCTATCATTGCAAAAAATTTCAAGATACCTGCGGAGGATCTCCATTGGTACGCCGCCTTTCACAACGAGAGTCATCATCCTCACGTTCACCTCATGGTGTACAGCGATGAGTCCCAAACACCGTACCTTGCACGGCAAGGCATTATGAATTTGCGCTCATCCTTCGCAAGGGAAATATTCCGAGATGACCTGCAAGAGATATTCAGCGTACAGACTGAACACCGTGATGAATTGCGACAGCACGGCAGTCAGCTTATCGCAGAGATCGTGGAGCAGATCAACTCCGGCGTGTACGATAACCCGAAGGTGGAAGATATGCTCCGTGAGCTTGCTGACCGTCTCTATCATACAAGCGGTAAGAAACAGTACGGCTATCTGAAATCCGATGTGAAGGCACTCGTCAATCGCATCGTTATTGAACTGTCGGCCGACGAAAGGATCGCCGCCCTCTACGACTTATGGTATGAGCAGCGCGAGAAGGTACTCGGTATCTACACCCAAGACCTTCCCAAACGGATACCACTCGTGGACAACCCCGAATTCAAATCGGTGAAGAATGCAGTGATCAGCGAAGCCATGAACATCCTTGCCGAGATCACTACCGTCGACGAGGACGAGGAAGATATCGTCCTCGATACACCCGAACCTGCGCCGGAGGAAATAGAACAAGCCGAGCAAGAGAGCGAGTCGGCAGCTCCCATGAGCGACCGAGAACGGATCTCCGCTATGTGGCGGTACTACCGTCAGGCAAAGGAACTGCTGGACCGTGAGAGCGAGGACTACGATCCCGACATGGCGGTGGATCTGCTCATCGACTCAGCAAAGCTGGGATGCGACGTTGCCAAATACCGTCTCGGAAAAATGTTCCTCCGAGGTGAGGATGTGGCGAAGAACACCGACTACGCTCTGCGGTGGTTAGAGGATGCCGTGGCAGACGGCAATCAGTACGCCGAATACCTGCTGGGCAAGACTCTGCTCCGTGGTGAGGACACCGAGCAAGACCTGCCTCGTGCCGAGGATCTGCTCAAGCGTTCCTCCGACAAAGGAAACCGCTATGCAAAATACGCTCTCGGCAAAGCCTACCTCGAAGGACTGTTGCTCCTACAGAACATCCCCGAAGCGATCCGACTGCTGACCGAATCGGCAGACTCCGGCTTCGCTCCGGCACAGTATCTGCTGGGGAAACTGCTCTCGCAAGGTGAGATCATCCCAAAGGACTTGGAGAGAGCCATCGACTATCTCGAACGAGCCGCAGGTCAAGGGAACCCTTACGCCGCCTACCTCGCAGGCAAACTACTTCTCACCGAGGAAGATATCAAGGATATCCTCCGAGCCATCAAGAACTTCGAGATCGCCGCCGAGAACGGCAACGACTACGCCGAATACCAACTCGGAAAGCTGTGCCTCTACGGCAGAGAGATCGACCGTGACTATCACAAGGCGATGGAATATCTGCAATCTGCAGCTGATAAAGGTAACCCCTACGCCAAGCAACTTCTGCACAGCGTAAAGAGTAACCGTCATTGGTCGGCGGCAATGGGATCGTTCCGTCTGCTCCATCACCTTGCACGAATGCTCCAAAATCAGTTAGAGGACGAGCGCAAGGAGAAGCTCGGCGGCATCGACCGCAAGCTCAAGCGGAAGATCGACGAGAAGAAGCAGGCGCACGGCCTCAAGCAATAACCAAAGAAAGGAGAACCCATGTCAAGCTATATCCATTTCACAGAAGAACAAAAAGAGCAGGCTCGGCAGACCGACCTCTGCGATCTGCTCCAGCGCCAGGGCGAGAAGCTCAAACGCTCCGGCAGAGAATACGAATGGCGTGACGGCTCACAGAAAGTCACCATCCGAGGAAACCTGTGGTTTCATCAGTACGAACGAGTCGGCGGCGATGCCATCGACTTCGTCCGAAAGTATATGAACAAGAGCTATCCCGAAGCGATGGAATACCTGCTGGGCGGCAGCGGTATGGGTACGCTGACTACTGCACCGCCTGTGGTCAGAGAGCAAAAGCCCTTCGAACTGCCACCAAAGAACGATAACAACCGCCGAGCTTACGCCTACCTCCTAAACAAGCGAGGCATCAACCGAGAGGTACTGAATGTCTTTTTTTATACCGGACTGATCTACGAATCGGCAGACTACCACAACGCCGTGTTCGTGGGCAAGAATACGGAAGGCGTTGCCGTCCACGCTCACAAGCGCGGAACAGGCTCGGAGAGTACCTTCAAAGGAAACGTGGACAGCAGCGATCCGAGATACAGTTTTCACTGGATCGGACGAAGTAACCGAGTCTATCTCTTTGAAGCACCGATAGATATGCTGTCCTTTATTTCGCTTCACAGAAACGGCTGGCAGAAGCACAGCTATGCCGCCGCCTGCGGTGTATCCGACCAGGTGATGTGGCAGATACTTGCCGACCATCCGCAGATCGATACGGTGTACCTCTGCCACGACAGCGACGTGGACGGACAGAAAGCCGCCGTCCGCATTGCGAATAAACTCACCGAACAAGGCATAAACACAGAAATCCTCGTGCCGATCCATAAGGACTGGAACGAGGATCTTTTATATCCACCCGATGAAACGGAGGAAGAAATATGTATCCAAACTATGTAAGGAAAGGAGGCGGTAGCTCATGGCAGGAAACCCCTTGCTCCTTGTAATCGTCGCCGGAATCATGTTCGCCGTACTCGGCGGTGTGACCTTGCTGTCCCACATCTACAGTCTGAACGGAATCAAATCCAAGACCGTGGGCGACGGTCAGCACGGCACGGCTCGATGGGCGACCAAAGCAGAGATAAAGAAAATCTACAAGCACGTGCCGTTTGATCCACAGCGTTGGCGTAAACAAGCAGCCAAAGGTCAAACTCCCACGGGAGATGACGGCAAGTCCTTGCCTCAAGGTATCGTGGTAGGATGCACCGGAAACACCACGGCAATGGTGGACACCGGCGACGTTCACGCTCTTATGATTGGTGCGGCAGGTGTCGGTAAAACCGCCTTTTGGCTGTACCCATGCATCGAGTACGCCTGCGCTTCGGGAATGTCGTGGCTCTCCACCGATACCAAAGGCGACGTCATGCGTAACTACGGACACATCGCAAAGCAGTATGGCTATAACGTATCGGTCATTGACCTGCGAAACCCGACTCGCTCTAACGGTAATAACCTCCTGCACCTCGTGAACAAGTATATGGATCTGTATCAGCAGCATCCCGACACCCTGGTGTATAAGGCGAAGGCAGAAAAATACGCCAAGATCATATCCAAGACCATCATCCTATCCGGTATGGATGCGGCATCCTTCGGACAGAACGCCTACTTCTACGACGCAGCCGAAGGTCTGCTTACAGCCACCATCCTGCTCGTGGCAGAGTTCTGTGAGCCGGAGAAGCGGCACATCGTGTCAGTGTTCAAGATCATTCAGGAACTGCTGGCACCCTCACAGAAGAAAGGCAAGAATCAGTTCCAACAGCTCATGGAGATGCTTCCCGATGACCACAAGGCGAAATGGTTTGCCGGAGCAGCTCTGAATACCGCAGAGCAGTCCATGGCATCGGTCATGTCAACGGCACTGTCCCGACTGAACTCCTTCCTCGACTCCGAGCTGGAACAGCTCCTGTGCTTCGATACCGAGATCGACGCGGAGAAGTTCTGCAACGAAAAGTCCGCTATATTCGTAGTTATGCCCGAAGAAAACCCCAACACCTTCTTCATGATCTCGCTGATCATTCAGCAGCTATACCGAGAGATACTTGCCGTAGCCGATGAGCATGGCGGTAAGCTGAAGAACCGCTGTGTCTTCTTCTGCGACGAGTTCGGTACGCTCCCCAAGATCGAATCTGCCGAGATGATGTTCTCGGCATCCCGTTCGAGAAGATTACAGATCGTTCCCATTATCCAGTCCTTCTCGCAGCTCGACAAGAACTACGGCAAGGAAGGCGCTGAGATCATCGTGGACAACACCCAGCTCACCATATTCGGTGGCTTCGCTCCCAACAGCAGCTCCGCAGAGGTACTATCCAAAGCCTTGGGCAGTCGTACCGTCATGTCGGGATCTGTGTCCCGCAGTCGAAACGATCCTTCCGAATCCTTGCAGATGATCGAACGACCTCTGCTCACCCCCGACGAGCTGAAATCCCTTCCCAAAGGTCAGTTCGTTGTCATGAAAACCGGCGTCCATCCCATGCGAGTCAAGCTGAAGCTGTTCTTCAAATGGGGAATACAGTTCGATGAGGATAACCCCTATGCCGTAGAGGACAACGGTGGTCGTGAGGTCAAATATGCCGAGAAGAAGGAGATCATGGACGGTATCATCAAGAAATACCATCCCGACTGGATCGTCAAGGATAAGCCTGCCACAGACGGCGGTAGTGGTATCAGCGGCCAGGATCAGGCAGAGAGCGAGAACCATGAGCCACAGCAGACACCACCCAAGAAGCCCGGCGACAAGAAAGGCGGCGGTGGAGCCGTCATAAGAGAGAAACCGTCTGCCAAACAAACAACACCTTTACCGAAACCGGAGGTGAAGCCCAATGAGCCGTCTTGATTTCCTCTACCGTCAGGAACTGCCGCACCGAGCCGTGTCGGTGTACACCTACCTTGCCGACAG
>JAFTWQ010000058.1 GCA_017465225.1 Bacteroidales bacterium
ATCAGAAGAGACAAGGCTCCCGCTAAGAATATGTATGATATTCTCTTCATATTGATATTTTTCAGGGGGATATGAAACCGGAGGTGCCGACTCCGGAATCACATAACAACATCTTTTATTAACCTTTATTCTTTATGAAAACTTTATTCTTTGCTTGGGTGCTGCCGCTCCCGGCACTAGAGCGTTATGTTAGTCGTACCTGACGAGTTGGATTTACAGTTAAGCGTCATGGCCCCGATCTCGTTCTTGACCCTCAGAGTCACTCCCGTGACCTTCTCTCCGGAGATCTCGATCTTGAGTTCCTCCTTGGTAATCTTGTAATATGCGCGTTCCTGCTTGAAAGACTGCCACCATATCTGATCCGAGTTCTCACCGTCACCGGGATTACAACAGTATTCCATGACGTTGCTCATTTCGTATGAGCTGGTCATCTTTGCTGCCAGCGCGTCCCTGTCGATCAGGGTTACAGAGATGTCGTCATAATCGTCAGAAAGACTGCTGCTGTCGCTCATAAGCTTGGTCTTTGTCTTGTATATGAAGTCAGATTCGTAGTATTCGTAGGTAGATATGCAGTAGGTCGATGCTCCTGTAAGGGTAAGCATGGTCTTGAGGGACAACTCGATCCCATACGGATTGTCGCCGATCACCGCAATATGTTTTCCGTTGGACTCGTTATGCTTCAGTGTGATGTCCACGTAAGGATGCCTTACCGGCTCCGAATAGTTCATCTTTTCACTCTCAGTTGTATAACCGTCAGTCACATCAATGCTGACCTCATGCTTTCCCGGCCTGAGAAGAGGGAGGATAAGTGTCTTGATCGGTGTGCTCGAGAAGTTCACCTCGACATGGTCGTAGCCTTTGATGACCTGACCGTCGTACAGGATGCTCACGTCATATGTGGTTGTCTTGTCGCCTTCGCCCAGGCTGAGCATCATCTTGGTCGCAGAGCCTGAAGGGTCTATCTCAGAATGGATGGAGAAGGGGATTGCCTTCACCTCGTAAGGAACCTCTATCTCCTGGAAGTAATCATCCGTACTGACTACAAGCTTCATCGTGTGTTTTCCTATTCCGACACGCGACATGTCGTAGGACTTCACAGTGGCGTCCTTGAAGCTCTCGGTGAATGAGGCGCCCAGTTCATGTCCCGTGACATCGGTCAGCGTCACCGAGTGACCTCCGTCCACTGTGTATGAGACAGTATATGTCTCGTCTCTTGAACCCTTCACAAGTGTGAGGAAAAGGATATGTGAGAGGTTGTCGCTGTCATATTCTATGTCAGCCTTGACCTCGAAGGAGTAGTCAGTCACCGTGAACGGGATATCCAGTTTCTGCGAGTGCTTGCCTGTAGATATGACTATGTTCAGCGTGTGTTCGCCCGGGTCCGCTTGCGGAAGGTCGAATGTCCTTGTAAGCCTGTCAGAGAAGGTCTCCTGATGGCTCTTCCACGGCTCCTGGTTGTCTATCGTATATGCGATTGTGTATCTGTCAGATGGCGATCCCTTCTCAAGGGTCACTTCAAGCGCATGCGTTTTCTTCTCCTTGTCGAAGAGCAGCTGGCAGTCGAACAGGAACGAGAAGTCCTCGACCTTGAAGAGGATGTCAATAGCCTCCGAATAGCTCTCTGTTGATATCTCAAGATTCAGCGTGTGTTCTCCGGGTTCCACCTTGGAGAGGGTGTAGGTTCTGGCGGAGATATCGTCAAAGGATTCCGAGATTCTTCCCTCATGTACTCTTCCATCC
>JAFTWQ010000059.1 GCA_017465225.1 Bacteroidales bacterium
CTCCGGTCCTATCGTTATCGGTCAAGCGGCAGAGTTTGACTACGCGGGAACGCAGGCGTGCCTTGCTCTTAAGGAAGAGGGCTACGAAGTCGTCCTTTGTAACTCCAACCCCGCAACGATTATGACGGATACCTCCATTGCGGATAAGGTCTATATGGAGCCGCTGACACTGGAATATATCGCAAAGATCATTCGTTATGAGCGCCCCGACGCGATCCTGCCCGGTATCGGCGGTCAAACGGGACTGAATCTTGCTATGCAACTTGAGAAGAAGGGAATCCTTAAGGAATGCCGTGTTGAGCTTCTCGGAACGAGCAGTGAATCGATTGAGAGAGCAGAGGACAGAGAGCTTTTCAAGGAACTGTGCGAGAGTCTCGGCGAGCCCGTTCTTCCCTCGGATATAGCCAATTCGATTCAAGAGGGTTTGGAGGTTGCAGAAAAAATCGGTTATCCCGTTGTGCTTCGTCCCGCCTTTACGCTTGGTGGAACGGGTGGCGGCTTTGCCGACAATGAAGAAGAATTTCTTTTGCTGATGAAAAACGCCTTGGCACTTTCCCCGGTGCATCAGGTGCTCATAGAGAAGAGCATCAAGGGCTTCAAGGAGATCGAGTATGAGGTCATGCGAGACCACAACGATACCGCCATTACCATCTGTAATATGGAGAATATCGATCCGGTTGGTATTCACACGGGCGACTCCATCGTGGTATGTCCCTCGCAAACGCTTACCAACAAGGAGTATCATATGCTTCGTGACAGTGCGCTCAAAATTATTCGCGCACTCAAGATCGAAGGCGGATGTAATGTACAGTTTGCACTTGACCCATATTCCTTCCAATATTATCTCATCGAGGTCAATCCCCGTGTGTCACGTTCCTCTGCGCTTGCGTCTAAGGCAAGTGGGTACCCAATCGCGCGTGTATCGGCAAAGATCGGTGTGGGTATGACGCTAGATGAGATCAGAATTGCCAATACTCCCGCATCCTTTGAGCCAACGCTTGACTACGTGGTAACCAAGATGCCGCGTTTCCCATTTGATAAATTTGCCGATGCCAATAACTCGCTTTCCACGCAGATGAAAGCAACGGGCGAGGTCATGAGCATCGGAAGAACCATAGAAGAAAGCCTCTTGAAAGCAATCCGCTCTCTTGAAATCGGACTTTTCCATTTGTATCACAAAAAGTTTGATAAGGTATGTGAGGCAGAGCTGCTTGATTATATTAAGATCGGAACCGATGACCGCATTTACGCCATTGCAGAGCTTCTGCGCCGCGGATGTGATGCGGGTAGAATTGCAGCGGCAACTGCCATTGATATGCTCTTTATCCGCAAATTCAAGAACATTGTTGACGAGGAGCAAAACATCAAAGTAAGCAAGAATGACATTGACACGCTCCGCAGGGCAAAGAAGATGGGCTTTTCTGACAAAGAGATCGCACTGCTTTGGGAGACGAGCGAGCTTAAGGTTTATACGCTCCGCCGCAAGGCAGGTATTGTCCCCGTCTATAAGATGATCGATACCTGTGCTTCCGAGTTTGACAGCTACATTCCGTATTTCTATTCCACCTATGAGAAAGAGAACGAGTCTGTCGTATCCAATAAGAAAAAGGTCATCGTGCTTGGCTCGGGTCCCATTCGTATCGGTCAGGGTGTGGAATTCGATTATTCCACCGTTCACGCAGTACAGACCATCAAGGCGGCAGGCTACGAGGCGATCATTATCAACAACAACCCCGAAACCGTTTCCACCGACTATACCTGCTCGGATAAGCTCTATTTTGAACCTCTGTGCGTCGAGGATGTGATGAACGTGATCGAGCTGGAAAAGCCCGAGGGAGTCATAGCGACTCTTGGCGGTCAAACCGCAATCAATTTGGCTGAGCCGCTTGCCGAGCGCGGTGTAAAGATTATCGGAACCGACTGCGAAGCGATTGAAAAGGCAGAGAACAGGGATGCATTTGAAAAGCTTCTTTCCGAGCTGCATATTCCTCAACCGAAGGGCAGAGCGGTAACGAGCATTGAAGCTGGTGTCAGAGCGGCAGAAGAGATCGGATATCCCGTGCTCGTTCGCCCCAGCTTTGTTCTTGGCGGCAGAGCGATGCAGATTGTAGCGAAAGAAGAAGCGCTCCGAAACTATCTGAAAACCGCTGTTGAGATTGATGAGGATAAGCCTGTGCTTGTGGATAAATACATTCGCGGCAAGGAAGTCGAGGTCGATGCGATCTGCGACGGTAAGCGTGTGTTCGTTCCCGGTATTATGGAGCTGGTTGAGAGAACCGGTATCCACTCGGGAGATTCGATCAGCGTATATCCTACCTTTTCAATCTCCGATAAAGTCAAGAACACAATCCTCGAATACACCGAAAAGCTCGGACTTGGTATCGGTATTATAGGACTCTTCAATATTCAGTTTATCGTGGATGAACACGACGACGTTTATATTATCGAGGTCAATCCTCGTTCCTCCCGAACCGTACCGTTCCTTTCCAAAGCGACGGGATACAGCCTTGCGGATATCGCAACGCTGGTTAACCTGGGCGTATCCTTGCAGGAGCAGGGTATCTTTGATATTTATCCGAAAGAAAAGAGTCGTTATTACGTGAAGGCACCCGCATTCTCATTCTCCAAGCTTCGCGGCATGGACGCATACCTCTCTCCCGAAATGAAATCCACGGGAGAGGCAATCGGCTACGACGAAAAGCTGCATCGCGCCATGTATAAGGCGATGATCGCATCGGGTCTGACGCTCCGCAATTACGGTACGGTGGTTGTCAGTGTGGCAGACGAGGATAAGGC
>JAFTWQ010000002.1 GCA_017465225.1 Bacteroidales bacterium
ATGAGCGTAGCAGCTTCTCCATTAAGGTATCTCTGAACGGCTGCTAATCTTTTTCTAAATGAATGTTTAATCATAAAAAAATCCCCAAAAAGTATTTGTCTAACTTTTGGGGGTCACATCACACGGGCAGGGGGAGGGGCCCGCAAGATACGAGTTCCGCGATAGCGGGACGAAGTAGATTGTGGGAGGGGCCGGAGTGAGCGAAGCGAACGGAGTCCTCCGCAATCACTATCATCCTCCCGGTGCAACCATATATATAGAAAAGAGACTGACTAATCAGTCATATAGACCTTTGGGGTCGGATTCTTTTTGTTTTCCGGTTATTCAATGTCAGTAAGCATCGAGTATGCTGACGGATTTGACGGAGCCTGTGAAGATACTGTCTTTTTATAGTCACGCTCAATGGTGAACTCCTCTGTGTCGAACATGATGATGCCAGGATTCTGGATCTTGTAGCTCTTCCAGTTGATCCTCATCTTTGCCGAATCTTCCTTGATGACCTCGTCGAGCGGGAAGCTTGCGTATGCCCCTGCGATTACCATCTTGGCATTGTCTGCGTTTCCTTCCTTGAGAATCTCTCCGTTTGCGTTGTGTCTGAACTGGAATGAATATTCTCCTGGCTTTGGCGCCGTGTCGTCAAGAACGCAGTTGATAGTGTGCTGCTTTCCCTTTTCCATGAGGACGGGTATAGCCATGTAGATGTTCAGGTATCCGCCTGAGATCCAGAGATTCTGAATTATTACAGGATCTGTTACATTAAGAGCCTCGTCTGTAATTCCGGACTGTGCTACAGGCTCTTTTGTGAGTACAGGTGAAATCTGATGGACTCTGACGTCGTATTCATTCTGTCTTCCTTCGGTAGCTCTGAGGATGTCGCATACGACGAACGCTCTCTTCATTGTATCGAGCTTGCCTGTGCAGCTCTGCTCCACCACGTTGAAGATGTTTCCCTGGTCACTCACGAATTCTCCGTTCACGATATTTCCCATTGTGGCGTTGTTGTAGCGGATTGTGTCGTCCTTGGAGCATGACACAGCTGCAAGTGCGATGATTCCGGTCGCGATGCCGGCGATAGTCTTTGTGATTATATTCATTTTTAACTCTTTATTTATAAATGCATCATATAAGATGCACGAAGTGCCTTTTTCGTTGCATCGAAGGTGTAAAAAAACCGAAATACAGTGCCTCAGACACTGTATTTCTTCCTGGTAGGTCTTCCAATCAGCTGAATGTCAAACCCTTCGATTCTGTATCCCCTTACGCGCTTTCTGCTCAGGTGTGACTCGATGAGAGCCACGAGGTCATCATCTACGACGTCCTTGAAGACATGATTGTCCTGATCGTAGAAATGGATGTGCTTGAATGTGTTCACGTCAAAGTACATCTTGTTGTTTGCGCTGAGCCTGTAGTCATAAATGCCGAGCATTGCCATGTGGGTCAGGATGTTGTATACCGAAGCAAGAGTCACTTTTGCAGTGCCTTTCTCCTTTATGGCTTCTGTCACCATGTCCGCGCATGCATGTCCGAGGGTCATCATGGCCTCATGGACGGCGAGCCTCTGCGGTGTCGCCTTAAGCGAATTTTTCTTGAGGAGCGTCTTGAACTCCTCGATTGTTGGGCATTTGTGTGTATTCATAAGTTTTTACTGATGGCGCAAAGATATGTATTTTGGTCAAAAACACCAAATAAATTTGAAAGATTCAAAATTGTCTGGCCTCATTCTTCGTCACGGAAGAAGGTGTTTTCAATAAATATTGGTATTTTTGCGCCCGATTTTGAATTGCACATCGTATATGAAGAAGATTTTCAAGGAATATAAGTCTTGGGCTCTGGTGACAGGTGCGGCTTCCGGAATGGGCAGGGAATATGCCCGGAGGCTTGCTTTGATGGGGTACAATCTGGTTCTGGTGGACATCAATGCCAAGGGCCTCGGAGAAACTGAAGATATCGTGAAGGCATGTGAGGGCATCAAGGTGCTTCCTGTCGTGCAGGATCTGTCTCAGAGGGATGCGGCCGACAGGGTCTTCGAGCAGACAGAAGCAGCCGGGTGCGTGATAGAGGTCCTGGTCAACAATGCCGGCATCATGTATTGCCAGGGCATCGCGGAGACAAGCGAGAGGATGCTCGGACTCATCATGATGGTCCATATGTATACTCCGCTCATGCTTTGCAGGAAATATGTGACCGGAATGAAGGAAAGAGGATGCGGATATATCCTGAACATATCGTCGCTTGCGGAATGCATGACATGGCCGGGCATAGGCATGTATGGTTCGACGAAAAGGTTTGTGAAGGATTATTCGAGGGAGCTCAGGATCGAGTGCCAGAAGACGGGCGTGAGCGTCACGAATGCATATTTCGGAGCTGTGGATACACCGCTTATTCCTCTGAAGGAAAGCTTGAGGAAGCTGGCGAGAGGCCTTGCGGTCATGATCACTCCGGAAAAAGCGGTCGACAGGGCGCTGAAAGCTACTTTCAGAAGACGCAAGGGCGTGATGCCGGGCCTGCTCAACCATATATTCAAGCCATTGTGCATCATCCTGCCGGACTGTCTTTTAGGCTGGGTTTACAGAAAGGCCAAGCCATATCTTATGAAAGTCTGAAAAAAGCATTATATTTGCAGATTGCAAACAGATAATACTCAGAATTATGGAAAAGATAAAATGCCTTATCGTCGGAGGTGGCCCAGCGGGTTACACAGCCGCAATCTATGCTTCAAGAGCAGATATCTCACCGGTCGTGTATGAAGGTCTCCAGCCAGGGGGTCAGCTGACCACAACCACGGACATCGAGAATTTCCCTGGTTTCGAGAACGGTATTTCAGGTCAGCAGCTCGTTGACACCATGAGGGCCCAGGCTCTCCGTCTCGGTGCAGAGATCCGCAATGGGGCGATCACTTCTGCCGATCTTTCGGAAAGACCATTCAGGATCACGGTGGATGGCGATAAGGAGATCGAGGCTGAAACCCTCATCATCGCTACAGGAGCTACAGCCAAGTATCTCGGACTTCCATCTGAAATCAAGTACAGGGGACTCGGTGTGTCGGCTTGTGCTACATGCGACGGATTCTTCTACAGGAAGAAGACCGTGGCTGTCGTAGGAGGCGGTGACACTGCATGCGAGGAGGCTACATATCTTGCCGGTATCTGCAAGAAGGTATACATGATCGTGCGCAGGGATGTGCTCAGGGCTTCAGAGGCCATGCAGGAGCGTGTCAGAAATACAGAGAACATCGAGGTGCTCTGGAACTGCAACACCCAGGAGGTCCTCGGAGACGAGTATGGCGTGACAGGTGCAAGGCTCGTGCGCAAGGATGGCGAGGTTTTTGATATAGCAGTCGACGGATTTTTCCTTGCTATCGGCCATCATCCTAATTCAGATGTGTTCAGGGAGTGGATCGAGGTGGACAAGGAAGGTTACATCGTGACCGACGGCAAGACATCGAAGACCAATGTTCCGGGAGTGTTTGCAGCGGGAGATGTACAGGATCCGCTTTACAGACAGGCGATTACAGCTGCAGCTTCGGGCTGCCGTGCTGCGCTTGATGCTGAGAAATTCCTGAAAATGCTTTAATTTGTTCGTTAAAAGATGAAGTTGAGAAACCTTATCATCGCGGCTTTGGCCATAGTCGCCTTTTCCTCATGCAAGTCCCAGTATGAGCTGCTTCTGAACAGCAATGATGCGGATGCGAAATACGAGGCTGCCTTCAAGTATTACAATGAGGGCAAGTATTCAAAGGCCGGTTCGCTTTTCGAGTCGTTGTCTGTCCTTACCAACGGAACAGAGCGTGACGACACTGTGAGATTCTACTGGGGATTGAGCAACTACAAGTTCAAGGATTACTATACGGCAGAGACCAATTTCTCGAATTTCCTTGAGAGCTATCCGAGAAGCCCGTTCGCTTCGGAGGCCAGATATCTCAGGATCGACTGCCTGTATCGCTCTACCCTCAGGTATGAGCTCGACCAGACTCCTACATACAAGGCCATTACCGAGATTTCGGAATATATCATCGAGGATCCGCGTACGCCTCATCTTCAGGCATGCCGCGACATGCTTCAGACCTTGAATGACCGTCTGGACAAGAAGGCATATGAGAGTGCCAGGCTGTATTACAAGATGGAGGATTATCTCGCATCGCGTGTGGCTTTCAGAAATGTCCTTAAGGATGACGCGGAGAACATATACAGGGAGGATATCCTTTATTATATAGCGATGTCTTCATATAATTATGCCCATAACAGCGTTCAGTCGAAGCAGAAGGAGAGATATCTGACTTTCCTTGACGACTACCTGAACTTCGTCGGTGAGATTCCTGAGTCGCATTACAGGAAGGAGCTGGACAATGTCTATCGCAAGGCGCAGAAGGCTCTCGGAAAGGATGTGGCTGTGGAGAATGAGGACATGACCGAGAAGGATTTCGCGAAGGAAAGAAGGAAACTTCAGCGCGAAGAAAGAAAAAAGGCGAAAAATAATTGAAACTCTCTTTGAATCCGGGGGTATAATTAAATGGAGGGACTTCATTTTCACCCTCCGGGATCAGGAAATACAGAAAAGAATTATAAGATGGCAAACAAGAAAACACCTACAAACACTCTTACAAGAGACCTCAGCGACCTCGCTGCTCCTACAGGAAACATCTACGAGACAGTTGTAATCCTTTCGAAGAGAGCCAACCAGATCGCTATCGCGGAGAAGAAGGAGCTTACAAGAAAGCTCGAGGACTTCAAGAACGACCGCGACACTATGGAGGAAGTATTCGAGAACCGCGAGCAGATCGAGATCTCAAAATATTACGAAAGACAGCCTAAGCCAAGCCTCGTAGCTATCGAGGAGTTCCAGGAAGGTGACGTCTTCTACAGAATGGCAAAGCAGGACGAGGAGTAGTCTATGCTCAGCAGGCTTCAGGTAAGGAATTACGTATTGATAGACTCTCTGGAAATTGATTTTCCGGAGGGTCTGATCATTATTACGGGACAGACCGGAGCCGGCAAATCAATTCTTCTTGGAGCCCTGTCGCTTGTGATGGGTGCCAAGGCCGATGCCTCTATGGTGTCGGAAGGTGCTGACAACTGTTTCGTGGAGGCGGAATTCGAGGATCCGGACATGTCCTTGAAGGATATCCTTGATGAGAATGAAGTGGAGTGGGAGAACGGACACCTTATCGTGAGAAGGGTGGTGAACCGTTCCGGACGCTCAAGAGCCTTTGTGAACGATTGCCCGGTGCCGGTAACCGTACTTCAGGAGATTTCGTCGAAACTTATCGACATCCATTCCCAGCATCAGACCCTTCTTCTTTCAGACAGGAATTTCCAGCTTTCTATCCTTGATCACTATGCAGGAAATGCAGAGTTAAGGGAGGAATGTGCGCGTCTGTGGAAGGAACTGGGCGCTTTGAAGTCAGAGCTTGCAAGGCTGGATGAGCGTATCGCACGTCTTGCAGGGGAGAGAGACTATAACGAGGCGCAGTTCAGGCAGCTGGAGTCTGCGGCCTTGAGGGAAGGCGAACTTGCTGAACTTGAGGAGGAACAGAAGCAGCTTGCGAATGCAGAGGATATAAAGACCGGACTCTCGAATGTGGAGGAACTCTTTACATCTTCGGCTTCTGCAGGAGAGGTACTTTCCATCGATGCGTCCTTGAAGGAAGCAGGAAAGATTCTTGCAAGATTGGGTAAATACATGCCTGCCGCCGAGGAACTTGCGGAGAGGACGGATTCATGCCGCAGAGAACTGGATGACATACTTTCCGAGATCTCTGATATGAATCAGCGTACCGACCTTTCGGAATCGCGTCTGGAAGAGGTGGAGAACAGGATGTCGCTGATTTACGGATTGATGCAGAAGCATTCATGTCTGGATGAGGCGGAGCTTATCGCTCTTCGTGACAGGCTTTCCGAGGCTTTGTATGATTCGGCAGCTTTGGAGGAGAAGCGCGAGGAACTGTCAAAGGCTCTTGCCGCAGCAGAGGTGAAGTACAATGAAGCCGCAGAGAAGCTTCATGAAGCCAGGTGCGGCGCATCAGCTTCATTTGCAGGCAGCATCCAGGAGTCTATACGTTCGCTCGAACTTCCATATGCGGTGTTCGAGACCGAAATCATGGCCGCAGCATCTTCGGCGTCGGGAAGGGATGCGGTGCAGTTCCGTTTTTCGGCGACAGGCCGGAATGCGGTCGATGTCGCTAAATGCGCATCAGGCGGTGAAATGTCACGTATCATGCTGTCTCTCAAGGCAATGATGGCCCGTTATACCGATATGCCGACTATGATCTTCGATGAGATCGATACAGGAGTTTCCGGAAGTGTGGCGGACAGGATGGGCTCTATGATATGTGAAATGGGAGAGTATATGCAGGTTTTCGCAATCACTCATCTCCCACAGGTGGCAGCCAAGGGTTCTGCCCATTATCTCGTCTCGAAAGAGATTGATCCGGCGACCTCGACGGCTGTCTCGACCATTTCCAGACTTACCGATGAGCAGAGGGTTCTTGAGGTAGCAAGAATGCTCAGTGGCTCAGTCCTTACTGACGCAGCTGTCGCAAACGCAGAATCGCTGCTCAACAGATAGAATATTATTGCCATACCGGAAATAATAATTAAATTTACACCTTGCATTCCTTGTGCAAGGTATTTTTGTATGAAACCGGACTTAAACAGGATAATTGTTCTCATAGCGATGCTTTTTCTGCTTCTGCCATCAGCGTCAGGACAGGAGAAGACGGTTGTGCTGAAAGGTAGGGTCATAGATTCATATGACGGATATCCTCTCATAGGCGTGTCCGTAATCGTGGAAGGCACCAGGAACGGAACTTCTACGGATGTCGACGGTAATTACGAACTCCGTATACCGGACAGGAAATGCGAGGTGACATTCTCATATGTCGGCTACGACGAAGAGGTCAAGCTCTATACCATGAAGAATGCATCGGCTTTCTCAAAGATCGTGATGTACATGAATTCCACCGAGCTTGACGATGTCATCGTGACCGGTGTATACGAAAGGAAGAAGGAAAGCTTTACGGGTGCATCCGCCACATTCAAGGCAGACCAGCTGAAATCCGTCGGAAACAATAATGTGCTTCAGAGCCTCAAGACCCTTGACCCGTCTTTCAAGATGATGGAAAGCACCCAGTTCGGCTCCAATCCTAACATGATGCCTGACATCGAGATCCGAGGCAAGACAAGCGTGGTCGGCCTGAAGGAGGAATATGGCACTGACCCGAACCAGCCTCTCTTCATCCTCGATGGTTTCGAGACTACGATAGAGACGATCATGAATCTCAACATGAACCGTGTGGCTTCCGTGACCATCCTGAAGGATGCTGCTTCGACAGCGATCTATGGTTCCAAGGCTTCAAACGGAGTAGTGGTCATCGAGACGAAGGCTCCGGCCAGAGGACGCCTCCAGCTTTCATACAAGGGCGATTTCGGTCTGTCTCTTGCCGACCTTTCCGATTACAATCTTATGAATGCCCGCGAGAAACTTGAATTCGAGACATTGGCGGGCGTATATAAGGACAATTCCGGAAATCCTTTCAACCAGCTCCGTCTTGACAATCTGCGTAACGAAAGGCTCAAGGAGATTGAAAGGGGAGTGGATACATATTGGTTGAGTGAGCCGGTCCGTACGGGCCTCACCCATAAGCATAATCTGTATGCAGAGGGTGGAGAGGACAAGATACGCTATGGCATCGGACTCAGCTACGGAGATGTGGATGGTGTTATGAAAGGTTCTGACCGTCAGACCGTAGAGGGTAATGTGGACCTCATCTACAGGACAGGAAAATTCCAGTTCAGCAACAAGCTCACCATCGATTATCTCAATACAGCCAACCCGACCGTTTCATTTGCCGAATATGCATATGCGAACCCATATTACAGGAAACGCGGTACGGACGGCAAGGTCGACAGGTACCTCTATTATCCGGAAGAGGGAATTGATGACTTCCCTGTATCGAATCCTCTCTGGAATGCAAGTCTGAACAGCTGGGACAGGACCGGAAGTTTCGGGTTCACCAACAATTTCATCTTCGAATGGTTCATGACCGAGGAATTGAGGATGAGGGCGAAGTTCGGACTCAGCAGGACCGATGATGACGAGCAGACAAGATTATCGCCTCTGCACACCCAGTTCGACGATATGGGTGAGACGGAGAAGGGTCTTTATACCAACACGCAGATAAATCAGATGGTATATGAGGGCGACGTTGCGGTAACTTTCGGAAAGCTTTTCGCGGAAAAGCATATGGTGAATGCTGTCGGAGGATTCAATTTCAGCAGCAGCCATCAGGAGGTGTACGGATATGCCGCCAACGGATTCACCGATGACCAGTTTGATGCTCCATCTTTCGCAAACGGCTATCCTTCAGGCGAAAAGCCTCAGTACAGCGAAAGTCTCAAGCGTGCCGTAAGCTTCTATGTTAACGGCGGATATGTGTATGACGACCGCTATCTCATGGACTTCAACTACCGCCTTGACGGAGCCTCGATGTTCGGAACAGGAAACCGTTTCAGAAACACATGGTCTGTCGGAGCAGGCTGGAACATCCATAAGGAGCATTTCCTCCGTGACAATGATTTCTTCAATTTCATGAAGATCCGTGGATCGGTCGGAAATCCGGGAAACCAGAATTTCTCCGCCTATCAGGCATTCTCTACATACAAGTTCAACGGATGGATGACGAATGTATTCGGTACGGGTGTGATACTCAGCGCTTTGGGTAATGCAGGACTGGCATGGCAGGAGACCGTGAACTATGACGTCGGAGCCGACCTGACTTTCTGGGGAGAGAGGATAAATATTACATTCGACTATTACTGGAAGGATACGGATCCGCTTCTTGCTGTGATAACCACTCCGGGTTCTATGGGTGTGACAAGTGTCGCCATGAATGCGGGAAGCCAGAAGACACATGGCTGGGAGACCACATTCAGGATCTCTCCGGTATATATCCCGTCAGAGCGGATCAACTGGAACATCAGCTTCAATGCCGCAAGCTCCAGGTCGCGTTATGCCGATATCGGAAACTCATTCAGCGCCTTGAACGAAAGCGGAAAGACTTCTCTTGCAGGAACGACCCGTTATTATGACGGAGGAAGTCCGACAGCAATATGGGCAGTTCGTTCAGCCGGCATCGATCCTGCGACAGGTCAGGAACTTTTCATAAAGAAGGACGGATCGTATTCATTTACGTATGATGTGAATGATGAGGTGGTTGTGGGAGATACGCAGCCGAAGGTCGAGGGAATCTTCGGAACCACTCTGTATCTCAAGGGCTTCTCTGCCGGATGCTACTTCCGCTACAGGTGGGGAGGACAGGTGTTCAACACCTCGCTTTTCCAGAAGGTTGAGAACATCGGCACCGAGGAAGTATATAACAATCAGGACAAGCGTGCTCTTTACGACAGATGGTCGGAAAGCAACAGGGAGGCATATTTCAAGGGAATCTCCATGGTCCAGAAGACAGAGAAGTCGTCACGTTTCGTGATGGATGACAATGCCTTGATCGGAGAATCATTCAACATCGGATATGAGTTCCCGGACAGGCTGATCCGCAGGATGAGGATATCTGCGCTGAATCTCCAGCTTACAATGACTGATGTGTTCAGGGCGACTTCCGTGAGGGTGGAACGTGGAATTGATTATCCGTTCGCGCGCAGCGTCACGATGGCAGTAGGTATAACATTCTAGATGTGAGAGGATTATGAAAAGGATATTGACATATGCAATAGCGCTTGCGGCTCTTCTCATGACTGCCGGATGTGCGCAATGGCTTGACGTGAAGCCATATGACAAGATCGCCGAAGATGAGCTTCTGTCGACCGAGGAAGGCTACATGAAGCTTCTGAACGGAATATACATAGAGCTTAACACCGACATGCTTTACGGGGCGTCGATGTCGGTGGAGATGATCGAGATCATGGGCGGAGCCTATGCGGTCGGCACCGACAATTCAGTATGGGGAAATTACCGCGACCTTTCAGAATATGAATACGGCACCTTGTACTGGAGGGCAAGGATGAACGAGACATGGAACAAGGCATATTCGCTGATTCTGAACTGCAACATGCTGCTGACGAACATCGATGCCGACAGGGACTTGTTTTCCGAGGACAATTACAGGATTGTCAAGGGTGAAGCTCTGGCGCTCAGGGCTATGCTTCATTTCGATATGCTCCGTCTTTTCGGACCGGTATATTCCCGTAATCCGCAGCAGCTTGCCATTCCGTATTACAAGGCTTACTCGGTGACTCCGAACAGCCTTCTTCCTGCCTCGCAGGTTGCCGGGGAAATCACGCATGACCTGCTTGAAGCCAGGATTCTGCTTGCAAACGACCCTGTAAGGGAGAACGGAGGCGATTACAGGAACCTCAGGCTGAACTATTTCGCTGTAGCCGGCCTGCTGGCGAGGACTTCGCTGTATTTCGGTGACAAGGAATCGGCCTTCAGATATGCCAGGGAGGTGATCGGGGCGGTTGAGGATGGAATATTTCCTTTCGTGGACAGGGCATTGGTTACGGGCTCTCCGGATGATCCCGACAGGATATTCTCTTCCGAGGTTATCTTCGCGTTATCCCATTCGCAGCGTAATTCGCTCTTCAAGGATTATTATGATCCGAGCAGGATACCGAATTATGTGTTCAGGATGGATAACGACCTGATGAGCAACATCGTATTCGGTGGCGGAGCCATGACGGGTGGAAATCGGGATGATTACCGGTATCGTGTCAATTGGGTCGCGACCGGTGCCAACAGGTATTTCTACAAGTATTCGGATATGGCAGATGTCGGAAACATCCGCAACACGATGATTCCTATGCTGAGGATCGGAGAGATGTATCTGATAGCCGCGGAAAGCCAGTCCGATGATATTGCTGCAGGAACCGCATATGTCAATGTCCTGCGTTCCAACAGGGGTGTGAACAATATTCAGGAACTGACGGAGAATATCCTGAGATATGAATATATCAGGGAACTCTATGGCGAAGGACAGCTTTTCTTCATGTACAAGCGTATGTTCGCTCCCGTGATGTTCTCGTCGCAGGCATCGAAGAATCCGCAGCCGAGCGACAGGATTTTCGTGGTGCCTCTTCCTGACAGCGAAACTGAAAACTGATGATATGAGGTCAAGGATTATATATATGCTTCTGTGTGTTCTTCTCTTTGCCGGATGCGAAGAGAGGAATCCTGCGCTGTTTGAGGATATCTCCGGAGTGTATTTCAATAACCGCTCCGGCTCCATGACCCTTTCGGACAGTCTGGATGTCACTTTCGTATACGAGAAGGAGGATTTCATGGATGTGCCGGTGAAGGTGCAGCTTATAGGCCGTCCTGCCGGTCATGACCGTGCGGTTACTGTGACTGTGGCGTCCGGGAATGCGGTTGAAGGGGTGGATTTCATGCTTCCTGCAGATCCTGTGCTTCCTGCTGGTGCGGCGGAAGTTGAATGTGTCGTGAGACTGATACGTACAGATGCTTTGAAGTCGCAGAAGAAGATGATTACGCTTACCATTCATGAGAATGAGCATTTCACCCTTCCTGTGACTGAAATGGTCCAGGTGGCGGACACTGTTTCGACCTTGAATTACAGGATATTCTTCTCCGATATGTTCACAAAGGCTCCTGCAGCATGGGACGAGAACCTTGTCGGAAAGTTCACGCAGCAGAAGTTCGAGCTCATCTGCGATGTCCTGGACATGGATCCGGCGGATTTCAATGATACTTCTGTCGTGACTCTGGCCAAGCTTCTTTATATCTCGGCCGAGATGACTGCATATGTGAAGGCTGAAATGGAGAAGAAGGAGGCAGGAATGCCATATGATGAGAATATTATCGACCCGTCTACGGGTCTTCCTTTGAATTTCGGAAGATGATGAAGGCCATCAGAATCATATGCATAGCCGTAGCTGCTATGTTCATGGCTCTGTCCTGCGCGCAGGATGAGGGTAATTATGTATATCGCGACCTGACCGAGCCGGACATCACGGGAATTGCAGATGTGTCTGTGCTGACCTTCGAGCGTCTTCATATCGTTCCTGATCTCGGTGATATCGACGCGGATGCATATGTCTATGAGTGGAAGGCGATCGATCAGAACGGTACAAATGAAGTGACTGTCATCGGCGATGAACTTGTGCTTGACTATGAGGTTACCTTGTCTCCTGGCCTGTACTCGCTTTATTTCACGGTTACAGACCCCCTGACAGGGCTATACTGGCAGGAAGGAGCAGACCTTACCGTGAGTTCTTCCATGTCGGAAGGCTGGATGGTGCTTTGCTCTGAAGAGGGCAGGACGCGCCTGGATGTGGTGTCGATGGTGACTGGAGAGACATACAGGGACGTGCTTCGTGATAACGGGATGCCGCGTCTGAACGGTCCTAGAAGGATCCAGTGGCTTTCTGAAAAGACTGATGAGGCATCGCCTTACTATCTGCTTACCGATGATGGCGCGACACGTCTGGGCAAGGATGATTTCGGTTGGAAGCCAGAATATGATTTCGCTTATGAGGCAGCCGTGCCGGATAAGCTGATCCCATATTCGATTGTCTCATCCGGATTCGGAAAGATGATCGTGAGCGGTACAGATGCTCATTACTGCGAGATCATGGGATTTGACGGACTTTACGGAAGTGCGGTAAACAAGAGTTTCGATGTGGCTCCATATATCGGTGCCAATGCGCTGGCCACACAGGTCTATGCGGCCGTGCATCTGCTCTATGACATTGATGGAAAACGCTTTATGGCATATTGCCCTCTTCTCGCTTCCAATGACCTTGGCGGACTTGACCCTCTCGTCGGGATGGATGAATTCACCCAGATCGCGGACGGCATGGCACCTGATGCAGGTGTGGTGGGCTCGGCATTCGGCTCATGGCCGGAGGGAATGGATCTGGTGTATATGGAGAACTCCCGTTATGACCCGGGCAATGGCAAGATGGGCATGACATATTCTATCCTTGCTGACGGTGATGAAAGGTATATCTATGGTGTCCAGCTTGGAGATATATTGAGATATGCTGACTGTACATATGTGCTTGGAAAGGGATATTTTGGAGATGCCAGCCGGTGCAGGGATATTGCAAAAGAGGGTAATCTCTTCGCATTCAGCTCGTTGAAGAATTATATGTATTATTCGTCTGGAAGCACAGTCTGGCGTGTCGACCTGTCAGAAAGCCCTCTCAAGGCCGAGGCGCAGTTCACTCTTCAGGGAGAAAGGATCACCTGCGTGAAGTTCAATCTTTATCAGAGGACCGAGAATATGCAGAAGAGCTATGACCTTATCGTGGCAAGCGAGAAGGATGGTGAGGGTAGGTTGAGGATATATGAGGGAAGGGATTCTGACGGAGATTTCAGCAAGGTGGAGCCTGTTGTCTATGACGGATTTGCCGAGATCGTTGATGTTGAATATAAGGAAAGAGTATATTAAGATATGAGAAGATTTGTTTCAATGCTTGTTCTGGCTGCCGTTGCAGCAGCTTGCGGAAATGTTCAGACAAAGGATATTGTCCTGACGTTTGATGTGACAGATATGACTGCTGATGAGATCGTCCTGGTGTACCATAACGAGATCAGGTCCTTGACTTTGGACGGACAGGGTCATGGCGAACTTATACTGGACGATATCGATGCTGTGTATGCAAGGCTGTTCTATGCGGCGGACCTGAGGAATTTCAAGCAGATTTATCTTGAGGCCGGTGACAGGGCAAACATCAGTTTCAACGGCAAGGATTATTCAGGAACTTTCGTTTTTGACGGTGAGAAGGCTGCGGCTGTGAAGTATCTCAATGATATCAGGCTTACAGCCCTTCCAGATGAGGATTATGCTCTTTCTTTTGATGAGTATATAAAGAAGTTAGGTGCAAAGGAAACCGATGCAATCAAGCTCATGCGTGCCAATAAAGTGGGAGCCGGCGATTTTGAGGAGATGGAAGAGGGTAGAATAAAGTACTCATATGGAAATCAGGTGCTGATGTATCCTCTTGGCCATCGTTTCATGGCGCAGGATATGGCTTATGAACCTGATCAGGCATATTATGACGCTGTGGATGCTTATCTGGTGGAAAATGATCTCTGGGCTGACCTGGACCAGTATCGTGATTTCGTGGTTGAGGCTGCGCATATCCTCGATCAGGAGAACAAGGATGTGACCGCCGCTTATCCGAAGGCTGTGGCGCAGATGAAGTTCATTGCTGACAGGTTCTCGTCCGATAAGGTCAGGAACACTCTCCTGCATTATCTGGCCTATGCATATGTAGATAACTTCGGTGTTGAAGGAATTCAGGATATGGAGAATGTCTACAGGACATATGTGAAGGATACCGCTCTTGTCGCCAAGTTTGATAAGGCGTGCGAAAAGTGGAATCTGGCAAGTGTCGGCATGCCTTCGCCAGACTTCAAGGCAACTGATGTGAATGGTAAGGAATATACTCTTGCGGACTTCCGTGGCAAGTATGTGTACATTGACATCTGGGCGACATGGTGCGGCCCATGCAGGAAGGAAATACCTCATCTCAAGGCGCTTGAAGAGAATTACAGGGATGCGCAGATAACATTCCTGAGCCTGTCTGTCGATAATGACAAGGCCAAGTGGGAGAAGATGGTGAAGGAGGAGCAGCTTTCCGGTGTCCAGCTTTATCTTGGTACGGACAGCGATTTCCAGAGTGCATACCAGATTGACGGCATACCTCGGTTCATCCTTCTCGACAAGGAAGGCAAGATCATTGACAAGGACATGCAGCGTCCGTCAAATGAATATACCCGCAGCATCATCGATGCTCTGGAAGGAATAAGATAATTATTCTTATGAGAAGACTGCTGGTCATATTGATGGCTTTGTCCATGGCTGTGTCATGCGTAGAGAGTCAGGTCGAAGGAGGCAAGGAGATCCAGAAGGATCCTGTCTCTGAATGTCTCGTGCCTTCGTCTGCCCGTTGCGGCGGTGAGGTCATTCTGCAATGGAACGGCTTTACGGATGATGCGTCTGTCATTCTCCGTTCTGATTCTGGTACTGACGAAGCCGCTGAACTTCAGGTCATTACGGATTCGGGCCTGATCTTCAATGTGCCTTGGTCGCTTGTGCCGGGTATTTATAAGGTCGTGCTTATTCAGGAGGGTGAACATGTGCTGGGTGAAATCGAAATCCTTGCCCCGGAGATGCCTGTCAGCAGTGTTTCCGTTCCGTCTTCATGCCTTGCCGGAGAGTCCGTCCTGATATCCGGAACAGGTTTCGATGCTTCTTCTTCGATCCTGCTTGTGGGTGAGGATGGTACTGAATACATGCCTGACTGCGTATATGGATCTGGAGGAATATCCATAACCATTCCTTCTGACATGCCTGAAGGCGGGTATGATGTCGTTCTCGTCCAGGGCGGATATGAATGGCCTTTGGATGAGACCATATATGTCACAGCACCGGCAAAAGAACTGGCTTCAGTATCATATCAGGGCCCGTATATGGGTTCTGTCCAGATAAGATATAAATGGTCGGTCATTGATGGCGATCCGTTGAAGATCGTTCTGTCCGAGGCTCTTGTCAATGCGGACGGAACGGAAGACGAAGGCTCGTACGATGAATATGTTGCGGTGTCCGGATCTGGGTTTGAGCTTACCGTAGATGGTTTCGAGAGCACCAATGACCTCTCCATGACTTACCATCTTGACGATGACGGCCGTGTCATTTCATCGGATGTGCTGGTTTACGGCAACAGCCAGCCGACTGATTTTACATGGACATATGGCCCGGACGGAGCTCTCGAGGAAATAACTTACATTTCAAGAAACGGCCTGATGAGCTTCAGGGCTCTGTCATATCAGGATGGCAATCTCGTCCGTTTCAGGAATACTTTATTCGAGTATGCCGATCCTTCACTGATGAATGATCCGAATGCTCCTGATGTCGTGTGGGGCTATATGGCTGTTATGGAGAAATTCGACCCGTTCGTATATTTCCCTTATCTCTTAGGCTGGTACGATGTCAGGTCTTCCGCTCTCCCTACAGCGATGACCATTGCATCAGGACAAGGCACAGTGACGCTTCCGATAGAATACGTGTTCGATGAAGACGGATATGTCATTGAGATGAAATGGTCCGACGGTGGTGCAAACAAGGTGATGTTCAGCTATAGATAAAGAAAAATCCCGGGACCTGATGTGACCCCCAAAAGTTGGACGGTTTAACATTATTAAGAGGCTGACTTAGATTGGAACAGAGCTCGGTATTGCACCGGGCTCTTTCCTTTTAGCCTCAGTTTGATTCGATCATTATTGTAGTAGCGTACATACTTA
>JAFTWQ010000003.1 GCA_017465225.1 Bacteroidales bacterium
AGGATCCACCTCTTCCCATTCCGAACAGAGAAGTTAAGCTCACCATCGCCGATGGTACTGCCCCACCAGGTGGGAGAGTAGGTAGCTGCCACTTTCTTATACGACACCCTGTCATCATCAGATGACGGGGTGTTTTGTTTTTGGCTGAATATTTGAAAGTATCTGGAGATGGATATTAAAACGAACTGTTATGTTTTATAGATTTCTATTTCCCCAGTCTTTCAGAGGGAAAGGTGTTTCTCTTCTGATTTTTGTTGTACGCGTGTTCTTCGGCGTACTTTTCTTCACCCATGGTCTGGACAAGATGATGAATTTCAATTCCATTGTCGATAATTATCCGAGTGTACTGGGCTTCGGCAGCTATATGACCCTTATGGTATCGATTATCTGTGAATTCGGCTGCTCACTTTTCCTCATTGCAGGTCTGCTGGTCCGGATAATTACGATTCCTATGATCATCTCCATGGGTGTCGCTTTCTTTGATGTCCATGATGCGATGATGCCTGAAGGCGAACTGGCACTTATCTATTTCATCATCTTCATACTTCTGTTCCTTGTCGGACCAGGCCGATATTCCATCGATTATCTCATTGATGTCAGGTTCCAGAAGGAGAAGCAGGTTCAATGATCTTTATTGCGCTATAGATGGCATTCTTGTACGATACTTCGGATAGGAATGCCATTTTTTGCGTTTTTAAACGAAAAATTCTAACTTTGAAATCTGCGGCTATGTCGCCGCTGCCTAAACTGAATCATATGTCTGGACTTGCCGGAAATATATCTCAAATCATCGGCCCTGTGGTCGATGTGCATTTTGATCTTGATGATAAGTCTGCCGGACAGCTGCCGGCTATTCATGAGGCGCTTAAAATCATAAGGAAAGACGGAAAGGAACTCATCATCGAGGTGCAGCAGCATATCGGTGAGGATACTGTCAGGACCGTTGCCATGGATTCAACCGATGGGCTGAAACGTGGAATGGAGGCCGTGTGTACGGGTTCTCCTATCACAATGCCTGTAGGCCCGCAGATTCGTGGAAGAGTGATGAATGTTGTGGGTGAAACCATCGACGGAATGCGCAAGCTTGACAGTGAGGGCGCTTTCCCGATTCATCGCGAGCCTCCAAAATTCGATGACCTGACGACTTCCCAGGAGGTGCTGTTTACCGGTATCAAGGTCATTGACCTGCTTGAACCATATCTGAAGGGCGGAAAGATCGGACTTTTCGGTGGAGCGGGAGTCGGCAAGACCGTGCTCATCAAGGAGCTTATCAACAATATCGCAAAGAAACATAACGGATTCTCGGTATTTGCGGGAGTAGGAGAACGTACCAGGGAAGGTAATGACCTGCTTCGCGAGATGATCGAATCCGGTGTCATAAGGTATGGTGAAGAATTCCAGAAAAGCATGGAAGAAGGCCACTGGGACCTTTCCAAGGTAGATTATGACGAGGTCGAGAAATCGCAGGTTGCGATGGTCTTCGGTCAGATGAACGAGCCTCCTGGAGCACGTTCGTCCGTGGCTCTGTCCGGACTTACCCTTGCCGAATCGTTCCGTGACAGCAGGGATGTGGATGGACCGAAGGATATCCTTTTCTTCATCGACAATATTTTCCGATTCACCCAGGCCGGCTCGGAGGTGTCAGCCCTTCTCGGACGTATGCCGTCGGCTGTGGGATATCAGCCTACTCTCGCCACTGAGATGGGTCAGATGCAGGAGCGCATCACATCTACGAAGAACGGTTCCATAACATCTGTACAGGCTGTGTATGTGCCTGCGGACGACCTTACCGATCCTGCGCCGGCAACTACATTCAGCCATCTTGACGCGACAACGGTATTGAGCCGCAAGATCGCCGAATTGGGCATTTATCCGGCCGTGGATCCTCTTGAATCGACTTCCCGTATCCTTGATCCGAATATTGTCGGAAAAGACCATTACGAGACCGCACAGAGGGTGAAGCAGATTCTTCAGCGCAACAAGGAGCTCCAGGATATCATCTCGATCCTCGGTATGGATGAGCTTTCTGATGAGGACAGGATGACCGTGAACAGGGCACGTAAGGTTCAGAGATTCCTGTCGCAGCCTTTCGCTGTGGCGGAGCAGTTCACCGGTGTTCCGGGCGTGATGGTGCCGATAGAGGATACCATCCATGGCTTCAAGCTTATCCTGAACGGAGAAGTTGACGATATCCCTGAGCAGGCATTCCTCAATGTAGGCACTATAGAAGAAGCCATAAAGAAGGGAGAAGAGATCCTTGCGGCCATAAACAAGTAGACTCATGTCAGCATCCGACAACATACATCTTACTATCCTGACTCCCGAGAAGACTCTGCTGGAGAAGCCCGTGAGCAAGATTTCCTTGCCCGGCTCGAAGGGGCGTTTCATGATTCTCCATAATCATGCGCCTCTGATCTCTTCATTGGAGGAAGGTGATCTTGTGTATGAATCCGAAGGGGTCGAGGAAAGGGTTCATGTGATGTCGGGTTTTGTGGAAGTTATTGATAACGAGGTTGTTGCCTGCGTGGAGCTATGAGGCGTTTACTGAACATATTCATGGTTTTCGTCCTGCTTTTCTGCACAGGGACTGCCGCTCTGGCCGGCAATGACGTCAGTGCGTCGGCAGACGGCGTCATACCCGACCCGATCGGGGAGCCTGCTGAAGATGTAGATGTCGGAGAGATCCTTTTCGGACATATCGGCGACTCGTACGGCTGGCATATTACCGATTGGAACG
Organism: Bacteroidales bacterium; assembly: GCA_017465225.1. GTDB lineage: Bacteria > Bacteroidota > Bacteroidia > Bacteroidales > UBA932 > Cryptobacteroides. The sequence continues at coordinate 2,738 of JAFTWQ010000003.1, forward strand.
GAAAGCATGTGACCATTCCGCTTCCATGCATCGTCCGCAGCAGCACGGGATGGCATGTGTTCATGTCCTCGAAGATCGAGCATGGACATGAATATGAAGGCCTTTTCCTAGCGCAGGAGGGACGTTATGAAGATAAGATCGTCGAGATCGGACCGGATGGGGAATTCGTACGGCCGTTCGACATCTCTATAACCAAGAATGTGGCCTCGCTGATGTTTACGGCCATATTGCTGATAGCGCTCGTGCTGGCGACTGCGCGGTGGTATAAGCGGCATGATGCTTCTGAAGAGGCTCCGAAGGGCTTTACGGGACTGATGGAGATGATGATTTCCATGGTCAATGATGACCTTATCAAGCCGTCGATAGGGGAGAAGGAATACCGGAAATATGCACCTTACCTGCTTACGGCATTCTTCTTCATCTTCCTGAGTAACCTGCTGGGAATCGTTCCGTTCTTCCCGGGAGGAGCGAACGTGACGGGAAACATTGCTGTGACGATGGTTCTGGCTTTATGCACATTCGTCGCGATCAACCTGTTCGGAAACAGACATTATTGGAAGGAGATACTTTGGCCGGATGTGCCGATTTTCCTGAAGTTCCCTATCCCGATAATGCAGACGATAGAGATATTTGGAATGATATCCAAGCCGTTCTCGCTGATGGTCAGGCTCTTTGCCAATATCATGGCCGGCCATGCGATGATCCTCGGACTTGTGTCCGTGATCTTTGTGACCGTCAAGCTGGGGCCTGTGATAAACGGATCCATGACCGCGATTTCGATGCTTTTCGGAGTCTTCATGGACTGTCTGGAACTCCTTGTGGCGTTCATACAGGCATATGTGTTCACAATGCTTTCGGCTGTGTTCATAGGCCTGTCCCGACAGGAAGAGCATGCATGACGGATGTGATCCCGAGCTTGCCGAGGGATCTGAACAAAAAAGACAAACAACAATAAACATTATAGATTATGTTACTTTCAGCAATCATCCTTCAGGCTGCAGGAGCAGCCATCTGGGGAAAAGTGGCAGGCGCATTAGGCGCAGCAATCGCAGCACTGGCAGCTGCATGGGGTATCGGTAAGATCGGTCAGTCGGCTATGGAGGCTATCGCCCGTCAGCCAGAGACAGCCGGAAACATCCGTACAGCCATGCTCATCATCGGTGCTCTCGTGGAAGGCGCATGCCTTTTCGCGATCATCGCATGTCTCATGGCAATCGTAATGTAGCTTTACCGCAGCCATGAACCTGATGTTGCCGGACAGTGGTCTCCTTTTCTGGATGACCATCATCTTCGCCATCGTGTTCTTCATTCTTGCGAAATTCGGCTTCCCTATCATCACGGGAATGGTCGATAAGCGCACGAAGAGGATCGACGATGCGATAGCCGCTGCCCGTAAGGCGGAGGAGTCCCTCGCAGGCCTTGCGCAGGAGCAGGAAAGGCTTCTTGCCGAAGCGAAGGCAGAGCAGGCCCGCATTCTTCATGAGGCCGCAGCCCAGCGCGACAGCATGATTGCGAAGGCACAGGACGAGGCACGCGAAGAGGCCAGGAAGATCATGGATGAGGCAAAGGAGAGGATCCGCGAGGAGAAGGAAGCAGCGCTCCGGGACGTCCGCAAGGAGGTCGCCCTGCTTTCAGTCGCCATAGCGGAAAAGGTCGTCAGAAAGGAAATATCTACGGATAAGGGACAGATGGAACTCATCGACAGGATGGTCGATGAAATGACAACCATGTCATCCTGATTGTCACCAGAATGAATTGTCATCCTGAACGTAGTGAAGGATCTTTAAACAAATGAATGCAGGAATAGTAGCTTCAAGGTACGCAAAGGCTCTTCTGAAATTTGTGCAGGAGACCGGGAATGGGGATAAGGTTTATGCCCAGGCCGGGGTTCTTGTGCTCCGTATGGAAGATATCGGTCAGCTGGAAGACTATATCTGCAATCATGGGGAAATCTGCCTTGAAAAGAAGATCCAACTGCTGGAAACTGCTCTTGGAGAGCCTCTTGCTATGGAGTTGAGCCGTTTTACTGCTCTTGTTGTCAGGCAGCGCAGGACAGGATTCTTCCTCCGGATGCTTCAAGCCTTTCTTGTGCTTTACCGTGAGGCCGCCGGCATGAAGCTCGGAACGCTTGTGACGGCTTTCCCTGCCGATGGACTCAAGGAAAAGATGGAAGCGCTTTTCCGTCAGCGTACAGGAGCGGATGTGCAGCTTGAGATGAAGGTGGATCCGGAAATACTTGGCGGGTTCATATTCGAGCTGGACGACATGCTTCTTGATGCAAGCGTCGCCTCCCGATTCCGTGAGATACGGCGCCAGCTTATAGAAAAGAATAACAGAATAGTATAATATGATAGATACAATCAGACCATCCGAGATATCGGAAGTGCTGCTCAGCCAGCTCAGGGATATCGGTTCTGACCTTCAGTTCGAGGAGGTCGGACATGTCCTGCAGGTGAGTGACGGAGTGGTAAGGATCCAGGGCCTTCTCAACGCCGAGGCAGGAGAGCTTCTGCAGTTCGACGATGATATCAAGGCGGTGGTCATGAATCTTGAAGAGGATAATGTGGGAGCTGTGCTGCTCGGTCCGACCGACAGGATCAAGGAAGGAATGACCGTGCGCCGTACGGGCAGGATAGCATCCATCAATGTAGGTGAGTCCATGGTGGGACGTGTTGTGAATCCGCTCGGCGAGCCGCTTGACGGCAAAGGACGCATCGAAGGGGAACTCTGTGAAATGCCTCTTGAAAGGAAGGCTCCGGGAGTTATCTTCCGTCAGCCTGTCACGGAACCGCTTCAGACCGGCTTGAAGGCTATCGACGCCATGATTCCGATAGGAAGAGGCCAGCGCGAGCTGATCATCGGCGACCGACAGACAGGAAAGACAGCGATCGCGATCGACACTATCATCAATCAGCGCGAGGCATATATCGCCGGCAAGCCGGTATATTGCATATATGTGGCCATAGGTCAGAAAGGATCGACTGTCGCCAGCATCGTGCAGACTCTCAAGGAAAAAGGCGCACTTGATTATACCATCATCGTTGCCGCGACTGCCGCTGACCCTGCTGCATTGCAGTATTATGCACCTTTCGCCGGCGCCGCCATCGGGGAATATTTCCGTGACACGGGAAGACATGCGCTTGTCGTATATGACGACCTCTCGAAGCAGGCGGTAGCATATCGCGAGGTCTCTCTGATCCTCCGCCGTCCGTCCGGACGTGAAGCATATCCGGGAGACATCTTCTATCTCCATTCGAGACTTCTCGAGAGGGCCGCAAAGATCATCGGCCAGCAGGAGGTCGCCGAGAAGATGAATGACCTTCCGGCATCATTGCAGGGCAAGGTGAAGGCAGGCGGCTCATTGACAGCCCTCCCTATCATCGAGACCCAGGCAGGCGATGTGTCCGCATATATTCCGACCAATGTGATTTCCATCACCGACGGCCAGATCTTCCTCGAGACTGACCTCTTCAATCAGGGATTCCGTCCGGCAGTGAATGTCGGAATCTCGGTTTCGCGTGTCGGAGGAAGTGCGCAGATAAAGAGCATGAAGAAGGTTGCGGGAACCCTGAAGATCGATCAGGCTCAGTACCGTGAGCTGGAGTCATTCTCGAAGTTCAGCAGTGACATGGATCCGATCACAGCCATGGCCCTTGACAAAGGCCGCAAGAACAACAGGCTCCTGATCCAGCCACAATACTCGCCGATGCCTGTCGGAGAGCAGATTGCAGTGCTGTACTGCGGCACAAAGGGACTCCTGAAGGATCTCTCCATCGATCAGGTAGATGACTTCCAGACCACCTTCCTCAGCAAGATGAGGGCGTTCCATTCCGATGATGTCCTGAAGCCGCTTTCGGAGGGGCGCGTCGATGACACGGTGGCTGCAATAATCGAAAAAGAAGCATCTTCCATCATTAATGGAATGATAGAATAAGACTTTATTTAGACAAGTCCTCTGATGTATATGTGAAAACCATGGCCGCCCGTGGCCTTGTGAACGGGAGGGGCCCGCTCCGCAGGAGTGGGAGGGATTTAGTTTTCACATATACATCAAGAGGCGGTATAGAATAAGAAATATCAGTCAGATGGCATCATTAAAAGAAATAAAGACCAGGATAGGCTCTGTGAAGAACACCCTGAAGATCACTTCTGCAATGAAGATGGTCGCATCAGCCAAACTTCACAAGGCCCAGACTGCCATAGGAAACAAACTTCCGTATGAGCAGAAGCTCCATCGTATCCTGGCCGGTCTTCTTCAGTCAGACGACCTCCGTGATGCCCTGAAGTCAGAACTCGGATTCGGCGGCAAGAACGGCAAGGCTCCGGTCGTGCTCCAGGATGTCGCCGTCGATGAACTCCCTTCCAAGACAGATGTAGGCCGTGTAGCCCTCGTGGTATTCTCTTCCAACAGCTCCCTTTGCGGCGCTTTCAATGCCAACATCATCAGACGTTTCAACGACATCATCCGTCAATTGTCCGAAAGGGGATACTCCCATGAAGACATTGACGTGTATGCCGTCGGAAGAAAGGTCGCGGAGGCAGCATCGAAGGCAGGATTCGTGCTTGCCGGAGACTATTCCGACATGGCCGACAAACCTTCATATGACCATGCATCCGAACTTGCAACCGAACTGATCGACAGTTTCTCCGAAGGAGAAGTGGAACAGGTCGTATTCCTGTATAACCATTTCGCCTCCACATCATCCCAGCCGGCCGTCCAGGAGAATTATCTGCCTCTGGCCCTTCATGACTACGGAACCGGCAGCGGGCCGGTGGATTATATCCTTGAACCTGATCCCCTTTCTCTGGTGAAGGAACTTCTTCCGAAGGTACTCTTCCTGAAAATGTATACCGTCGTCCTTGATGCGAATGCCGCTGAACATGCCGCCCGCACCGTGGCCATGCAGATCGCATCGGACAATGCCCAGGATCTTATCTCCGAACTTACCCTGGCCTACAACAAAGGCCGCCAGCAGGAAATCACCGCCGAAATCCTCGACCTTGTCGGCGGCACCATGGCCTGACGGCGTGGAGCGTAATGTGCTGACAATCAGATAGATAAATAAACCCACGTGCTGTCAAAGGGGAGCACGTGGGTTTGCTTAATATGCTGTTTTTCAGGAGCTTATGCTCCACGGAAATTAACTGAGCTTATGGATGGCGAGACCAGAGCGGAGCTTCGGCTCGAACCATGTGGTCTTCGGAGGCATGATGTTGCCTGAATCGGCGATGTCTACGAGCTGCTGCATTGAGACAGGGTAGAGGGCGAATGCAACCGCCATCTCGCCGCTGTCGACTCTGCGTGAAAGCTCGCCGAGACCACGGATACCTCCGACGAAGTCGATGCGCTTGTCGGTACGGAGGTCCTTGATGCCGAGGATCCTGTCAAGCACGAGGTTCGAGAGGATTGTCACATCGAGAACGCCGATAGGATCATTGTCATCATAGCGTCCTTCCTTTGCAACGAGCGAGTACCACTTGCCGCCGAGGTACATCGAGAATTCATGGAGCTTGCCTGGCTTATAGATCTCGGCACCCTCTTCGCGAACCTCGAAATCCTCTGCAAGAGCCGCTACGAGCTGCTCAGGAGTGAGTCCGTTAAGGTCCTTCACAACGCGGTTGTAGTCGATGATCTTGAGCTGGCTGTCAGGGAATGCAACAGTCATGAACCAATTGTATTCCTCCTCGCCTGTATGGTTCGGATTCTGTGCCTTCTTCTCTGCTCCTACAAGGGCGGCCGCAGCTGTACGGTGGTGACCGTCAGCAACATAGAATGCCGGGATCTCTGCGAAGATCTCTGTGATGCGGTCGATGTCGGCCTGGTCGTCGATCACCCAGAAATGGTGGCCGAAACCGTCAGCAGCGACGAAATCATATTCAGGCTCTCCAACGATATACTTGTTCACGATTGCATCGATCTCATCATTGTCAGGATATGAGAAGAACACAGGCTCGATGTTGGCGTCCTGGATGCGTACGTGGATCATACGGTCCTCTTCCTTATCCTTGCGAGTGAGTTCGTGCTTCTTGATCTTGCCTTCTGCATAGTCGTCAGTATGTGCACATACTACAAGTCCGTACTGTGTGCGGCCTTCCATTGTCTGTGCATATACATAATAGTATGGCTTCTCGTCCTGGACAAGCCATCCTTTTTCCTGCCATGCCTTGAAGTTCTCGACTGCCTTGTCATATGCAGGCTGGCTGTGCTCGTCGATGATAGGATCGAAGTCGATTTCAGGCTTGGTGATGTGGAGGAGGGATCTTTCTCCTGCCTCGGCCTTGGCTTCCACTGAATTGAGGACGTCGTAAGGTCTTGCAGCTACTTCCTCTACATACTGCTTTGGCGGACGTATTGCCGCGAATGGTTTAACGCGTACCATAGACTATTTGTTTACCTGGAATTTAGTGCAGCCTGTTGCAAAGTAGTTCACGATCTGGCTGGCGGCAGCGAGACCTGCATTGATGTTGGCCTCTGCTGTCTCTGCACCCTGCTTCTTTGGAGTTGCGAAGATCTGCTTTGCATACTTCTCCTTGAGCTCTGCATAGGCAACCGGAGCAATGTCGGTCGCATACTTTAGGTCAGCTCTTTCGGCAAGCGCCTTGTCAAGACCTTCCTCGCAGATGATCTCCTTGCGGGCTGTGTTGATGAGACATCCGCCCTTCGGCATCTTTGAAAGGAGGTCGTAACCTATCATACCCTTTGTCTCTGGAGTTGCAGGAATGTTGACTGATACGAAGTTACATCTGCTGTAAAGCTCTTCGATAGTAGGAACTGTGTTCCAGCCCTGGTGCTTCTCGGCAGGCTGAGGAGCAAGGATGAGGACATTCATTCCGAGGCCGACAGCCTTCTTTGCCACGAGCTGTCCGATATTGCCGAAGCCCTGGATACCGATTGTCTTACCGCTGAGCTCGCATCCTGTGCCAGGAGTGAACTGGTTGCGTGACATATAGATCATCAGGCCGAGAGCAAGCTCTGCAACTGCATTGGAGTTCTGGCCAGGAGTGTTCATTGCCACGATGCCGCGCTCTGTGCATGAAGGGAGGTCGAGGTTGTCATAACCAGCGCCGGCACGAACGACGATCTTAAGCTGCTTTGCAGCCGCTACAACGTCGGCAGTGACCTTGTCTGAACGTACTATGAGTGCGTCAGCGTCAGCCACAGCTGCGAGAAGCTGCTCCTTCTCTGTATATTTCTCGAGGAGTGCAAGCTCATGTCCTGCGCCTTCAACGATCTCTCTGATGCCGTTCACAGCCGCTGCTGCAAACGGTTTCTCTGTTGCTACTAAAACTTTCATTTACGGTGGTATTGAGATCCCCGGACTGGCCGGGGATGACGATTATTTCTTCAAATCTTCAAACTCCTTCATGCAGTCAACGAGTGCCTGAACACTTTCCTTAGGGCAAGCGTTGTAGATTGATGCACGGAAACCGCCTACTGAACGGTGACCCTTGATACCTACCATGCCACGCTCCTTTGCGAAGTTCATGAACTCGTCCTGGAGATCCTCATGGCCAGGAGCCATCACGAAGCATACGTTCATGAGAGAACGGTCTTCCTTGGCAGCTGTTCCCACGAAGAGAGAGTTGCGGTCGATCTCGTCATAAAGGATCGCAGCCTTCTCCTGGTTCATCTTGTAGACAGCCTCTACGCCACCCATTTCCTTAACCCACTTGAGGGTCTCGTTCATCACGAAGATAGAGAATACAGGAGGAGTATTGAACATTGAACCGCCGTCGATATGAGTCTGGAGGTTAAGCATTGTAGGGATATAACGGCTAACCTTTCCGAGAAGATCCTTCTTCACGATGAAGAAAGTCACACCTGCAGGACCTACGTTCTTCTGTGCACCACCATAGATCATCGCATACTTGCTTACGTCTACTGGACGGCTCATGATGTCAGATGACATGTCGGCGATGAGCGGAACAGGGCAGTCGATGTCCTCGTGAAGCTCTGTACCGTAGATTGTGTTGTTTGTAGTCACATGGAAATAGTCGAGATCGGCAGGAATCTCGTAACCCTTTGGTATATAGTTGAATGTAGTCTCGGCTGAAGATGCTACAGCATATGCATTGCCAAGTCCCTTGGCCTCTTTCAAAGCCTTCTTTGCCCATACTCCGGTCTCAAGATAACCGGCCTTGTTCTCAAGGAAGTTCATAGCCACATAAAGGAATCCCATACTTGCACCGCCACCGAGGAAGACAACCTCGTGTGTGTCAGGAATGTTGAGGAGCTCCTTCCAGAGTGCACGGCACTCGTCCATTATGGCGCTCCACTCCTTGCTTCTGTGTGAAACGCAGATGACCGGCATACCTGTACCGGCGAAATCCTTCAGAGCTTCGATAGCTTTATCGACAGCCTGCTGTGGCAGGACGCATGGGCCTGCATTGAAATTGTGAACCTTTTTCATGTTATTATAAGTGGTTATTTAAAAATTGTAATCTAAATCGCGTTAAAGATAATGATTTAATTTAGAAGATGTGTTTCGAGTCGGTGATTTTTTCGCAATAATGACATAAAAGTGAAATTTCGTTACCTTCCTCGATGGTCTTGAACCATGTGTCGATAGGCTGATGGTTCGTCACACATTTAGGATTGCGGCATTTGGCGATGCCATGGATCTCTTCAGGCATGACCAGCTTCTTCTTCTCCACTACCTTGAAGTCGCGGATGATATTGACTGTGGCCTTCGGCGCGATGAGGGCGAGCTTGTTGAGCTCCTCGTCTTCGAAGAACTTGTTCTCGATCTTGATGATGCCCTTCTTTCCGAAGAACTTGCTGGTAAGGTTGATGCCGATGGTGATCTGGTTTTCAATACCTTTCAGGTTGAGTATGTCCAGTGCCTTGTATACATTTTCAGCGGGTATATGGTCCAGTACGGTACCATTCTCCAATGCGCTTACTACCAATTCTTTTCTTGTCATGATTCTATCTGTAGCCTAATAAGTATGAAATGATCGCCATGCGGACATAAAGTCCGTTTTCAGCCTGCTTGAAATAATATGCATACGGAGTGTCGTCCACGTCCTGCGAGATTTCAGTGACGCGTGGAAGCGGATGGAGGATCTTCATGTTCTTCCTTACATCCGAAAGCATCCCCGCATTGAGGGTGTAGACGTCCTTCACTCTTTCATACTCCATAAGATCGGTGAAGCGCTCCTGCTGCACGCGTGTCATGTAGAGGATGTCGCAGTCGTTGAGATGCTCGTTGAGGGATGTGGTCTCGATGTATTCGATGCCTCTGCTGTCGAGGAAGTCCTTGTATTCCTTCGGCATCTTCAGCTCATCGGGAGCGGTGAAGATGAATTTCGGATTGAAATGGGACATGGCCTGAAGGAGCGAGTGGGTCGTACGGCCGTACTTGAGGTCTCCTACCATGTTGATTGTCAGGCCTTCCAGAGTGCCCTGCGTCTGGAGGATCGAGTAGAGGTCAAGAAGGGTCTGTGAAGGGTGCTGGTTGGCTCCGTCGCCGGCGTTCACCACAGGGACCGATGCCACCTCTGATGCATATCTCGAACTTCCCTCAAGAGGGTGACGCATCACGATCATATCGACATAATTCGATACCATCTTGATTGTGTCCTTAAGCGTCTCTCCCTTGCTCTGGCTTGTGTTTGTGGCGTCAGAGAAACCGATGACCTTTGCGCCGAGACGGTTGATGGCTGTCTCGAAGCTGAGCCTTGTCCTGGTCGAAGGTTCAAAGAACAGACTTGCTATCACCTTGCCTTCCAGGAAGTTCTGCACTTTGTTCTGCTCGAACTCCTTTGCGGTTTCAAGCACATGGAGTATCTCCTCCTTGCTGAAATCGCGGATTGAAATCAAACTTTTTCTGCTCATATCTTATATTTCTTCAATATTACATCCTTCCACATCGCCCATCCTTTCAAGGAATGAGTCCACCAGCGACAGCCTTACGCTTGTATCCAGGCTGCACTCCATGTCGAACTTCTGGTTCTTCTGCTCCAGTCCCATGTCCTTCATGACCTTCATCACTCCGTTCATGTTGAGGTATCCGAAATGTACGCGATACATCTTGGCGGCGATCTTTTCGACGATCTCGGCATTTGCGAGGGCATCTGCCGTCGAAGTCTTGTATGCCCTGATAAGGCCCGGTATGCCGAGCTTTATGCCTCCGAAATAGCGTACGACCACAACCAGGATGTCGCTGAGGCCGCATGAGTCGATCTGCCCGAGAACGGGACGTCCTGACGAGCCGGAAGGCTCACCGTCATCATTGGCGCGGAACTTGTCCCCCTTGTAGCCGAGACGGTATGCGTACACATGATGCCTCGCGTCATAGTACTCCTTCTTGAGTGCTGCGACGATTTCCTTCACTTCTTCTTCGGTTTCAACGGGATAAGCATGGGCAATGAATCGGCTTCCATTGTCCTTGAACAGCCCCCTGGACTCGGCGGCTATGCTTTTGTAAGAATCCTGGATCTGTGCGGTGTCCATACGAAAACCAAAAATAGTGATTTTCCGGGTAAAATTGAAATAAATTTCAACTTTATTTCATGAGCGGTGTTTATATCATTTTTTTATACTTGCAGAAAGAAAAATTTATTACCTTTGGCTTCGCTTCCACATAGTCTGGAGGCTTTTTTATACAAGATTCAATTCTAACTGTCTATGATACTGAAATATAGAGTTTCATTGCCCGGCATAAAGGGATTTGCAAGAGTTTACGAGGTAAAGGACAATGCTTCTTTGTACAGCTTTCACAAGCAGATGAGGGCTGATATGGACTTCCCACAGGATCAGGTAGTGCTTTTCAAGGCATTCGGTCCGGACGGGGCCGTGGCTGCAAGATATAGCGTGTTTACCGATTTCGGCTTCGGTACGATTGATAATGTGACGGCAGGCGAGTGCCACAAGAGGGGAGAGGACAAGTTCATCTATTTCTATGATACCACAAACGTGAAGAGCGTCATCGTGACCTTCGAGGGTGAGGGCGAGCTTCGCAACAACGTGCTGTATCCTCTTCTGGTGGAGCAGAAGGGACCTAATCCTATCGAGTTCGAGAACGGCTACGTCGCTTTCGAGGATCTTCCGGATGACAAGAAGAAGGATCCGGACGATGACGATTTCGAAGATGACGACGACGATGATGTAGAAGAGGATACCGACGACGAGACAGAGGAGCTCTACGACGAAGACGAGGACTGACCTGTCTCCAGGAAGACGAAGTCTGACCTGTCATCCTGAGGAGCGAAGCGACGTGAGGATCCATGAAGAAACTGCTGATAATACTGGGCCCGACAGCTGTAGGAAAGACTGACTACAGCATTGAGACCGCGCTCAGATACGGGTCTCCTGTCATCTCGTGCGACTCTCGTCAGATATATAAGGAAATGACCATAGGGACGGCTGTCCCGGATGCTTCACAGCTGGCTGCTGTGAAGCATTATTTCATTCATTCCCATACGGTTACGGAGCTTTATACGGCCGGCAAATATGAAATCGAGGCCCTCGATCTCATAAACAGGCTTTTCGATGAGGGACATGAGACTCTTGTCATGGCCGGAGGGTCAGGCTTCTATGTGGATGCCCTTGTGAACGGACTGGATGACTTCCCGTCGGCAGACCTGCAGCTTCGAAGCGAGCTGATGGCACGTCTGCAGACAGAGGGTGTCGAGTCGCTTCGACTGGAGCTGAAGGCACTGGATCCGGAGAGCTATGAGACCATTGATATCGCGAACGGACAGAGGGTCGTCCGTGCTCTCGAGGTATGTCTCATGACAGGAAAACCGTTCTCCTCATTCAAGACAGCTCCGAAAAAGAAACGTGATTTCGAAATCGAGAAAATCGGCCTTACAAGGCCGCGTGACGTGCTTTATGACCGTATAAACCGCCGTGTCATACAGATGGTAGACCAGGGACTGGTCGACGAGGTGCGTTCGCTGACACAATACCGCGACCTTGCGGCCCTGCAGACTGTAGGATACAAGGAGATATTCGATTGGTTTGACGGCACATTGGAAAGCCTCGACCGTGCGGTCGAGCTCATACAACGCAACACCAGACGCTATGCGAAGCGTCAGATGTCGTATTGGGGCCGTGATAAGGATATCCGGTGGATTGAACTGTAGATCCCTCGGCTACGCTCGGGATGACAGCCTGACGGCCGTCAATTCGCCACCTCGCAGAGGAACTTGATGCGGACAAGCCTTACCTCCTGCTCGTCATAGTCCGATCCGAGATCTTCCATGGCGTCAGCAAGCGAGTCTGATTCCGCCTCTTCCTTGAAATAGTCATATATCTCATCGACGATGTCGTCGTCGAGAGTCTGCTCGATGTAATAGTTGAGGTTCAGCTTCGTGCCCGAGAATACGATGGCCTCGATCTCGTCCAGAAGCTCCTCCATGTCCATGTTCTTGGCGTCAGCAATGTCCTCCAGAGGAAGCTTCCTGTCGACGCTCTGGATTATGAACACCTTGTTTACGGACTTGTTCACGATGGACTTCATGACGAAGTCATCAGGACGCTCTATCTCGTTCTCCTCCACATACTTGGCTATGAGTTCGATGAACTCCTTTCCGAACTTGCGCGCCTTTCCTTCTCCGACTCCCTGGCAGTTCTTCAGCTCGTCATATGTCATCGGATACATGATGGACATGTCCTCGAGAGAAGGGTCGCCGAAGATCACCCATGGCTGGAGTCTCTTCTTCTTCGCCACATCTCTACGGAGGTCCTTCAGCATGGCAAGGAGCTGTGCATCTCCGCCACCGCCGCCTCTTGCTGCGGCTGCAGCTGCTGCAACATCCTCGTCGTCATCCTCGCCCTCGGCGAACTCCCTGTCTTCCGTGAGCATGAGGGTATAAGGATTCTCGTAGAATTCAAGGCCTTCCTTGGTCACATATATGAGACCATATGATTCTATGTCCTTGTGGAGCAGATGGAGGACCATGCCCTGATGGATCACGGCGCTCCAGAAGCGCGCAGAATGGTCTTTGCCCGCTCCGAAAAGCTCCAGCTTGTCGTGGTTGTACGACTTGATTATCGAATTCATCTCTCCTGCGAGGATGTTCGCAAGATGCTCTATCTTGAAGTGCTCCGGCAATGTCTGGATCAACTCGATGACCATTGACATCTCCTCGCGTCCGTCGAACTGCTTCTTCGGATGCAGACAGTTGTCGCATGCACCGCAGTTATCCACCTCGTAATTCTCTCCGAAGTAATTGAGCAGCAGCTTTCTGCGGCATGAGTTTGACTCCGCATAGGCTACGGTCTCCATAAGGAGCTGCTTTCCGATCTCCTGCTCCGCGACAGGCTTTCCCTGCATGAACTTCTCAAGCTTCTGGATGTCCTTGTAGCTGTAGAATGTGATGCACTGGCCTTCCTGTCCGTCTCGGCCGGCACGTCCGGTCTCCTGGTAGTAGCCCTCGATGCTTTTAGGAATGTCGTAATGGATGACGAATCTCACGTCCGGCTTGTCGATGCCCATTCCGAAAGCGATTGTGGCCACGATCACGTCGATCTCCTCCATCAGGAACTTGTCCTGGTTGTCCGCGCGTGTCTTGGCGTCCAGACCCGCATGATATGGAGCGGCCTTGATGCCGTTTATATTGAGCAGCTCGGCCAGTTCCTCCACCTTCTTCCTGCTGAGGCAGTAGATTATGCCTGACTTGCCCGGGTTCTGCTTTATGTATTTGATGATGTCTCTTTTCGGGTCGGACTTGTCCCTTATCTCATAATAAAGGTTAGGCCTGTTGAATGACGATTTGAACACAGTCGCGTCGGCCATTCCGAGATTCTTGAGGATGTCGCTCTGAACCTTCGGCGTTGCGGTGGCGGTCAGGGCTATGATAGGGGCGACACTGATCTCCTCGATGATGTTCCTGATGCGTCTGTATTCAGGGCGGAAGTCGTGTCCCCATTCCGAGATACAGTGGGCCTCATCGACCGCGTAGAACGAGATCTTGATCTCCTTCAGCATCGCTACATTTTCGGCCTTTGTCAGCGATTCGGGAGCTACATACAGGAGCTTTGTGGCCCCTGACATGAGGTCACTCCTCACTTCGGCGATCTGCGCCTTGTTGAGCGATGAGTTGAGGAAATGGGCAATGCCGTCGTTGCCCGAAACGAATCCGCGGATGGCGTCAACCTGATTCTTCATGAGGGCGATCAGCGGCGATATGACGATCGCTGTGCCCTCCATGACAAGTGCGGGGAGCTGGTAGCACATGGATTTACCTCCTCCTGTCGGCATAAGCACGAAGGCATTATTGCCGGCAACAAGGTGTCTTATGATACGTTCCTGGTCCGCCTTGAACGAGTCAAATCCGAAAAACTCCTTCAGCTTGGCGTGCAGCATTGCAGAATCTGTTGACATAAGCCGAAATTTTGGATTATAAAATTAAGCAATATTTTCTGAATCCTCAAAATTTTTTGTCGGGAAGCCGATCTTTAAATGCAGATATTCCGTTTTTAATACAGAATTGAGCGTTATTGACCAATGAAAATGACGGGCTTATTCAAAAAATGATTACCTTTGCGGGTTGTATCGGCAATTTATTATTAAACAAATAAAAACAAAAGAAATGAAGACACTTAAATTTTTCGCAATCGCAGCATGTGCGGCAGCTCTTGCAGTATCATGCAACTCGACAAAGGGCGATGTAGCAGTAGAGGCTGAGCTTCCTACAGCGGCAGAGGTTGATTCTGTAAGCTACCTTCTCGGTGTGAACATCGGTTCTTTCTTCAAGGGCAACGGCTTTGCTGATGACCTCAAGGAGATCAACATGGCTGAGTTCAAGAAGGGTATCGTTGATTTCCTCGCAGCGGAGGGTTCACCATATGATCCTGATTTCGGCGAGCAGTTCGACATCGATCCTAACGAGATGCAGCGCATCCTCAACGGCTTCCTTACAAAGAAGCAGTCATACAAGGCAGCACAGAACCTTGCAAAGGGTAAGGCATTCCTTGCAAAGAACGCTCTCAAGGAGACTGTAGACACAACAGCTTCAGGTCTCCAGTACGAGATCGAGAATGCTGGTGCAGACTACAAGGTGGCTCCACAGGATACTGTATGGGTTAACTACAAGGGTACTCTCCTTGACGGAACAGTATTCGATGAGAACGACTCTACAATGTTCGTTGCAAACCGCGTTATCAAGGGTTGGACAGAGGGTCTCGGTCTTCTCGGTGAGGGCGGAAAGGCTACTCTCTATATTCCTTCAGACCTCGCATACGGCGAAAGAGGAAACCGTGCCATCGAGCCTAACTCTGTTCTCGTATTCGACGTTGAGGTCCTCAAGGTAGGCAAGTTCGTGCCAAAGGAAGAGACTAAATAATAATGGCTTTGGAACTCGAGGGCAGGATCGCCCGCAAATTCAATGTCCAGACCGGAACCTCTGCAAGAGGCGCATGGTCGAAGCAGGAGTTCATCCTGGAGTATCAGGAAGGCAACTTCCCTACACAGGTCTGCCTCAATGTATGGGGTGATGAAAAGGTCAGAGAGCTGGACAAGTACCAGGTCGGCGACAAGGTGAAGGTTGCGTTCAATCTCAGCAGCCGTGAATACAACGGACGCTGGTATACCGATGTGAGGGCATGGAGAATCGAGCCGGCATCAGCTCCGGCACCGGCCCCTTCGCAGGGTTACAATTACGTTCAGTCAGCCGGATCGTATTCCGCACCTACAGGCGCACCGATGCCATCTGCTGACGACATGAGCGCACCGCTCTCGGATGACGATCTTCCGTTTTAAAGACATATCGTCCTGACGGACATATTACAGCAGATCCGCTCACGGAATCCCGTGGGCGGATCTTGTATTATATTAACAATTAACAATAAATGCCGTTTAAAAGCACAAAATAGGCCTAATATGTGCTTTGGGAGTGAAAATTAAGTGTAAAAAGAATGAAAACGATCGTTTTTGTGCTTTGGGTTTACGAATAATTGATTATATTTACAAAGTCGCACTGTCATAGGTGATGATTAACATATTAAGATGAAAGTGTTTCGCTTTTATCCCCACAGGAAATCTGGTAAATTTCAAATGGTACGGGTAGAGCATTCAACTTCATCACTTGGTGTGTCATATACTATTCTCAAGTATATCACAGCAGGTGTGGGGTGTTGTTTATTTGTACCAAGGTTTTACCAGAGCCTCCTGTGAGATAAACGAACGGCCTCACACTTTCTTTGTCTTTACCTTGGTCTTTGAGGTCGGGACCATATTATGTCTTATGAAAAGAATTATAGTTTTATTGATCTCTTTTTGTACATTGGTGTCCTGCGAGTTCGATGACTCGGTAATATGGGATAAACTTGATGATCACGAAGAAAGGATTCAGGGTCTAGAAGTCCTTTGCCGTCAGATGAATACGAATATAGAATCACTCCAGACCATTTTGACTGCTCTGCAGCAGAATGATTATGTGACGGGAGTTGCTCCTATAGTGGAAGGAAAGAATGTGGTAGGATATACAATAATATTCAGCAAAAACGGAAGTGTTACAATATATCATGGCGAAGACGGAAATGATGGTTCTGATGGCCATACTCCAAAGATAGGTGTAAGGCAGGATTCGGACGGTATCTGGTATTGGACCATAGATGGTGAGTGGCTTCTGGATGACTACGACAACAAGGTCAGGGCGGTAGGTGCCGATGGTAACGACGGTTCAGATGGCACAGACGGCATCACTCCAGAACTGAAGATCGAATCCGGCTATTGGTATGTATCTTACGATGGGGGATCTACATGGACAAAACTTGGTAAGGCTGTTGGTGAAGACGGAACTTCAGGTGAGAATGGAGATTCGTTTTTTAAGGACGTCTTTTTGAATGAAAAGGAGGTTGTCTTTATCCTTGCTGATGGTGCTGAAATAAAAGTACCCATGAGGTCATCTCTGAATATGACTCTTGATACATATGATCTTGTGTGTTCTTATTGTCAGACCTTTAAAGTTGGGTATAGTATTGTCGGACCAGATTTGCCGATCGACCTGGTCGTTTTTTCTGAAGGTGGATACTTCACTGCTATTGAAGAAGAATGCGCTAATTCGGGAAAGATTGTAATAAAGACTGACATGTCATCTAAAGAAGGCAAAATAATCGTCATGGCTTCATGCGATGGGAATACAGTAGTAAAGGCTGTCAGTGTTGTGATAAGTGCATCTGCGTCAGATGATTATATAGATGAATATGGAATTAATCATGGTGCTGGAGTCGAGATAGATGGTGTAATCTGGGCTCCGGTAAATTGCGGATATAAGTCTTCTTCGAAAGAATCAAAAGGTTATCCATATGGAAAGTTGTATCAATGGGGCAGGAAATATGGTCAGGGTTATTCGTTGGAGTTTGATGATGCGGAGTCAGTGGTTATAGAAGGACCGGTATCATTGGAAATTGGACAGAGTGAGTTCTATTCAAGCTACTATTTTCTTTCGTTATCAAGAAATTGGTTGGATTGTAAAATTCCGGAATTGTGGAATTTGGGAACAGAAGAGAAACCGGTTAAATCTATTTACGATCCATGTCCTAAGAATTGGAGAGTTCCCACCTCATCCGAAATGGAGTCATTAATTACCCATAAGTCAGAATGGATTGATAATAATCAGTCAAATGGTTATTGGTTTTATGGAAGTTCAGATGGCAATGATGGTGTTTTCTTGCCTGCTTCAGGATATATTAGTCAAGGAATTGCTGGGGGACGTGGCACGGTAGGAGCATATTGGACATCTATGCAAAAGAGTTCTTTAGATTTTCGGTCATCGTTTGTCAGAATGTACGAGTATGCTTTAAGTGAAGCTTATTCAATCCGTTGTGTTAGAGAAAGTTCTATGATTGCAGTGCCGATTACCGGACTGTCTTTAAATAAGTCGAATGTTGAATTGGTAGAAGGTCAGACATTTGAATTGGATGCTATTCTTTCCCCTTCTTCAGCAACTGGCATCGTAAATTGGGTATCAGATAAACCTTCTGTAGCGAGTGTAGAAGATGGTATCATAACCGCAAACTCACCCGGAAAAGCAATAATATCAGCAACAATAGGGTCATTAAGTGCCCAATGTGAGGTTACCGTAATCGAAAAAATAACCACTGGTACGGAGAAAGGCTATGAATGGGTAGACTTGGGATTGCCTAGTGGGGTGAAGTGGGCTACATGTAATGTAGGAGCGACATCTCCTTCTGGTTATGGAACTTTTTATTCATGGGCTGAGACTTCGCCAAAATTCGATTATTCTATGGGTACTTATTTTATGGCCACAAATTCTCCTTTTGGGGTCACTTATAATCCTTTCCATGTTGGTGATATAGCGGGTACAGAATATGATGCAGCAACGCAAAACTGGGGTGGTAAATGGCAGATGCCTTCTAGGGATGATGCGCAGGAACTTATAGACAATTGTAAAATGGAGTGGACGGAGAAATCTGGAACTTATGGATATGTATTTATTGGCCCCAATGGGAATTCAATATTTATGGTAGCAGCAGGTTCCAGATCGAGTAGTAATGATTCCGGAGCTGGCGAAGGTGAGTATGGAAGTTATTGGACATCAAATTGCTGCGGTGGTAATGTTGGAGATGCAGTATATATTTATTTCCAGAGCAATTATACTCCTTATGTGAAAGAGGGTTCAAATTATAGTAAAGGAAAGGGACGCAGTATCAGGGCGATAATCAAGTAAGAGACTTATTAGAAACAATTATAGGAAAGTAATAGGAGAAGACAATTTAAAGCCCATAACACCCTGCTATGCCCCTGATAATTGTGAGGTCGTGGGCGGATCTTGTTATTGTTCCTGGCTTGCTGAAATTCCTGCAGGCGAAGAACGTTAGGATTTTGTAATAGGTTGATTTATAAGTGTTTGTGTGAAAATGCTGTTCTTGGCCTGCAAAAAATCAAGCAAGGTAAGAACGCTGGTATATCGGGAGCAAGGTCTATATCGGCATCTGGACAAGCTTGCGGGCCTCGTAGTGGGCGGTCCAGCGGAAGCCGAGGGATCTGAGGAGGGCGGCGAAATGATGGAAACTGTGGCCGACGCGTGAAGGCTCATGCGAATCGGAGCCGAGGCTTATGATCTCTCCTCCCATCTCGCGGTATCTGAGGAGTACATCGTTGTCGAGTCCGACGAGGCGGCCACGGTAGCCCTGGTAGCTCTTCGTGTTGATCTCGAGCGCCTTGCCTTCATGGATGAGGTAGCGGAACATCTCGTCGAAGATGTCGCTGAAGTCGCGGTAGCGGATGGATGTGACAGGGTAGGATGCGTAGCGCACGATGTAATCGTAATGTCCCATGATGTCGAAGTCCTTGAGCCATGTCATCTCGCGGTATATGGTCTCGAGATAGCTTCCGTATGCCTTCTTCCAGTCCTTGCCTTCGTAGAACCCTCCGTAATACGGGTCGGTCTGCTCGATGTAATGGACGGATGCGATGATCTGGTCGAATGTGTTTTCGGAAAGGACCTTGCGGATGGGCTCATGGCATTCCTCGTACATTCCGATCTCTATTCCCTTGAGTATCTTTGTCTTGTCTCCTATCAGCCCCTGGACGCGTGATATCTCAGCCTGCTGCTCGGCGACGTCGAAATATTCCTTCTGAAGGTCTTCGAAGCCGGCCTTCATAGGGGGGACATAGAAGTCGCAATGGTCGGAAAAGCATATTCCTCCCAGCCCGGCTTCGACGGCGGCCATGGCGCTGGACTCGACGGTTGTCCTTTTCCCGTCGAATGAAAACTGGCTGTGATTGTGATTGTCGAACAAAACCATTGTCATTAACCTCAAAAACGGCGGCAAAAATACTAAAAAATTCCTATTTTTGCATTTTATATGCAGCAGTGTGCCCGGACCTGGCTTCCGGCTCATCTCAGCAGAATGTCAAATGTAATATAACAGCTTGATTATGAAAATGTTCACATTCGGTTATAGCAGCAAGGTAAACGGCCCTTTGAGAGCCCTTATCGCCCTTGTGGTAGGTTTCATGATGGTCCTCCGACCTGAAAGCGCCCTTACTACGGTTGTCAAGGTCATCGCCGCTTTCGTTCTGGCTTCAGGACTTGTTTCGCTCGTGGTGGGGCTCAAGGAGAAGAAGAACGGTTCCCTTCCGCTCATGTCATTCAATGCGGCGGTAGATATCATCATCGGTCTGGTCCTTTTCATGTTCCCTGGCTTTGTGTCCAGGTTCATCATCTATCTGATCGGATTCGTGCTCCTTGGCTTCGGTCTCGTGCAGATCTTCGCCCTTCTCAGCGCCAGACGTGCTGTGGGCATGGGCTTCGGTGCATTCATCCTTCCGATCATCGTGACATGCATCGGCGGTTTCATCCTCTTCAACCCGTTCGCAGAGTCGGTGATGGTGATGATCGCAGGTGCTGCCATGATCGTTTACGGAGCTTCGGAGCTTCTTTCGTCATGGAAGATGAAGAAGGCCATCGATGAGTATGAGATCCACCAGGCTCCGGCGCAGGAACAGCCTGCAGAGCAGGAGAATCCGCTCGAGAATGTGAAGGACGTCGAGTACGAAAAGGTTGATGAGCAGTAGGATATGATACCTCAGGAGACGGTAAACAGGATTCTCGATTCGGCCCAGATCGTGGATGTGATAGGGGACTTCGTGACTTTGAAGAAACGAGGTGCCAATCATATCGCGTGCTGTCCGTTCCATAACGAGAAGACCCCGTCGTTTTCCGTTTCCGCATCAAAGGGCATATACAAGTGCTTCGGCTGCGGCAAGTCTGGTACAGCTGTAGGATTTGTCATGGAACATGAGAACATGTCCTATACCGAAGCTCTGAAGTATCTTGCGAAGAAATATCATATCGAGGTCGTCGAGAAGGAGGAAAGTGCGGAGGAGATAGCCCAGAGGCAGAGGCATGAAAGCCTCATGCTGGTTTCGGAATATGCCGGGAAATTCTTCCAGGACAGCCTTCAGACTGATGAAGGCAGGAACATAGCCCTCCAGTATTTCAGAAGCCGTGGCCTAGAGGATGAGACCATACGTAAATACGGGCTCGGATGGGCGCCGCTCAGCCGCAGGGCTTTGTCGGAATCGGCGCGTGCAGCAGGCTACAAGGAGGAATTCCTGATCGAGACAGGCCTCAGCATCAAATACGATGACGGAAGACTGGTGGACCGTTTCTACGACCGTGTAATCTTCCCGATCCATTCGGTGAGCGGCCGTGTGATCGCCTTCGGAGGCCGTACGCTGAAGACCGACAAGAGCGTAGCGAAATATGTGAATTCGCCCGAGACGGAGATATATGTCAAGAGCAGGTCCCTGTACGGAATCTATTTCGCGAAGAATGAGATTTCAAGGCAGGACAGATGTATCCTTGTCGAGGGATATCTTGATGTGCTTTCGATGCATCAGCTCGGAATCACCAATGTGGTGGCTTCCAGCGGTACGTCGCTCACTGTCGAGCAGATCCGTCTGATCAGGAAGTTCACAAACAATATCACGATCATCTATGACGGCGACGGAGCCGGTATAAAAGCGGCCCTCAGGGGCATAGGACTGGTGCTCAAGGAGGGCATGAACGTCAAAGTCGTGCTTCTTCCAGACGGCCAGGACCCGGACGATTTCGCAAAAAGACATACATTGGAGGAGGTCCGTGACCATATCGCGCAGAATGAGCAGGACTTCATCAATTTCAAGACAGACCTGCTTCTGGACGAGGCCGGAAACGATCCTATCCAGAGGGCGAAGCTCATAAATGACATCGCCGATACGATAGCTCTGATACCGGATGCTGTAGTCAGGGCAGTGTATGTGCGCAGCAGCGCCGCCAAGTTCGAGATCGAGGAAAGGATTCTTGCCGACAGGGTGAGCAAGACCAGGACCGAGATCCTGATGGCGGACGAGAAGCAGAAGGAGCGCGAAAGACAGCGTGCTGCCGGGAGTTACCGTCAGAGCAGTCCGCAGGACGGATCTGATGTGCCGCCTCCTATGCCGGATGATTATTATCCGGAAGAATATGGAGAGCCGGTACCTGACGCACCGCCTGTAGTGCAGCCCTTGCAGCATGAAGGTCCGATAGTCATAAATGAGCCGTATCTGGCTCCATGCGAGAAGGAACTGCTCGGGTTCATATTGGAGGAAGGCTGCTCTGAACTGCAGTTCGACGTGGATTCGAAATATTATGTAGAGGGGGAGCAGGTGAATGTGGCGGAGTTCATTGACGGAACCCTCGCCGATGATGATGCGGATTTTGTAAACCAGTCATACAGAAAGGTTTATGACGAGTATTTCCGGATGTATGACGAAGGCCTGACCCAGCAGCAGATGCAGACGAGGCTTTTGAACAGCATGGATCCGGAGATTGCGGCTGTTGCCAAGGAACTTCTTATAGAGAAGTATCAGATCACCGTTAAGAATTACGAGCAGTCGTTGACTGCGGTATCTACAAGGCTGGTCCAGTTCATACCGAAGACCTTGCTTGCATATCACTGCAAGAAGGTGGAGATGATCCTTAAGGACCTTACCGCCAGGCTGGCGGCGGAGCAGGATCCGGACCGTCAGGTGGAGATCCTGGCGCAGATCAGCGATTACAACCGCGCCCGTACAAGATTGAACAATGAATTAGGAAGAGTATAAATTTAACGACATATGGAAAAGAAATTCAACAGAACGCTTGTGACCTGTGCGTTGCCATACGCAAACGGTCCTGTCCACATCGGCCATCTTGCCGGTGTATATGTGCCTGCAGACATCTATGTGAGGTACCTCAGAATGAAGGGTGAGGATGTGCTTTATGTCTGCGGTTCTGATGAGCACGGTGTGCCTATCACCATCAAGGCCCAGAAGGAGGGATGCACTCCGCAGGATATCGTCGACAGGTATCACAAGATCATAAAGGATTCATTCGCAGGTCTGGGAATCAACTTCGACATATATTCGAGAACGTCGTCAAAGACCCATCATAAGAATGCGGCTGATTTCTTCAGGAAGCTCTATGATGAGGGCAAGTTCATCGAGAAGGTGAGCGAGCAGTATTATGATGAGGAGTCGAAGACCTTCCTTGCAGACCGCTACATTACTGGTACATGCCCACGCTGCGGCGCAGAGGGTGCATATGGTGACCAGTGCGAAAAGTGTGGCGCTACCCTCAGCCCGGATGAACTGATCAACCCTAAGTCGGCTCTCAGTGGCGGCGAGCTCGTGAAGAAGGAGACAAAGCATTGGTATCTGCCTCTGGATCAGTATGAAAAGTGGCTTTCAGAGTGGATCCTCGACGGACATAAGGAGTGGAGAAGCAATGTATACGGACAGTGCAAGAGCTGGATTGACGGCGGTCTTCAGCCGCGTGCCGTAAGCCGTGACCTCAACTGGGGCGTTCCTGTGCCTGTTGAAGGCTCGGAGGGCAAGGTGCTCTATGTATGGTTCGATGCTCCTATCGGCTACATCTCGAATACACAGGAGCTTCTTCCGCAGTCATGGGAGACATGGTGGAAGGGCGAGGATACCAAGCTCGTTCATTTCATCGGAAAGGACAATATCGTGTTCCACTGCATCGTCTTCCCTTCAATGCTGAAGGCTGACGGAAGCTATATCCTTCCGGACAATGTTCCTGCAAACGAATTCCTCAATCTTGAGGGTGACAAGATCTCGACTTCACGCGGATGGGCTGTATGGCTCCATGAGTATCTCGAGCAGTTCCCGGGACAGGAGGATGTGCTTCGTTATGTGCTTACAGCGAATGCTCCTGAAACAAAGGACAACGACTTCTCATGGAAGGACTTCCAGGCACGCAACAACAGCGAGCTTGTGGCTATCCTCGGCAACTTCGTGAACCGCGCAGTGGTTCTTACCCATAAGTATTTTGACGGCAAGGTACCTGCAGACCTCAAGCCGGAGCCAGTAGATGCAGAGACTCTCGCGCAGATCCAGCCTCTCAAGGCGGAGATGGAGCGTTATCTCGACGGCTACAAGTTCCGTGAGGCACTCAAGGAGGCTATGAACATCGCACGTCTCGGTAACAAGTACCTTACTGATACAGAGCCATGGAAGGTGGCGAAGACCGATATGGACAGGACTGCATCTATCCTGAATGTGTCTCTCCAGATCTGTGCATCGCTTGCGATCGCATTCGAGCCGTTCCTTCCGTTCTCTTCAGAGAAGCTCCGTGGTATCCTGAATGTAGGCGTTGCTGCCGGATTCGACCATCGTGCTGGCGAGGAACCTCTCTGTCATTCTGAACGAAGTGAAGAATCTCTCTACGAGAACCGTTTCACTCCAGGCGAAGGCTCTGCCCTCCATACATCTTCGGCTACTGCCGGCACTCCTGTCGTAGCTGCTCTTGAGGATGGCATCGTGCTTTCATGGAATGATCTCGGAAAGACTTCCATCCTTCCTGCAGGTCATCAGCTCAACCCTGCGACCCTTCTTTTCGCGAAGATCGAGGATGAGGTTGTCGATGGTCAGATCGCGCGTCTTGAGACTATCCGTGCCGAGCGTGAGGCTGCTGCAAAGGCTGCCGAGGCTGCAGTCGTGACTCCGCAGAAGGAAGAGTGCACATTCGATGATTTCCAGAAGATGGACATCAGGACAGCGACAGTGCTCGAGGCGGAGCGTGTTCCGAAGACTGACAAGCTCCTGAAGCTTACCATCGATACAGGTATCGACAAGAGAGTGATCGTTTCGGGTATCGCCGAGCAGTATTCTCCGGAGGAGATGGTCGGCAAGCAGATCTGCATCCTCGCCAACCTTGCACCGCGCAAGATTCGTGGCATCGAGTCGAAGGGAATGATCCTCATGGCTCGTCAGAATGACGGCAAAATGCGTTTCGTTACGCCTGCGGAGACTCTTTGCAACGGTGCTGAAATAGGATAGCATTAAATAATGCATTATTTGACTTTCAACGACCTATATTCTTTTGGATCAGTACATTGATAAGGAGAGAGTTCTCCTGCGGCTAGACTTTTAGCAGTGGATAATATTATGATAAAGACCGAATACTATAAGGATCTGACGAAGATGAACACCTTCGGAATGAAGGTGAAGGCACGCTGTTTCATAGAGTATGATTCGGTGGCTGATCTTGTGGACATCGAGTTCGAGGAGCTGGCGCGTCCGGTGCTTCACATCGGCGGCGGCAGCAATCTCCTCTTCACCGATGATTTCAAGGGTACGGTCCTGCATTCGAAGATCGATTTCATAGAGATACTGGACGAGTGCCATCGTATTCCGGAGGCCCCCGCCTTCGCAAGCTCAGGCACCCCCTACCCGGGGGTGGGAAAATGCCTCCTTCATACAAATGGCACATCGTCAGCAGATTTCAGCCAATCAAGCAAGGTCCTGGTGTCGGTCGGTGCGGGAGTCGTCTTCGACGATTTCTGTGCATGGGCGGCGAAGGAGGGCCTCTGGGGCGTGGAGAATCTGTCATATATTCCGGGTGAGGTCGGTGCGTCGGCGGTGCAGAATATAGGGGCGTATGGTGTTGAGGTCAAGGATGTTATCCATAAGGTTTATTGCTACGATACGCTTGAGGAGGAGTTTGTTAGTTTCTCTGTTGAGGAGTGCGGATATGGTTATCGTGATTCGTTCTTCAAGAGGCCGGAGATCAAGGGCAGGTATGTCGTGACTCATGTGGTGTTTGCGTTGAGTCGGGAGCCGAAGCCGGTGCTGGAGTATGGGCACTTGAAGGAAGCGGTTGCATCAGCATATGGCGAGTGCCAATGTGTTCCAGAGGCCCCCGCCTTCGCAAGCTCAGGCACCCCCTACCCGGGGGTGGGAAAATGCCTCTTCCACACAAATGGCACATCGCCTGAAAGTGATGATAAACCGTCAAAGCAGCATCTGACACCAGCAATGATCAGGAAAGTGATCATCAGGAGCAGGAAGGAGAAGCTGCCGGAGCCGTCGGTGAAGGGCAGTGCGGGCAGTTTCTTCAAGAATCCGGTGATCCCGATGGAGCATTATCTGCGCATTGAGGAGGCGGCGAAGGCCGAGTTCGGCCCTGACTATAAGGTTCCGCATTACGATCTTCCGGATGGAATGGTCAAGGTCCCGGCAGCATGGATGATCGAGCAGTGCGGATGGAAGGGAAAACGCAGCGGCGGAGCGGCTGTATGGGACAAGCAGCCGCTGGTGATCGTGAACCATACCGGTGAAGCGTATCCGGAGGAGATCGTCGGACTGGAAAAGCGCATCATCGCATCGGTCAAGGCTAAATTCGGAGTCGAACTGCACCCTGAAGTGGAGCACATATAGTCTCCTGACCCAGTCGAAAGCACAAAATCGGGTGATTTCATGCTTTTGAACGTGAAAAACAAAGTCGAAAGCACAAAAACGGGCAGTTTCGTGTTTTTGAACGGGAGAGCTAGGACCGGAACACGAAAGGAGAAGGACCGGAAACGGGAAAGTCGTGGACAGATAAGGAGGGATGTCGAGATTACTGTCATGCTGAACAAAGTGAAGCATCTTTGGGGTAAAGATCCTTCGCTACGCTCAGGATGACAGGTAAAGCTGGATGACAGATGGAGCTGGATGACAGGTAAAGTACCAGACAGATAATATAGAAGTATATCATACTGAAATACTGAACAGTAGAAGTAACAACTAAAATCAAGGCGATATGAAGAAGAATTTGAAGGCATTTATGGCGGCAGCATTGGCGGCATTTCTGATGGCGGGGCTGATGGCCGGATGTTCGGGTGATGATCCTCAACCTGATGTGCCGGATTCGCCTCAGGAGAAGCCTGAGCCGGAAAAGCCTGGGGATAAGCCGGGGACAGAGAATCCGGTTCCGGGTGATGAGGTGATATCTGCCGGAGATGCTGGAGAGATGGAGTATGAGATAGGAAAGCCGGATGTTGTCGAGGGTGCAGGAGATCTTCAGATGAGCATCAGCCAGACCAGTTCATATACCGATCCGGACGGGACGGTCTTCACATGTGAGCCGGAGGCAAGGATAAATGTAAGCGTTCGCCTTGATACTGTTTATGCAAAGGATTACAATGAACTGATAGAGCTGCTAGAATATGTCAAGCCTACCT
This sequence comes from Bacteroidales bacterium, assembly GCA_017465225.1. Lineage (GTDB taxonomy): Bacteria > Bacteroidota > Bacteroidia > Bacteroidales > UBA932 > Cryptobacteroides. Next base: position 29,685 of record JAFTWQ010000003.1, read on the forward strand.
GTTCGGAAAATGGTGAAGATCCGGTGACCCATAGCATAGACCAGCAGTTCCGATTCGGAGATCAGACGATAGATCTGGATATGGACTATGAGGTCTATACCTACCGGAACTCCCTCGGTCAGAATATCGGGATGCCGTACATAGAGCTGCGAGAAGCTGATTTTGGAGAAGGTGGAGGAACGTCTGCCGGCGAGATCATCCGTCCGTCAGTGACGATAAGGAGGGTTGAACCGGCTACCAGGACCATAGAGGTGGAGGATACGGCTGCATATAATGTCTGCGTCCATTTCGGAGTGATGGCGGCTCCGCAGAATTTCGCCGGAGCGGAAAACAAGTTTGAGAGAGTGGAGTTCGAGGTGCAGTATATCGGTATGGTTCCGCATACTGACACCTATCCAGGTGCGGAGCTGTCGTACAGGGTTGAGGATGGCGAGGGAAATGCTCTGGAGGGCAGTGAGTTCGCAGTGGCGCCGGGGAGCAGCTTTACGCTGAATATGGTCCAGAACAGTTCCTATACCGATCAGGATGGGGCTGTGTCTGCAAATCCGGTTGCCTGGACCAGGATTGCAACACCAGACACCTTGAGCATTGATTGTCCAGATGATCTGGCAGGAATGCTTGATAAGGTTGTGATTGAAACAAGTTCTGACGAGCTTGAAGGAAATCTCCCATATTATAAGCTTGAGGGTGTTGTGCTTGATGGTGAGGTAAGTGTTGCTGAGGTATCTAGGTCTGAAGATGGCAAGACACAAGTTTACAAAGCGACGGCAACGTATAAGCAGAAGGCTGTTCCTGTTAATATCGAAGGTGGAAAAGAGTTGGAGTTTACATACGTTGTAGAGTACTTGGGTAAGGTGTCTATTAGGCTTGTTGATGTTAAGTATGAGCAGGAAGTGATTTGGGAAGATGCTCACGATAACATCTATACCAACTCGCAGGTTGTTGTGACCAGAAAGGCGACATATTCTGATGGCACGGTCGATGAAACTAAGTTCTACAGCACAAAGAACTTTGTGCAGGCTGCTATAGGTCGAGACCCGAAAGATTCTTCTGGTGAAATAGAATACGTTGATTATTCAAGAAATGAAACAATTAACACTTTCATTACAACTTGTGCAACAGGTGTTCCAGACTTAGAACATTTGAGCTATGATATCTGCATTGGCGATAACGAGTTTGTCAATTTGAATGATTATCAAGCAGATAGCCTTTATATCGAGTTGTTTGACTACGAAGGTCCTGTTGGTGTTTGGACAGAATACAAACATCAAGAAACAAAAGAACTCTACAGTGCAACTGAGCAGGTAGAAGGATGGTATGGCAAGCAGTTTGGCTATTTGTCACGTATTACAGGTGAATATATTGGTGATAGTTATCATCCTCTCCGTCAATACAATCTTTCCCTCATCTACAAAGACCGTTTCTTCTGTATAGATGGACAGCTCTTTACTTGTGACCCGCTTGAGCATACTCATAAATGGAGTGTAGAGACCATAGAAACACCGAATCGTGGCACTTGCTCTCTGCATAAGCTTGAAGCTGATGTTACTTGGTTTGGTAGAAAGTTCTACTATGCTGTTGTAGACACTGTTTATGTGAAGCAGCCGTCTGCCGCTTCCGGCCAGTCCGCTTCCACAGCATCCCGTACAGCCTCCGCTACCCGTCATTCCCGACTTGATCGGGAATCCCGTTCCGGCAGCCCGTACGTGACCGCTCCGGAGTACCAGCAGGATGACCGGTCCGGTATGTCCCTTTCGGTGGAAACCGTTCCCGGCAGCGTACCATACACGGAGCACACCCGCATCCGTCCGGACGGCACCCGCACCACAATCCGCCGCGAAGGCATCGTACCCGACATCTCCTTAGATGTCCCCGACAAGAAATAAAACCTGCAACTAAAAACTTTATTACTTTTTGCTGACAAGATAATAAACTATTAAACTGAATATTATGAAAACTGTGTATGATATGAAGCGTGTCTGGACGTTTGTTGCTGTTTTAGCAGCTGTTGCAGCCATGATCGGTGGCCTTACAGGATGTTCGCTTTGCGGCGTTGATGGTGATGAGGAAGGCGTGTTCATCAAGAAGCCGTATATCTTCGGTAAGGGAGGAGTCGATCCGCAGGCTCTGACCGAGGGCTCGGAGTGGAAGGTTTTCTCGACGGATTTCGTGACATATAAGAATGTGCCTGTGAAGTATACGGAGACATTCGATGATGTGTTCTGCGATGACAATACTCCGCTGGACCTCAGCGCGCATCTTACCCTGAGGATCAAGAGGGGAAAGTCTCCGATTCTTCACATGAATTACGGTCCGGACTGGTACAGCAACAACATCAAGGAGAATTTCCGTGAGATCGTGCGTAACTTCATCAGTACATATGACATGTATACTCTGGTGAGTAACCGCGAGGTGTATGATTCTGTAAAGGTGGATATCACTGAGAAGCTCCAGCAGTATATCGTGAGACTTGATGCGGACAAGGAGTTTCCGGTTGATATCGTGAATGTCGTTGTGGACAAGGCTAAGCCGAACAGCGAGGTCATGGCCGAACTGAACAAGACCGCGACGATGGCGCAGCAGAAGCAGACCCAGCTCAAGCAGCAGGAGATGGAGGAACAGAGGCGCATCACCGAGAACAAGCGTGCGCTTGCCGACAAGGAATATCAGCGTCAGATGGGGCTTTCTCCGGAGCAGTTCATCGCTCTGCGCGCCCTCGAGCTTGAGAATCTCAAGGTCGAGATGGTCCGCGACAAGCCGAATGTGAATGTGGATGTCCTCCTGGGCAACCATTCAAATTCATTCTGGGATATAAAGCAGAAATAAGGAAATAGCAAGATATGAGTTCATTTGTTGTAGAAGGCGGTTATAAGCTCAGCGGAGCTATCAGGCCGCAGGGTGCGAAGAATGAGGCCCTGCAGGTCATCAGCGCTGTGCTTCTGACCAAGGAGGAGGTGACCATCACCAATATTCCGGAGATTCTGGATGTGAAGAATCTGATCATTCTTCTGGAGGGGATGGGTGTAAAGGTCACACGCCATGAGAAGGGTGTGTATACATTCAAGGCTGATGAGATCGATGCCGGTTATGTGATGAGCGCGGATTTTGTGGCGAAATGTGCGAAGCTCCGTGGCTCGGTGATGGTCGTGGGACCGCTTCTGGCGCGTTTCGGAAGGGCTTATTTCCCGAAGCCGGGCGGAGACCAGATCGGCCGCCGCAGGGTGGATACGCATATCCAGGGCTTCATGAACCTTGGCGCGGAGCAGGAATATGACTTCGACAAGAAGGCGTTCTATCTCCATGTGCCGGAGGGCAGGAAGCTTCAGGGACGCTATATGCTTCTCGATGAGGCGTCGGTTACCGGTACAGCCAATATCGTGATGGCTGCGGTCATGGCCGAGGGCGTTACTACAATCTATAACGCCGCATGCGAACCATATCTCCAGCAGCTGTGCAGAATGCTCGTGAGGATGGGTGCGGATATCAAGGGCATCGGTTCCAATCTCCTGACAATCACTGGAGTTCCGCAGCTTGGGGGCACTGAACATAAGATACTTCCGGACATGATCGAGATCGGTTCGTTCATCGCTCTTGCAGCAATGAACAGAAGCTCCATCACCATCAAGGATGTGGCATATGACGAACTGGGAATGATTCCTGATGTGTTCCGTAAGCTGGGCGTGAAGCTTGAGCGTCGCGCAGACGACATCTTCATCCCGGAGCAGGGGAGCTATGAGATCGATTCATTCATGGATGGTTCCATCCTCAATATCGCGGATGCTCCATGGCCGGGAATCTCGCCGGACCTCTTGAGTGTGATTCTCGTGATGGCGACCCAGTGCAAGGGAAGCGTCCTGATCCATCAGAAGATGTTCGAGAGCCGTCTCTTCTTTGTGGACAAGCTCATAGACATGGGTGCGCAGATCATCCTTTGCGATCCGCACAGGGCCGTAGTGGTCGGCCATGACCATCGCTACCAGCTCCGCGCCGGCCGTATGGCTTCCCCAGATATCCGCGCCGGAATCGCCCTCCTGATCGCCGCCATGTCAGCCAAAGGCACCAGCGTCATCAGCAACATCGATCAGATCGACCGAGGCTACGAGGACATCGAGCTCCGTCTTAATGCCCTCGGTGCCCGCATCACCCGTCAGTAACCATCAGGCGCATCCGGACGCCTAAACCATAAGTCAAAAGCACAAAATCGCCTGATTTTGTGCTTTTGACGTTAGAATTTTGCTTTGAAAGCATGAAATCGCCTGTTTTCGTGCTTTTAACCTTGGATTTGGACTTCGGAAGCACGAAAGGTGGTGCTATTTCTTGCGGATGATGTTCAGGCCGTCGCGGAGGGGGAGGATGACGGATTCGACGCGGGGGTCGGATGAGACCATGTCGTTGAAGCGGGCGATGCCGAGGGTCTGTTTGTCCTGCGGGAGGGGATCCTGGCAGACCTTGCCGTCCCAGAGGACATTGTCGGCAAGGATGAGGCCGCCGGGACGGACCATGTCGAAGACGAGGTCATAATACTCGCAGTATTCACGTTTGTTGGCGTCCATATACACGATGTCATAGAGCATGGCGGAATCGGCGGTAGAACCCTCTGTAAGGCCCATCTCGGTGCGGAAACGCTGGAGGGTCTCCTTGCAGTCTCCGATATGGAGCGCGATCTTGCCGGAGAGACCGGCACGGTCGAACCCTTCGAGGATAAGGTCCTCGAGTTCGTCGTTGAGTTCGAGTGTGTCGAGATGTCCGTCTTCAGGGAGGGCCGAGGCAAGGCTGATTGCGGAGTAGCCGGTGAATGTGCCCAGCTCCAGTATGCGCTTTGCCCCCGATGTCTGGACGATGATCCTTAAAAGCTCCCCTTGGATCGAGCCCGAAAGCATCCTCGCATGGTTGGTCCTGATATGGGTCTGCTTCGCCACCCAGCTCATAGCCTCACTTTCACGAGTCGCGTGCTCCTCAATATATTTATATATATGTTCCATGATTATATTTGTCTTCTGATCTGCCTATGTGATTACTGTAATCACATAGGCAGATCAGTTAGATATAAATAAGTTTCGATACTTTGTCCTTGTCAAAAATCTTGACAGCCATCTCGCGGACATCCTCGGCTGTGATGCCTTCCACGAGCGACCTGTTCTCCTTTCCTGAACTGACCTTGCCGTAAGCCAGGAGGCCTTTGCCCATCGAAAGACACTGGGTCTCGCCGTTGTCCCCGCTGATGGCCAGCTGACCGAGAAGCTGCTTCTTCGCCGCCTTCAGCTTACGCTCCGACAAAGGCTCGCTCTGAAGCTTGGCGATCTCCTTGTCAATGGCCTTGAGGCATTTGTCGAGATTTGCCTTGTCGCATCCTAATGTGATGGCTACCAGACCGGTGTCGGCAAACTGGGTGTATCCGCATTCAACTCCATAGACCCATCCGTATTTCTCACGAAGGATGGAGTTGAGGATGGAATTCGTAGCCGGGCCTCCGAGAATGTTGCACAGCAGGACTGTAGCCAGCCTTTCGCGTTCCTGATACAGGGACGGGGCGAGGGCTCCGATCACGCAGTTGGCCTGATGGTTCCTCTTGCTGATGGTCTTGTCGAACTGCTCCGCCACAGGGGTGGAGTAGCTGCCGCATGGGAACGGCCTTTCCTCGCATCCATGTGCAGAAGGACAATCGGCCTGACTGCCTCCGAAATACTTCTCTGCCAGTTTCAGTACCCCTTTCTCCATGCGCTCTTCATCTATGTCGGCGACGACCGTGAAGGCCATCCTGCATGGCTGGAACTTCTCCTTGACAAACTTCAGCAGCTCCTTCCTTGTTATCTTCTTTACGGAAACCGTCGTGCCCAGGATGTTACCGCTGAGGGGATGTCCCTTGAAGATCATCTCCTCGAACCTGTCGTATATATCCTCCGAAGGGGTGTCCTTGTATGAATGGATCTCATCGATCACGACTCCTTTCTCGGTCTGGATCTCATGTTCCGGAAAGGTCGGACATGTCGCGAGTTCAAGAAGAAGAGAGGCAGCCTTGCTGAGGTCCTCCTTCAGTACGGTGGCATGGAAGACTATCTCCTCCTTCGTCGTGAATGCATTCAGCTCGCCTCCGAGCCTGTCAAGGTAACTGTTTATTACCGAGGCACTTCTATGTTCGGTCCCTTTGAATATGGTATGTTCGACGAAATGGGCGATACCGGCATGATATCCGGCCTCGTCCCTCGTTCCGCATCTTATGCTCAATGCGCAATATCCTACGGCAGAACCGCTTTTCTTGACTGCATACTGCAGTCCGCAGCTTGCTTTCCCACTTATCATGTCCCTCTATTTTTTTACTCTTGAAGCTGTGATCTTGCTGATGTCCTCCGGAAGGAATCCGGCTCCGGCCTTGTTTGTGATCTTGTGCTTGCGGAAATAATAAAGCTTATGCGTCTCCGAGTCGATGAGCATCTTGTAGCAGAAAGATCCCCTGACAGGTTCAGTCGGTACGGCCACATAGCTGACAAGCGTACCGGGAGCATTATCAAGCATGTACTGGTCGGCGCTGTCCTCGTCCGTGAGGATCATCTCGTCGTCAAACGACCTGTCGATTACAGCCTGTGACACAAGACTGTTGAGGTCGTCTTCAGAGAAAACGATGGTCATGCCTCCGGCCTTGTGGATGTTCTTTGTCGTGTTTGCAAGGCCTCCATAAGCGTTGAAGTCGGTCTCCATGGCCTCGAGGGTCTGGTTCTGGATGATGTCCAGGAATGCAGGAAGGAATATGAGCTCCCTTCCTGAAGGGTATTCGGCTGATGCGAAAGGAAGCGAAACCACCTCAAGCATGTCACCTATGCCCTTGTCGGCCCCCTTGCCTCCCTTCACCAATGAAAGGAACTGGAGTCCGGGTGCTGTCTCCTTGCGGAACTGCCCCTGCGCAAGCAGCAGGAAATAATACTGGTCGCTGTTCTTGAGCTTCTCGAATTCTTCGAGTGTGCAGAACTCGTACGGCGATATCCTCCACCTTGCGGTGATCTCATCTTTAAGGGATGTGTCATAGAACGGATTGCCGTTGAGGACTACCTTCGTTATCTTCTGCGTGAAATCTTCAATCTTCACTTTCTTGGTCGTGATCTGCGCCTGTGCGCCGGCCATTAAAGGCATCAGTATCGTTGCAAACAGTATGATGAGTTTTTTCATGTCAATAATTGATGTAATGCGTAATCGGGTGCAAAGTTAACAAAAATAGTGCTATATTTGTAAGTTGACCAAAGAACGGATATGTCACAGTATATAGTTTCAGCAAGAAAGTACAGGCCTGACTCCTTCGGGACATTGATCGGCCAGGACAATATCGCCCAGACCCTCAAGAATTCGATCCTGAGGGGCCAGCTGGCGCATGCATACCTCTTCTGCGGACCGCGCGGAGTCGGCAAGACCACGACGGCGCGTATCTTCGCGAAGATGATCAACTGCTCGAACCCTTCGGCTGACATGGAGCCGTGCGGAACATGCGAGTCGTGCCAGTCGTTTGCAGAAGGACGCTCATACTGCATCCATGAGCTCGATGCCGCTTCGAACAACGGTGTCGAGGACATCAAGACCCTGATGGATCAGGTGCGCATACCTCCGCAGGTGGGAAAATACAGCGTATACATCATCGACGAGGTCCATATGCTGTCGCAGGCCGCATTCAATGCATTCCTCAAGACATTGGAGGAACCGCCTGCACATGCGATCTTCATTCTTGCGACTACAGAGAAACATAAGATCCTGCCGACTATCCTTTCGCGTTGCCAGACCTATGATTTCAACAGGATCACGGTCGACAATATCGTGAAGAATCTGCGTATGGTGGCTTCCAGCGAGGGTGTGACCATCGATGACGAGTCGCTCCATGTGATCGCTCATAAGGCAGACGGAGCCATGCGTGACGCCCTCACCATCTTCGACCAGACGGTGGCGTTCTGTGGCACGGACGTGAAATACCAGGATGTGCTCCGCAACCTCAATGTCCTCGACTATGAGTACAGCTTCTCATTGGTCGACGCATTCCTGAAAGGCGACTATCCGACCGCCTTGATCGCATTTGACGAAATTCTGACAAAAGGATTCAATGCCCTCCATTTCGTTGCGGCATTGTCTTCGCATCTTCGCGACCTGATCGTCAGCAAGAGCGGAGGTCTGGAGGCTCTTCTCGAGCTTCCGGATTCCCTGAAGAAAAGATATAAGGAACAGGCGGACAGATGTCCTCTTCCTTTCCTGTATGAGGCGCTCGGTATCACTACCCAGTGCGAGTCCGGCTACAGGGCAAGCGTGAACCCTCGTCTTCATATCGAGTTCGCGCTCATGCGTCTGAGCTTCATCTGCGGCAAGCTAAGCGCTCCGCAGCCGACAGCGCAGCCAGCCGCACAGGCCCCGGTTCAGGCCGCTCCGGCCCAGGTGGCTCCTGTGGCACCAGCTCCAGCTCCGGCTCCAGCGCCTGTCCAGTCGGCCCCTGTGCCTCCTGCTCCGGCAGCCGAACCTTCGCAGCCGGAACAGCCGCGTGAACGTCGTGCAAGGGCTGCCCGAGGTGGCGCATCGCTTTCGATGAAGGCCGCGATGCAGGATACTCCTGCTGCAGAAGCCGTTGCCGCTGCCGAGACTCCGATCCCTTCGGATGAGATACTGAAGGCAAAATGGCCGGAACTCGCGAAACTTTATGGTGACAAGCCGAGACTTGCAAGCATGCTCACAAGCACTACCCTTCAGATCGAAGAGGGAGATGATGCGAAGACTGTGATATTCAGGGTGGTGAACGATGCCCAGAAGGACTGGGTGGAGTCGAAGCTTCTGCATGAGCTGGAAGGAAACTTCAGGAAGATCGTCGGCTCGATGAAGGTATATTTGCGTGTGACTGTGATGCCGGATGATGCTCCGGAGCAGAAGAAGGTCTACATGCCGAGCGAGCAGGCCAAGGAACTGATGGCGCAGAATGAAGAGGTGAAGAGCCTTGTGAAGGATCTTGAACTAGATATAAAATAGCCTTTGAGAGGCGTATAAAGCGGATTTTATGAAACTACGTTGCGAAAATCTTGTCAAGAAGTACGGACCTAGAACGGTCGTGAAGGGTGTGTCGATGGAAGTCGAGCAGGGAGAGATCGTGGGATTCCTCGGACCTAACGGAGCCGGAAAGACGACGAGCTTCTATATGATCACCGGACTTATCGTGCCGAATGCCGGAAGGATATTCCTTGATGACGAGGAAATCACCGGCCTGCCTATGTTCAAGCGCGCCCAGAAGGGTGTCGGCTACCTCGCCCAGGAGGCTTCGGTATTCCGTCACATGACCGTAGAGGACAATATCATGTCGGTGATGGAAATGTCGAAGCAGTATACGAAGGCGGAAAGGAAACAGCGTCTGGAGGAGCTTCTCGATGAGTTCAATCTACATAAGGTGCGCAAGAGCAAGGGAATCCAGCTTTCGGGAGGTGAGCGCCGCCGTTGCGAGATTGCGCGTGCCCTCGCCATCGACCCGAAGTTCATCCTTCTCGATGAGCCTTTTGCCGGTGTCGACCCTATCGCCGTCGAGGATATCCAGTACATCATCGCAAAGCTGAAATACAAGAATATCGGAGTCATCATCACCGACCATAATGTTGGTGAAACCCTCGCGATCATCGACCGTGCATACCTTCTTTATGAGGGATCCATCCTCCAGCAGGGTACTCCGGAAGACCTCGCGGCAGACGATGAGGTGCGTACCAAGTATCTCGGTTCGAACTTCGTCCTCAAGCGCTCGGCTGCCTTCCTCCGCGCAGAAAAGGGCGGTCCCCAGCGTATCAATACCAAGGAGGAACACGAAGCCGCTGCGGCTGAAGAGTAAAACAAAAAACCGGTCACATCGTCGATGTGACCGGTTTTTTGTTTTACTCCGTCATTACTTCACACGCTCACCATATGAACGGTCAGTAGTGTTCACGCGGATCTTCTCTCCGATGTTGATGAAGAGAGGTGCCATGATGATGGCGCCAGTCTCGAGAGTGATCTCCTTCTGTGCGTTTGTAGAAGCTGTATCGCCCTTTACTGCAGGCTCTGTGTAGGTAACCTCAAGCTCTACATATGTAGGGAGCTCGCAAGTGAGGCAGCGCTCCTCGTCAGCGAGGAACATCATCTCAACGTGCTGGCCCTCCTTCATGAGGTCTGCGTTGTCAACGAGGTCAGTGTCGAGGTGGATCTGCTCGTAAGTCTCCTCGTGCATGAAGTTGAATCCGTCCTCATCCTTGTAAAGGAACTGATATGGTCTTCTCTCCACGTTGATTGTGTCGATCTTTGCACCTGCTGTGAATGTGTTCTCGAGGATACGTCCGTTCTCGAGGTTTCTGAGTTTTGTCTTTACGAAAGCTGGACCCTTTCCTGGCTTAACGTGCTGGAACCATACGATCTGGCATGGCTTGCCGTTGTAGTTAAGGTAAAGTCCGTTCTTGAAATCAGCTGTTGTTGCCATAATATAAAATGTTAATTAATATTTCGTTTTTACAAAAGCGGCTGCAAAATTATAAAAATGTCTGCTTACTGCCAAATTTTTACTGATTATCAGTCTTTTCGCCGTCTGCGAACTTCTCTTCCCATGCCGGTACATACTTGTTGAGGTCGAGGATATGCTCCGCTGTCTCTTCGAGCAGCCATTTCGGGGTCGATGTCGCACCGCAGACGCCGACCTTGTCATCGGCACGGAACCATTCCCTCTTGATCTCGGCTGGTCCGTCGATGTGGTATGTCCTGATGTTCAGCGACTTGCAGAGGTCGCAGAGGACCTTTCCGTTGGAGCTTGCCTTTCCTGAAACGAAGATGATCACGTCATGCTCAAGGGCGAATTTCGAAAGCCTTTCGTGGCGTGTCGCTACCTGCGAGCATATGGTGTCATGCACATTCAGAAGGCCTCTGCCCTTGAATCTCTCTACCGAAAGCTCATTGTACTGCGCCATCCCTTCCTCCAGTCTTGCGCAGAGCCTTGAATACTCTGCCGGACTTTTTGTTGTCTGGCTGAACACTTCGGTAGGGACGTCAAGCCTTATTGTGCCGTCCTCTATCAGGTCTTCAAGCATGATAGTGTTCTCGACCACTATCGCTGTGCCGTCGGTCTGGCCTATGAGACCGAGGACTTCTGCATGACCAATCTTTCCGAATATGATGATCTGGCCTGTCCCTGCCTTGAGGTGGGCGTCATATGCTTCCTTTATCCTTTTCTGGAGCTTGAGCACTACGGGACATGTACAGTCGATTATGCTGAATCCGAGACTTCCCGCCTTTTCATAGGTCTGTGGCGGCTCGCCATGGGCTCTGATCAGCAGCACCTCCCCTTGGGCATCCACCATTTCTTCAAGGTCCTCCTTGTCGATGGTCACGAGTCCCTGGTTTATGAGCCTTCCGAGCTCTGCGTCATTATGGACAATGGCTCCTAGTGAGTAGAGGCGTCTGCCTTCCTCGGTGCCGGCCTGCAGGTATTCTTCGGCTTTCCCGATGGCACGGATAACGCCCGCGCAGAATCCTGAGTTGCTGTCAATGTCAACGGTAAGCATAATCTTGTATGTTTAGAGCCCGAAACGCTCTCTGATGATTTCCTTTATCCAGACCATCTGGTCTTCCATGGTCATATGTGAGTTGTCGAGCACGATAGCATCCGCCGCCTGTGTGAGAGGGGATGTCGCCCTGTGGGAGTCGATGTAGTCACGCTCCTGAAGGTTCTTCAGCACGTCGTTGATGTCTACATCCTGACCTTTCGCACGCATTTCGGCGGCTCTTCTCTCTGCTCTTATCATCGGCTCGGCCGTCATGAATATCTTGAGTTCCGCGTCAGGGAATACGGTGGTTCCGATGTCCCTTCCGTCCATTACGATGCGTTTGTTCTTTCCGAATTCGCGGAGCTTCCTGTCCACGAAGTTACGCACTTCAGGTACGGTCGCGATAGGGCTGACCTTGCCGGCCACAGCCAGCGACCTGATCTCCTTTTCGATGCATCTGTCGCCGATGTATGTGCCGCCTTCTCCGAAATGAAGATCGAGATTTTCCATCGCCTTTTCAAGTCCGGGCACGTCAATTGTACAGTCATCGGTGATGAATCCGTTCTCAATGGCGAATAAAGTGACCCCTCTGTAGAGGGCTCCGGAATCAAGATACAGGAAAGAGAACTCGTTTGCTATGATTTTTGCAAAGGAGCTTTTTCCGGTTGAAGAGTAGCCGTCGATGGCTATTATGATATCAGGTATTTGCATGTGAATCATTAAAATCAAGCAAAAATATAAAATATTGTGTAAACTCCCAAAAATGTCGATATTTGTAAATCTAATGTTATACTCATGAAAATTCTTATTGTTGATGACGAACGCTCTATCAGGAATTCGCTGAAGGAGATTCTGGTAGATGAAGGCTATGATGTCGATGTCGCCGAGAACGGTGTGCAGGGATGCGACATGGTGGACAAAGAGAAGTACAGTGTCATTTTCTGCGACATCAAGATGCCGGAGATGGATGGCATGGAGTTCCTTGACAAGATAAATGCCATGGGAGTGGATGCTGCCGTGGTCATGATTTCCGGCCATGGAGACATCCAGACTGCCGTCGAGTGCATCAAGAAGGGTGCGTTCGATTTCATCCAGAAGCCTCTGGACCTGAACCGCATCCTCATCACCATCAAGAACGCGACCGAGAAGGTTTCCCTTGTAAAGGAGACCAGGATCCTCAAGAAGAAGGTCTATGGCCAGGAGATGGTGGGCGAGTCCGAGGCTCTTCTGCATATCAAGGACATGATCGACAAGGTCGCTCCTACAGATGCAAGGGTCCTTATCATCGGTTCCAACGGCACGGGAAAGGAGCTTGTCGCGCGCAATCTCCACCAGAAGAGTCCGCGTTCGGCGATGCCTTATGTTGAGGTGAACTGTGCCGCAATCCCGTCGGAGCTCATCGAGAGCGAACTTTTCGGACATGAAAAGGGCGCGTTCACATCGGCGATCAAGCAGCATAAGGGTAAGTTCGAGCAGGCCGACGGAGGTACATTGTTCCTTGACGAGATCGGTGACATGTCGCTGGCAGCCCAGGCCAAGGTGCTCAGGGTGCTTCAGGAAAAGAAGCTTTCAAGGGTCGGAAGCGACAAGGACATCGTGGTCGATGTAAGAGTGCTTGCCGCTACCAACAAGAACCTCAAGGAAGAGATCGGGAAGGGACGTTTCAGGGAGGACCTCTATCATCGCCTCAGCGTGATAGTCATCAATGTGCCTACTCTGGATGAGCGCAAGAGCGACATCCCTCTTCTCGTGGATCATTTCATCGGACAGATCTGCTCTGAGACAGGAATGCCTCCTCGCGAGGTCGATGCTGACGCAATGCAGCTTCTTGTCGACAAGTCATGGACAGGAAACATCCGTGAGCTCCGCAATGTCGTGGAGCGTCTCCTTATCCTCTCCGGAGACAGGATAACAGCTTCAGATGTAAGGGCTTATGTGCTTTAGGCCCGGTGCTTTGGGATGGTCACTATGAATGAGGCTCCTCCGAGGGCGAACGACTTTCTGTAGCTGATCTCACCTTCGCATTTCTCTATGATATTCCGGCATATGGCCAGTCCAAGGCCTGTGCCGGAACTTTTTGTAGTGAAGTTCGGCGTGAAGAGCTTGTCGAGATTCTCCTCGCTTACTCCAGGACCGTTGTCGTCGAACACGATGTCATAGTATCCGTCCCTCATGCTGTTTCTCAGGCTGATGACAACCTTTCCTTCGGTGTATGCCTCTCCGCGTTCCGCCGCTTCCTTCTGGTGGATCTCGACGGCCTGGACGGCATTGGTGATGAGGTTGACGAACACACGTATGAGCTGTGGCTTCGGAGCCATCACAAATGCATTCTCCATGCCCAGATATGAGATAGATACATTCTCCTTGTTGTCGAAGAAAAGCAGCTGGTCCTTGAGGGTCTTGTCAAGGTCGAGCAGGACTGGTTCCTCGCTGTAGAGCTTGGCGAATGTAGAGAATTCGTTGGCGGTCTCGCTGAGGATGTCGATGTGCTCGAGTACTACCGCCGATACCTCGTCGAACCTCTGCTCCCAAGCAGGATTGTTGTTCTCCTTGAGTCTTATGAGCCTCTGTATCTGGAGCTTGATAGGGGTGAGAGGGTTCTTGATCTCGTGGGCCACCTGACGGGCCATCTGGCTCCATGCCTTGTCTCTTTCGGCCTGTGCCAGCTGTCTGGTGGATTCCGAAAGGTCCTTGACCATTCGGTTGTATGCGTCGACAAGAGACGATATCTCGTCCTCTCTCTTGTATGTGATGAATTCGAGGTCATGGATGTCGGCGACATTCATCTTCTTTCCCATCTCGATGAGAGGGGAGAACAGGGCGTTCACCTCGCGGGTACTGAACAGCAGCGAACCGATCAGCAGCAGGAGGAAGAGGTTGATGATGAGGGCGGCATGGAAGAAGGCTTCCCTGCGGAAGTCGAAGTTCCTGTCGGTGTATGGCACTTCAGCGATGGCCACGATCTGGCCTCTGTCGTTGAATATAGGTGCATAGAGTGCCCAGTACTCGAAATCCGCAATCCTTTCCCTGTGAATGAAGTACCTCTGGTACCTGTCCTTGATGTTGTAGTAGGCATCCTCGTCGATACGGCTGCCGATCACCATCCTTTCGAACACTTCCGGTGTGGTGGAAAGGAATACCTTTCCGGAAGGGGTGTATAGGGTGATGTCGGATTTTGTGGTGTTTCCGATATTCTCCAGCGTGGCGGTGAATTCCTGTGTGTTGAGGGACTGCCAGCTGCGTACGTTCTTGGTGTGCCTTTCGACGAGGGCCTGGATCGTGGTTATCCTTGAGGACATCAGATTGTACATGTTCTCCTCGTTCCTCTTGTAGACGAACACGATGCTGATGACCGTCATGCTTATGAGGATAAGGAAGGACGATGTGGACAGGATGGTGTTGATCCTGGTCCTGAAGTAATTGCTCTTGAAGACCTTCTTCTTGTATCTTGAGCGCGAGAAGATGCTCATTATGCCGCTGAGGGCGAGGCAGAGGTATGAGAATGATGTGAAATATACCAGTCCACCTCGTCTGGGCCTTGAAATCACGATCATCTCGTCCTCGTTCACAATGTTCATGAAATGGACATATCCGTTGTCTCTTGAGACTTCGCGGCTCTTGTCCAGAAGATGGCCTTCCTGTACATGGTCATAATTGGTAGGATAAGGGTAGTTGCCCTTGTAGGACATCAGTCTTCCGTTGTTGTACTTCGCATATGAATAATGGGAAGGTATGTTTATGTCGCCTGGCTTCGAGAATCTGCCGAGGATGCTGTAGTAGCCCCGGTCCTCCCTGTTGGAGTTGGATTCGATGGTCAGGAGCATCCTGATCACCCGGCCCTGCGAATGGTAGAACATGAATGCGCCGGCATAGCTGCTGTTGCCGTTGGAATCGGTCAGGAAGAGGAATCTCGAGCCGGTCGCGATCGGTGTTCCCAAGCGCAGGATGTTGTTGAAATGGGCTATTCCGGCTCTGTCGTCATCCTTGAATATGAGTACGTCAAGGTTGTAATCCTGCCTTATCCTCGTAAGGTAATAGTCGAGGATTCGGTTCTGGATCATGCCTCCGGTGTTGTCAAGGGTTGCAAGGGCCGATATCAGCTGGTCATATGCGATGCTCTCTTCTGCGGATCTGAGCTGTATCTCAAGGCTGAGGTCCCTGTCCACGGACAGTCTGTTCGCCCATACGCTTACCCTGTCCTGCTCTTTCTTGAATCCCAGCTGGCTTGATGTGAGGGTGAAGTATGCCGAGCAGAGGACTGCAAAGAGTATCAGGGTCTTGAGCGAGAACATGTCATACTTGAATCCAAGGAACATCTTCACTACCGGGCGCATTATCTGCATGTGCAGGAGCAGGCAGAAGAGCAGACCTGTGTATGATACATATACCAGAATGGTGAACGGCACGTTGGTGTTCCATCTGTAGAGCTCCATAGAGATGTTAGAGTTGAGCATGAGGCTCTTGAGGGTCAGATGGATATAGATCGCCAAGGCGATTCCCGTGAGCATGGTGAAGATGCCGTAGAAGGCCATCGCCTTGCGGTTGCTCCGTATCAGAGCGGTTATCCTGTTCCTTATCAGGAAGGTGCATGTAACGAACAGGGTGATGAACGCGTTCACCAGTACAAGCGATCCTAGGGAGAAGAACAGGGCACCGTCCGCATATACGGTAGGGGAGAAGAGTTCCGTGACTCCGTTAAGCTGGATTCCCCATATGAAGGACATGATGAAAAGGACTGATAGTGAGGCTACTGCGATCGAGTAGACCTTCAGGGTCCTGTGTCCGGCAAGGAACATCACTATTGCCGCTGCCAGCAGGACGATCGCTATCCAGCGCAGCATGGAGTTGTCGAAGAACGGGGTCGCCTTTGCGCTGTCGTATATGATCTTGAAAAGAGGGGTCCCCTCAATCTCCACTGTAGATCCTCCGCTGTGATTCAATGGCAGGACGGCATATTTGCCGGGAAGCTTCAGCCTCCTGTTCACTCCGTTGTCATTTCGGCGGACATCATCTATCAGGGTGTTCTTTATCTCGATTCCGGCAATGAGCCTTATGCTTCCGTCGACTTCCACCGACTTGATCAGATACCATTTCGGCCCGAGATTCATGTATGAAAGCCCTTCGTCGACATCGGTGAGATATGAAACGATGCGGCTGCTCCTGTCAGTGAGTACAGGGAACATCATCCTTGTGGAAATGTCATCGTTGATAAGAGAGAACTGGTTGTTCCACGACTGGAGGGTATCGTTGATGTAGCGGTATATGACCATGTCGTCTGGAAGGCCTTCCAGAAGCATAATCTGGTCCTTGTCGGTGTTCCTCGCCTCTTCGAGGTACTTGTCCAGGACAGCGAGACGCTTCTCGATCCTCCCGGCAGTCTCTTCCGCAATCTCTTCCGTATTCCCGTCGGAATTGCCGCTTGCCATCGAAAGCACAAACAGCACGAGGGAAAGGATCAGAGCCAGAAGAGGCAGTCTTTTATGCAGCCATTCCTTGGTTTTCATAGGCGAATACCTTTATTCGTGGTGGTAGGGTTCTCCTTTCATTATGGTGAATGCCCTGTATATCTGCTCCGCGAAGATAGCCCTTACCATCTGGTGGGAGAAGGTCATCCTTGACAGCGACATCTTTGAATCGGCCCTCCTGTATACATCTTCAGAGAATCCGTATGCCCCTCCGATTACGAACACTATGTCCTTGCCGATGTAGGATATCTTGTCCTGAAGCACCTTGGCGAACTCCATGGACGAATATTGCTTTCCCCTCTCGTCGAGAAGGATCACGTCGTCTGTCGGGCGTATGTTCTTGAGTATCAGCTCTCCTTCGCGTGTCTTGATCTGGTCCTTGCTGAGGGATGATACGTTCTTCAGCTCGGGTATTTCGGTCATCACGAAAGGGATATAGTGCTTGAGGCGGGACACATAGATGTCCAGCCCCTGCCTTACCCAGTCTCTGTCGGTCTTTCCTACTGTAAGCAGTGTTATCTTCATCAGAATCTTGTCTATACAGCGACAAATATAATCAATTCTATGCAAATATCCCGCCAAGTAATATTTCTTCGAAAAGGATTGTTCGGCTTGGAATTTGTAGTATCTTTGCCCGGTCAATTACAAAGATTTTCAGATGAGAAGACAGATAATCGGAGCACTTGTATCAGTGATGGCCGTTTTTTCATGCGCTGGAGCAGCCGCGCAGGAAAGCGGCTATGATGTGTTCAATCCGATAGCCAAATATCTTGCGATGGGAGATGCGGACAAGCTGTCCGCCTGGTTTTCCGACAATCTCGAAGTCACCATCTTTTCGGATTCGAACGACTCGAGCCGCAACCAGGCCTGCCAGATAATGAAGTCATTCTTCCGCTCATATACCCCGCGTTCATTCGAGATCACCCACAAGGCCGGGCGTTCCAACATGAAATATGCATTGGGGACATTGAATGCAGGAGGCGAAATGTTCGTTGTGACGATCTTCGTCGGCTACAACGAAAAATCCTACAGGATCCAGCACCTTAAGATCGAACGGCTGAACTGATTATAATAAAAACCGACAGACTGAGCAGTCTGTCGGTTTTTATTATTTCTGCCTTAGGAAGACATGCACCGGACATCCGAGGAAGTCGAAGTTCGAACGGAGCTTGTTCTCCAGGAATCTTCTGTACGGCTCGCGGATATACTGCGGAAGGTTGCAGAAGAACGCGAATGAAGGCGACCTGGTAGGAAGCTGGGTCACATACTTGATCTTGATGTACTTGCCCTTCCATGCAGGTGGCGGATAATTCTCGATCTCCGGAAGCATCACCTCGTTCAGCTCCGATGTCTTGATCTTGCGCGAATAGTTCTCATATACATGAGCCGCAGCGTCGAGTACATCCATGATCCTCTGCTTGTTGATCACCGATGTGAAGATGATAGGAAGGTCGTTGAACGGCGCGAGGCGCTCCTTGATGGCGATGGTATATTCCTTCATCGTATTGCTGTCCTTCTCGATGGTGTCCCATTTGTTCACGACAACGACACAGCCCTTCTTGTTGCGCTGGATGAGGTTGAAGATCGCCATGTCCTGCGATTCGATGCCTGTCTGGGCATCGACCATGAGGATGCAGACGTCAGAGTGCTCGATTGCGCGGATCGACCTCATCACCGAGTAGAACTCGAGGTCTTCATGTACCTTGGCCTTCTTTCTCATGCCGGCTGTATCGACGAGCATGAATTCGTGGCCGAACTTGTTGTAGAGGGTAGCGATAGAGTCGCGTGTGGTGCCGGCGATAGGCGTAACGATGTTCCTCTCCTTGCCGAGAAGAGCGTTAGTGAGGGATGACTTGCCTACGTTAGGCTTTCCTACGATAGTGAAGTGTGGAAGCTCGGGATGCTCGTCTGTGTCAGGATCTTCTGCAGGAAGTTCCTTTACGATGGCATCCAGAAGGTCTCCTGTACCGCCTCCGTTGGCGGCTGAAATGCTGTAAACCTCTCCTAATCCGAGTGAATAGAACTGGAAGGCGTCGTACATCTTCTCTCCTGAATCGATCTTGTTCACTGCAAGCACTACAGGCTTTCCGCTGCGTCTGAGAAGATCGGCGATCTCCTCGTCATAGTCGGTGATGCCTGTTCCGGCCTCGACCATGAAGAGCACCACATGTGCCTCCTCGATGGCAAGGACCACCTGCTTGCGGATCTCTTCCTCGAAGATATCGTCCGAGTTGGATGTGTATCCGCCGGTGTCGACAACGGAGAATTCCGTTCCGCACCATTCGCATCTTCCATAATGTCTGTCGCGGGTCACTCCCGCTGTTTCGTCAACGATGGCCTGTCGCATTCCGACGAGGCGATTGAAAAGTGTGGACTTGCCCACGTTAGGGCGTCCTACGATGGCTAATAAGCTCATAATAAATAATTTAGTAGTTAAAATCCCGCCTCTCGGCGATAATTGCTCATCCCTATCCGGGACCGAACGTATCAATGACAGTCAGACCTTGAACCGCAGCTCGCGCACCCACCCTCGTCGCAGGCGACCGGGTTGCCGTCCTTGTCCTTCTTGCCCCAAAGCTTTATCTCTTCCTCCTTCGCGCACTTTATGCCTCTCTTGCGCATCTCCTTGTTGTTCTCTATCTCGGTCTCAGGGAACTTGCCGTCCTTCCTGAAGATGATGTTGAAGCAAAGTCCGAACACGCAGAAAGCCACGAGGGCGATGGCTGCCAAAAACAACTCCATCCTGCTTTAGTTGATGAAGCTTGAACTGATCTCCTCGTAGTTGTAGACCTTTCTGATGATGTCCGCGAACATCTTGGTCATTGTGAGGACTGTGATCTTGGTCTTGTCTTTTGCAGGGTCTGCGTCCAATGGAATGGTATCCGAAACGATTACCTCCTCAAGAGCAGAGTTCGCGATCTTCTCATATGCAGGGCCAGAGAATACGGCATGTGTGGCGCACGCACGTACGCTGAGGGCTCCCATGTCCTTGAGGACATTCGCAGCCTTCGCGAGGGTTCCGGCAGTATCGACCATGTCGTCCACGATGACGATGTTCTTGCCTGCAACCTCTCCGATAGCGGTGATTGAAGCTACCACATTGGCCTTTTCACGTGACTTGTGGCAGATGACCACAGGGCACTCGAGATATCTTGCATATGCGTTCGCTCTCTTTGCGCCTCCCATGTCAGGGGCAGCGATCGCAAGGTTCTCGATGTTGAGCGACTTGATGTATGGAAGGAACACGGCGCTGGCGTAGATGTGGTCAACAGGGAAATCGAAGAAGCCCTGGATCTGGTCTGCATGCAGGTCGCATGTCATCACGCGGTCACATCCGGCTGCATGGAGCATGTTGGCTACAAGCTTTGCTCCGATGGAAACTCTTGGCTTGTCCTTGCGGTCCTGACGTGCCCATCCGAAATAAGGCATCACCGCGATCACCTTGTGAGCTGAAGCACGTTTGGCTGCATCGGCCATGAGAAGAAGCTCGAACAGGTTGTCTGTCGGAGGGAATGTCGACTGGATGATGAACACTGTCGCTCCTCTGACACTTTCGTTGAAAGACGGCTGGAATTCTCCGTCGCTGAAAGTCAGCACGTCGGATGCTCCAAGGTTGAGATTGAGGTTCTCAGCCACTTTTAATGCGAATTCTTTAGACGCCCTGCAGGCGAAAAGTTTCATTTTATGTTCCTTATGCATCGTATTTTGAGGGTTTAGTTCTTATCTTCTTTCATTGATTCGAGCACCGATCCTATGTAGTCCAGTATCTCTTCGCGTCCCTGTCCGGTCTCAGCCGAGCTTACGAATGTCGGCGGAAGCTCTTCCCAGAGCTCGAGGATCTGGGCCTTCATCTTCTCTATCTGCGCATTGAGCGCATTCGGGCCGTTCTTGTCGCCTTTGGTGAATATGATCGCGAATGGAATCTGGCTCTGTCCCAGTTCGATAAGGAAGTCCATGTCGATCTTGCCGATATCGTGGCGTGAGTCGATAAGGACGAAAAGCATCACCATCTCCTGGGAGAGATTGATGTAGTTTCTGATCACCTGCTCAAGCTTCTGCTTTCCGGTTGCGGACATCTTGGCGTATCCGTATCCCGGAAGGTCGACAAGATACCATTCCCTGTTGATGAGGAAGTGGTTCACGAGTCTTGTCTTGCCTGGCTTGCTGGAAGTCATTGCGAGCTTATTGTTGCGGCAGAGCATGTTTATGAGAGATGATTTGCCTACATTGGATCTGCCGATGAAGGCGAATTCAGGGAATTTCTGTTTCGGCTTCTCGGATATTCTTGTGCTGCTGCCTGCAAATAACGCTTCTGTGATCTTCATGTCTGTAGATGCTCAAATCAGTCGGCAAAGATATGAAAATTTTATTGGATTTATTATGCTATGATGGTGGTTATATGAGGAAATTTTGCTAAATTTGTTGCGATTGAAAAGAAATAACCATGGAAAAGGATTTTATCGACCTGTTTGAGTTGCATTCGAGACTTAAGAAGGGGGTAGAATCGCTTTTTCCGAACCGTTTGTGGATCAGGGCCGAAGTTAGTGCTGTCAAGGCACGTAACGGAGGCCATTGTTATCTGGAGCTGTCCCAGAGTGATGACCATGGGCTTGTGGCAAAGGCAAGCGCCATCATATGGTCATCGAAATACAGGTTCATCGGCCCGTATTTCGAGTCGGTGACAGGCTCGCCTCTTGGCGAGGGAATGATGGTTCTTGTAGAAGTGCAGGTCAATTTCAGTGAGCTGTACGGTTTCTCTCTGATTGTCAATGATATAGATCCGGAATATTCTGTCGGCGTCAAGGAGCTTGAACGTCAGAGGACGATCGAAAGGCTGGGGAAGGAAGGCCTGCTGGAACTTCAGAAGGAACTGGAGCTTCCGCTTCTCCCGTACAGGCTGGCGGTGATTTCCGCGGAGGATGCGGCCGGATACCGTGACTTCATGCGTCATCTGGAGGAGAATCCTTATGGATTTGTCGTCGAAACCGAACTGTTTCCTGCTCTGATGCAGGGTGCGGAGTGTCCGGCGTCGATAGTCGCCGCAATGGATGAGGTGATCGAGGGTGGAGGGGAGTATGATGCCGTGCTGATACTTCGCGGCGGCGGTGCGAAGCTGGATCTTGCGTGCTACGATGATTATGGACTGGCGGCTGTGATCGCGCAGTTCCCGCTGCCTGTGCTTACCGCCATCGGACATGACCAGGATTTCCATGTGTGCGATATGGTCGCGTATGAGTATCTGAAGACTCCGACGGCTCTTGCGGATTTCATCATTTCCATGTACGAGGATGAGGATGCGAGGCTTTCGTCCCTTGAGAACCGCATCAGGATTGCGGTTTCCGGCCGGCTTTACCGCGAGGAATCTCTGATCGAGTCGCTTGCGGCCAGGGTCAAGGGAGCTTTCGCCTTGAAGATTGCTGCGATGGAGTCCAGGCTTCAGGTGCTCCAGGCCAGGATTGAGGCCGCCGATCCGCGCAGGATTCTTGAACGGGGATATGCCTTGGCGGCAGATGCCGATGGTGTGGTGCTGAAGGGGGCGGCTGGCCGCAGACCCGGGGACCGTGTGGCGGTTATGTTCGCCGACGGCACATTGGAATGTACGGTGCAAGACGTCACCCTGAAAGATTGCCACGGCTTCGTTGAAGCCTCGCAATGACGTAACGTCATCCTGAGGAGCCCGGAGGGCGACGTGAGGATCTAATATATGATTTATGGCAGAGAAATTTGACTATGTGAAGGCGGTGGAGGAACTTGAAGCGATAGCCGCCAAGGTGGAAGACCCGAAGACGGGTGTGGATGATATAGACAGATATGTGAAGCGTTCCAGGGAATTGCTTGAGGCGTGCCGTGCGTACCTGCGCGGTGCCCGTGAAACCATAGAAGAAAACCAGTGACTTTAAATTTTTGATATGAGTAAAAAGACAAAGATGATCTATGATTCGGACAAATGGCTGAAGCCGTACAAGGACGTCATAGACCGCAGACATGAGATGATTCTTGACCTTAAGGAGAGACTGTCGGTGGACGGTTCCCTCAGCAAGGGAATGAACAACCATATGTATTATGGACTTCATCGTGATGACAAGGGCAACTGGATATTCCGCGAGTGGGCTCCTAATGCCACCAAGATATACATCATCGGCGAGTTCAACAACTGGAAGCGTACCGAGGCGTATGCCCTCCGTCCTATCGGCGGGGGCAACTGGGAGATAGTGCTTCCGGGGATGTTCCTAGACCACGGCACTCTCTACAAGCTGTACATCGAGTGGAAGGGAGGCGGAGCGGAGAGGCTTCCTGCATATGTGACAAGGACTGTTCAGGATCCGGTGACAAAGACTTTCTGTGCGCAGGTCTGGGATCCGTACAAGCCTTACGAGTGGCGTAACGCGAAGCCTGGCAAGCGTCCTCATCCGCTTATCTATGAGTGCCATATAGGTATGGCCGCGGAGGAGGAGAAGGTCGGCACATTCGAGGAGTTCCGTCTGAACGTGCTTCCTAAGGTCGCTGACCTGGGCTACGATACATTGCAGATCATGGCTCTCCAGGAGCATCCTTATTATGGGTCATTCGGCTATCAGGTGGCGAATTTCTTTGCCCTCAGCTCCCGTTTCGGTACCCCGGAGGAGTTCAAGGCCCTCGTTGAC
Organism: Bacteroidales bacterium; assembly: GCA_017465225.1. GTDB lineage: Bacteria > Bacteroidota > Bacteroidia > Bacteroidales > UBA932 > Cryptobacteroides. Next base: position 53,298 of record JAFTWQ010000003.1, read on the forward strand.
GATGCGCATGGATACGGTATCGCCGTAGTGATGGATATCGTTCATTCCCATTCGGTTGACAATGAGGCTGAAGGCCTCGGCAATTTTGACGGAAAGGAGACTCTCTATTTCTATGACGGCTGGCAGGGCCGCCATCCGGCATGGGGCTCGCGCTGCTTCGACTATGGAAAGGACGAGACGAAGTATTTCCTCCTCTCGAACTGCAAGTACTGGATGGAGGAATATCATATAGACGGATTCCGCTTTGACGGAGTGACCAGCATGCTTTACTGGGATCACGGCCTTGAGAAGGCTTTCGTGGGATATGACAATTATTTCAACCAGGGTGTGGACGAGAATGCGGTCGCATATCTTGCGCTTGCGAACATCCTCATCCATGAGATGAATCCGGATGCATTCACGATTGCGGAGGATGTCAGCGGTATGGCCGGTCTTGCGGCGCCGCTCGAGAATGGAGGCGTGGGCTTCGACTTCCGCATGAGCATGGGTGTGGCAGACAACTGGATCAAGTGGATCAAGGAACTTACCGATGATCAGTGGAGCATGGGTGAGATGTGGTGGCAGCTTACCAACAAGCGTGAGGATGAGAAGACCATCAGCTATGCCGAGTGCCATGACCAGGCGATGGTGGGAGACAAGACCATCGCGTTCCGTCTGATGGACGCCGAGATGTATACGTCCATGAACAAGGAGTCGCAGTCGCCTGTCGTAGACAGGGGAATGGCCCTTCACAAGATGATCCGTCTCGTGACCATGGCCACAAGCGGAAACGGATACCTTACATTCATGGGCAACGAGTTCGGTCATCCGGAGTGGATCGACTTCCCACGTGAAGGAAACGGATGGTCGTACAAGCATGCCAGAAGGCAGTGGTCGCTTGCCGAGCCTGACTACCTGAGGTATAGATATTTGAGAAATTTTGACAAGGCAATGATAGAATTGTCCAGAAAAGAATCCATTCTGGACGATAGACCAGAGCTTTTTGTACAGGATGAGCAGAAAAAGATACTTATTTTCAAAAGAAAAAGTTGTATCTTTGCGCTCAATTTCAACCCCACCGCTTCATTTACGGATTACGGCTTCGCCGTTCCTGCCGGAAAATACGAGGTGGTACTCAATACGGACGAAAACGAATTTGACGGCTTCTCCAGGATCAGGACTGGGGAGGTGCATTTTAGTGTACCGGTCCGTAGCGAGAACGGAAACGGCAGATATGACGAGACTCTTTATCTCTACCTGCCTTCGCGCTGCGCCGTTGTGCTGAAGAAAATTGACTGACAATAACTTTAATGATATAAAAAAGTATGGCTTTTCTTAAATTCAACAAGTCCGAGCTTGTAAACCTGGAGTATTCGCTCAAGCGTGAGATCATCGCTGCGAATGAGTCAGGTGCGTACTGCAACACGTCTATCGTGACCTGCAATACGAGGCGCTATCACGGACTGCTCGCCGTCCCTGTAGACGAGCTGGGTGGCGGAAAGTATATGCTGCTTTCCGCTCTCGATGAGAGCATCGTTCTCGGCGGCAAACAGTTCAACCTGGGCATTCACTGCTATGGTGACACCTATGAACCAAGAGGTCATAAGTACATCATCGACTTTGATGCGGACCCTGTTCCGGTAGTGACCTACAAGGTTGGTGGAATCTATTTCACCAAGACCATCATGATGGTTCCTGACAACGATCAGGTCCTCATCAAGTACGAACTTCTTGAAGCTCCGTCGAAGGTTTCACTTCAGCTGAAGCCTTTCCTCGCCTTCAGAAGCATCCACAGCCTTACCAGTCAGAATTCTGAAGCTTACACAGCTTATGATGAAGTGGACGGCGGTGTGGCATTCTGCCTTTACGGCGGTTTCCCTGCACTCAACCTCCAGACTTCTGCAAAGGCTGCATTCAAGTATCAGCCATACTGGTATAACGGAGTGACATATTCAGACGAGTACCGCCGCGGATTCGACTGCCGCGAGGATCTCTTCGTTCCGGGCACCTTCTCTCTCGAGCTCAAGCCGGGCGAGTCAGTGGTGTTCTCAGCATCAGTGAATGAGGTGAATCCTAGAGGCCTCAAGAGAAAGTTCACGGATGTCCTCAAGAAGTCAGACCCTATCGAGACATATCACGACCTTCTCGTGCACAATGCGCAAATGTTCAAGTGCCATAAAGGTGACAGAGCCCAGATCAATGCCGGCTTCTCATGGCTTGAGACAGGCCTTCTCCGCGAGACGATCGTTTCACTTCCTGGTCTGACCATCTTCGCAAACGGCGACTGCGACGAGTTCGAGAAGATCCTCGACACCCTCATCGCAGACGAGCAGGAGCGTCTCTTCCGCAGGACGACCCAGTGCGAGGCTCCTCTCCGACTTACCGAGACACTCCAGCAGTACATCCGTTTCAGCGGCAAGGAAAAGCATGTGTGGAAGAAGTACGGCGAGACCCTCAAGGGTATCATCGAAAGCTACGCGCCAGGCCGCAGAAAGGAGATAGCGATGCATCCGAACGGCCTTCTCTGGGCCCAGATGGACGGCGTGGCTCTCTCATGGATGAACGCATATGTATATGGACGTCCTGTTACAGAAAGAGCGGGCTATCAGATCGAGACAAACGCATTCTGGTACAACGCCCTCTGCTTCGCTATCGACATGGAGAACAAGTACGGTCCTCGCAAGAGCGAGTTCGTTGACCGCTGGACTCCGGTCCGTGACCTCGTGAAGCAGAATTTCCAGCCTACATTCTGGAGAGAGGAGTGGGGCTACCTTGTAGATTACGTAGGAAACGAGCCTGTAGGCCAGGCCGTAAGACCTAATATCCTTTTCCCTATCTATCTCGAGTACTGTCCTGTAGACGACGAGATCGTATCGGAGGTTGTGATGACAATCAACGACGAGCTCGTTACCAAGAGAGGACTCAGGTCGCTTTCACCTAGAAACGAGGCTTACAGGGGTGTGTACGAGGGCTCGCAGATCGACCGCGACCTCGCATACCACCAGGGCTGCGCATTCCCTGCGCTCCTCGCACCGTACATCGACCTCTGCTTCAGGATGATGGGCGAGGCCTTCTACGGAAGAGCAAAGTATCTCGTCGAGGGATTCTTCGAGGATATCAGCAAGCATGGTGTGGGCTCATTCTCCGAGCTTTACGACGGAGACCCTCCACACGAGCCGCATGGAGCGATCGCTTCAGCTATGAGTACAGCCGCTCTCCTGCGCATTGAATATATTATGAACCAGTATAAGAAGGAGGCTAGATAATGAGAGTTCTGATGTTCGGATGGGAGTTCCCTCCTCATATCGCAGGAGGTCTCGGAACAGCATGTTACGGAATGACCAAGGGTCTTGCGTATAACGATGTGGATGTACTTTTCGTGATGCCTTCAGCTTCAGGAGATGAAGATGAAAGCGCAGTGAAGATCATCAACGCCAGCGATGTCGCTATCGACACCGTGAGCGCTACGGTGGATGAATTCCTCGGAAAGGTGCAGTTCGTGCATATCGGTACCAACATGGTGCCTTATGTCGATCCTCAGGACTTTACGAAGATGGTCGAGGAAGAGCGCAAGCGCCAGATCAAGGGCTTCCGCGTACAGTACGGCCAGAAGTACAAGTTCTCCGGAAAGTACGGTGCAAACCTCATGGAGGAGGTTGCGCGCTATGCAATGGTCGGCGCGACCATTGCGATGCAGTACAAGGACCAGTTCGATGTGATCCATGCACATGACTGGCTCACATATCTTGCAGGTATCGCTGCAAAGCAGCTTACAGGCAAGCCTCTCGTAGTTCACATGCACGCCACATCATATGACCGTGCAAGCGACGACCAGGTGGATACTCGCGTGGTTGACCTTGAGACAAAGGGTATGATGGCTGCCGACAAGGTGATGGCCGTGAGTGAACTTACAAGAAATATCTGTATCAATCGTTACGGTATCGATCCTGATAAGGTTGTCGCTGTCCACAATGCTGTAGACTTCAGCGGACGCGAGAAGCTCGAGGTCGAGAGGAACGTGAAGGAGAAGGTTGTGACCTTCCTCGGCCGCGTTACCTATCAGAAGGGCCCTGAGTACTTCATCGAGGCGGCTGCCAAGGTTCTCAAGAGATGCAACAACGTACGTTTCGTGATGGCAGGTAGCGGTGACATGCTCAACAGATGTATCCGCCACGTCGCACGTCTCGGCATCTCGGACAAGTTCCATTTCACAGGATTCCTTCGCGGAAAGGAGGTTCACAAGATGTTCGCCCTGTCGGATGTCTATGTGATGCCGTCTATTTCGGAGCCGTTCGGAATCTCGCCTCTCGAGGCAATGCAGACCAATGTGCCTTCGATCATTTCAAAGCAGTCAGGCTGTGCCGAGATCCTCAAGTACGCCCTCAAGGTGGACTTCTGGGATGTGGACGCAATGTCTGACGCGATCTACGGTCTTCTCCAGTATCCTGCGATCGCGCAGCTCGCTGCACGTTGCGGATATGACGAGGTGAACAGCATCAAGTGGAACGATGTTGCCGCAAAGATCAAGGGAATTTATCAGGAAGTAATTGACAAGAAATAAATAAAACGACATAATCATGAAAAAGAGTATTTGTCTGTATTTTCAGGTACATCAGCCAAACAGATTGAGACTATACAGATTCTTCGACATCGGAAAGGATTCGCATTACTATGACGATTTCGCAAACAGAACCATCCTCCGCAGGGTAGCCCAGAAGTGCTATCTTCCTATGAACGCACTCCTTCTCGAGCTCATCGAGGCTAACAAGGGAGCATTCAAGGTGGCATTCTCTATCTCGGGTTCGGTTCTCGAGCAGTTCGACAGATATGCTCCAGAGGTTATCGAGAGCTTCCGCAAGCTCGCCCAGACAGGCAGCGTGGAGTTCCTTTCAGAGACTTATTATCACTCTCTCGCATCTCTTGCATCTCCAATCGAGTTCAAGAACCAGGTTCTGAAGCACAAGGCAGCCATCGAGCACTATTTCGGTGTCACTCCGAAGGCTTTCCGCAACACAGAGCTCATCTACTCTGATGCAATCGGCGAGATGGTATATGACATGGGCTTCAAGACAATGCTTACTGAAGGCGCAAGACACGTCCTCGGATGGAAGAGCCCTAACTTCATCTATACATGCGCACAGGCTCCTAGCCTCAAGCTCCTTCTCAAGAACTCAAGCCTCAGCGACGATATCGCATTCCGTTTCTCTGACAGAGGATGGTCTGACTGGCCGCTTACAGGCGAGAAGTATCTCTCATGGATCAAGGCTGCTGCACAGAACGACGAGATCGTCAACCTCTTCATGGACTATGAGACATTCGGCGAGCACCAGAAGGCTGCAAGCGGAATCTTCGACTTCATGAGAGCTCTTCCGGAGATCGTGATCAAGGACGGCGAGTTCGAGTTCGTTACTCCTACCCAGGCTGCGAAGAAGCATCGTCCTGTAGGTGATCTTGACGTTATGGATCCTATCTCATGGGCAGACGAGGAGCGTGACGTGACAGCATGGCTTGGAAACGAGCTTCAGAACGATGCTTTCAACAAGCTCAACGACCAGGCAGAGAAGCTCGCCCTTCTCAATGACGAGGCACTTTGGTCAGATTTCGGCCACCTCCAGGAGAGCGACCACTTCTATTATATGTGTACAAAGTTCTTCTCTGACGGAGCAGTTCACAAATATTTCAACCCGTATGATACTCCATATGAGGCGTTTATCAACTATATGAACGTTTTAAGTGATTTTATTTTGCGAGTTGATGATGCAATTTCCGTTTCAGATGTTAACTTTGCACCCGCAAAAGTAAAGGCACCGGCAAAGAAGACAGCAAAGAAGACAGCAAAGAAGGCTGCTCCAAAGGCTGCTGCAAAGAAGGCGGAGCCAAAGGCAAAGAAGCCGGCTGCAAAGAAGACTGCAAAGAAATAGCGGCTGACCAAGGTCAGCGGGGTTTACCCGGAAACTATATACCCCCGGACGGAATCTGATAAGGATCCCGGCCGGGGTAAATAAATAATTTATTTATACATAATGAAAACAGAACTTATCAAGCCTGATTATCTGTTTGAAGTTAGTTGGGAAGTGTGTAACAAGGTCGGCGGCATCTATACGGTGATCGCCACCAAGTCCCTTTATCTGAAGAGCGAGTACAAGAGACACCACATCATGGTAGGACCGGATGTGTGGATGGATACAGAAAGCAATCCCGATTTCATCGAGGATCCTGCACTGTACAGGGCATGGAAGGCCCAGGCTGCTTCAGAGGGTCTGAGAGTTCGTGTCGGACGCTGGAACGTTCCAGGCAAGCCGACAGCTATCCTCGTGGATTTCAAGCAGTTCCTTACAAAGCAGAATGAGATCCTTACCGATTTCTGGAAGAAGTTCGGTGTGGATTCGCTTACAGGAAACTGGGATTACCGCGAGTCAGCCCTTTTCGGATACGCTGCCGGAAGGGTGATAGAGAGTTTCTATAAGTTCAATCTTGAGTCATCTGACAAGGTCGTGGCACAGTTCCATGAGTGGATGACCGGAACCGGACTTCTCTATCTCAAGTCAGCGAATGTTCCGATCGCTACGGTATTCACTACCCATGCGACTGTGATCGGAAGATGCATCGCAGGTAACAACCTGCCTCTCTATGACGGCATTCTCAATTACAATGCAGACGAGAAGGCTCGTCAATTCAATGTTGTCGCAAGACATTCTCTCGAGAAGAAGGCTGCCCAGAACAGCGACATCTTCACGACAGTGAGCGACATCACAGCCCAGGAATGCAGACAGTTCCTAGGCAGACCGGTAGATGTAGTGACCCCTAACGGATTCGAGCCTAGCTTTACCCCTGCTACAGACGAAGAGTATGAAGCTCTCAGGGAAAGAGCCAGGAAGAAGCTTGTTACCGTGGCTTCGGCCATGTGTGGAGAAGAGGTGGCTGACAATGCCATCCTCGTGGGAATCGGCGGAAGATATGAGTGGAAGAACAAGGGTATCGATGTGTTCATCGACGCTCTCGACAAGCTCAACCGTACCGACTTCAAGGGCAAGAGCGTGCATGCGTTCATCATGATCCCTTCAGGACATAACGGACCTGACAAGCAGCTCCTTGCAAAACTCGCCGGAAACGGCTCGACATATGTCACCAGGACATCCCACTATCTGATGAATCCTGAATATGACAATGTCACAAGGCGTCTGAATGACCTCCAGCTCAACAATGCCGCAGGAGACAAGGTGAAGGTATATTTCATCCCTTCATACCTCAACGGCAATGACGGAGTCTTCAATATGCCTTACTATGATCTCCTTTCGGGTCTCGACCTTACATTGTTCCCGTCATATTACGAACCATGGGGATACACTCCGCTCGAGAGTCTTGCGTTCAGGGTCCCTACCCTTACCACCACTCTTGCCGGATTCGGTCTCTGGGTACGTACATATTACGGAAAGAAGCACCCTGGCATAACAGTTCTCGACAGAAACGACTCGAACTATTTCGAGGTCGTGGACGGCGTTGCGGCACGTGTTATGGAGATTGCCGGTCTGCGTAAGGATTCGCGTAAGAAATATATGCAGAACGCGAAGGAGGTTTCAGAGATAGCCCTCTGGGAAAACAACATAGTATATTATAAGGAAGCTTATTCAAAAGCTTTGGAGAAACTAATATCAGCTGGCGGAGTGTATCCGTCGACAAGGAATGAAAAGAACATGGAATATAGAAAATTTGAAGTAAATCAGCCGACCTGGAACAGTGTGATCGTGACACGTCACCTTCCAGAGTCACTTAAAGACCTCGAAATACTTTCCAAGAACCTTTGGTGGTGCTGGAACGAATCAGCAAAGAACCTCTTTGCATCTATCGACCCTCAGGCATGGGAGGCTTCAGGACAGAACCCTATCGCAATGCTTGACAAGGTAAGCCTCAAGAGATATCAGAAGCTCGAGAAGGACAACAAGTTCCTCTCTGACCTCAAGACTGTGATGGAGGAGTTCAACGAGTACATGGCCCTCAAGGCGGAGCGTACAACCCCTTCTGTAGCATACTTCTGCATGGAGTACGGTCTTGACACATCTCTCAAGATCTATTCAGGCGGTCTCGGTATCCTTGCCGGTGACTATATCAAGGAGACTTCAGACATGAACACCAACCTCGTGGCAGTAGGTCTTCTCTACCGTTTCGGATATTTCAACCAGAAGCTCACAGCTCATGGCGAGCAGGTGGCTGAGGACGTTGCACAGGACTTCAACAAGATCCCTGCAACTCCTGTACGTGACGAGAACGGAAACTGGGTGACCATCAGCGTCGCATTCCCTGGCCGTAACCTCAATGCACGTCTCTGGAGAGTTGACGTAGGCCGTACAGAGCTCTACCTCCTCGATACAGATATTCCTGAAAACCTTCCGGAGGACAGGTCAATCACATACAACCTCTACGGTGGTGACTGGGAGAACCGTCTCAAGCAGGAGCTCCTCCTCGGCGTCGGCGGTATCCGTGCCCTCCGTCAGCTCGGTATCAACCCTCAGGTTTACCACTGCAACGAGGGACACGCAGCATTCATCGGTCTCGAGCGTCTCCGCGAGCTCATCGCAGAGGATAACCTCGAGTTCCAGGAGGCTCTCGAAGTTGTAAGGGCTTCATCACTCTTCACAACCCATACTCCGGTACCTGCAGGACACGACGCATTCGACGAAGGTCTTCTCCGCAAGTACATCGGCCACTATCCGCAGCGTCTCAAGATCGACTGGGAGACTATGATGGGACTTGGAAAGAACAATGGCGCAGACGTAAACGAGAAGTTCTCGATGTCTATCCTCGCAGCAAACATCTCACAGGGCGTGAACGGCGTTTCATGGCTCCACGGCGAGGTGAGCAAGGATATCCTCGGACACATGTGGCCGGGTTATCTCCCAGAGGAGCTTCATGTAAGCTACGTGACAAACGGTGTACACTATCCTACATGGACTGCTCCGGAGTGGAAGGAGGTTCATGCGAAGGTATTCGGTGAAGAGTTCAAGACTCACCACTATGACAAGTCTTGCTTCGACGGTATATATAAGGTATCGGACGAGGAAGTATGGAACATCCGCACTTCGCTCCGCAAGAAGCTCATCGACGAGGTGAAGAGAAGACTCTCTGACCCTGCAGCCGCAAGCCACTATTCACCGAAGCAGGTGGTTACAATCAAGGAGACTCTCCGTGACGACGTTCTTACAATCGGTTTCGCACGCCGTTTCGCTACATACAAGAGAGCGCACCTCCTTTTCCGTGACCTTGACAGACTTGCAGAGATCGTGAACGATCCTAAGCAGCCTGTACAGTTCCTCTTCGCAGGTAAGGCTCACCCTGCTGACAAGGCAGGTCAGGACCTCATCAAGATGATCGTGGACATCTCAAAGCAGCCACGCTTCATCGGTAAGATCGTGTTCGTCCCTAACTACGACATCACAGTAGCGAAGTTCCTCGTGCAGGGTGTTGACGTATGGATGAACAACCCTACACGTCCTCTCGAGGCTTCAGGTACATCAGGCGAGAAGGCTGCGATGAACGGTGTAATGCACTTCTCTGTACTCGACGGATGGTGGGTTGAGGGTTACAAGCCGGGTGCCGGCTGGGCACTCCCTATGGAGCGTACTTACGACGACCAGAACTATCAGGACGAGCTCGATGCTGCAACAATCTACAACATCATCGAGAACGAGATCGCTCCTACATTCTACAACAAGAGCCTTTCTACAGGCCGTTCATCAGACTGGATCGAGTATATCAAGAACTGTGTGGCACAGGTGGCTTGCAACTTCACAACCAACCGTATGCTCACAGACTACATCAACCAGTACTATGTGCCGCAGGCTGCACGCGTTGACGGTATCGTAGCTGATGACTATGCAGAGGCACGCGAGATCGCTGCATGGAAGAAGAGACTCCGCAGAGAGTGGAAGAACGTTGAGGTTGTGTCAGTTTCAATGCCTGACAGCAACAGCGACAACTTCGCTATCGGAACTGCCTTCAACGGCGAGATCGTCCTCAATATCGGTGACCTCAATGCAGAGGAGATCGGAGTAGAGCTTCTTTTCGCTACATTCGACAAGAAGGGCAAGCTCCATATCCAGGAGAAGTATGATTTCGTTCCTGTTGAGTCTGCTGACGGTGTTGCCAAGTATGCGGCGTCTATCAACCCTGACAGATCAGGTATCTATCAGGTGGCCGGCCGTATCTATGCAAAGAACGACAAGATGCCTCACAGACAGGACTTCGAACTTGTAAGATGGTTGTAGCAACCGGATTTTTCGACGGTGTCCACGTCGGACACCGTCTTGTAATACAGCAGCTTACGGAAGCTGCAGCAGTACGCGGGGATGAAAGCATGGTCGTGACTTTCTGGCCACATCCCCGTAATGTGCTGCAAAAGGAAGCCCGGTCACTCAGGCTTCTCACCACTCTTGCGGAAAAGAAGGATATCCTTCATGGCCTCGGAGTGGATCATGTTGAGGTCCTTCAGTTCACGAAGGATTTCAGTTCATTGACAACGGAGGATTATCTCCGTCTGCTGATGGAAAAATACAGCGCCAGGACCATTCTGCTCGGATATGACAACAGGATGGGATCTGATGCAAAAGGTGCGGATGAGGTGGCAAGAACGGCCGAGATGCTTGGCCTGGAAGTCATAAGGACTGACATGGTGCCGTCTGAAAAGGGCTATGCCGTAAGCTCTACCAAGATCCGCGAACGGATTGAGGAGGGAGATGTGGCGGGTGCATCTTCGATGTTGGGATATGAATACCAGCTCCACGGAGTGGTGGTGGCCGGCAACAGGCTCGGCCGCACGATCGGATTCCCGACGGCGAACATGCAGCTTTATGAACCGCTGAAGCTTGTGCCTGGAAACGGCGTTTACTTCGTTAAGGTGGAAGCGCTTGACAGGAAGCTTTATGGCATGTGCAATATCGGATGCAGACCGACGGTCGGAGCCGGCAATGCACGTACGATAGAGACAAACATCTTCGATTTCGATGAGGATATCTATGGTCTTGACCTGACTGTCACATTTGTGGCAAGGATCAGGGAGGAAGTCCGTTTCGATTCTCTCGAGGATCTGAAGATGCAGCTTGAAAAGGACAGAGACGAATGTCTGACAATCCTGAATTGTCATCCCGAGCCTGGCGAGGGAACTAAATATTGATGAATATGGAAACGATCATTGGTCTGCTTTTTATTCTTCTGCCTGTGATCTTCAAGTTCATAGGCAAGAGGCTTGAACAGTCCGGACAGTCAGATAAGGCCGGCAAGTTCAAGAAGATAGCCGAGAAACTGAATGGCGACGAAGAGGTGGAAACCCCGGTTTTCGACTGGCTTTCTGATGAGCCTGACGAGGGACCGGAAATGCCTTTCGAGGAGCCTGTCAAGCCTGCTCCTGTCGTGATTCCTGTACCTGCGGAACCTCAGATCCATCTGTGGGAGGCGGAGGCGCAGCCTGTGTCAAAGAAGAAGATCAAGCATGCGCAGAAGAGCGTAAAGGCAAGGAAACCTATGCTTGAAGAGGAAGTCCCTCAGAAGAAGCGTGAGAAGATTGACCCGAAGAAGCTGGTGATCTATTCCGAAATAATGAAACCGAAATATTGAAATATTAAATAACAATCGTAATTATGGCACTTCAGTACATGACCCAGGAGGGTCTTGACAAACTAAAGAAGGAACTTGCCGATGCAATCGCGCAGCGTCCTGTAATCTCTGCGGCGATCGCAGAGGCCAGGGATAAGGGTGACCTTTCCGAAAATGCTGAATATGAGGCAGCCAGGGAGGCGCAGGGCCTTCTCGAGCTCAACATATCCAAGCTTCAGAATCTTGTTGCAAATGCAAGAGTGATCGATGAGTCGCAGATCGGTACCGACAAGGTGCAGATGCTCAATAAGGTGAAGGTCAAGAACCTTACCACCAACCAGATCATGACCTTCACTCTCGTAAGCGAGAATGAGGCTGACTTCATGTCCGGAAAGCTTGCTGCAAAGACTCCTATCGGCCAGGCTCTCATGGGCCACGGTGTAGGTGAGGTCGTAGAGGCAAAGGTGCCTGCAGGCGTCCTCAAGTTCGAAATTCTCGACATCACTCTTTAATCATGGCAACAATATTCACAAAGATAGCCAAGGGCGAGATCCCGTCATACAAGGTGGCGGAGAATGAGGAGTATTATGCATTCCTCGATATAGCTCCTATGGCGAAGGGACACACGCTCGTGATCCCGAAGAACGTTGAGGATGACTATATCTTCAATCTTGATGACAGTACATATATGGGCCTTTGCGCTTTTGCAAAGAAGGTCGCTGAAGCCATCAAGGCTGCAGTGCCTTGCAAGAGGGTAGGCGTGGCTGTACTCGGAATGGAGGTCCCTCATACACATATCCATCTCGTGCCGCTCAATGTGGAGGCGGACATGGATTTCAGAAAACCAAAACTTGAGCTTTCGCAGGATGAATTCGCTGCGATCGCGTCAGCAATCTATAATGAATATGTCAAGATTCAGTAAATTCCTGATTTTCGCTGCGGCTGCAGCTTTCATGGCCGCATGTACTCCGACAGCGAAGATTGATGGTGCAATAGAGGATGCACCGTCATCAGAAGTGATTGTGAAGCTTCTGAATGTCAACAGATATGAAGTTCTCGATACTGTCTCGACAGATGCTTCGGGCAGGTTCTCGTATAAGGTAGACGTCGAGAAGGGACAGCCGGAATTCGTGTACGTCTTCTACAAGGATACGAAGGTGGCTTCTCTTCTTCTTGAGGCAGGAGACAAGGTTTCAGTAAAGGCTGACACTCTCGGCGGATATGAGGTTGAAGGCTCGGAGGAGTGCGCAAAGCTCGCGCAGATCGAGAGCGACTACTCGGCTGCTCTTGGAAGACTTGGTGCGATAGCTTCAAGGATGGAAAAGACTACGGATCCTGATGAGGCTGCAGCCCTCAGGAGGGATATCGGAAGAGAGTATATCGATTACTACAGAAACTGTGTGAAGTATGTGCTTCAGAACAGCAAGTCTCTCACATCCGTGCCGGTGCTTTATCAGAATTTCGGTGCTGATCTTCCTGTCTTCGCCCAGAGTACAGATGCCATCCATTTCGTTAATGTGGCGGACTCGCTCGCTACCGTATATCCTGATTCCAAATATGTCAAGGCCCTCAGGAAGGAGGCCGAGAGAAGATTCGGATACCTCGAGCTTGAGTCAAAGATGGCTTCGGCTGTGGAGGTCGGATTCCCTGATGTAGAGCTCCCGGACATCAATTCAAAGAAGGTGAAGCTCAGTGAGGTGGATGCCAAGGTGATCATGCTTTATTTCTGGAGTGCAACGGATGCAAGCCAGAAGATGTTCAATCTTGACGTGCTCAAGTCTCTGTATGATGACTATCATTCAAGGGGCTTCGAGATCTATCAGGCAGCCCTTGATCCTGACAAGGCGGGATGGGCCCAGGTGGTGAAGCAGCAGAATCTTCCTTGGATCAATGTGTGTGACGGACTCGGTGCTGATTCGCAGTATGTGTACACATACAATATAGCTGCGCTTCCGGCAATCTATATCATTGCCGACGGCGAGCTTGTTGATGGTGAGGTAGTGGATGAGAAGTCTCTCCGTAGACTATTGGACAAGCTTCTAAAATAGCTTTTTCCTGCTCACTGTAGCAACGAATTCCTTAAGATAGAACGGTTCGAAGTACGCAACGTCTTCGAATCGTTTTTCTTTATATGCGGCAAGTGCCGGAGCGAGCATGGCGGAAGCCTTCGGCCAGCACTGGCAGAAATGAGCATTCGGATGCCTGATGACATCTGCGCATTTGCCGGCTCCGTCTCCGATGAAGAGGCATGGACCTTCGGCGAGCTGTTCTGCGAAACTGTTTTCGTCGATGATCATCGGTGATGTTTCTGTGGTCTGGCGATAGTGAAGAGATCCCTCGGCTTCGCTCGGGATGACAGATTCAAATACGGCCGTATACACTTCCATGCGGCGGGCGTCGACCATAGGGATGATGTAGCGGAGATCCCCGGTCAGGCCGGGGATGACGGTCAGGCGCTCGGCGACAGCCTGAGCCACAAGGGTATCGAGGGTACCGACGGCAAGAAGAGGCTTGCCGGAGCCGAAGCACAGACCCTTGGCTGTGGATACACCTACACGGAGACCGGTGTATGATCCCGGGCCCATGCTGACGCACACGGCATCGCAATCCGAGATCGTGAGTCCTCGCTCGGAAAGCATCTCCTGAACGAACACGGCCGTCAGGGAGGCATGAGCCTTGGGGGCTGAACTCTCCTTGTATGAGACGATTGCTCCGCCCTCGGCGAGGGCGGCTGAACAGAGTGCTGTAGATGTTTCGATCAATATGATTCTTTCCATTGCGATGTCGTTTTATTTGTTCCAGAAAAGCAGTTCCTTGAGGTAAGGGAAAACCGTGTAGGCCATGTTCTTGAGAGGAGGGAAGAGGACTGATTCATTCAGTACTTCTTCGCTCACGAGGCTGAATGTGTTGTTCAGCGAGCAGAAGGCCATTATGACAAGGCCGACGATGAGGCCGGCTTTCACGAGCGAGAGGACCATTCCCAGAAGGCGGTTCAGCCAGCCGAGCATTATGAGCTTCACGGTTCCTTCAAGCAATCTTCCCAGTATTGCCAGGATGGCGATGACTGCAATGAATATCAGCGCGAATGAAATCACCTTCAGGACCTGTTCCGATCCCTCTATGTACTGGGCAAGCCATGTGCTTGCCGGAGCGGTGAACCGTGCTGAAACCCATACACCTGCGATGATGGAGATGATGGCGATGACCTGCGATATGAATCCCTTGCGGAGACCCTGTACCAGAGCCGGTATGAAACAGATCAAAAGAATGATATCCACTATGTTCATAATTGCCTTAAAATGTCTATATTTGCAGTTTGAAAAATCCGGGCTTGATCCGGATGCAAAAATAGATAATTATTTTCAAATCATACTATGAAATTTACCGAGTATAAAGGTCTTGATCTTGTTGCGACAGGCAATGAGGTGCTTGACAGATGGAAGAAGAACCATGCGTTCGAGAAGTCGCTTGAATTGAGAGAAGGTGCCCCTGAATTCATATTCTTCGAGGGTCCGCCTTCTGCCAACGGCATGCCGGGCATCCACCATGTGATGGCCCGCTCGATCAAGGACGCCATCTGCCGTTACAAGACCCAGAGCGGATACAAGGTGAACCGTCGTGCAGGATGGGACACACACGGACTTCCTGTGGAGCTTGGTGTCGAGAAGATGCTCGGCATCACAAAGGAGGATATCGGAACAAAGATCTCTGTCGAGGAATATAACGATGCCTGCCGCAAGGAGGTGATGAAATATACTGCAGAGTGGGTGAACATGACCGAGCGTGTGGGATATTGGGTGGACATGAATGACCCTTACATCACATACGACAACCGTTATATCGAGACTCTCTGGTTCCTTCTCAAGAAGATCTATGACAAGGGCCTTCTCTACAAGGGAAAGTCTATCCAGCCATATTCTCCTGCAGCGGGAACAGGCTTGAGTACTCATGAGCTCAACCAGCCTGGCTGCTACCGTGACGTGAAGGATACTACAGCTGTGGCACAGTTCTCTGTCATCCGTGACGAGAAGTCGGAGTTCCTCTTCAGCGAAGGCGTCCCTGCATATATCCTTGCATGGACGACTACTCCATGGACTCTTCCTTCAAACACCGCTCTCTGCGTAGGACCTAACATCGATTATGTACGGGTTCTCTCGTTCAACCCATACACAGGCCAGCCGGCTCTCTATGTCGTGGCTCAGGCCCTCGTGAACGCCCACTTCAATCCGAAGGCTGCGGCTGTGGCATTCGAGGACTACAAGCCGGGCGACAAGCTTGTTCCGTTCAAGGTGCTCGAGGGTACCATGAAGGGATCGGAGCTCACAGGCATCCGCTATGAGCAGCTCATCCCATGGTTCAATCCTGGCGAGGGTGCATTCAAGGTGATCCCTGGTGACTATGTGACTACAGAGGACGGTACAGGTATCGTACACATTGCGCCTACATTCGGTGCTGACGACGCCAAGGTGGCAAGACTCGCAGGCGTGCCTGGCCTTCAGGTGGTTGACCGCAACGGTGACCTCCAGGCTCAGGTGGATCTCCGCGGCCGTTTCTTCCGCATCGAGGACCTCGACCCTGAATATGTTGCGGCGAACATGTCGCCGGCATATGCAGAGTGGGAGGGCCGCTATGTAAAGAATGCATACGATGCATCTCTCCCTGCAGACGCTCCTACACTCGACGTCGACATCTGTGTGATGCTCAAGCAGGAGAACAAGGCGTTCAGGATAGAGAAGCATACACATAACTATCCACACTGCTGGCGCACCGACAAACCGGTCCTCTACTATCCGCTCAACTCATGGTTCATCAAGACCACTGCAGTGCGAGAAAGGATGATGGAGCTCAACGAGCAGATCATGTGGAAGCCGGAGTCTACAGGTACAGGCCGCTTCGGAAAGTGGCTCGAGAACATCCAGGACTGGAACCTCTCGAGAAGCCGCTACTGGGGCACGCCGCTCCCTATCTGGCAGACAGAGGACGGCAAGGAGGCAAAGTGCATCGGTTCCATCAAGGAGCTCTATGCAGAGATCGACAAGGCCGTCGCAGCAGGCTTCATGACAGAGAATCCGTTCGCAGCCAAGGGCTTTGATCCGGAGGACATGTCGAAGGAGAACTACGACAAGATCGACATCCACCGTCCATATGTAGACAACATCTTCCTCGTGTCGGAGACCGGTCGCAAGATGGTCCGCGAGCTTGATCTCATCGACGTGTGGTTCGACTCAGGTGCGATGCCATATGCACAGGAAGGCCTCCGCAACCTCGGCTCTGAGAGGTTCGGCATCACTGCCGACTTCATCGCAGAGGGAGTTGACCAGACTCGTGGATGGTTCTATACTCTCCATGCAATCAACACGATGGTAAGCGACAAGTGCGCATTCAAGAGAGTGATATCAAATGGTCTCGTTCTTGACAAGGACGGAAACAAGATGAGCAAGCGTCTCGGAAACGCGGTGGATCCGTTCTGGGCACTTGATACATACGGAGCAGATGCCCTCAGATGGTATATGCTCACAAACGCGCAGCCTTGGGACAACCTTCGTTTCGACGTGACAGGTGTCGACGAGGTTCGCCGCAAATTCTTCGGAACACTTTACAATACATATTCATTCTTCGCTCTTTACGCAAATATCGATGGCTTCGATCCATCTTCAGAGGCCGTTCCTATGAACGAGCGTCCGGAGATTGACAGATGGATAATCTCATTGCTTAACACTCTTGTAAAGGATGTGGTTGCTGCATATGAGGATTATGACATCACAACAGCAGGACGACTTATTCAGGAGTTCGTATGCGACCATGTCAGCAACTGGTACGTTCGTCTGGGAAGAAAGAGATTCTGGGGTGGAACAATGGATACAGACAAGCTTTCGGCTTACCAGACCCTCTATCAGGTCCTTGTAGCCGTTTCAAAGCTTGCGGCTCCTATCGCACCGTTCTTCATGGACCGTCTCTATCTCGACCTCGTAGAGGGAGAGGAGTCTGTTCATTATGTGGCAATGCCTGCATATGATGAGACTGTCGTAGACAAGGACCTCGAGGAACGTATGGCTCTTGCACAGCGAGCTACATCAATGGTTCTTGCGCTTCGCCGCAAGGCCGAGATCAATGTCCGCAAGCCTCTCTCGAAGGTGATCATCCCTGTCATCGACGCACGCGTGAAGGAGCAGCTCGAGCTTGTGAAGGACCTCATCCTCGGCGAGGTGAATGTGAAGGAGGCAGAGTTCATTTCTGATACTACCGGACTCATCACGAAGAAGATCAAGCCTAACTTCAAGACTCTCGGAAAGATCTACGGCAAGCAGATGAAGGAGATCGCTGCGGCGTTCGGCACCCTCTCACAGGAGGTGATTTCGGAAATCCAGGCTGCTGAGGCTTCTGGCACAGGATATGTTTTGAACCTTCCTTCAGGAGACGTGACCCTCAACAAGGGTGACTACGAGATCTCGTCTGAGGACATGCCAGGCTGGCTCGTGGCTACGGAAGGCGCCATGACCATCGCTCTCGACGTGACCATCACAGAGGAACTCAAGCAGGAAGGCGTGGCACGTGAGCTTATCAACCGTATCCAGAATCTCCGTAAGTCAAGCGGATTCGATGTGACTGACAAGGTCGGTGTGAAGATCTTCGCTGACGGAGAGTATGGCGCTGAAATCGCTGCATCTCTCGCAAACTTCGCTGAATATGTTGCAGCGCAGACTCTCGCGCTTTCAGTAGAGGCCGCTCCTCTTGCAGAGGCCGGCGATGCTCCTGAGGTCGAGTGGAACGAGGGAACGATAAGAATAAAAGTGACAAGACGTTAGTCTGTCATCCTGAACGTAGTGAAGGATCTATTAATAGGAACTAATATAAACTAAAATAAACTATGGCAGAAGAAATCAAGAACACCCCTGAGGTGAAGGTGCGTTACAGTGACGAGGAACTCCAGGAGTTCAAGGCCATTATTCTTGAAATGCTCGAAAAGGCAAAGAAGGAATACAAGACACTCCGTGACGTCGTGACACACGACTCGAGCAACGACATCGAGGACACATCTCCTACATTCAAGGTGATGGAAGAGGGCGCTATGACTCTTTCAAAGGAAGAGGCCGGAGCGCTTGCACAGCGCCAGTACAAGTTCATCCAGAACCTTGAGGCAGCTCTTATCCGAATCGAGAACAAGACATACGGAGTATGCCGTATGACTGGCAAGCTTATCCCTAAGGAGAGACTTCGCCTTGTTCCTCACGCAACCCTTACCGTTGAGGCTAAGGAGATGATGAACAAGAACAAGTAGTCTATGAAGCTCTCGAAAGGAACCAAGCTTTTCATACTCGGGGCAATCCTAGTCGTCATTGACCAGATCGTAAAGGTTCTGGTCAAGACGAACATGGATCTTGGCGAGACCATAGATGTGATAGGGGACTGGTTCAAGCTCCATTTCGTCCTTAACAAGGGCATGGCCTTCGGAATGGCTTTCGGCGGCCTCTGGGGCAAGGTCCTTCTGTCGGTTTTCCGCATCGTCCTTTTCGGCGGACTGTTCTGGTGGATCGGCAAGCTTGCAAAGAAGCAGGATACTCCTGTCGGTGTGCTTGTCGGCCTGACCATGATCGCGGCCGGAGCCCTCGGCAATATCATCGACTGCTTCTTCTACGGAATGATATGGCCGGAAACCATCACTCCGGGCGCTCCATTCGCATTCATGTTCGGACAGGTAGTGGACATGTTCTACTTCCCGCTCTTTGACTACAAGCTCCCTTGGATGGACTATCCGCGTACATTCTTCGGCGCAGTCTTCAACTTTGCCGACAGCTGCGTGACCTGCGGCGCGATTTATCTCCTCTTGTTCCAGTACAGATTTTTCGCGAAGGAAGAGGATAAAATGAAAGAAAAATAACAAAAAATTTGCAGATTGCGATTTTATTTGTATCTTTGCATTCCCTTTCAACGGGGAACATATTGGAGAGTTGGCAGAGTGGTCGAATGCGGCGGTCTTGAAAACCGTTGATCTTAACGGGTCCGGGGGTTCGAATCCCTCACTCTCCGCACAAAAGTGGCTTACAGGTAACTGTGAGCCACTTTTTAATTTTAGTATCCCAAATAATATCCCAAAACAACTTCGGAAATAGTAAGTCATTTGCAGGAAACTGCAAGTGGCTTTAAATAAAGTTTAATTACATCGTCATCTCCTTTTTGCGGTAGGATTGCGGTGACATTCCCGTGAACCGCTTGAAAAATCTTCCGAAATATGACTGATCAGGGAAGTGAAGGTAATCGGCAATCTGCTGGATGCTCATGTCCGAGAAAGTCAACATAAGTTTGATTTCCGTTATCAGGAATTCATCTATCGTCTGCTTTGGGGTTTCACCGGTGACATCTTTTGTTATGCTGCTCAGATGACGCGCTGATATGCACAATTTGTCAGCATAATATGAAACTTCCCTATGCCTTTTGGCATTTTCCATTATAAGTGATATGAAATTCGAGTAGATTTCCTCCTTGCGCGTGTG
>JAFTWQ010000013.1 GCA_017465225.1 Bacteroidales bacterium
GTAATGGTGAATCCCTTGAAAGGCTTGATGTCCACCTGGTTGGAGATGGTGAGATATTTCTTTGACTTGGAGTTGGTGCCTGTGCCTGCAGCCATATGAGCGGCACGGCCTGCTCCAAGAGGAGAGTTCTTTCCGAGCTGGTTCACATAATGAACGAGGGTTCCGTCCGGATTGTAAGGAACGAACGCCGCACAGATGTTCGACTGGAGCGCATGGATTGTTCCTTCGTAGCTGTGGTATCCGCCATATGAATATGTAGATGCATCATAAGCGATATTGGCAGAATACTTGAGCCACTTGTACATCTGTGCCGAGAACTTCGCACGGAACGAATAGTTGGTGTACTTGTCCTGCTGGATCTTGAACATACCGTCCTGCGAGAGGTAACGTCCGCTGGCATAGTATGAAATCTTGTCGGAACCTCCAGACACTGACACGTTATGCTCCTGCTGAGGACGCACACGGTTATAGAAGTGTCCGTACCAGTCGAAGTTTCCGTAATAGTAGTACTTTCCGTCATCACCTATCTCTACCCATGGACGGTCAGGATGCTCGGTCATGTCGTTCCTGCGCTCATAGAGCTTCTGCAGTCCGCCATTCTCCTCAGTGAAGCGGAAGATGTCCTTGGTACTGTCGGAAGAGTTGTTCATGAACTCGTTCACGATCATTACATGGTCATATCCTGTCCTTATGAAGTCTGTAGAAGTGGTGTTTGTCTGCCATCCGAAGCGTCCGTTGTACTGTACGCGTGCATTGTCGCCACGCTTTCCCGCCTTTGTTGTGATGAGCACGACTCCGGCAGATGCCTTCGCACCATAGATTGCACATGTGGAAGCATCCTTGAGCACTGATACGGACTCTATGTCGTTAGGGTTGATCTGACTCAGGCTCACCTCGACTCCGTCTGCGAGAACCAGAGGAGATCCCGAGTTCAAGGACAGGGTACCACGGATATTGATGTTGTAGCCGGATTCAGGAGAACCTGTTCCGAAGGTAATGTTTACCGAAGGGTCTGCACCCTGAAGGGCATTTGCCGCCGACACTACCGGACGGGCATTGAGGTCCTTTCCGCTGATTGTTCCCACAGCACCAGAAAGGTTCGCCCTCTTCTGGGTACCGTAACCGATGACTACAACGTCATCCAGCACGTTCTGGGAGTCATTCAGCATGATGTTGAATGGGATAGGCTCCTTTCCGGTCATCTCGATCTCGGTATCGGCATAGCCGATATACGAAACGATGACCTTGGCAGGGAAAGACACACCTGACAATTCGTACTTTCCATCAAGATCGGTAAGGAATCCCTGTGTCGTACCCGCAACCATGAGAGAGGCTCCGATAAGAGGCTCTCCTGTGGAATCTGTAACGATTCCGCGGATTGTCCTCGGTGCCTGTGCCGCAGCCTTTGGCTCCGGCTGCTTCCTGGTCACTGAGATTCTGTTTCCATCAATGACATACGAGACATTCTGACCGGCAAAAACCTGGTCAAGGACCTCATTGATAGACGCATTTCTCGCCGAAACGGTAATGCGTTTACCGAGATCCACCTCGTCTGCATTGAGAATGATTGAGTAGTTCTCTGACTGGTTCAGGACGGTGATGGCCTCCTGTACAGTCACGTTCTTCATCGACAGATTGATCTTCTGCGCAGACAATGACAGAGGTGTCATAAATCCGCAGAAGACAATCATCAGCAGCAACCGCCTTAGTCGGCAGCCTGCTCGAGTTGAATCGCTTCTCATAAGATCTGGTTATTAATTAAAGTTTGTTTTATGTTATAGTTTTTCGCTATTTCTTCGAAATGTAGATGACATTGTCCTTCTTGCGGAACTTCATCCTGCCGTCGACATTGATGCCGTCCAGAATCTGGTCGAGGGTCTCGTTGTTGGAGAACCATGCGAAGTATCTGGTATCTGCAAGCTTCTCGTCCAGAAGCACGACCTTCACTCCGAACAGGCGCTCCAGGTCTGAGGCTATATCGCTGAGACGGAGGTTGAAGAAATGGATGGACCCGTCATCATGGAATCCCTTGTAAAGATGCGGCTGGAAATCCTTCATCTCAATCTCGCCGCTCTTGCGGTCATACTGGACCATCTCTCCGGGATGCAGCTGGATATGCTTTGTGCGGGTGTTGGCATCGATATCCACCTGCACGGCTCCCTCCAGAAGGATCAGCTCCACGCATTCGGTGTTGTCATATGCCTTGAAGTTGAATGTTGTGCCGAGAACCTTCACATCCACATCGCCAGAAGCGATGATGAACGGCTGTTCAGGATTCTTAGCGACCTGAGCGAAGACCTCTCCCTCAATGAAAACCTTGCGCTCGCTGCCAAGGAACACCGACGGATATGTGACACGGGTGCCGGCGTTAAGATGCAGGCGGGTGCCGTCTGCAAGCACCAGCTCGTCGGTCTGGCCATACGGAACCTTCACCTCCAGCCAGTCGGCCAGCTCGGGAACAGAGAGCCTGTCATACACAAAAGCGCCGAGCAATGGGAGCATCGCACAAACGGCGAATCCCATAGCCCAGCGGCCTACGGTCCTTATAGTCTTCTCGAAACGGCTCTTCCTTTCCAGTCCGAGCCTTGCCGATACTTTTTTATATGCCGCCGAAGACACTTCCATGTCCCCGGTCTCCATCTCTTCCATGATGGCCTCGAGCGCCTCCTGCACCTGAGGGTCTTCAGAGTGCTCCACAAGCCAATCCTGGACCCGAACCTCCTCTTGGGGGCTCAGCTGTCCAAGAAAATATCTTTTCAAAAAATCCATATACTTCAGGCATTAATAGAGTATAATACCTGATAAGAACAAGTAAACCCCGCAAATCCCGTAATCAGATATGGATTATTTTATGAAAATCCGTGTTTTTTTACATCAATATACCAATATGAGGTTAGGAACAGAACGTTCACCTTCATGGTCGAACCTCTTGTTGTCGTACGGGTGATTGATGACACCCGTCTTCTCTGTCCAAAGCGTCGTGGATCCACCTCCGTCAAGATTGATGGCATCCGTCATTCCCAGCAGGTGACAGATGTATGCCGTCTCATAGATGGTCGCGCCGTCCGCCTGACCAGGGAACCTGCCGTCAATGACAACAAGGTAAGCATTACCCTCGTCATCAATTCCGAATGCCGCACGAGGATGTCTCTTGTCATAGAACTGGGCAGACGAATAATGGGTGCGGATCTTCGCTCCCTGCTTCTTTTCCTGGGCCATGGCCTCCACATTGGCACCATCCGCCTTGTCCCCAGTCAGAACAGGAACCAGGATATCGCCATCGGCAATAAGCATCGGGCCAGACGCCATCGCCTCCTTCCATCCCTTGGTCTGACTGGCATACAGAGTCGTGTCAGATATCG
Source organism: Bacteroidales bacterium (assembly GCA_017465225.1). Classification (GTDB taxonomy): domain Bacteria; phylum Bacteroidota; class Bacteroidia; order Bacteroidales; family UBA932; genus Cryptobacteroides. Next base: position 3,363 of record JAFTWQ010000013.1, read on the forward strand.
CCTTGATCCTCACCTTCCTGCCCTTTCGGTCCTTGAAGCCCATCAGGCCATCCACACGATAAAGCTCGGTCGGATGGGTATATCCCAACTGCCTGTCCCCTTCGCGGAAATACACGGAAGGGATCCTCTGCTTCACATGGAAATAACCCCCGTTCAGGGCAAACGCCGCACCGCACTCACTGCCGATGACGCTAGGTTTATCCGCAGCTTCCGCTGGTCGGTGAACAATGTCGGTACGGAATTTCCTGACCGGATACTTCACCACACATATGCTCTGGACAGAGCTGAACATCGGCACATTGGCATACATGGCCTGGGCTCCCCTGCCCAGATCAGTAACCTCCCAATCCGCATTCAGGAATGCAAACGAGTCCCTCTTCTGAGGCTGATCCACATCAAGGCCATAGCCTTCGAGTATCTCGATGATGGCCGGTCCGATGCAGTCCAGCATCCTCGAGAAGCCTATGTCATTCGGATGAGTGCCGTCAACCGTACCCACATGATCATATCCGAGGAATCCCTCCGAATCAATGAAATATATATTCTTATCCGTCTGCATCCTCCTGCGGACCACCTCCTCTGCAGCGGCCTGCTTGCCGGCTTCCCGCTCCTCATTCTTCTGATTGAAGTTCCTCGTCTCCCTTCTTTCTGTCTGGAGGAAGATCAGCGGAGTCTGCGGATGGGCAGCACGGATCACATCCACAAACGCGTCGAACCTTTCGCGTATCTCTGCGGCAGAGGGGTTAGAGAAGGCATCAAATACGAAGGCATCCGCCTGAGCGTCTGCCAGGATCATGGCGAACTCCTTCTGGAGCTTGGATTTTCCGCTGAACCCGAGATTGCACACATAATATCCGTTATCGCGTCCAAAGCGCGCCGGATATGTCATTCCGGAACGGCTTGCAGAAATGCCGTGAGTGATGCTGGACCCCTTGAATATGACCTTGAACTTAAAAGGATTCTCCATGGACTCGATGCATGCATCCTCATCGATACCGATTTCCAGAGAGTCCACCCTGTCAAACATCGGAAGATAGAGAAGGCACTCCTTCATCCCTTCCGCCATATCAGCGACAATCTGCCCCTCATGGACATCGACATGACCTTCCTTTACGCTTGGAGTTCCGACACCTGCAAACACCCACTCGCCATCCTGCCTTATATAGAGGTCAAGCCCCTTCTGGCTGACTGTGGTCATGTTTGCCCTCAGTCCTGAAGCCGAAGTCATCCATCTTGCGCTTATATTCCTGCTGTCGGTCCTGAACATCACCGCAAGGCCGGTGGAGTGCTCTGCATAGCGCATGATCACCTTATCATCGATCTTATACCTGGATGTGTCTATTCTTGTGAACGGCTTGGACGTCGGGAACACCTTGCCTATGATGTTCAATCCGGAGGCATCCACATACTTACACGGCCTGTTCTGCGAGAATGCCGGAACGGCAAGCAGCAGAGAAACAGCAAGCAAAAAGAACTTTCCTTTCATCATGGTCATGATTACATTGTTTTCAGCTCATTGAATGGCGCAGGTCCTTAAGGGCCAGCTCGATATGCTTCTCGACGGTACGGACCGACAGATTGAGCTTGACCGCAATCTCCATATTGCTCATATGCTCATATCTGCTCATCATGAATATCGCCTTACGCTGAGGAGGCAGGGCTTCGATGTTGGCTCTGATGATGCTGCTGGTCTCAACGAAACTTATCCAGTCCTCGATATTTGGATTCTGGACGCATGAATCATTATGAAGACTCATCGGAATATTGCGCGCCTTTCCGGAACGCAGGAAGTTTATGGATTCATTCCTGGACAAGACGCAGAGATAATTCTTTACAGACTGCCCCTGCTGAAGGGAGAACCTGTTCAGCCACAGCTTAACGAATGTACTCTGGGCGATATCTTCCGCGACTGCGGAATTCTTTACAAGACCCTTGACAAAATTAAGGACCATAGGATAATATCTGTGGAAGAGACATTCAAAAGCCTCCTTATCCACACCTTCTCGGCACAAGTCCGCAAGGAGTCTGTCATCCGAATATTTGTTATCCTGTCCCATCTGTTTCAATAAGCAAGGCAAATATAGCCATTTTTTCAACCAATATACAAACAAAAAAAATCCGGAGTCCTGTACGGAATCCGGATTTATCATGTGCAGCGATATGCTGCGATGGTTGTCTGATTACTCTGCTGCTGGTGCCTCAGCTGCTGGAGCAGCCTCAGCGGCCTTCTTTGAGCTACGGCGGGTTGTCTTCTTAGCTGCCTTCTTAGGAGCTGAAGCAAGAGCTGCCTCGTTGAAATCAACGAGCTCGATGAGAGCCATGTCAGCTCCGTCACCCTGACGGAAACCAGTCTTCAACACGCGAGTGTATCCGCCTGGACGGTCAGCGATCTTTGGAGCAACAGTGCGGAAGAGCTCTGTAACAGCCTCCTTGTTCTTGAGGTAGCTGAATACAACACGACGAGAGTGAGTAGTATCCTCCTTTGACTTTGTGATGAGAGGTTCTACATACATCTTGAGGGCCTTTGCCTTAGCTACAGTTGTCTGGATTCTCTTGTGGAGAATGAGTGAGGTAGCCATGTTAGCAAGAAGAGCCTTGCGGTGACCGCTCTTACGACCAAGATGGTTGATTGCTTTATTGTGCCTCATATTGCTTAAACGTTCTTTTTCTTAGGTTCAATATTATACTTGGTAACATCCATTCCAAATGAAAGCTTCATCTTCTCTACGAGGAGATCGATCTCGTTGAGCGACTTCCTGCCGAAGTTCCTGAACTTCATGAGCTCAGCCCTTGAGTAAGAAACGAGGTCAGCGAATGTATCGATGTCCGCAGCCTTAAGACAGTTATATGCTCTCACTGAGAGACCCATGTCTGAAAGCTTAGTGAGAAGAAGATGCCTCATGTGGAGTGACTCCTCATCAAGCTCCTTTGACTCAGCTTCGATAGAGCTTTCGAGTGAAAGCTTCTTATCGTCGGTGAACAGCTTGAAGTGGTAGATGAGGATGTTTGCAGCCTCCTGAAGAGCTACGTTAGGAGTGATCGAACCGTCGGTCACGATCTCCAGGTTGAGCTTCTCATAGTCGGTCTTCTGCTCTACACGCCAGTTCTCTACAGTCCAGTTGACATTCTTGATTGGAGTATAGATAGCGTCTACCGGAATAGTTCCGATGACAGCCTCCGGATCCCTGTTCTCATCTGCAGCGACGAAACCACGTCCCTTCGCTACGGTAAGAGTGATCTCAAGCTTTACAGCCGGCTCAAGAGAGCAGATGTGCAGTTCAGGGTTAAGCACCTTGAAAGAAGACAATCCTTTTGAGATATCCTCTGCGGTAAACTCCTGCTTGCCGCTGATCACGATATTTGCCACCTCTGAGTCTACAGTCTCCACCATTCTCTTGAAA
>JAFTWQ010000060.1 GCA_017465225.1 Bacteroidales bacterium
TCATCGATGGAACATTGTCCTTCCTGCACGACATCGTGCCGAACACAGCTGCCACAGCAGCCATCATAAGAAATCCTTTTCTCATAATTGAAATTGAATTAAAATGTTAGTAAAAAGTTTATGTTTTAGCGAAATACGCTCAACCTACTGATCTCCGGATCAAGATTGCCCCTATGCACAAACCCCGGATTCTGCCTGCAAGCCTCCTCATAGCACCGCACAGCCTTTTCAATCTCCCCAAGACGGCTATACACAATCGCCAGCATATAATTCACCTGATCGGTCCTATGAAGCCTCTCCAAGATTGCCAACGCACTCGCATTGTAATCCAATGCACAGAACGCCACAGCAGCATTATAATCCTGATACGGACGAAGCAAAGTCACAGCAGTCTCATAATCCCTATCACGGATCGCCTGCACCCCGGCCATATATGTAGAATCTATCACAGTCGTATGCACCGTATCCTTCTGCATATCCTTCCTGTGCAGATAGAAATCGAATTTCACAGTCCTCAATCTCGGATAGACCTTCTCACGCAGATGCCTGTAACAACCTAAATTTTGAAGAACCTCCTCCCTCTCATCTAGGTCATCCAGTTCGCACGCATTGATATACGCGATCTTATCCTCATAACTCATCACCGTATCCTCAGCCACCAGCACATCCAGCATCCTCCAATTCTCCGCATCATTCCTCGCAATGAACCGGATGCCCTCTCCCGTCATCCCCGGCTCCGACCGGGGATCTCCAGTCATATCCACCGCGAACCCCTCATCAGCCTTCACAGAATCCCGATACTCATCAATGAACCTCCTGAAGTATTCAGCCACAGCCTCACTTCGCCTTTGTGTAAGCCTGGTATTATAAGCCACCGTACCCTCCGGAGAACTCGAAGCCGTAACCACAATGGAATCCATCTCAAACTCATCGTGGTCGATAAGTGCAGCCAGATTATCCTTGATCCTGCCGATCTCATCACGATTATATCCCAGACTCTCATCCACCTCATACCTGTCGTGTTCAAACTCCACATAACAAGCAGTATTGGCAGATACCTTCCTCTCGATCACCTTTGTCATATACCTTTCGGTTCCGTCCACAAAGGCACTCAATGAACTGATATAATAGGTCAGAGGCTCGCATTCCGGAATGTCATATATCTTCACATCCTCTTGATAAATCTCTCCAGACAGCACCACATCCACCTTTCTCAAGCGTGGTCTCGATGCCAATGTGTGCGAATACACATATCTGAAATCCCCATTGATCTCACGCATTACCGTATCAAGTCGGAAGCCCTGCTCTATAGGCACCTTCACATACTGCCTGAACCTTTCCTCCTTCCTGGCCTTCCTACGTTCATTCGCGGATTTAGCCAGTCTGTTCGTATAATGTTCTATAGCCTGTTGCTCCGTCACCCCAAACGCAGAAGCGAACTCCGCATCCGACACGAAAGTAGAATCAGTCCTGAAAGCATAAAGTGCAGGAATGTTCCTCTCAATGAAAATCTCAAGCAGCCTCATATTCACGAACTCCATAGAATCCGTCACAATACTGCGAAGGAACTTCTCATACCTCCTGTAGCCACGCATCTGCTCATTGCGATACTCCTGGCCTGTTATCAGGACCGGATCAAGCCCCAGAGTGTCCTCCAGCACATACATCCTCGGATAGAATCGCAGCTGCCACTGAGGATCCATCATATCCTGCGGAACGGTCACTGCAAACTCAATGTTCACCTTGCCGCCCCTCTCCGCAACATTCCTGAATCTGGCAGTCACCGATGCCGCCTCAAGCACATCCGTCGCCACCATATTTCCATCCTCATCCCTCACAGCATTCATAATAATCGGCCCCTCATCCGATGTAACCAAAGTTGTATCTCTCACAGCATTGTCACCCCGACCGTCATGCCCGGCCTGACCGGGCATCCCCTTATTGTCATTTCGACCAAACGAAGTGCGTGGAGAAATCTTTTCCCCGTCATTGCCGGCTCGATCGGGCATCTCCTCCACCATCCCGATCTCAGCCCTCATCTGCCTCTCCTGCATCCTCTCCACCTTCCGTGAAGTGCCGCAGCCTGAAATCAGCAGACATACAACCACCAGCAGAACAATATTGCAGATCACCAGCAGTGACATACCACCGCCAAGCAGTACCGCCCAGTTCTCAATATCCTTATGTAAACCCTTATTGCTCATAACCTACATTCTCAAACCTCTTCTTTCACCCAAATCCTTCTCAGCCTTTGCCTCATTCGCCTGACTCATTTCTCTGTCGCCACCTCTTCCGTCACTCCTTCCCAAGCCCATACCCTCTGCCATCTCACGCTCCTTCACCATCTCCTGGAACGCCTTGCAGACAGCCGGCACAAGCCTGTCACGGTTATCATATTCATTGATGTGAGGGAAATACGACTCCCGACCATTGACATCGAACAGTCCGTAAATGGTCTGTCCTCCATAGTCAGGTACAGCCTCATAAGCGAAATGCTCCCTGCCGTCTAGACTCCCGGCATACCTGAAATCAGTAATGAACTCATTGTGCATAATGGGGCAGTCAATCCTCTGATTGCTGGAGTTCTTCAGGCAAGCCGAAAAGTCATCGTGATGCACGAAGAAGAATCCGGGACAAACCTCAGTCACAGTACTCCTGCTGGCAGGATTGGTATTATGATGATTCAGCCTCTTTTCCTCCCGTGCCGCAGTCTCGGAATCATACCATCCGCATATACGGGTAGGATTGAGTTTCGCCTGTTCAAGTTCCGACATCATCCTGGACACAAACTTCTCATCAGGTCTGTCCGGCAACAGTTCAAAGTTCCCGTCGTGCCTTATCACAAACATCCTGGTATTCTCCCCGTCATTCATAAAGCGGAATCCCTTGATGCTTCCGTAGCCCTCCACCGGCTTCTGAAAGTCAAAGCTCCTGGTCCACTCGGCATCCTTCCCGAACACCTCCGCAGCCTGACCTCTGACCCTCTCCCTCGCATCCACCGACACCCTCCAGGCAGCATCATACAACTCTCGATAGCCATTTTTCATAACCTATCCGAGATTAATGAAGATGTCATTTTCAATCCAGCCACTGCCAGCAGAATTCCCCTCCTTTTCAGGCAACTGATACACACCCTCCTGAACAAAGTCCGCTTCAATCTTGAAGTTTATATAATCAGGTTCACCCCAATCAGCATCGTCAAGAATTCCGTCAATGATGATATATGGACTGCTCAGTTTGAACACAAATTCCATAGTCACTCCGTGAGGGCCATACCACA
>JAFTWQ010000014.1 GCA_017465225.1 Bacteroidales bacterium
CCACCCGTTTTTCATTTGGGACTGCAAAGGTACGCTTTTTTCCGTTACCTCCAAATTTATTTTCAGCCGGAAAAGGCACGGAAGGACAAAAAATGACGGCACCGGACAAGCAACACGCTCATATCCAATGCCGTACACCCGTTGTTACAATTTTGTTAAATTCTAGAAATTGTATTTGATCATCATATTTACCCTATGATTGCCCACCCAATGAAGATTCTTGTCAGCAAGGGCAAACTTATTGAGGCATCCGTTCTCATACTCTCCGTACTGCACGTTTGTGAACTGATACTCGAGACCGATGTTCATCTTACCTATATTATATATAAGCTGAGGATTGATCCTGTACATCTGGTTGATGTTCGAGAAACCGTTGCTGCAGAAATACACATCACCCTTGGCGATAGGACCAGAAGCCGCATCAGCAAGACCGAGGTTCTTCACATAGCCGAGGAAGAGCACGCCCTGCCACTTCTTTCCATAGGTCATGGAGAGCCATGAAGAAGAATTGCGCATTGATGCATAGTTCCAGCTGCCGTCGGTGTTCTCCCCTACCTTTGCATATCCGCTCATAAGGTTCATGTGCTCACCACCTTCACCGAATGTAGTCTTCGCCTTTACAGCAAACTTCTTATAGGTATACTGTGTATATACATATCCGAGAAGAGAAGTCTTGCGGTCAGAAACCTTCACGACCTTATCCTCTGCCTTACCAAGCACTCTTGGCTTGATGCTTACAAGGTCAGCACCTGCCCTGAGGAGGAAACCGTTGCTCTTGTATGCAACCGCAGCATAGAGTTCCGGAGTCTTTCCATATTTCATATAAATCGCAGAAGTTCCTACAGGACCTGTAGACTGATACTGCATCTGCCAGATAGCCGCACCTGAAACAACCCAGTTGTCGCCAAGGTTGGCATCCATCTGCACGAGCGGAGTCCTTGAGAAAGGTCCGAAAGGAGCTCCGACCTCAAGGCTGAAAAGATGAGGATGGTCAGCAGCCATAGGATGCCATGCCTGTCCGATCTTGAGGACTACAGACGCCTTGCCGTTCACACCCATCGGAAGTTCCTTCCATGTGACTGTAGCATATGCCTGACGAAGACGAGCAGTGGCGGTTCCTGAAATCTTGGTGTTTCCGGGAAAATATTCGCTTACCGAAGCATTTGATGAATTTGAGAGTCCGGAGTAGAAGTCACCCTCGATCTTCGCACCGAAATGCACATTGCCGAGCTGATATCCGCTCACATCGACTCCAAGACGTGAAGTCAGAGCAAGGAATCTGAATGAAGACTGGTCGTTGATATCGATACCATCCTTCATATTGACATCCTTTGGAAGATAGTAGAAAAGGTCACCTGTACCCGATACGCTCTCGCGGCTGTCAAAGACGAAATAGTTGCGGATGAAACCGTAAAGCTTGAAATTGTTCTTTGGTTCGGCTTTCTGCTCCTTCTCCGCAGCAGCTGCATTCAGCGTGCAGAAAGAGAGAAGCACAGCTGAAAGAATGAGATAAACACGTTTCATTATATAATGTATTTTTAGAATTTCTCATATATCCCTCGACAAGCTCGGGATGACAACAAACAAACGGGTCGCCATATAGCGACCCGCAAATATAGTATATTTTTCGATATCAGATACCGATTCATATCAGCATCAGACAGATGCTATGAATAAGCTATGCCGCAAATGGGAAAATCTTGGTAAGCCAGAAGAAGGCAAATACAAGACCGAAGAGACCAATCACAGCACCTGCCTTAAGCATATCCTTGGTCTTGATAAGACCGGTAGAGAATGCGATTGCATTAGGTGGAGTAGAGATCGGCATCAGCATCGCAAGCGAAGCACATGTAGCAACGAAACAGATCATAGCCTTTTCACCGCCAAAGCCTGCAAAAGCAGGATTTGCAGAAAGTCCTGACGATACAGCGCAAAGGATAGGGATGAGAAGGGCTGCAGTAGCTGAGTTGCTGATGAAGTTTGAGAGCAGGTAGCATACGAGACCTGCAACAACAAATACAAGGACAATTGACATCTCACCGAATGGAATAGCATTCACGAGAGTTGCACCAAGTCCTGTTCCTCCCTTGGAGATATCAAGCATTGCGTAACCGAGTGCGAAGCCTCCGGCAACGAGCCAGAGCACGCTCCAGTCGATCTGCTTGATGTCCTCCTTATCGAAGGTACCTGTGCAGACAAATACTGCAAGAGGAATGAGAGCCACGATATTTGAGCTGATACCTGTAAGACTCTCAGTAGCCCAGAGAAGGATAGTCACAGCAAATGTAGCCCACACAAGATATGTTCTCCAAGTTGTAGGCTTGTCGTTCTTAGGGATGTTGACCTCAAGTTTCTTGGTAGAGAACGGGAACATGACCTGAAGCACCACCCACGCCACAAGAATCATAATGAGCACGAACGGAATCATGTGAATAGCCCACTCACCAAATGAGATGCTTGTACCGAAATAGGTCTCAAGGTTGGAAACCGCTGTACCGTTAGGAGGAGTACCGATAGTAGTACCGATACCACCGATATTAGCAGAAACCGGGATTGAAAGCGCAAGCGCGATCTTACCTTTGTCTCCCTCTGGGAATGTTGCAAGTATCGGAGCAAGGAACGCAAGCATCATAGCCGCTGTTGCTGTGTTGCTCATGAACATTGAGAAGAGCGCGATTACCACCAGGAAGCCGAGGAGCACCATCTTAGGGTTTGTACCGAAAGGCTTCAGAAGGACTCTTGCCAAAGTAACATCCAAGCCATATTTCTGCGCCATGATGGCAAGTGAGAATCCTCCAAGGAAGAGCATCACCACCGGATCGGCAAAAGCAGACATGATCTTGGTGTAATTCATGATACCTTCGAGTTTAGCTCCGGACGCATCTACCATAAGGAAGCCAAGTCCCTTGTTGGAAAGCATGAGAAGAGCCATCACGATAACCAGTACGGATGTTGTCCAGCTTGGAATGATCTCGAAGATCCACATAAGGGCAGCAAATACAAAAAGAGCGATTGTACGCTGCTGCAGAACAGTCAGTCCCTCAATACCAAAGAATGAAGTAGGGACTGCAAGAAGGAATATTGTGATCAGCAGCACCAATGGGAGCAGCACACAATATTTAACAGAAAATTTCTTAGTACCCATTATAATTGTTTAGTTAGAATAGTTGCCTCTTTTCAAAACGGGCGCAAAGTTACTCTTTATTTACAATAAAGCAATCAAATAAATGTAAAAGTGAGGCAGATCTCTCCACCTCACTTCACATAAGTATATCAGAATTTTAGATGATTCCCTGTTCGAGCATTGCCTGGGCAACCTTCATGAAGCCGGCGATGTTTGCACCCTTCACGTAGTTGATGTAACCGTCTGGCTGTGTACCGTACTTCACGCAAGCCTCGTGGATGTTAGCCATGATGCTGTGAAGCTTCTCGTCAACTTCTGCAGGGCCCCAGCTGATGTGCATTGCATTCTGGGTCATCTCAAGACCTGAAGTCGCCACGCCACCAGCGTTTACAGCCTTACCAGGAGCGAACATGATGCCTGCCTTCTGGAATGCTGCGATTGCCTCTGGAGTACATCCCATGTTCGAAACCTCAGCTGCAAGCCATGTTCCGTTTGCAAGGAGTTCCTCTGCGTCTGCACCAGTCATCTCATTCTGGAATGCACAAGGCATAGCGATGTCACACTTGATGCTCCAAGCCTTCTTGCCTGGGTAGAATGTCGCAGATGGGAACTTCTCAGCGAATGGAGCCACAACGTCGTTGTTTGAAGCGCGGAGCTCAAGCATGTAAGCGATCTTCTCCTCGTTCATTCCTTCCGGATCATAGATAGCTCCGTCAGGACCTGAGATGGCGATGACCTTTGCACCAAGCTCTGTAGCCTTTGTTGCAGCACCCCATGCTACATTACCGAAGCCAGAGAGAGCGATAGTCTTGCCCTTGATGTCCTTTCCTGCCATCTGGAGCATATGCTGTACGAAATATACGGCGCCGAAACCTGTAGCCTCAGGACGGAGTATTGAACCGCCCCATGTAAGACCCTTGCCTGTGAGCACACCTGTATTATACTGCTGGGCGAGCTTCTTGTACATACCGTACATGAAACCGATCTCGCGGCCGCCTACTCCGATGTCACCTGCAGGAACGTCCTGGTCAGGACCGATCACCTTCCAGAGCTCAAGCATGAATGCCTGGCAGAAACGCATAATCTCAGCGTCTGATTTTCCTCTTGGGTTGAAATCAGAACCACCCTTTCCACCGCCCATAGGGAGGGTTGTGAGGGCATTCTTGAATGTCTGCTCGAAGCCGAGGAACTTGAGGATCGAGAGGTTTACCGAAGGATGGAAACGGATACCGCCCTTGTAAGGTCCGATAGCAGAGTTGAACTGCACTCTGTAACCTGTGTTTGTCTGAACCTCACCGTTATCGTCAATCCATGTAACCTTGAAAGTAAGGATACGCTCTGGCTCTACGATACGCTCAACGATCTTTGCGTCCTCGAATTCAGGATGCTGGTTGTAAACTTCCTCGATTGACTCCAATACTTCGTGTACCGCCTGGAGATACTCTTTCTCGTAAGGATACTTGGCCTGGAGTCTGGCCATCAAATCTTTAGTGTTCATGTTTTGTGTTATTGATTATTGGTTCGTTATTTAACTTCCCATGTAGAACCGCTGCGGAGCAGGTCGTCTACGCACTGGATCTTTGACTTTGCCTTGACTTCGGCAACCTGATTGCGCACACCGTCATCATAAGTAACATCCTTGACGTCGCGGATGACTCCGAGAGCGACAGGGAAATCAGGATATTTCATATCGGCAAGCATCATATGGATGCCGACATTCTCCGAATGAGCGTCATGTGTGAGGATATCGTCCTCTGTAATGCCGTTTTCTCCGATGGTCACCACCTTCAGGCCCATGCCGTCGAGCATGATACCCTTGTTCCTGTCCTTTCCGAAGATCATCTTCTCTCCATGACGGAGAACGATGGTCCTGTCGGCGCGCACTTCCCTGTCAGCGATCAGCTTATGGGCTCCGTCATTGAAGATGACGCAGTTTGTAAGCATCTCCATCACAGAGCAGCCGTCGTGCTTTGCCGCTGCGAGCATGATTTCAGAAGTAAGCTTGAGCTCCGAATCGAGAGAACGGGCGAAGAATGTTCCCTTTGCACCAAGCACGAGGCTTCCCGGATTGAACGGATGCTCTACAGTACCGTATGGCGAAGTCTTGGATATCGCTCCGAACTTTGATGTAGGAGAATACTGACCCTTTGTAAGGCCGTAGATCTGGTTGTTGAAAAGGATGATGTTGATGTCTACGTTCCTTCTGATCGCATGGATGAAGTGGTTTCCTCCGATGGCAAGCGCATCACCGTCACCGCATGCCTGCCATACGGCAAGGTCCGGATTGGCCACCTTGATACCTGTCGATATCGCAGTCGCACGGCCGTGGATACTGTGGAAACCATATGTATTCATATAATATGGCAGGCGGGAAGAACAGCCGATACCGGAAACGACAACATATCTTTCCTTGCTGTATCCCAGAGCCTCGGTCACATCAGGGAGAGCCCTCTGCAATGCAGCGAGGACGCCATGGTCACCACATCCCGGGCACCATCTTACTTCCTGATCACTCTTGAATTCCTTGAATGTATATCTTGGCATAATGTTTCTTGTTTTATAGATCCTTCACTTCGTTCAGGATGACATTGAACAGTTCAGGATTTAGAGGTTTTCCTTTATTGCACCTACGATTTCCTGTACGAGGAACGGCTGTCCCTGCACCTTGTTGAACTGCTCATACTTGAACTGCGGCATGACACCACGGAGGTAGTTCACGAAATGGCCGCTGTTGAGCTCGCATACGAGAATCTTGTCGAAGTTACCGAGCACCTTCTCCGTATTGCGTGGAAGAGGCATGATGTAGTCGAAATGAGCGAAGCTGACATCGATTCCGGCCTCACGTACCTCCTGTACCGCCGAGAGCAGATGTCCATAAGTTCCGCCCCAGCCGACAACGAGGAGCTTTCCGCTCTCCGCGCCGTTCACCTCAAGTTCCGGAATGAAGTCTGCGACCTTATCTACCTTCATCTGACGTTCCTTCACCATTGTAGCGTGGTTTACAGGATCTGATGAAAGCACTCCGTCGTGATTCTTCTCGAGACCGCCGACGCGATGCTCGTATCCTGCCATTCCCGGAACTGCCCATTTGCGTACGAAAGTCTCCGGATCCCTTCTGAACGGCTTGAATTCGGTATTCGGCTGTACGAAAGGAGGAACGATCTTCGGATAATCCTTCATTGATGGGATGAGCCATGGCTCGGAACCGTTGCCGAGGAATCCTTCGGTAAGGAGAAGGACTGGAGTCATATGCTCAAGGGCGATCTTTGCTGCATTGAATGCTGCGTCGAAGCATCCCGCAGGCGAATGAGCTGCCATCACGACCATAGGGCACTCTCCGTTTCTGCCATAGAGGGCCTGATTGAGGTCGGTCTGCTCGGTCTTGGTAGGGATACCTGTAGACGGGCCGGCACGCTGTACATCCACAATGACAAGCGGAAGCTCGGTCATCACGGCAAGTCCGAGAGCTTCAGACTTGAGGGAAAGACCAGGGCCTGATGTTGTAGTCACCGCAAGATTTCCTGCAAATGCGGCTCCGATTGCAGTACAGATACCTGCAATCTCGTCCTCTGCCTGGAGAGTCTTGGCTCCGAGGCTCTTGTGGACTGCAAGCTCTTCAAGGATGCCTGTAGCAGGTGTGATAGGGTAAGAACCGCAGAAGAGAGGCAGGTTGGCCTTCTCGGCTGCAGCAAGAAGTCCCCATGCTGTAGCCTGGTTACCTGTAATGTTCCTGTAAAGGCCCTTTGGCTGGTGAGCCGGCTCGATATTGTATGTATTAGGGATTGCCTGGATGTTGGCTGCATAATTGTAGCCGTCCTTCAGCACCTTCTTGTTAGGCTCGATAAGTTCAGGCTTCTTCTTTCCGAACTTACGCTCAAGATACTGGAATATGTATTCCATCGGACGGTTATAGATGTAGCAAGCCATTCCGAGGGTGAACATGTTCTTGCACTTCGCCACAGTCTTTCTGTCAAGTCCGCTGTCCTTGAGGCTTTCCTCTGTCAAGGTAGTGATAGGAGCGATGATGATGGTCCTGTCCTCGATATAGAGTTCGGCGATAGGATCGTTCTTGAGACCAGCCCTCTTGAGACCTTCTTCATCGAATGTATCTGAATCGATGAGGACCATAGCCGTTCTCTTGAGCCATTTTGCATTGGCCTTTAGGGCAGCCGGGTTCATCGCCACGAGGAGGTCGCAGAAGTCACCTGGGGTTGTGATGTGCTCGCTTCCGATATGTACCTGGAAACCGGAAACGCCGGAAACGGTACCATGCGGAGCTCTGATTTCAGCCGGATAATCCGGGAAAGTTGAAAGTTCGTTACCGAAGATTGCTGACATATCTGCAAAAAGAGACCCGGTGAGCTGCATGCCATCTCCCGAATCTCCAGCAAACCTTATGACAACATCTTTAGTATCAATGACCTTATGTTGCATAGCTTAGTGTTATATATTTAAATCAATAAGTCAGATTCTGATACAAATGTATACATTTTTTGGAAAAATGATATACAATTTCAAAGTTTTTACACAAATAAAAAACGGGACCTCCCGACATGGGAAGTCCCGTATATGAATTCCTGCTTAAGGAAGCATGATTACATCTGTCCCTGAGCTGCCTGTGCCTTTGCCTGAAGCTCTGCCTGAAGGGTCTCGAGAGTCCTTCCCTCAGGAATATTGAGAGCTGCACGAGCCTCTGGAGTAAGGTTCACTGCCTGAGCCGCATCGATGTAAAGCATCTGGGTCTCCTCGAACACGAATGCAAGTCCCTTAGCCTTTGCAAGCTCTGTAACTGTTGTCTGTGCCTTCTCATATACAGGAGCCTGAAGCATCTGCTGCATCTGCTGAAGTTCCTGCTGGAAAATCTGCTGGCTTTCCTGGAAACGGGCCTCGATCTCCTGGAGCTCCTTCATCTTGCTGTCTCTGATTGCAGGTGTCCATGTAGACTCCTTCTGCTGGAACTGCTGTGCCTTTGTCTGATACTCCTCATACATTGCACCGAGAGTCTCATATGTCTCTCTCTCCTGAGCCTCGAGCTGTACGCGTACTGAATCCATCTCCGGCATGAGCTGAATGAGCTCTGTGTAGTTTACATAGCCGAACTTGAGGTTCTGTGCTGTTGCAGCGAATGAAACGATTGCCATAGCTGCGATCAAAATGATTCTTTTCATAATTCTATCTTACTGTTAATAATTATTCATATTCAAGTTCCCTCGTCAGGCTTGGGATGACAGTGTTAGAACTGCTGACCGATCACGAAGTGGAACTGGCTCTTTCCGTTTACAGGGTCGTCGAATCCCCATCCCCAGTCAACTCCGAGAAGACCGATCATCGGGAGGAATACCCTCACGCCGACTCCGGCAGATCTCTTGATCTGGAACGGATTGAAATCCCTGATGTCAGACCAGCAGTTACCTCCCTCAAGGAAGAGCAATGCATAGATCGTAGACTGCGGCTGAAGGATGACAGGATAACGGAGCTCTACCGTGAACTTGTCATATACGTTTCCTGCATAGTAGTTTCCTGTAGAATTGTACGATGACAATGCCTGAGGAGTCAGCGAGTAGTTTTCATAACCACGGAGCGAGATGATCTCCGATCCATATGTATCATATCCTGACATACCGTCACCACCGACACGGAAGCCCTCAAACGGCGAATATCCCCAGTTTCTGTTGTAATATCCGAGATATCCGAACTGTGCACGTGCCATGAGAACGAGGTCTCCGACAAGCTTGGTGAACACAGAGCCCTTGAATGACCACTTATGATACTCGATCCACTTGTATCTGTCCTGCGAACTCTGGAAATTGTAGTCGATGTCCTTCCAGCTGTCAACCTTTATCGGATTTCCATCCACATCCAGCAGTCCGTGATCCTTCTTTCGGAGAAGTGAGTAAGGCGGCGTGAGCTGGAGAGAGAAGCTGAAGTCCGAACCCTGACGCGGATAGATCTGCTGGTCAGTAGATGTTCTTGACAGGCTCAGAGTATAGCTCAGGTTATGGGAGATACCTGTATTGAACAGGAACTGATATGCCCAGTTCTGAAGCTTGTATGTCTGCCAGCTGAGCTGGTTGTAGAGCACGAAATAGTTGTCAGGCCATTTCAGACGCTTACCGATACCTGCAGCGAATCCATACACCTCCATATACTCGTCGTTGTTGAGGATATTATAATATATGTATGAATTGGTCTGTCGTGTATAGTAGAGCGACATATTGAGCGAGGTCGGCTTCTTTCCGAAAAGCCATGGCTCCGAGAAACTTGCCGAAAGGCTCGTGTAATATGTACCGTTGGTCTGGAATCTTATCGAAAGGTTCTGTGCATCTCCAAGCGGAACAGGACGCCATGCGCTCTTGTCGAAGAAGCGGCGTGTAGAGAAGTTGTTGAAGCTCACACCGACTGTCGCCACGAATGTGTTTCCTCCCCATCCTCCTGAAAGCTCGAGCTGGCTTGAAGGCTTCTCGGTCACGTTATATACGAGATCGACAGTATTGTTCATCTGGTTCGGTATGATCGAATATCCCTTGGCAGGGTCCATGATCGCCTCCGGGTCGAACTGGCCCATTGATGCGATCTCTCGGATCGAACGCTCGAAATCTGACTGGCTGAACAGATAGCCAGGACGAGTAAATACCTGACGGCGTATCACGCGCTCGTTCGTAAGGTCGTTACCGTTGATCACGATGTTGTTCAGGGTAGCAGGCTTGCCTTCGACGATACGCATCTCAACATCGACAGAATCGCCTTCGATGTTCATTTCCACAGGCTGGATATTGAAGAAGAGATATCCGTTGTCACGGTAAAGCTTCGAAATGTCGTACTCGCTCTGCTTTCCGCCACCGAAGAGCCTCTTTTCCATCGTCACCACATCATAGACGTCTCCCTTTCCGATCTTGAGGACCTCATCGAGAGTCTCGGAATCATAGACAGAGTTACCGGTCCACGTGATGTCCCTGAAGTAATACTTCTTTCCTTCATCGATCTCGAAGTCGATCTGGAGACGGTTCGGCTCTACATAATACATAGTATCCTTGACGATCCTTGCATCCCTGTAACCGGCCTCGTTAAAGACGGTCAGGAGGGCCTTCTTGTCGTTGTCATACTCCTTTTCCTGGAATTTCTTGGAACTGAAGAAGTTCTGCAGACGCTTGTCCCTTGTCTTCTTCATCGAACGCACGAGCTTGCTCTCCTTCACATTGTCGGCACCCTTGAAGGTGATGGTCTTGATCTTGACCTTCTCACCCTTGTTGACGGCGAACTGCACTCTTATGGCACTCTTGATCACCGTATCACGCTTTGTGCGTACATCTACCTCGACATTATTGAAGCCTTTTTCCTTGTAATATCTCTTGATGATATCGGTAGAGGTCTTGGCAACATATTCAGAGAATTCGCCTCCTCGACGGAAATTAAGGCGCTCGAGAAGCTCCTTCTCCTCACCGCTCCTCACACCGCTGAATGTCCAGCGCGAGACACGGGGACGCTCGATGATGGATATCTTGAAATAAGCGGTATCACGGGTAGGGGTGATGGAATCGATGACGACCGCAACGTCCTCGAAGAATCTCTGCAGCCAGAGCCTGTTCACCACGTTTGACATATCCTCGCTCGGCACGGTCACTTCCATACCCTCCCGAAGAGAAGCGATCTGCAATATCTGATCCGGCGAAATGTGCTGGTTTCCCTCAACCTTTACGCCACCTACCGTATATTTCTTTGGATTGTTATAGTCTACCACAACATCATCGCCCGACTGCTGCGCCCAAAGCGGGCATGACAGCGCCAGGATCGACATAAGGCAGACCAATCGGTATAATCTCATCTTTCTACTCTTAAATTCAAAACTGCAAATATACGTAATTATTTGACTTTTCCATAACGTCGGTCACGTTTTGCGTATGATTCCAAGGCTTTACGGAAGTCATCCTTCCTGAAATCCGGCCACAATGTATCGACAAAAAGCAGCTCCGAATATGCCCCCTGCCACAACAGATAATTGCTGAGACGGCTCTCACCTGACGTCCTGACGATGAGGTCCGGATCCGGTATATCCGCCGTAACAAGGTATCTGTCAAACGCTTTCACGCCTTCATTCACGATTTCTTCCTTACGTCCGGGATTGTCCTTCATGTCCTCCGCCATCTTCATCGCGGCCTGAAGAATATCCCATTTTCCGCTGTAGCTGAGGAATATGATCAGGACAAGCACATCATTGTCCTTTGTCCTTTCCATGCAGCTGTCTATCGTCGCATTGAGTTCATCCGCAAGACGGGCCCTGTTGCCGAGCACGACAAATCGCACGCCATTCCTGTCGAGGCTGTCCATCTCATTCGCCATCGCCTTCACCATCAGTCCCATAAGCGTGTCCACCTCCGCCTGAGGGCGGTTCCAGTTCTCTTCCGAGAATGCATATAGGGACAGATACTTCACTCCGTTCTCTACCGCTGCCTCAACGCATGCGCGCACGCTCTCAACACCGGCGAAATGGCCTTCCACCCTTTCCTTTCCACGCTCTTTCGCCCAACGTCCGTTCCCGTCCATTATCATCGACACGTGAAGCGGCACCTTAGTCATAGATTCTGTCGACATATTTCTTATTTGATGTTTCTGACGTCTTCGCCCCAGAATAGTTTCTCTGTAAGGGCATCAATAAAATTGGATCTGTTAAGCCGGACACGCTTCAGCGAAAACTGTGCCACACTGATTCCTACCTCCGCACCCGAAGGGATGACGGCAGTCCTGTTATCTGCGGTATAGATCACGTTTTCATCCCTGGAGTGCATCCTGAGCCTGATTTCGGTATTGTCCGGAACCACGAGTGGCCTTACATTGAGGTTGTGCGGCGCTATCGGTGATATGATCAGGACCTTTGATTCCGGAAGCACGATCGGTCCTCCGGCGCTGAGCGAGTATGCCGTCGATCCGGAACTCGTGGAAACGATGAGGCCGTCCGCCCAGTATGTAGGTAGCTGCACGCCGTCGAGGCTCACTTCAACTCCCAGCATCGCTGCTCCGCTGCGGTGAACCGTAAATTCATTCAATGCATACGGGAATTCATCCAGCTCCGGATTGCCGGTATGCACATCCGCCTTGAGCATCGCCCTGTTTTCCACGGTATATTCGCCCGAAAGGATTGCCGACGCAACCGCCGAGGGCCTGTTTTCCGAAAGGAAGCCTAGACGGCCGAGATTCACCCCCATGACGGGGATGTCCTTCCCCGCCACAAGCATGGACGCAGAAAGGAAGGTACCGTCACCTCCCACACTCAGGAGCATGTCATGTCCTTCGTCAGGAGACTCACCTTCCGCGAGGAAATCCAGTTCGCATCCGCCGGCGCGGAGATCATCCCACAACGTCTGCAGACAAGGGTCTGAAACCGCCTCCCGCTTGCCTATGTATATAGCTGTCTTCATGTTCCACATATGCCCGTCAAAAGAAAACGGGCCTCAAAATTAGCACATAAATATCAAAAATTGAAGTTTATTATATAAATTTGTAGTCTGTAACAACCAATCAGAAGCAAAATGACAAGACTCAGCGTCAACATAAACAAGATCGCAACGATCAGAAATGCAAGAGGCGGAAAGATGCCTGATGTGGCAAAGGCTGCAGTTGACTGCGAACGATTCGGTGCGGAAGGCATCACAGTACATCCGAGACCGGACGAAAGACACATCAGATATTCCGACGTCAGGGAGATCAAGCCTCTGGTCACTACAGAATTCAACATCGAAGGCAATCCGATACCGTCATTCATCGACCTGGTCATCGGGACATGCCCTCATCAGGTGACCCTGGTTCCGGATGCGGAGAATGCAATAACATCTAACGCAGGATGGGATACAATTGCGAACAGAAGCTTTCTTACTGAAGTATGCGCGGAGTTCAGGAAGCACGGCATCAGGACATCGATCTTTGTCGGAGCTGATCCCGCCATGGTCGAAGGCGCGGCACTGTGCGGAAGCGACAGGGTCGAACTGTTCACCGAGCCGTATGCCGACATGTTCCGCAAGGACCGCGATGCGGCCGTAGCTCCTTTCATTGCAGCGGCGGAAGAGGCCCGCAGATGCGGCCTGGGGCTGAATGCAGGCCATGATCTGAATCTCGACAACCTCGAATTCTTCATCAGAAGCATCCCATGGACGGACGAGGTTTCCATAGGCCACGCCATCATATGCGACGCATTATATATGGGTCTGGAGCAAACAATAAAGGCCTATCTCTCGAAAGTTAAGATTTTTTGATTACCTTTGCATGTTTTACCGTCCATGCCGACGGCTGGAAATGAATAACAAACAATAAAAATAACAACATTAAAATGAAAAACACATCACTTATCCTCAGCATCATTTCATTGATCGCTGTTGTAGTATTCGGAGTCCTGTCCCTCAATAAGGACGGCAAGAAGGCAGAAGTTGCAGTTGAAGGTGAAGGTACAGAAGTAACTGCCCAGAAGGGTGACATCGTCTACATCGACCTCGACAGGATCCTCATGGAGTATGACATGGCAAACGACCTCCGTTCGGTAGTAGAGACAAAGGCACAGAACATCCAGGCAGAGGTTACAAGAAGAGGCCAGAAGCTTGAGAAGGAAGTTGCTGCATATCAGGAGAAGATCCAGAAGGGTCTCATGACACGTTCAGTGGCAGAGGTACAGGGTCAGAAGCTCCAGCAGCAGGAGATCGACTTCAACAACTATGCAGCTCAGAAGCAGCAGGAGATCAACGAGGAGCAGGTAGTGATGATGAACCAGCTTGGCGATGCGATCCAGACATTCATCAACAAGTACAACGAGGAGAAGCAGTACGCCATGATCCTCACAAACTCAGGCGGAGCACCTGTAATCACAGCTGATCCGGCTCTTGACATCACAGAGGCTGTTCTTGCAGGACTCAACGAAGAGTACATCAAGACAAAGAATCAGAAAAGCGAGGAGTAATCATTGAAAATAGCAATACTGTCCTGTTTCTACCCCTATCGAGGAGGAATCTCTCAGTTTAACGCATGCCTTTATGGTGAACTGAGCAAAGATCATGTTGTCAGAGCGTTCAACTTCAAGAGACAATATCCAGAATTCCTCTTCCCGGGAAAGACTCAATATGTGACAGCAGACGATGAGGCCGTACCGGTAGAGAGCGTATCTCTGCTGGATACGGCCAATCCTTTTACATACCACAGCACATATCGTGAGATCCGCGACTGGAAGCCGGATGTGCTGATCGTCAGATACTGGATGTCGTATTTCGCTCCATCGCTGGGCTACATCACAAGGAAGATGAAGAAGCACTGCAAGGTGATATCTATTCTTGACAATGTGGTTCCGCATGAGCAGCATTTCTTCGACACTCCTCTGACAAAGTATTTCCTCAAGGGCAGCAACGGAAGCGTAACATTATGCGAAGCTGTCTCAAAGGATCTTTTGAAGATAGATCCGGACATGCCGTACACTGTGATCCAGCATCCTCTGTACTCGCATTTCGGAGCAAGGAAGGACAGGGCTGAGGCTGAAAGGAAGCTGGGGCTTGCTCCCGGAAAGAAGAACATTCTTTTCTTCGGTCTCATCCGCACATACAAGGGGCTGGACATCCTTCTCGAGGCGTTCGGAAAGCTTCCGGAAGATTATCAGCTCATAATCGCAGGTGAGCCATACGGTTCATTTGACAGATATCAGGAAATAATCGACAGGATTCCTGGAAAGGACCGGATATCGATGAATCTGAAATACATAAAGGATTCGGAGGTGACGGATTATTTTTCTGCCGCTGACGTTGCCGTACTTCCATACAGAAGCGCAACGCAGAGCGGCATCAGTTCGGTCTCCTACCACTTCGAAGTACCGATGATCGTTACGGATGTAGGCGGCCTCAAGGAAACGATCGGAGACAGAGGCACAGGACTTGTCGCTTCGGAAGGCACTCCTGATGCGATCAGGGATGAGATATTGAAATATTTCAGCGATCCGTCAATAAGTGAGGGCTGCATCGGCTGCATCCGCAAGGAGAAGGAAAGATTATCATGGAAGACATTCGCCCAGAGGCTCATTGAGTTCATCGGGCAATTATAATATGGACAGACTATGGAAAAGAGAGTTATAAGATCAATCGGCAGGCTGATGCTTGCCATGGCTATGACATTCGTGCTCCCGGTATCGGTCTCGGCACAGGATTATGAGAATACTCCTGTAAGCATATCAAAGGAGAAGATAAGAGTGGACGGAAAGGTCTGCTATTCGCATATCGTGCTCGAAAGGCAGACGCTTTTCTCTATCAGCAAGGCATACAATGTAAGCATCGAGGACATCTACAAGTACAACCCTTCGGTGAAGGAGAATGGATTGAAGAAGAACTCGATCCTGATAATCCCATGCAATGACGAGCCGACAGTCCATGTCGCAGAGCCTGAAAAGGCCGAAGCGCCTGCCGTACAGACACAGTCTGACGGCACTGTACATATTGTAAAATGGTATGAGGACCTTGATGTGATCGCAGAGAAATACGGCGTGACCGTAGAAGCTATCATGAAGGCCAACGGCCTCAAGGGAAGAAAACTTACAAAGAGGCAGAAACTTATCATTCCTGCTTCATCCGACATCGTTGTGGAAGAAACCGTAACCGAAGAGATACCTTCAACTGAAGAAGTTGATACACCGGCTGAAGAGACCGAGGAAGCCGTTCAGGAAGAAGAGCCGGAAGACAGATGGATTTTCCCTGACAGGGAGGTTTCCGTATCCCTGCTTCTGCCGCTCAAGGCTACAGGAAGCGCAAGCAGCCGCAACAACATGGACTTCTACAGCGGAGTGCTTCTGGCCACATATGACATGGCTAAGGAGGGCATCAAGACCGAATTGAGCGTATATGACGTGGCTGACGGCAATCTTCCTGTTACCAAGGAAAGGATAGAGAACAGCGACCTCGTGATAGGCCCTATCTCATCCGGAGATCTCAGCAGGCTTTTCGAACTTGCGCCGGATGCCAAAGCAGTGATTTCCCCACTGGATCCGAGAGCGGAAGAGCTTGTCGGGACACATGAGTACATGATCCAGGCTCCTGTACCGCACAAGCTCCAGTACGAGGATCTTGCCGCATGGCTCAAGGAAGACAAGAGGTATTCTGACAAGGTGATTGTGATCACCGAGAAAGGTGCAAGGCAGAATGCAGCAGTAGACATGATAAAGGCTGCAATAGACTCTACCGGCATCAGCTACAGCCCGTTCTCATACAGCATCCTTGAAGGCAGAAACGTGACCGAGCCTCTTATCAGGCTTATGACCGACAAGGGCACGAACAGATTCCTGATAGCATCGGAAAGCGAAGCATTCGTAAATGATGTCGTCAGAAACCTCAACGTGCTTGTACATAAGAAATACGACATCGTGCTTTATGCCCCGTCGAAGATCCGCAGCTTCGAGACCATTGAAGCCGAAAACTTCCACAACGTAAACATGCATGTCAGCCTCGGATACTATATTGATTATTCAGACAAAAGGGTGATGGACTTCATCATGAAGTACAGGGCTCTCTTCAACACCGAACCGACACAGTTCGCATTCCAGGGCTATGACATCGCAGGATACTTCATCCGCCTCTATTCCCGCTACGGCAACAGATGGCCGTCAAAGATCGGAGATCATGAAATGCAGATGCTCCAGAGTACCTTTGATTGTCTGAAGACTGATGATGGAGGCTACATCAACACAGGAGTCAGAAGAATCATCTACGGAAACGACTGGTCAGTGAACAAGATCAGATAAAGAAAAATCCCGGGAGGTTGACATGAACCCCGAAAGTTAGACAAAAAACTTTCGGGGTTTTGTTATGTCTAAAAAGTACAGAAAACATGGGTATGCAGAACGGCTGAAGTATATGCATATGCTTGAAAATGGTTTTAGCATGGCATATATAGAACAGAA
>JAFTWQ010000015.1 GCA_017465225.1 Bacteroidales bacterium
CCCACAACTGGGGCAGCGTAAACGCCTTCTTATTTTGGGATTATCACTCATTAGATGAAATCGTTTTCATCTAATTTATGTAAGTGCATGAATATAATCAAGTTACAGCGGTTTTACCAACCATTTTTGTCAATTATATCACATCCCCTCCGCCTGCGGCGGGCGGTGCAAATAAAAAAGCAAGAGCACCATCGAGTAAACTCGTGGTGCTCTTGCTTTTTTATTTGCGGTGAGAGGGGGATTCGAACCCCCGGTACAGTTACCCGTACGTCAGTTTAGCAAACTGGTGGTTTCAGCCACTCACCCATCTCACCAAAACTGCCTGCCTCACATGACAGGACTGCAAATATAGATTAATTTTAATGATTCACCAAATAAAACTTTAAAAACCGCGCCAAAAGTCCGGAATAAACTTAAAATTATCATGAATCAGAAAGGACTGACGGTGCGGGTACGGAAGGATTCCCGGGCCTTGCGGGCATAAAGACGCTTCACATCTTCCGGCAGACGGGAGGCATTCACATATGCACGGGTCTCTTCCGGAAGTTTTGCCAACGCTGTCGCCAGCAGCCATGCCACGCCCATGCGGACATAGTATGGACTTTCACCTATGACCGTACCCTGTCCGTATGTGTCTTTATCTGCTTTTTTCGCCTTACGATAATATGAACATATCTTATCAATCTCCAATCGGTCAATCCTTTCGCCCACTTTTGGAAACCATTCTGTATCAAGGTAATGCACCATCGACATGACAATGGCAAAGCGGACCTCGAACTCACTGTACGAATTCCAGAACTGCTGAAGGAAATCCCATAGTTCCACGCGGTCACATTTCCATTTCGCATTGCAGCAGAATGTATCGCATACGGCCCAGTTGTCCATCACCGGCACATACTTCGCGAGCATCTCCCTCCTCTGTTCCCATGGAATCTTCATGGCATTGATCATCAGCCCCCACACGACGGTCTCCTCATACGCCAGCCTGCTGCCATATTCCGACCGTGACTCCTCCGCCGCTTCCTGCTCAAATCCATGAATGATCCCGATAGCATCCTCTCTCCGCGAGAGTTCCTTCGCAACTTTCTTCATATCAGGCACATGGAGTCCCAGAATCCTCCTGCCCGGCAAGGCATTGATGATCCTCACATGTCCCTCACGGTATTTCGGCTCGGTCGTAAAGCGTTCCGACACCAGCGGCAGAAGCATTTCCTCTATCATAATCCCTTGACTTTACTGTACAACGCTTCCAAATTTACAAAAATTCCCAGAAATTTGGCATATCGCCATCGTGTCACTATATTTGTTACCTGTCATCTTGAGCGCCAGCGAAGGATCTTCGTGATAAAGATGCTTCACTTCGTTCAGCATGACAATTGAGGGAGCATCCACGTCCTCGAGGGAAGTAATGAGTTAAGTAATGTTAAATAAAGCAATAAGACAGAACATATGAAAGTAATACTTGTAAACGGAAGCCCTCACAAGGAGGGATGCACATACACCGCTCTTGCAGAGGTGGAAAAGGAACTCAATGCGGCAGGAGTCGAGACTGAAATCTTCTGGCTCGGAACCAAGCCTATTTCAGGATGTCTCGGATGCGGTGCGTGCTGCAGAAGAGGTCCGAACGGAGAAAAGCCTAGCGGACTCTGCGTCATCAACGACATCGTAAACGAGTTCATCGGAAAGGCAAAGGAAGCTGACGGCTTCATCTTCGGAAGCCCGGTACACTATGCCGCACTTTCAGGAGCATTGACATCATTCATGGACCGCGCATTCTACGGCAAGGGGGCTGTTTACCGCTACAAGCCGGCTGCCGGCATCGTAAGCGCCCGCAGAGGTGGTACCACAGCGGCATTCGACCAGATCAACAAATACTTCACCATCTCGTCAATGCCTGTAGTCTCATCGAAATACTGGAACATGGTACACGGAAACACACCTGACCAGGTCCGCCAGGACGAAGAAGGCATGCAGGTGATGAGAGAACTCGGCCGCAACATGGCATGGCTTCTCAAATGCATCGAGGCTGGACGCGCAGCCGGAATCGAAGCACCTGCCAAGGAAAAGCCGGTTATGACCAACTTCATCAGATAGAAAACCGATTCATCACACCCCGTTGAGCAGAAGAATAGCCCTATAAGCCACTCCAGCCGCTCAACGGGTGTCTTCTTCATCCATTATCATAAAACGGTCATGGACGTTTTGAACAGCTGCAGTTGTCGCAAAATTTGCGAGAACTGCCATATCCGCCAGCTGAACCACACCGTCCCTCCTTCTGCCCTGACCTCCAGACAGGTCATCTCATCCGGTTGGTAAACCATGTTTTCAACTTTTCTTTATAATACAAAAGAGGCGGCCCTGAAAAGGGTCGCCTCCGGCTATAACATATCCCTCGACTAAGCTCGGGATGACAGTTGCTAGTCTTCCTTCTCCTCCTCGAGGTAAGCCTTCAGGAGCTTCTCCTGTACATCACCAGGAACAGGCTGGTAGTCAGCGAAGTCCATTGTGAATGTAGCGCTACCTGATGAGAGTGAGCTGAGGGTTGTAGAGTAACGGTAGAGCTCTGCGAGCGGAACGCGTGCCTTGATAGTGCTGAAGCCCTTGTCCTCGCCCATTCCCTCGATGAGGGCACGGCGGTTCTGGAGGTCAGACATACAAGCACCCATGTACTCTGATGGAGTAAGAACCTCAACATTGTAGATAGGCTCCATGATCTTCGGACCTGCGATACGGAACGCCTCCTTGAAAGCGTTACGTGATGCGAGAACGAATGAGATTTCATTTGAATCTACCGGATGCATCTTACCATCGTAAACATAAACGCGGATATCACGTGCAAGCGAACCTGTAAGAGGACCTTCGCTCATCTTCTCGTTGATACCCTTGAGGATAGCAGGCATGAAGCGTGCATCGATGGCACCACCGACAACGCAGTTGTAGTACTCGAGCTTACCGCCCCATGGAAGGTCGAACTCTTCCTTACCCTTGATGTTGAGGACAACTTCCTTGCCGTCAACCTTGAAGCGGTTACCTGGATCCACACCCTCCTGATAAGGAGCGATAAGGAGGTGAACCTCACCGAACTGGCCGGCACCACCTGACTGCTTCTTGTGACGATAGTCTGCGCAAGCCACCTTTGTGATTGTCTCACGGTAAGAGATCTTAGGAGCCGAGAACTCGATCTCGAGCTTGTTCTCGTTCTGGAGTCTCCACTTGAGAGTGTTGACATGCTGCTCGCCCTGACCCTTGAGGATGGTCTGCTTCATCTCCTTGTGATACTCGATGATGTATGTAGGATCCTCGGCTGCGATCTTCGCCATAGCCTCGCTCACCTTCTCCTCATCCTTCGCATCCTTTGCCTTTACGGCGCAGCGATACTTGTAGTGAGGGAACTTGATGTCAAGATAAGCGATATCGGAACCTGGAGTACAGAGAGTAACGTTTGTCTTTGCTGCACGGAGCTTAACTGTACATCCGATGTCACCGGCAACGAGCTCTGTAACCTTCTCCTTCTTCTTACCTGCAACCGCATAGATAGCTGTGATTCTTTCCTTGTCGCCTGTCTCCGGATTCTCAAGGTCAGAACCCTCGACGAGCTTGCCGGACATCACCTTGAAGTATGCAACCTCACCGAGGTGCTGCTCCACAGCTGTCTTATATATGAAGAGTGATACAGGACCGTCCTGCTTGCACTCAACCTCTTTTCCATCCTTTGTCTTGCCGATACGCTCTGCTGGAGAAGCCGCTACGCGGATTGTGAACTCCATGAGACGCTTTACTCCGATGTCCTTCTTTGCAGAAAGGCAGAAGATAGGCATCACATCGCCCTGGCGGATACCGATACCGAGACCCTTTCTGATCTCATCCTCTGAAAGAACGCCCTGCTCGAAGAATGTCTCCATCAATGTATCGTCGTACTCTGCGGCACGCTCGATAAGGGCATTTCTGAGCTCCTCAGCTTCGTCTGCGAGGTTTGCA
The DNA here is from genome assembly GCA_017465225.1 of Bacteroidales bacterium. Taxonomy (GTDB): domain Bacteria; phylum Bacteroidota; class Bacteroidia; order Bacteroidales; family UBA932; genus Cryptobacteroides. Next base: position 3,979 of record JAFTWQ010000015.1, read on the forward strand.
GGAATCTCGAGATCCTCACGCTTTCCTGTATCGCCTGCAAAACGGTAATACTTCATCTTGAGTACGTCGATGAATCCGTCAAACTCAGGACCTGCGTTTACAGGATACTGGACCACTACCGGCTTGCTGCCGAAAGCCTCTTTCATCGACTCGAGAGTTCCCTCCCAGTTTGCCTTCTCACCGTCGAGCTGGTTTACAGCCACGATAAGAGGAATCTTGTAATCCTTTGCATAGCGTGAGAAGATCTGTGTACCGACCTCTACACCCTGCTGTGCGTTTACAACGAGCACACCTGTGTCACATACCTTGAATGCAGAAACAGCTCCACCTACGAAGTCGTCTGCACCCGGAGTGTCAATTATATTGAATTTTGTATCCATGAACTCTGCGTAAAGCGGAGTAGCATAGATCGATCTCTGGTTCATCTGCTCGATCTCGGCATTGTCAGAGACAGTGTTCTTTGCTTCTACTGTTCCTCTTCTGTCAATGACCTTACCTTCGTAAAGCATCGCTTCAGATAATGTGGTCTTACCTGACTTGGTGCTACCAAGCAGAACCACATTGCGGATGTTTTGAGTTGAATAAGTCTTCATCAGTTCTGTTGTGTTATTGTGTTTGTAATTATGTTCGTTAAGCGTCATTTAAGACACATCCTCGCAAATCTATAAAATTATTATTGCAATATCAATAAAAGGGCACATGTTTTTGACATGATTTGCGATTATCCTCATCAATAAGCACTTCCACCACATCCTCGCATGACATCCCCAGACGTCCGTAAAGGACATCATCGAGCATTTCAGAGGCCTTTCCAAGGCCATCGTACAATGATTGCAGGGCGGCTGCCCTGACAAGCGGAGCATCATCCGAGATGACAATGCCGCAGACCTTTCCATAGAGTTCATCAGCTTCAGCAGACATATATATTCATTTTCCGCAAATCTCCAATACAACAACGGAAAAACCAAACTTTTGGGACGAAAATGCCGGAAAACACGGCAGATTTTTCTTTTTTTGAAAAGTTTTGAACTTTTTTGATAAGTTTTTCTTGCTAATCGTCGGATTATCTTGTTTATAGCACATGGCCTTATCCCATAATTTTGCTGTCCATCAATCACGAAAGACATGGACAATTCTACCATCAAGGACAACATCCGTAAGAGAAGGAAAGAGCGCAAGCTGACCCAGGAAGAAATGGCCGACAGGCTTGACATCTCCCTGACCGCATACAGGGATCTTGAAAAAGGACACACGAACATCGTCAACGCCAACGTGATCAGGATCGCCGAACTGCTCGAGACTTCGACCGAAGAGCTCGTCCTCGGATACCGCCCCGTCCAGGCCCCGGGCAAGCTGCTGGAAGACATGCGTTCAGAATACGGAAACCGCATGTCAGTCATGGAAAGAAGGATAGCCGACCTTGAAAAGCTTGTCGCATCTCTCGAAGAAACCATCAGAAGCAAGAACGAAATCATCACAATGCTCAGAAATTCGCTTGGTGCAGACAAATAGATTGTTATATTTGCAGAATGCGCAATGAACCACGACTTTTGAGCTATCTTCATGCAGACCTGATTGAAGCAGGCTGCGACGAAGCCGGAAGAGGCCCGCTGGCCGGTCCGGTCTTCGCTGCTGCAGTCATACTTCCGAAAGACTTCCATCATCCGCTGCTGAACGACTCCAAGAAAATGACCGAAAAGGCACGCGAGACACTCCGTCCGATCATCGAACGGGAAGCCGTCGCATGGGCTGTGGAAGAGGTCAGCGCCGAGGAGATCGACACGATCAACATCCTCAATGCATCCATCACAGGCATGCAGAGGGCCGTCCGCAGGCTGGGTGTAAAGCCGGAATATCTGCTGATCGACGGCAACAAGTTCAAGCCGTTTGACGGCTATCAGTATCAGTGCGTTGTGAAAGGTGACGGAAAATTCGCATCGATCGCGGCCGCTTCCGTCCTGGCGAAGACCTACAGGGACGAATACATGAGAAAGCTGGCGCAGGAATACCCGCAGTACGGATGGGAAAGGAACATGGGATATCCGACCAAGGAACATATCGAGGCCATAATCGAACACGGGTATACTCCTCACCACCGGAAGAGCTTCCATCTGAAACAACTGGAACCGACATTGTTTTAGATTCCTCCACTCCCTGCGGTCGGTCGGAATGACAAGAAAACAACAACAATGATTTAATATGAAGAAGATTATCAGCATCATCACAGCGATGACAATTTTCGCCGGCAGCGTTTTCGCTGACGAGGGCATGTGGCTTCTGCCGCTTCTCGAGAAGATGAACGGAAAGGCGATGAAGGAACTGGGCTGCGAGCTCACTCCAAAACAGATCTATGACATCAACCACACTTCGCTCAAGGACGCGATCGTGCAGTTCGGAGGCGGATGTACAGGCGAAATCGTCTCTGCAGAAGGTCTCCTGCTGACCAACCACCACTGCGGATACGGAAACATCCAGAAGCTCAGCACCGTGGAGCATGACTACCTCAAGGACGGATACTGGGCGATGAACCGCAGTGAGGAGCTTCCTTGCGAAGGACTCACCGTGACATTCCTCGAGTACATGCAAGATGTGACCAAGGCCCTTGAGAAGGCTGAAAAGAAGGCAAGAAAGGAATTCAAGGATGACGAAGCAAAGGTGATGCAGGCCGTGAACCAGGCCGCTGAAAACCTCATCAACGAGGCAAAGAAGAACAACCCTCATTGCTCGGTCGACATCCAGTCATTCTACAACAGCAATGTATATTACCTCATCGTATACAAGACATATGAGGATGTCCGTTTCGTAGGCGCACCGCCTTCATCGATCGGAAAGTTCGGCGCCGACACCGACAACTGGATGTGGCCTCGCCACACTGGTGACTTCTCTATGTTCCGCGTATACATGGCACCTGACGGATCGCCTGCAGAATATGCACCGGAGAATGTGCCTCTCAAGGCAAAGAACCATCTTAAAATATCAATGAGCGGTGTCCAGGAGGGCGATTACACCATGATCATGGGTTATCCGGGACGCACCACACGCTTCCAGACTTCGCCTGAACTCAAGTTCCAGATCGAGCAGAACGACATCCGCATCGCAGCACGCACAATCCGCCAGGATGTGATGCTTGAGGACATGCTTGCCGACCCGAAGGTGAAGATCCAGTATGCAAGCAAATATTCAGGTTCGTCGAACGGCTGGAAGAAGTGGCAGGGAATGAAGCTCGCCTTCGACAAGCTCGACATCATCGGCCGCGCAGAACAGGAAGAGGCTGAATTCACAAAGTGGGTGAACGCAAAGAAGAAGCGTCAGGAGAAATACGGCACAGCAGTCCAGGACCTCGCAAACAGCGTTGAGGCCGGAAGAGATGCCAACAATGCATTCACAAAGGCATTTGAAAGCGTCTACAAGATAGAGCTCACTAACTTCGCGCTCACCATGAACATCCTTGCGTCAAGAGCAATCAGAAACGGAAAGGATACGACAGCAGCGCTCGAGGAGGCTTACAATGCTATCGCAGCCCAGTATGCGGACTATTCTGTAGGTACCGACAGAAAGGTTGCCAAGGCCCTCATGAAGCATTACCGCGACATCGCCGAGCCGGAGAACTACCTCAAGAATCTGCCGGAGGATTTCGCCACAATGGACATCGATGCATTCGTTGACAGCATGTTCGAGGGCAGCGCATTCACATCTGCCGAGACTCTCAAGGCTGCCATCGCCGAGAAGGGAACCGGCATTTTCGAGGATCCTGCCGTGAAGACAGGAATGTCCATCTACAACGAGTGCCTGCAGGCGCAGATGCTCACAATGGAGTCTGAAGAGGCTCTTGCAAAGGCCAGACAGGTCTATACCGCAGGTCTTCTCGAGTGGAAGGATGGCGAGCCGTCATATCCGGACGCAAACTTCACCATGAGATATACATATGGTACAGTTGGAGGATATTCTCCAAAGGATGCTGTGGTCTACAAGCACTACACTACCCTCGACGGAGTCATGGAGAAGGAAGATCCGGACAACTGGGAGTTCGTGGTGCCGGAGAAGCTTAAGGAACTCTGGAAGAATAAGGATTATGGTCAGTACGGTACTGCTGACGGCAAAATGGTGACATGTTTCCTCAGCAACAACGACATCACTGGAGGAAACTCGGGAAGCCCGATCATGAACGCACGAGGCGAGCTCATCGGCCTTGCATTCGACGGCAACTGGGAGTCTATGAGCAGCGACGTGATGTTCGAGCCTGATCTCCAGCGCTGCATCAACGTGGACATCCGCTATGTCCTCTTCATCATCGACAAGTTCGGAGGAGCAGGCCACCTGGTAGACGAAATGGATATTATCAGATAGATTGCCACGTCGCTCCGCTCCTCGCAATGACGTATCACACGTCATCCTGACACATTGACGTATACACATCATCCTGAGGAGGAACGACAACATATCACACGTCATCCTGAGGAGGAACGAAGTTCCGACGTGAGGATCTCTTATTATAGAATGATTATGACAGAAAACAACATAAAACAGTGGCTCCAGGAGGTGGAGCACCCTGCAAAGGGAGACAAAAATATAGTGGAGCTGGGAATGGTGGAAAACGTGGAAGTCGGAGAAGGCTCTGTGACCGTGACCCTTGCATTCGCCAGGCACCGCGACCCCCTCGCGGAATACCTCATCGGCAGCGCGAAAGCAGCGATAATCAGAAATGCCCCTGCCGGAACAAAGGTAGAGATCAAGACCATCATCAAGGATGAAGCACCTAAGAAGAAGCCTGGCCTGGATCTCGGATTCGAGGAACTCTCCGAAGTAAAGCACATAATCGGAATCGCTTCAGGAAAGGGAGGAGTAGGAAAATCTACAGCAGCAGTCAATCTCGCTGTAGCCCTCGCCCGCCTCGGTTACAAGGTAGGACTCGCCGACGCCGATGTGTACGGCCCGTCTGTTCCAAAGATGACAGCAACAGAGGCAGAAATGCCTGACGCCATCCTGGAAGGCGAAAAGGAGACCATCATGCCGCTCGAGAAATATGGTGTAAAATGGATGTCAATCGGATATTTCGCAAAGCCTGAACAGGCACTCATCTGGAGAGGCCCGATGGCATGCAACGCATTGAAGCAGATGATATTGCAGGTCCGCTGGGGAGAGCTTGACTTCCTTCTCATCGACATGCCTCCGGGAACGGGCGACATCCACATCAGCCTCGTGCATGACATCCCGATGGAAGGTGCCGTCATCGTCAGCACGCCGCAGGACGTAGCGCTTGCAGACGTTGAGAAAGGTGTGAACATGTTCCGCAACGAGAGTGTGAACAAGCCTATCTTCGGACTTATCGAAAACATGGCCTGGTTCACTCCGGCCGAGCATCCGGACGAAAAGTACTACATCTTCGGACAGGGTGGCGGACAGCGCATGGCCGAAAAATACGGGATCCCTCTCCTCGGACAGATCCCTATCGTCCAGAGCATCCGCGAGGGCGGAGACAACGGCGAACCTGCCGCACTCTCATCACGTCCTGACGGCCTCGCCTTCATAGCACTCGCCGAAAAGCTGGCCGGACTCCTCTCCTGACCGGTGCAACATAAAAACACTGTTTCATGATGCACCACTCACGGAAAAGAGGTGTATCGAACATAAAGCCAGACCGGTGCGACAGGAATCAACCGAAACCTGTCGCACCGGTTTTCAATTTTGAATCAATTGCTGTCGGATAAAGACCTTTGGGAAGACGACAGATGGAAAAGCCGGAGAGATTATGTATCTTTATGGAAATCAATCAGACGCGAGCTTATGAAAAACATCTTCAGACTTGTCGTTGCGGCATCATTGGCAGCCGCAGCATTCTCATGCGCTGACAGCAACAGTGCGAAGGAAGAAACCAGGACTATCATTGAACCGGGCGAACAGGCACCTCTCGCCGATCCGGGCCAGAACAATTTCGGAGGCCCGGTAAACAGGGACACCACCGGATGGGCAGCAAGAAGAAAGGCCATGATGGAGGAAATGAACAGGATCAGGACACAGCACTTCAATGACCTGGCCATGAGCGACCCTTTCATCATCCCTGATCCCGAGACCCAGACATATTATCTGACAAGCACAGGCGGAAGACTCTACAAGAGCAAGGACCTCGTATGGTGGGAAGGCCCGTACAACATCATAGACATAGAAGGGACATGGCTCAAGACCGGAGGTGGTCCGGCTGCGGCGGAGATCCACAAGATCGGAGATTACTACTATTATGCAGGTACATGGAACGACCACAACGACCTCATCCAGCAGGTTCCAAGACGATACAATGTTCCTCATAACCAGACTTACCTCCTCCGTTCGAAGAACATCGAAGGACCATACGAAGTGTTCACTGAGGATCCGGACTACGACTGGCAGCCTCGCGAATGGGACTGCATCGACGGAACCCTTTACGAAGAGGACGGAAAGATCTACATGATCTTCGTGCATGAGTGGACACAGATCATCGACGGCACGATGGACTATATCGAGCTCTCAAGCGATCTTTCAAGGACAGTTTCGGAATGGCCTGTCACAATATTCCGCGCCACCGAGAACCCTTCTGTAGGCGAGATGAACAGCCTCGGAGAGGCGACATTCGGCCGCAAGCTTCCGGGATGGGTGACCGACGGTCCACAGATGTTCCGCACCCAGACAGGAAAGCTCGGAATGCTCTGGTCCGGCTGGGGTAAGGAGCGTTATCTCCAGCTCGTATGTTATTCTGAATCAGGCACTATCGCAGGTCCATGGATCCAGGAGCCGGAGCCGTTCCTCGGCAACAATTCAGGCCATGGAATGCTCTTCAGGACATTCGAAGGCAAGCTCATTTACCTCGTTCATCATGCTGAAGGCAAAGGCCCGAGGAAACCGCAGTACTGGAACATAGACGATTCGGGAGACAAGCTTGTGCTCCTCGACCAGATAATTCTTGAAAAATAACCATACCATGTCAGCAATATCATTCAGGGAGCAGTCGGCAAGGCTGCTCCTGATTTCAGTGATTGTGGCCATGATCTCCGCATCATGCACGTCGGTCAATACGGAAACCACATTGAAGGACGCATACGCCGACAGTTTCATGATCGGATGTGCTGTGAATCCTCTTCACACCGGAGGCCATCTGGAACAGGCTACAGACCTTATTCTGGAGCATTTCAACACCATTTCTCCAGAGAACTGCCTGAAGCCGGAGGCCGTGCAGCCGAGGCCGGGAGTGTGGACATTCGATGATGCGGATGAGTTCGTGAAGTTCGGTGAGGAGCATGATCTCTGGATGCTCGGACATACCCTCGTATGGCACAATCAGACGCCTTCGTTCTATTGGGAGAAACCTGACGGCACACCAAAGACACGTGAGGAGCTGATCGAAACCATGAGGGCCCATATCGAAACTGTGGCCGGCAGATATGCAGGCAGAATCGATGCATGGGATGTCGTGAACGAGATCATCGGAGAGTTCGGAGAATACCGCAACAAGGGCTGGGTGAAGGCATTCGGAGGAGACGGATATGAAGTCGTAAGGAATGCATTCATATTAGCCGACAGATATGCGCCGGACGCCGAGCTTTACTACAATGACTTCAACGTATGGAGACCGGCCCATGTCGACGGCATCGTGACCATGGTCAGGAAGCTTCAGAAGGAAGGCATCAGGATAGACGGAGTCGGCATCCAGGCACACTGGGGACTGAATTATCCCAAGACAGAATATATCGAGCATGCCATCGACACACTACACTCCCTCGGCGTAAAGGTCATGATCACGGAGCTTGACGTCGATGTGCTTCCTATAACAAGGGAAGGACAGGTCATAGGACAGTCGCTGACCGATCCGCTCTACCAGCATGAGGAGTTCGAGGAGTATCTCGATCCTTACAAGGATGGTCTTCCAACAGAAGTCGAGCAGCAGCTGGCCGACAGATATGAGGAACTATTCCGGATATTCTACAACAGGCGCGACAAGATCGACCGCGTGACCCTTTGGGGCCTCACCGACGATTCATCATGGAAAAACGGCTATCCGGTTCCTGGTAGGACCAACTACCCTCTCCTCTGGAACAGGGACTACACCCCGCACAGGGCACTGCAGTCGGTTCTTGCCGTTCCGCACAAATGATTTTTTTTACTACATTTGCGGCCGTTTTCAGTTAGTGTAGTGTATGAGATACGGTAAATTGAGCCGCCAGCTGGCCTCTCTGGCCGGCCCGATATTCATCGAGACCCTGCTCGTGATGATGCTGGGTGCGGTGGACACATTCATGTTGAGCCGCCATTCGGACAACAGCGTCGCGGCAGTCGGCGTGGTAAACCAGCTTATGAATCTGGTGTTCCTGCTTTTCGAGGTCATTTCTCTCGGAACATCGATACTCTGCTCGCAATATATAGGAGCAGGAAGAAGGGACAAGGTGATACAGGTGGTGGGTATCTCCCTGATATTCAATCTGATTTCCGGGCTTCTGATAAGCTGCGGCCTGCTGTTCTTTGCAGAGGACCTGCTGCTGATGATGGGCTTAAGGCCGGACCTCATGGCATATGGACTTCCATATATGAAGATTGTGGGAGGATTCGCATTCTTCCAGGCCCTGTCGCTTTCGCTGTCGGCCTCCCTCCGAAGCGCAGACAAGGCGAAATACCCGATGTATGTGTCCGTAGTGGTCAATATCCTCAACATCATCGGAAACTATACCCTCATCTTCGGTAAGTTCGGAATGCCTGCCCTCGGCGTCGAAGGAGCCGCAATCTCAACCTCATTCTGCCGTTTCGTATCCGTGGTCATACTCTTCGTAGTACTGTTCAGGAAGCACATACCGTCATTCCCGAAGGAACTTTTCACTCCGTTCCCATGGATCGAACTGAAGAATCTTCTGAAGATCGGCATCCCGTCCGCAGGCGAGCATATGTCCTACAGCCTCTCGCAGGTCGTGATAACATATTTCATCAACATGATCAGCAACCAGGCTCTTGCGACAAGAAGCTATGTAACCAATATCGTGATGTTCACATACATATTCGCGCTGGCCCTGGCCCAGGGAGGGGCGATCCTTATCGGACATCTCGTGGGAATGAAGAAGATAAAGGCAGCCTATACCATTGGAAAGAGGGTCATGAGGCTCGGCGCAGCCATGTCCGTGAGCCTTTCGCTCCTGACAGCGATATTCGGAAAGCATATCCTGGGCATGCTGACTTCCGACCCATGGATCATAGCCACAGGAGCATCCATCCTATGGGTGGAGGTCCTGCTTGAAAACGGACGTGCCCTCAATTTCTTCGGCGTGAATGCTTTAAGAAGCGCCGGAGACATATACTATCCGGTGCTGGTAGGAATCGTCGTGATGTGGGGTGTGCAGGTTGTCGGCAGTTACGTCCTCGGCATCAGCCTCGGATGGGGACTCGTTGCCATGTGGGCCGTCTTCGCCCTTGACGAGAACATCCGCGGCCTCATATTCCTCCGCCGCTGGAACAGCTTCAGATGGGTCGGGAAAGGGTTTCTGAAATAAGGCTAGATCCAAAGTCCCGGATTGGGACAGGTCTTGCGCCAGCTGTTCAGGACGTCATTACTGACTTTTTTAAATACCTGAAGATATATAACGACCTTATCATCATGATATATAGAATGAGGACCTGCACAGACCATTATATTATCTGAAAGGTAGACCATCTTGCCGTTGCTGACATACCATGATGCCCTAAGCGACAGGCTGTTGTCCGACTCGTCGTATGAGAATTCCAGTTTCTCATGGCGGCATTCCTGCAAACCGTACTGTATCAGGTGATCTTCACCGAAACCAGTAATCTCAAAGCAGTCGGGATATGTCTTGCCAGAAGTGATTGTACCACTTTGCACGATTTCGATTGTGCCGGTTACATTCTTATGTTCGTCCAGTTCATACAGGGCTATCGTCTCCCAGCCATGTCCGACCACTATTCTCTGCACGGCATCCTTGGTTATCTGATTTGCAGGAATAACCTCGACATTCTTTCCGTTCAAGGTCATATATTCCACCAATTCGAAATCATCAAGATATCTTTCAGAATCTGACTGAATCTTTTCACATGAAATAACTGCAGAGCAGCATATGAGCATGCTCAATAAATAAATACGGATATTCATAATATGCTGCTTATAGTTTTATTTCCTTATCAAATACTTTTCCATCTGTGGTCTTTACACGCATAAGCAACTCTTTTCCGTTATGCGGAACATCCGACCCCAGATACAGATAAATCTTGCTATACACTGGCAGACATTTCATCATTTCCGGTGTCAATCCTGATAAGACTCCATCATACAGCCCCGAATAATAATCTTTATATCCACCGGCGATGTATAAATATAAGGATCTGATATTCACACAAATGACATCGTTAAGAGAGCTACCGGAAGGATGTGTCATATCCCAATCATTTAAAGCAAAGACTTCTATCGATTGCAGGTCGGAAGAAAGAGCTTCGGGATATCCCTGACATGGATCTATATATCCATTGAAAGAAATGTCGGAATACTTTGTCTTGAGTTCTTCATAACGTGCAGCATCCTCCGGATTGTCTGAATCCTTCGAATATTTCTTTCCCAGGACATAACTTACAGGTATCAGGATACCATGATCTTCAATCCTGATATCCTCCAGATCATAATATGCAGTCACAAATGATTCAGAAAAAAACTTTCCGTTCTCTTTCATTGCGGCATCAATATCCGTATATATATCTTTGCCGCATCCGGCAAGACAGAATACCGATATGAATATAAACATAATTCTTCTCATCTTCGTATTGTCTTTATTAAGAGTCCCTGAAAGGTATCATTGACTGCGTCAAAAAACACAAAATCCTCGGATTAAAATCCTCGGATTATGATGTGACCCCCAAAAGTTGGACGGTTTAACATTATTAAGAAGCGGACCTGGATTGGAATAGAGCTCGGTATTGTACCGGGCTCTTTCCATTTAGCCTCAGTTTGATTCTATCATTATTGTAGTAGCGTATATACTTAA
>JAFTWQ010000016.1 GCA_017465225.1 Bacteroidales bacterium
TCGCCTCCAGAAGCCTAGGCATCCGCCGTTCGCTCTTGTAACCTTCTCTCTGAATGAATTTTCTTTGAATCACAAGCCAAATGCTTACACACTTGATCTCATTTCTCACTCGTTGCCTTGAAATTGCAGTCCACAACATTTCTAAATAGACTCTCTATCTCTCTTGTTACAGACTAATTAATTTCTTCTTCTATTACCTCGTTATCTTTTCTCAAACTTGTCAATGAACTTCCGTTTTCTCTCAAACGGGCTGCAAAGATACGGACTTTTTTTTATCCTCCAAATTTTTCTGCAATATTTTTGCAAAAATTTTTAAACTTTTTTGAGCCCATTTTTACAAACACCTCATTTTCATACATTTACAAAAATCGGCATTTTTCAACATTTTTTCGCCATCAATAATAATATGGGCGGAAATCTATATCGCAATAGTTTTTCTTTCCGAACGGATATTCCTCATCAATGGACAAATCATCATATCTGCTGAAATAGCAACGGAGCCTGAAATTCTCCTGCGCCATATACTCCGTACCCATGACAAAGCACAGAGATGATATCAATGACTCATTATATCCTTTGTCCCAGAAATCAGATGTAAGATGGAAATGCCAGTCCACAGCACCATATCTGATATTGTCTGACGCCGGCTTGACGAAATCATCCTCCTCAAACAATTCAAGTATGCGCTCAAGGTCATATTCAGGATCGACCTCGTGCCTGCGTTTCTCCCTCAATTCTTTCAGAAGGGCCGAATAATCTGCCTTGCTGTCATTGCCTGCACTGACCTTTACTATAAAAGGCTCATCTCCATCAGCCAGATAAACGACAAGTTCAAAATCATCCGACTCCTTTGCGCGCTCATACCTCGCATCGAGATATTCCGTCAGGGAGCTGACAGCCGTCATCTCCGAATGTGCTATATAGACAAAGCAAAGGGTCTTTTCAGAAACATCCCCGCCGGCATAAGCCCTCTGAGGCATCAGGGCAGCTGACATAAGCAGCGCCACCACTATATTATATATATATCTTTTCATAATCTGATCATGCTAAAATCTGAACACCAGACCGAAATCCACCCATATGGCCTTGCGCTTCAGATGGAATGTATCCGTCATGGAACGATAGGCCACATCATAACCCAACTCTTCCGAATATGCGATAGGCTTCCTGTAACTCTTATAGTCAACCAGCGATTCACCCTTGAGAGGAGCCTGATAATAGTAGTTCAGTCCCTGCTCATATTCAAGACCGAATGAGAACATCATCGACTTGCTGATGCTGTAGCTCAAGCCCACACCCGCCTCTACGCTGAAAGGACACGGCCATACATCCGGCTTGAACTCAACCTTGTTCACGATGGTCTCTTCCCTGAAATGGCCTTTAAGATGTACTGTTTCCTTTGAACCTGCATACAGGACCTTGTAATCGCAATACATATCCCCGACTTTTGACCACAGGTTGTAATAGGCCTTCGCACCGAACTTGAGATCCACATTCCAACGCCTTGCAAAGGCATACTCGAACGCCAGACCTCCCGAAAGGACTCCATCCGCCATATGATAACGCTGACCTATCACATCAAAAACATATGAATGTTTTTTCTCCAGCGTCTGGACATACACATATGACATGTCATTCACTGCCACATCCACATAATTGTACGCAACGCCAAGCGAACCGTATATACCGGCATTGAAGCGATGGCCGAGATCGAACATGTATCTCATCTCAACTCCGATCTCATCCGAAAACGAAACCTTCCTGTCAGCGCTGCCCTCTATGGCAAATGCACCGGCTGCAGCAGCGGAATTATAGACTTTTACGCGAAACGGATTCTTCTTTGCATCAAAATACACGAAGCCACCGGAAGATGCGGTCACATCAAGATGCACATCCGGATCCCATCCTTCCGAAACATCCTGCATATAGTACCAGTCCTCCTGCGTCACGGAAGCAGGGATGAACGCCTGACCATTCGAATCAAATCCGATAGGAGAACACTCCTCCTTTTTATAATAACCTTTCCTTGCCGGAACATCAGGATTCCTGAACATGATCCCCTTGTTGTCTTCCCTTGCACGGCACACGAGATATTCCTCACCACTGTCACGGCAGCTGTCCACGCAGCCGGTCAAAGACTCTATGAGGCATGTACCGTCAAAATCATCATAAGAGAAAACCACCTTGATCCTGTACGGACTGCCGTGGAATTCTTCAGACGAATAGAACACCGACCTCGTGTCACGATAGCTTATGGACTTGTCGAATGTGACGTCCACACATATGCTTCCAGCCGCAATATACGGCTTCGACTTGACCACATCGGAAAAGACGACGCTTACATCCGACATCCTGCCGACCTCCTCCACGTATTCATGCAGAGGGAGCATATCCTCGCCTGGACCGCCTATAAGGTCATTGAACACCATCTGGTGCGGATCCCTGAACATAGACACATATTCATCCACCATAGCCGGATCAGAAAGCACTGATATCTTTTCCAGCCTCCCGATGGTCTCGAGCAAAGCCAGATTCATATCTCTCCTTACTGAATTCGAGATATTCTGGGCCGCCGCCATGGCCCCAATCAGGCCCAGCGACAAAACAATTATAAATCTCTTCATATTCTCAACATACTACACCGCCCGAAGCGGCGGAACACAAAGTTATACTTTTTTTCCTTATATTTGCATTTATCCACAAGTCAAAACTATAACTCTTTTATAATATGGAAAACAAAAAGACACAATTGCCGGAGAACGCCCACAGGGAACTCAAGCCGGGCGAGGAGTATCAGCCGCTGCTGTCTCCCCAGAAGACCTACCCGGAAGTGACCCCATGGTCAGTGACCCTCGGACTCATCATGACCGTAGTATTCTCTGCTGCTGCAGCCTATCTCGGTCTCAAGGTGGGACAGGTATTTGAAGCCGCGATTCCGATTGCAATCATCGCCGTAGGCCTTTCCAGCGCCCTCGGACGCAAGAACGCCCTCGGTGAGAATGTGATGGTGCAGTCGATAGGTTCATGTTCAGGAGCCATCGTGGCAGGAGCCATCTTCACCCTTCCTGCACTCTTCATCCTCCAGGACAAATACCCTGAACTTACAGTCAACTTCACAAAGGTATTCTTCTCGTCTCTCCTCGGAGGTATCCTCGGAATCCTCTTCCTGATCCCGTTCAGAAAGTATTTCGTGAAGGAGCAGCACGGAAAATATCCGTTCCCTGAAGCTACAGCCACAACCCAGGTTCTCGTCAGCGGCGAGAGCGGCGGCAAGGGAGCCAAGACCCTCCTCGTCAGCGGACTCATCGGAGGTCTCTATGATTTCATCGTATCCACATTCGGTCTCTGGGGCGAGACCCTCACCACAAAGATCCTCCCATGGGGAGCCGCTATCGCCGACAAGGCGAAGGTTCTCCTCAAGGTCAACACAGGAGCCGCAGTCCTCGGACTCGGATACATCGTCGGCCTCAAATACGCATTCATCATATGCTGCGGAAGCTTCCTCGTATGGCTCGTGATCATCCCGCTCATGAACCTCATCTGGGGCGGTCAGGTCATCGACCTCATGAACACAGGCGTGACCATGACCATCGGCGAGATGTCGCCTGACATGATCTTCAAGGACTATGCAAGGCACATCGGCATCGGAGGCATCGCGACAGCAGGTATCGTCGGCATCGTGAAGTCGTTCGGCGTGATCAAGTCGGCGGTAGGTCTCGCGGCAAACGAATTCAAGAGAAAGAAGACCGGAACTGAAGCAGAAGTGATCAGGACCCAGAGGGACATCTCGATGAAGATCATCGTAATCGGTATCGCAGTGGCCCTTCTCGCAGTATTCGCATTCTTCGCAGTCGGCGTCGTAGACAACATCTGGCACGCCGTGGTAGGTCTGCTCATCGTAGGCATCATCGCATTCCTCTTCACTACCGTTGCAGCCAATGCCATTGCGATCGTAGGATCGAACCCTGTCAGCGGAATGACCCTCATGACCCTCATCCTCGCATCGCTCATCATGGTTGCTGTAGGCCTCAACGGCACAGCCGGCATGACAGCGGCCCTCATCATCGGCGGAGTGGTATGTACAGCACTTTCTGTTGCTGGAGCATTCATCACCGACCTCAAGATCGGCTACTGGATCGGATCCACTCCAAAGAAGCAGGAGACATGGAAGTTCCTCGGAACACTCGTTGCAGCTGCAACAGTCGGCGGAGTCATGCTCGTGCTCAACAAGACATACGGATTTACAGGTGAAGGCGCGCTTGTGGCACCGCAGGCCAACGCAATGGCAGCCGTGATCGAGCCTATGATGAACGGCGGAAGCGCTCCATGGCTCCTCTACGGCATCGGAGCAGTCATCGCCCTCGTGCTCACATTCTTCAAGGTCCCTGCGCTTCCTTTCGCACTCGGAATGTTCATTCCTATCGACCTCAACATGCCTATGCTCATCGGTGGAGCGGTATCATGGTTCGTAGGAAGCCGCAGCAAGGACAAGGAACTCAATGCGGCACGCACAGAAAAAGGCACGCTCATTGCTTCCGGATTCATCGCCGGTGGAGCACTCATGGGAGTGGTCAGCGCCATCCTCAGATTTGCAGAGGTTGACATGTACATGAAGCCATCTCCATGGACAGAGCCTGTGGCTATCATCCCATATACAGCGATCATCGTCTACATGATCTACGCTGCATTGAAGGCGAAAAAAGACAACTAGGAGATTCCCGGTCAAGCCGGGAATGACGTGATACAATTATGAACGGAGTATTGGGCGCATTGATATTGACGTTGATTGCCGGTTCCGCAACCGGCATCGGCGGCGCTCTTGTGCTCTTCAGGAAGAAGCTCAGCAGCAATTTTCTGGCGGGAGCGCTCGGATTGAGCGCGGGTGTGATGATATTCATATCCCTCGCAGAGCTCTTTCCGGAAGCACAGGCGATGATCGCGGACACGCAGATGCCTCATGGCAAGGCGTTCGTCCTGCTGGCATTCTTCGTCGGCATGGGTATAATAACCCTTATCGACTTCACGATTCCGGAATATGAGAATCCGCATGAAGCCTCCGGCCTGTCTCTCGACTCAAGGACAGCAGCGGTCGGAGTACTGGAGCAGACAGGAAGCGAGAAGGCTTTGCACCGTCTCGGGATCATGTCCGCCCTGGCCATCGCCGTCCACAACTTCCCGGAAGGCATCGCCACATTCATCGGAGCCCTCAATGACCCGGAAATGGGAGCGGGCATCACATTCGCCATCGCCATCCACAACATTCCTGAAGGAATTGCCGTCGCCATACCTATATATTATGCGACAAAAAGCAAGGGCAAGGCCCTCCTGTACGCGACACTCTCCGGACTCAGCGAACCTGTCGGAGCGCTTCTTTGCTGGGGCGTGGCAGCCATCTTCGGAGTGGAGCTTGACGGCGGCGGCCCGGCTTTCCCGCTTGTACTGGCGGCCGTGGCCGGCATCATGATATACATCTCGCTTGACGAGCTGCTCCCGACAGCGGAGAAATACGGCAAGCACCACATCGCCATCGCCGGCGTAGTCGGCGGCATGGCCATTATGGCCGTCAGCCTGCTCATAATGTAGCGTTCAAGGCTGAAGTTTTATCAGTATCTGATACTGATGATTGATTTTGAAGATTGTATGGAGAAGACATGCCACCCCCGGCTAGGGGGTGCCTGAGCACAGCGAAGGCGGGGGTCTTCGGAATACAACTTCAAATCAATCCCAACAAGACAATAAAAAACACCAACAAATATGGAAAAGATTTTAGACAGATTTCTCAGATACGTGGCTGTAGACACACAGTCCGACCCTGAATCAGACTCGCAGCCAAGCGCCGCAAAGGAACTCAACCTCCTCAAGATGCTCCGCGACGAGCTTCTTGCAATGGGAGTGGAAGCGACTCTGGACGAATACGGCTATGTAATGGCCAGCATCCCGTCAAACTGCGGCAAGGACGTACCTGCAGTAGGTTTCATCGCCCATGCAGACACCGCACCTGACGCATCAGGAGCCGACATCAAGCCACAGATCATCGAAAACTACGACGGAGGAGAGATCCCTCTCAAAGGCGTTCCCGGCCTCAGCCTGAAGCCAAGCGAATTCCCAGAGATGGAGCTCTACAAGGGCCAGACCCTCATCACGACCGACGGCACCACCCTCCTCGGAGCAGACGACAAGGCCGGCATCGCAGAGATCATGAACGCAGTCCAGTACATCGTGGAGCACCCTGAATTCAAGCATGGTGACATCAAGATCGGATTCACTCCGGACGAAGAGATCGGACGTGGCGTAGTGAAGTTCGACGTACAGAGATTCGGAGCGAAATACGCATACACCCTCGACGGAGGTCAGATCGGCGAGCTCGAATATGAAAATTTCAATGCAGCCGGAGCGACCATACGCATCCAGGGCCGCAACGTACATCCTGGCACAGCAAAGGGCAAGATGAAGAACGCCATCCTCATCGGAATGGAGCTCAACGCCCTTCTCCCTGTCGACCAGCGTCCGGAATACACCAGCGGCTATGAAGGCTTCTTCCACCTCATCAGCTTCAAGGGCGAGGTCGAGACCGCTACATTCTCATACATCATCCGTGACCACGACATGGGCCTCTACGAACAGAAGAAGGCGTATATGCAGAAATGCGTCGACTTCATCAACGAAAAATACGGCGAAGGCACAGCACTTCTCGACATGAAGCATCAGTACTACAACATGCGCAAGGAGGTCGAGCCTCATTACCATATCGTAGAGAAAGCGATGAAGGCGATGGAAATGGAAGGCATCACCCCGAAGATCCAGCCTATCCGCGGCGGCACAGACGGGGCCAACCTCTCATTCATGGGGCTCCCATGTCCGAACATCTTCGCCGGCGGCCACAACTTCCACGGCAAGATGGAATATGTCCCTCTTGAAAGCATGGAAAAGGCCAGCAAGGTCATCCTCAACATCATCCAGCTTTACGCGGAGTAACAGGAAACAGCACAAATAAAGAAGCAGCCACGAAGCAATAAAGGTTTCGTGGCTGCTTGTTGTAACATCATTGAATGCCGCAGTTATCAGAAATTCAAGGCAAAGCCGATTCCGTTGTTCTTGCGACCAAAGTTGAGAGATACATCTTGATTTCGGTGTCCTTCGTTGTAATCTCTTGCAAGTTGCTTCAGGCGTGAGTTGTATACGCATAGTGTCGGTATTCCTGCTATAAGACATGGTATTGCTAAGCAAGCTGAATGAATGCAGGTAATGCCCGAATAACATTTGGCAGCAACAGGATCCAAAAGCAACGGTTCGTGCTTTGTCCGAAAAAACGCATATGAAGCAAGTGCTTGGACGGTTAAATACGAGCCAGCGATTGTCAATCCCAGACCAACCTTATATCCGGTATTCGTCTTCCTCCATCGCTCATAATCCTCCGCCATCACTTCTGGTGCATTATTTCTAAGGACCTCCACTCCATCAAGTACCAGAGTCCCTCCCTTCTTCACCATTATACCGTCAAGAGAATCAACAGCAACATCATTCCTGTACTGCGCTGATGCACATACCGACGCCAGAGCAAACGACAGGACAATCATCAAAAGTCTTTTCATAACAATCTGATTAATGGGTTAAACATTCTATAGATGCCGATTCTTGGGCAATCGTTGCATCACATTATCAATAATTACCATATGACTACTTAATGAAAGTGCAAGAAAAAATAAATCTTACACTTTTCTAAACGGGTAATTATAAAACATCCACAAAGCATCGGTGTACTTCGTGAATGTTCATTTATCAGTTCAAGGCCTCTTCTGAATCATCAGAAATTCAAAGCCAGGCCTATGCCATTGGCCTGTCCGCCGAAAGTAAGGTATGCATCATTTGAATATCTTCCTGCATTATAATCAGATGCTATGTGTTTCAGACGTGAATTGTACACGCACAACGTAGGGACACCGGCAAGAATACAAGGAATTGCAGTCCAGAAAGTTGCAGTCATCAGATATCCTGAAAATACAAAAAATGGGTCCTCAAAATCCTTATTGATAGGAAATAACCAGCCCGGGGGATCTTGCCTGACTGCCTCACACAGAGGCCAGTAACTTACTACGTGGATCGCACCTAAAGCACATCCGGCGATTGTCAAGCCCAGACCGGTCTTATAGCCGGCATTCGCCTTTCTCCAACGGTCGTAATATTCCGGAATATGAAGCTGAGCCCCTTCCTTGGCTATCTTCATGCCATCAAGCATCAGTGCACCACCTTTCTTCACCATAATACCGTCAAGAGAATCAACAGCAACATCATTCCTGTACTGCGCTGATGCACATACCGACGCCAGAGCAAACGACACGACAATCATCAAAAGTCTTTTCATAACAATCTGATTAATGGGTTAAACATTCTATAGATGCAATTGACAGCTGTTTCGTTGCAATCATGATACCCAAAAAGATGTCAGTTTGATTCCCTTTTTTGTCATGTATAATAATCTATCTCGTAAATCGCACCACCTTCAACTTCTATTCTAATAATATCATTCTCAGCATTGCGTTCATATCGGATTTCTTTGAAAATGGCCTCGCCATCATTCCCGTTTACTATTTTTATCTTCGAGGCCAGATTACGAGAACCTGTATAACCACTTAACAACGGGTCAATCAACTGAATACCATAGAACACATTAGTCAAATACGGAACAGGCACATTGAAGTTATCAATTATATCGCTATAAAAGTATTGATGGGACACACCATCTTGGAAACTGCGTTCAGCCATATTACCATCATCCCAGGTGTAAGACACACGAGAAAACGTCTCAAATCCATCAATCTGACACTCAGACAATCTGTCACATGAATAAGCAAACGTCAATTCCATCACATTCTCGTCTTCAAAGTATAATGCATACTTTTCAAGACGATCTGATTGGTCATATTTCAGACTCCACTCGAAACCTGTAATACCAGATATGCTGTTCAAGAACCCTTCACTATACTCATAATCAAAATGGTATGGACTAAGATCAACTGAAGCGACACGCCCATTTTCATCGTAAGAGTAATTCCACTCATAAGAGCAATTGCCATCTCCCCCATACAGCCTGATCGTCTTGATCAATTTGCCGGAAGAGACCGCATAACGATAATCATCATTATCCTTAACGACATCTTCAACCTGCACACAAGAGATCGCAATAAGTAATAAGAAGACAGAAAAGATTTTTGACATGATACACATATAGCTATAGTAATTTAAAGAATTCTCACCAATTCAATTCGATCCTCTGGAACAACGAACGCGTAATAGCATAAATACTTTGTAAGGGTATTATTCTCCATGCCTATCAGTTCACTATCTACCACTAAACAAGGCACATCAACGGTCAAGGATGATGGCGCACCCTCCTCTATGATAATAGTAGTATAAGAAGTTGTATCAACGAGATCTCTAACATCCATTCTTCTTGCATAACCAGACAATCGTCTATATTTACGATACTTTTTTACGCAATAACGATGAGGCATGAGACACGAACCTGAAAACCGGATTTCAAAAGCATTATTTATAGTCGACTGTAAATTCACAAGACTCATGTCATCGGTACATATTTCATTACCCAGACTGAAGCAAGGGGGTTCAAATCCCAATTCATCTGAGATTTGAGTCACTTCGTTAACACCCGATCGATAAAATTCATCTATGAATAACCTATACTGCCTCAATACAGCACCTTGTTTATTTTTTGCGCTAATAGTTATCTCATACTTTCCAGCATCTTTTATTTTTATATATTTATTATTTCGTATTTCTATATTAGCCCCATTACCATCAAACAAAGTCTCCGTTCCTACTATCTCGATATCAGCTATAAAGTCATCCTTATCCGATGGATCATAATATATCCAATCAATTGAAAATTCATCACCTATAGCGACTGAAGATGGATAATCTGGTTTACTGCTCACTACACTGAAAGTCTTTTGATAACTACTAATAGTAGGTAAGACAGCACTTGTTGATTTAAGGGATGCTTTAACAGTATACTTTGCTTGTTCTTTGAAAACAATCCTTACAGTACTATCATTGATCTGGCTTGAAGTATACTTTCCACCTGAAACCTCATACTTATATTGAACCGAGGCATTTTTAAAGCATTTGATTGTGGATTGAAAATCATATGATTTACCCTTCAGCAATAACCCATCAGACAATGTTGGTTCCGATGGGAATGTAACGACATAATCGTCAATCAGAAGCGGATACATTGTATTTAAATCCTCAATATCAGAATACGAGAATCCATTACAACCCATCATTTCATCCATAAAATAGTTGGTATTCATAATGGTGTATTCTGTTTCATTACTTGTCGCCTCGACCCAACCTGCATTACTTGAAGTATCGTTCAAACCGATCAGGTGTCCTAAAGCATGCATAATAGCATATTTTTTCTGCTCATCAGTCAAGGATTTATAAGCACTGTGGTCGACGTCAACAAGCATATACGATCCAGGGAAACATACTTCATCTAATGACGGCACGATTACTATACCATATTCAAGGGACTTAGCAATATTAGGGTTATAGCTTGAATTTGTCTTTCCTCCTATATATATCGTAACAGGATACCAATCACTTGTATCATAAGCGCAGTCGCCATCAACCCCAAAATACAGATTACAATTATTTAAACTATTCCATTCGGCCAAAGCAGACCGAAATGGTGCCGCAATATCTATTTCATTTACCCAGGCGTCATCATATCTGATTTCAGCATTTACATTCAACAACATATGCTGGGCCGAAGTATGTAGGACTCTTCCAAACATTCGAGATTGAGGCTTATTACGGCGCAAAAACAAGTCCTCTTTAGAAAACAACATATCGCCATTTACAATGTATACTAAACTATCACATACGATATTGAAAATCCTCCATCCCAGTGACTCGATAAAAAGACTATCCTCTTCAATCGAAAAAGGATAAGTATTTATATCAAATATTTGATCTTGAGATAATGTTGTCGATCTTGTTTTTATATTTAAAATATCCGATTCGTTTTGCACATTATCAATTTGAGTGTTTACTGTAGTTTGAATCGATTTTTCGCATGACAAAAACACAAATAAACACATTGCCAAACTTAGTATTTTCTTCATGGTATTTCTAATTAATCTCAAATAATCCCCTATAAACTTCCTTAGACGCTGTCTCATAAACAATCTCATACCATCCCGGAGTTCCGGAAATCGGAGTAACCACCTGCGGCTGAACTCCCGAATCAAAAATGTCATACCAAACTTCACCGGTAGAGTGGTTTGTAACCGTCAGAGAGATCTCACCAAGATCACTGAACACATTAGTAATAATTGTGTTCATTAAGCCATAATAATAAGACTCAATAGGTTCCTCCTGAAGATTGCGATTGATTTTCGTTCCTTGTTCAAATTTCAATGGAATCTTCATTACCACTTTTTCATTTTCGTCATTCATCCCGAATAACGAAAGAGGCAGCAGTACAGCCATCAATAATAGAATTTTTTCTCATGATAAATTAAGTTTAAAACGCCGTAAAGATATCGTGATATATCCACAGCAGAACAATTTACCAGAAGAAAAAAACTTACAAAAACAGAAATACCACACTTATATATTATTGATAATCAATAAAATACAAAAGTGTAAGATAATTAAATCTTACACTTTTAACTAAGCAGCTGTTTATCAACGGATTAACAAAAGACCGTTTGCCCCATCTGTCAGGAGATCATGTCAAGAAACTGAACATAATGCTCCGGTTTCTTATCCTCTATCTTGAGCTTGAGGCGTCGCTTGTATGCATAAACATTATTCAGAGGTATATCCATCAGTCTGGAAATCATCGTTGCATCAAAGCCTGCAACCAGATAACTGAACATCGTGACCTCCCATTCTTTTGACTTCGGCATCTCATTACGGAAGTTCTGCATGATTCCGTCCAATTCGGAATTCAGCAAAGACTCAAACTTGACCTTGCGGACATTATCGTTACGGATATCCTCTATCATCAGAAGCATCTTCTGATACATCACCTTCTCCACATCATTCCTATCCTTATTCTGGAGATACTGTTCACATAAAGTACCTATAGTCTCGAAACGGGATTTATACAAATCGATAAAGCGCTTTTTCAACAAAGGATAGTCTTCGTCTTTGGCCTGAACCAACTGGCGCTTTATCTCCTCAACATACTCCATCATCTTTTCTCTCTCCACTCTCTGCCTGTTGACATATCTATTAACCATATAGCATAACAGTAAGATGAGTAATATCGACAAAGAAAGCACTAGAACTATCATTTGATTTCTCAAACGGACCAGTAGAGCAGCTTCACGATATTGACTCTCATAATAATCCTTTTGGATGCGAGCAACAGATTGTTTCAAAGTTTCTGTAACCTCAATATTATTTTTGATTAAAGCTTTTTCCAACAAGGGCAACGCCGCCAAATCATTCCCTTTATACTTTTCAATCCTATAACGCCAATAATATGCTGTAACCGATGAATCTATCTGAAATAGTTGAGATACAATATCTTCAGACTCTCCACTTCTGCCAATCTGCTCTAATGAAAAAGCATATGCCCAATAATCTTTAGGTTTCATAAACCTTCCATTGTATTGTTCATAGATTTCAGAGTAGTACTCCGTTGCAGCTCTATAATCAGGGTTCTCTTGAGTCGCTTTCATAAAAGCATAGGTTACAATAGCCGATAGTCTTGCATCTTCATTAATCTGATTTGCATAAATCAATTTATGTAAAATAGATTCGCCATCGTAGAAATTACCTTGATTTAATAAAGCTTGAGCTAACCTCAATTCAGCTACCATCAAGTAATAATCTGATTCTATATCCTTATAAATTTCAACAGCTTGCATCAAAGCTCCGGACTCATCAACATCATTATGTGTTTTCGAATAAATGTCAGCTTGAAGCACTTTAACAAAACCCAAATAAAGGCTATCATTTCCCACAGCCACTTCCTCGGCATTTGTCGTTTCCAGAATCGCCTTACTTAAATCCCCGGCATAAAAGTAAGACAGTCCCAGATAATACCGTGAACGGGCTTCATATTTCTTCGGTCCTTTACGAGAATAATAGTCAAGCGCGACGCTGGCGAGAGAATCATCGGTGACATCTATATAGTTCTTGTCCAAGGCCATGGCATGCAGAAGAGCATGATGTGCCTTCAGACGATCTGTTGTCAGAAGGGCACGGTCCATGGAATCCAATACAGCCAAGGCGCTGTCAGGGCGCTCCATGATATACGATTCGACGTCCTTCAGCCTGTTCTTCATTTCTGAAACACCACATGAAAGCATGGAAAATAATACGCAGACAACGAATCCGATTCTAAAAAACAGTTTATTCATAGTATCAGTCATTATATGTATAAAGATACGGAAAATTCATTAACTTTGTTGCTGAAAGGTTGAGTTTTATACAATCTACAGAATAGAAATATTATTTACCCCTATCGTCACCTCTCTAAATTACCACAAATTGAATGATTGATAGGGCGATAGGTGGTCTTGTACCCTTGGTGCAGGACGACCTATCTATCAATCGAGCCGTGGTAAGCTTAGAGAGGTGTGGGCCGGACTGCACCTTTTTATTATAAGGTAATGAACAATACCGGGAAGGCAGATTTTCTCATGACAATAAGTTTAAAACATGGCATTACTGCCAATTCATCTGCCTTCCCTTATATATAACTGACACCTCGGACAAATCTGATCAGATAAATGTCTGAGGTGTCTCAGTTTTAAGAGGAGAAACGGCCAAGGTATGCAAGTGAAGAATCAGCTATGTAGAGACTTGGCAGATTTGCGGGCTGCCCTGGCATCTTCCTTGGCTTTCTGCTTTTCGTATTTCATGCGGAACTTTTCGAGAGCGCGGGCATCCTTCTCGGCCTGTCGGGCAGCATCTTCAAGTGCCTTACGCTTACGCTTGCGCTCCTTTTCGAGCTTCTTGGCTGCCTTCTTGGCTGCCTTGTCGGCATCACGCTTGTCAAGTTCAGCCCACCGGGCTTCCCGGGCCTCCTGCTTTTTCTTTCTCTTCTCCTCAAGAGCCGCCTTCTTCTCGGCCTTCAGCCTTTCCTTTTCAGCCTTGGCCTCTGCCTTGAGGCGCTCCTCCTCTGCCTTCTGCAGGGCAGCCTGCTCTTCCGGAGTCAGTTCCTTGACTACAGTCGAATCCTTGACCGCAAGACTGTCAGATAGTTCCGGAACTGCAAGATCAAGAGAATCCTTCATGGATGTCACAAGAGAATCTGCTATTGCAAGGCTGTCAAGTCCGGCAGCCAATAAGTCCGGAACGGCAAGCGAGTCTGCAAGCATCAGACTGTCTGCCCTGAACAGGCTGTCCATAC
Organism: Bacteroidales bacterium; assembly: GCA_017465225.1. Taxonomy (GTDB): domain Bacteria; phylum Bacteroidota; class Bacteroidia; order Bacteroidales; family UBA932; genus Cryptobacteroides. The sequence continues at coordinate 14,396 of JAFTWQ010000016.1, forward strand.
GTGCGCGCTCCTGCGCCTCACGCTCGGCGATGGCTCTGTCGCGTTCACGCACCTGACGGAGCGAATCCCTTACCTCGATCTGCCTGTAAACATCATTCATGTATCCAGGGAAATAAATGTCGGTCTGACGGAACTTCGCCTTTGGACGGGCTCTGTAGCTCAATCTCTGGCTCGGACGGAGAGAGAGCGGAGTCACGGCATTCCTGTCGGCCGGACGCTTCTCCGGCTGCCAGTTGAATCCCTTCAGCTTGCTCTCCTCATCTGAAAGCTGGACTACAGGATAGCCGTCATTCTTCGGCTGGTCGAAATAATATATCCTCTGGATGTCGCCGTCCTTGAATACAGCTGACAGCATCTTGGAATCCGTCTTGTTGACTGTTGCCAGGGTACCGTTCTCCTCGAGATAGAAGAGAGCCGATGCGCCTCCAAGCACGTCGAACCGCTTCAGGCCTCCCTTGTCATCGAAGTATGCCAGCATTTCCGCACCCTTGATCTGGTCGAAATGAGATGTATCTTCCTGGATCACGATGAAGGCGTTGGACATGAGGCTGGCCTTCTCCATAGCACCATTATTGACGACGAGCGAGACGCTGTCGGCAGAATACTGACGGGTCACCTCCTGCCAGATAAGCGGTTCCTTGAAGAGCCTTGCCAATGAATCCAGGTCGCTGTAAAGAAGGGAATCACAGACCACCTGCATGTTCTTCTTGTATATCCTGACTCTGCCAATCGCCTCGAGGAAGCCTATCTTTGTCGTATCTATCGGTTCGGCCAGACTATCTGTAACAGCAAGCGAGTCCGAAACCGCCAAAGAATCGGTAACGGCCAATGAATCAACCACATTCAATGAATCCGCAACATTCAACGAATCCTTCAGAACCGGAACGGAAGGTGCGGCAGGCAAGGTTGCAAGAGAATCCTTTACCGGAGGTGCTGCCGATGCCTTCGGACGTGCTCCTGCCGGCGGACGGTTAGGGTCATTCTTTGCTGCCTCTTCTGCAGCCTTGGCCGCTTCCTCTGCAGCTTTCCTGCGGAACTCTCCTACAGGATCGACTTCAAGAGATTTGAGTCTTGACTCTGCGTCCGTTATTACAGACGGAGCTATCAGGCCTTTCTTCAAAGTATAGTAAACCAGCTTGTCCGCTCCCAGATATACCGTATCTACAGATCCGTCTTCCTCCTCGGTCTCTGATATGACGGCCGGGTCACGGGTCAGGGTCACTTTCGATATGGAATCCAGATAATGGATCCTTCCGGCCAAGGCGAAGACATTTCTCGTGGTATCGGTCACCTGGGCATTGCCGAGCATCTCCACATCCGAAGTGTTCCTATAGAAGAAAAGGCTGTCTGACCATCCTTCCTGATCCTCGGACATCACATGGACATCCTTCGAGAAAAAGAATATCTCCTTTCCCCTGTCATACCATCCGGCATTTGCCGAGAGCATGTTCTCTTCCTTCCAAGCATCAGTCCTCTGCCCGAATGTAGCGAGATTGTAGTCGGACTCGTACACAAGCCTGTTGGTCTTGACGAAAATGGAATCTGTGAACATGTTCACGTCATTCTCGAATGTGAACGTGCTTATCTTCGAATCATATGTACCTGTACGGCTCTCGATGATCTGGCCGTCCTTGTCTCGCATGGCACCGCCATTCATGAACACGGCTACGGAGTCCTTCGTATTATAGTCCAGATGCCTGGTCCTCAAGGTATTATGATCCTTGTCGGTCAGCTGCACGACCGAGCCTCTGAACTTCGCGAGGTCTTCGTTGATCAGGTACTGGAGATTGTCGCTGGTAAGTACGGTCTCTTCCTGGAGTATGCTTACATGTCCCCATGCGTCGATTATCTGCGTCTCCACATTCCACAATGCGGTGTCGCAGATCAGGTATGTATTGTTGTGAAGGAATCTGGCCGGGCCGACAACCTTTCTGTAGCGTGCACCTTCCACATCCACCATCTGCGCGGATTTGGAACTGAGCAGCACGACAAGGCTGTCCTTTTCCTCCTGCTTCTGGTTCTGGGCATGGAGGGAAAGGGATGCCGCCAAAGCGGCAAGGACTAATGACAGTTTCTTCAACAGGCGCATAGGCATTATTTGCGGAACTTCTCTTTCCAACCCTCACGCTCGAATTCGCAATCTGCAAACATAGGGTCGATCACGATGTATGTCGTCCCGATCTTCGAGTCTATGAACTCATCGATCGCATCCATCTGCATCTTCTGCTCAGCCTGCTGGAGAAGAAGAGTATAGTCATGGCTGAATGAAGCCGGATGCGCCGGGATGATCTTGTCTACCTTGATGATCTTGTACACGAGGTTTCCGTCGCGTCCCTCATTGTCAAGAGACGAAACAGGCTCCGAGATCTCGCCTTCCTTGAGGTCCTTGATCGCAGCATAATCCTGCGGTTTGAGCTGGTCGATCTCGAAATATGTCGATCCTGTGTATGGGTCTGCCATCTGGCCTCCGTTTGTTCTGGTAGCAGGGTCCTCCGAGAAGAATCGTGCAGCAAGGCTGAATGTCACGGTCTCGTTCTGGAGCTCTGTCCTGAGGCTGTCAAGCACATGGAAACCCTTCTCCATGTCTTCAGATGTGTATTCCGGCTTGAGAAGGATATGGCGCGCATTGAACATGTCGCCCTTCTTCTCGAGCACCTCGATGATATGGAATCCGTCAGGAGTCTCGACAATCTGCGAAACCACTCCCGGCTTGAGAGACATCGCGGCATCAGAGAAAGCCGGCCAGAAGATTGACTTCGAGGCCATTCCGAGCTCACCACCCTTTCTGGCAGAACCGGGGTCCTGTGAATAGATACGTGCAAGCGTAGAGAATTTCTCTCCATTGATGATACGCTCACGGATAGCGAGAAGACGTTCCTTCACGGCAATGTTCGCAGCCTCACGGTCGGGATAGATGCAGATCTGGCTGAGCTGGTACATTATCGGAACCATCGGAAGGTCGGAAGGATCGGTCGCATCCACATATTTCTGCACATCATATGGAGTGAGATCAGGAATCTTGCTTGCGATCTCCTGCTGCATCTGCTGTGTAAGAGTCTGGTCCTCAAGGGTCTTGCGCCACTCCTGGCGAAGCTTGTATACAGGCTTTCCGAAAACCTTCTCTACACCCTCGTCTCCGCCATAGTAGCTGCGGAGCTGGTCCATACGGTCGCTGAGGTTGCTCTCCACCATGTCGGCGTTCACTTCAAGCGAGTCCACACGCGCCTGCATGAGGAAAAGCTTCGCAGTCATCATCTGCTCCAGAAGCTCGCACCTGTTGGTCTTGTCTGATGTGAATCCTGTCATCTGTACCTGCACTTCCTCTTCAATATCGGAAATCGTGATGACCTCATTGCCCACGACAGCAACAGTCTTGTCCACCACACCGCCTGAATATTTCTGCGCCGAAGCAACGAAGGTCATGGCCATAAAAGCCATAACCGCCGCAGCGGCTCTCATAATACGGAGATTCTTCATATCGTTAAAAAATTACTAATTGTCCGGTTTCGCGCGCGTCTTTGAGCAAATCCTGTTCCAAAGTCGAAATCAGCGACTGCTTGCGTGCGCTTATTATCATATCCCTGATGGAAGGAGTGCAGTACTCGATCGGAGCAAGCCTGCCCGCACTCATCATCTCCGACACATATGCCACGCTCACCCTTCCTGATGTGTCACGTCTTGTGATCCACTTCCCTTCCATCCAGTCAAGCATCGTCTCATGATCGGCCCCGAATTCTCTCGCGAGGGTCGAAGCGTCAATCCATTCGTTGCCCCATGTAAGGAACTTCAGCGCAGACGAATAAGCCAGACTGTCGGCATCCACAAGATCCTGCACCTCGTCGGACGCCATCTTCTTCTTTATCTTGTCGAGGCTCGGCGAATCCTCCGAGATGAGCAGGAAGCGCGCCTTTACCACAGGCCTCTGAAGAATGAACTTTTCCTCATGGTCCTGATAATACTGCTCGATCCTGTCATCAGACACGGAAGTATCAAGCCTCTCATTCACAAAAAGCTGCTCGTAACGGTACTTCAGGAGGGATTTCCTGTAGTCCTCCAGCTCTTTGCTAACATCCTTTTCAGACTTGGAGAGCTGCTCCTCGGCAACCGCAAGGAACACCTGGTCCAAAGCCCATGTATTTATGTACATCTTCGCAAGACGGACGCTGTCTTCAGCCGGTATTCCCCTAGGAATCAGCTCATTAAGCTCACTTCTGTAAAGCTTGGCCTGGCCGACTTCAGCGATTGTCTCATCGGCACTCAAAAAGGAGGAAATCGCCCTGCACGACATAAATGCCGGCAAGACGATCCCTATGAGTGCTATGATATGGACAATCCGCCTCATGAGCAGATTACCTTGAATAGTTCGGAGCCTCGCGTGTGATTGTCACATCGTGCGGATGTCCCTCGAGATATCCGGCATTGGTGATGCGCACGAACTTCGCGTCGCGGAGCTTCTCGATGTTTGCTGCGCCCACATAGCCCATACCTGCGCGGAGACCGCCGACGAGCTGGTAGACAACCTCGTTGAGTGTGCCCTTGTATGGCACCTGCGCAACGATTCCCTCCGGAACGAGCTTCTTGATGTCCTCTTCCATATCCTGGAAGTAACGGTCCTTCGAGCCCTGCTGCATAGCCTCGAGCGAGCCCATGCCGCGGTATGACTTGTACTTACGTCCGTTAAGGATGATGGTCTCACCCGGCGACTCCTCGACTCCTGCGAAGAGCGAGCCTGCCATGATTGTGCTTGCACCTGCTGCGAGAGCCTTCACGACGTCGCCTGAATAACGGATACCGCCGTCTGCGATAACAGGAACTCCTGTACCCTTGAGGGCCTCGGAAGCCATCATCACTGCTGAAAGCTGTGGCATACCCACACCTGCGATGACACGTGTAGTACAGATCGATCCTGGTCCGATACCTACCTTCACAGCGCTTACACCTGCATCTGCAAGAGCCTTCGCGCCTTCTGCTGTAGCAACGTTTCCGGCCACGATCTGAACATCAGGAAGAGCGTCGCATGCCTTCTTGATAACCTCGAGAACGCCCTGAGAATGACCGTGAGCGGTATCAACCACCACTGCATCCGCACCTGCGCTCACGAGCATCTCGATGCGATCGATCGTATCTGACTTCACACCTACGGCAGCGGCCACGAGGAGGCGGCCCTTGCTGTCCTTCGATGCGATAGGATTGTCCTTGATCTTCATCAGGTCCTTGTATGTGATGAGGCCGACGAGCTTGCCGTCCGCGTCCACTACAGGAAGCTTCTCGATCTTGTGCTGACGGAGAATGTCGGTAGCGTCAGGAAGACTGATGCCCTTCTGTGCCGTAACGAGGTTCTCCTTTGTCATGATTTCAGACACAGGCATCTTAGGATCCCTCTGGAAACGGAGGTCACGGTTTGTGACGATACCTACGAGGAAGCCGTTGCCATCGACTACAGGGATACCTCCGATATGATGCTGGGCCATCATTCCGAGCACCTGTCCTACAGTTGCGTCAGGATGGATGGTGATAGGATCATAGATCATTCCGTTCTCTGCCCTCTTTACGCGGCGGACCTGGTTCATCTGCTCCTCGATGGTCATGTTCTTGTGGATTACTCCGATACCGCCGGCACGAGCCATTGCGATAGCGAGCTCTGCCTCGGTCACAGTGTCCATTGCAGCAGAAACGATAGGAGTCTGGAGAGTGATTTCTCTCGTGAACTTGGTAGAAACGTCCACACTTCTTGGAAGTACTTCAGAATGTGCAGGAATCAGCAAAACGTCGTCGAAGGTCAGTCCTTCAATAATCGGTGAATTAGTAAATGTCTGCATCTTGAAATAAAATTTGGCAAATGTAATCATTTTTTCGGAAAAGCTGAAGACATAGGCCGGTTTTTTACAATAGTCTTCCCTGCCATGTGTCTCTTTCCTCGAGGCGTTTCTCCAGAAGACGCAGCAGCTCCACATTCCTTATCAGTCCCCACGGGGTCTCATTCACGAAACGTGGAGGCACTTCGCCCACAAAACGTTCGATGAACAGATCCGGACGAAGCCTCTCGAGCATGTCCGTAAAGAAATCCAGGTATTCATCGAGGCTGAAGCGTTCAAAATCTTCCGGACATTCCGCATATTCCTTTTCCATCCGTGTCCCCTTGACGATCTGCAGCTGATGGAACTTGACGGATCTGATAGGAAGGGCATTGATCAGAGCGCATGAATCCAGCATCATCTGCTTCGTCTCCCCCGGAAGTCCGAGGATGAAATGCGCCCCTACATCGATGCCTCTCTGCGCCGTCATCTCCACAGCCCTTCTGGCCGTCTCGAAATCATGTCCACGGTTTATGCGCCCGAGCGTCCGGTCGTAGCATGATTCGATGCCGTATTCGACGATCACCACATGCTTCTTCGCCAGCTCCGCGATGTAATCCAGCTTTTCCTCATCGACGCAGTCGGGTCTTGTGCCGATGACGATGCCCACGACATCCGGATGGCTCAATGCCTCTTCATAAAGCGCCTTCAGCCTCTCCAGCGGGGCATATGTGTTTGAAAACGACTGGAAATAAGCAAGATAATGCTCGGTCGTACGATATCGCACCTTATGGAACTCTATGCCCTCGTCCATCTGCTGATGGAGGCTTTTTCCGGCCGTGCTGTAGGACGGATGGAAAGCCGCATTGTCGCAGTATGTACATCCTCCCCGGCCCACATTGCCGTCACGGTTGGGGCATGTGAAGCCCGCATCGAGCACGATCTTCTGCAGACGTTCTCCATACTTGCGCTTGAAATATCCTACAAATGAATTGTAGCGTTTCCCGTCGGGAAATCCGTATTTTTCGAATCCATCAGCCATATGATGCAAAATTAGTCATAATTTTCTATTTTTGTCAATGGATAAAAGGACACTTATGAAACGGATGACATACATGATAGCGGCGCTGCTCATTTGCCTGGGAGCTTCCGCACAGGAGAAAAGGATGGCTGTGGTTGAGTTCAGCACAAGCTACCTCAGGCTTCAGCCGGATTACGAATCGCCGCTCGAGACCCAGGAACTGATGGGAACGGTCGTCGAGATCGTCGGAGAGAAGAGCTACTGGCGCGAGGTCGTGACGCCGCAGCCTTACAGGGCATGGTGCACGGACCAGGGGCTCGTGGAAATGAACCAGGAGGAACTGGAGGCATATATGGCGGCACCGAAAGTCATGTTCATGCAGCTCTACGGCCACATCTACACCAAGCCGTCGTTCAAATCCGCCACATTGTGCGACCTCGTAGGAGGCGACATCATGAGATTCGCAGGCAGGAAAGGCAGGTGGACAAAGGTCATGCTCCCGTCAGGCAAGACAGGCTATGTCCCATCGAATGAACTGAAGGAACATAAGGGATTCATGTCCATCGCCATGGGAGAAGGCAATTCCGAGACCATCTCTCCCGAGACTACCGAGGCCATCATCGCCGAGGCAGAAAAGCTGGTCGGAGTGCCATACCTCTGGGGAGGAATGTCGGCGAAGGGCGTGGACTGCAGCGGGCTTGTGCGCATCAGTCACATAATGAACGGCATCCTGCTGCCGCGAAACGCCTCCCAGCAGATAAAGTGCGGAGACAGGGTGGAGCTTGACCAGCTCCAGAGGGGCGACCTAGTATTCTTCGGAACGCCAGCCACCGATGAGAAGCCGATGAGGGTGACCCATGTCGGAATCTACCTCGGAGACGGACGCATCATCCATTCCTCACACAGGGTCAGGATCAATTCCCTCACACCCGGAGAGGCCGACTATTATGAGAATGCCCATAGGCTGATAGCGGCCACAAGGCTCTAGAAGACCACTTTGAGAAGGATTTCAAAATTTGGGTGCATGTTATGAAAAATTTACTATCTTTGTGCCCAGTCCTTCAAGGACATGTGTTATAACCTTTAATTTTCAACAATTATGAACCTTAGAGTTTTCAAAAAAGACATCGAGTATTTCGTAGGTGAGTTCATTGACGACTGCGCTCTTTTCGTTGCGCTCAACCCACACAAGGACTCTGACGAGATCGCACAGATAATCGACGAGGCTGTAGACCTCTACAACGACCTCAAGCAGCGTGCAAACCACCCTGAGGGAGCAAAGAGAGCTTACTACAACGGCCTCACAAAGGAGATGTTCGAGAAGATCGACGGTCTCTGCGAGAAGCTCAGCGCTGTAGTTTCAAAGCAGTAAGCTGATCCGAAGCACACAAAACCGGCTCTGAAGTTGATTCAGCGCCGGTTTTGTTTTTGTAGGCCCTCCCGTTGAGCGGGAAATCCCGCGTCCAGCCTATCTGGCCGCTCAACGGTCCTGCTTTCTAACCCGTTGAGCGACTGGAATGTCTCCACACCGATTTTTCCGCTCAACGGGTAAAAGAAGGAGAACCACGGGGTGGCTCTCCATCATTACTATTTTCCTGCCAGATGCTTTTCCCAGGCCCATGCCGAGGCGAGCGTCTCTTCAACCGTCCTTTCGGCCTTCCAGCCCAACTCCTCGTTTGCCAAAGAAGTATCTGCCCAGATTGCCATGACGTCTCCCGGACGGCGGTCGACGAATCTGTAGTTGAGCTTCAGGCCGTTGACCTTCTCGAAGGCAGTGACAAGTTCATATACCGAAACCGGACGGCCGGTACCGATGTTGAAGATCTCATAGCCTTCCTTCATCTTGCCGTCAAGCATTCTTGAGACTGCCGCCACATGTGCCTTTGCGAGGTCTACGATATCGATGTAGTCCCTGAGGCATGTTCCGTCCTCTGTAGGATAGTCGTTTCCGAATATGCTCAGGCACTCCCTCTTTCCGATAGCCGTCTGGGTGATGAACGGCACAAGGTTGTTCGGTACACCGCGTGGAAGCTCGCCGATGAGGGCTGACGGATGGGCGCCGATAGGATTGAAATAACGGAGGGCGATTCCCTTGATGACGCCTTGTGAAGAAGCTGTCGCAGCAACCACGTCACGAAGGATGTCTTCGCACATCTGCTTTGTGTTTCCATATGGAGATGTCGCAGGAAGACGTGGAGTCTTCTCTGTTACAGGAAGGTCTTCCGCCTCACCATAAACAGTTGCCGATGAGGAGAAAAGCACATTGCATCCGCCATGTCTTCCGGCTGACTCAAGGATATTGAGGAAAGACACGAGATTGTTCCTGTAGTACATGATAGGCTTGGCCACAGACTCGCCTACAGCCTTGAATGCAGCGAAATGGATGACCGCATCTATCTGATAATCAGTGAAAAGTTTCTCAACTGCAGCTGCATCACAGCAGTCGATCTGCTCGAACGGGATATCGTCCCTTCCCGTGATCTTCCTGACTCCCTCGAAACATGTCATGTCGCAGTTGGACATGTTGTCTGCGACTACGACATCATAGCCGGCCGCTATAAGTTCCACAGTCACATGGCTGCCGATATAGCCGGCACCACCCGAAACAAGTACTCTCTTTGCCATATATTATATTGAATTTTCTTACGGATCATACAAAGTTAAATATAAATCCCGAATGGCTGAAACATTTTTCCTATTTTTGCAGTTAACAGGACATTGACATGAAAAAGACATACATTATAATCATTTCCCTGATGATCGCCGGCATTTACGGAGCATCGGCGCAGAGCACTCTCGCAGGCAAGGCAGCACAGCTTCAGGCTGCTGTTGAAGGCATTACGGCCGACCCGGCATTGTCCGAGGCAGTCATGAGCATATGCGCAAGAAGCGGAGACGGCAGGACCCTCGTCGACATCGACGGAGACAACATGGTGATGCCAGCTTCCAACATGAAGCTCATCTCTACCGGAGCCGCCCTCCACGCACTGGGCTCAGACTATCGCTTCAAGACGGGTCTGGGCCATGACGGCAAGATCGTCGACGGAGTCCTGAAGGGCAACCTGTACATAATCGGAGGCGGTGACCCTACCCTCGGCTCGAAGGACTCGATCGCCACATCACTCGACCGCACATTCTCGCAATGGGAAAAGATCGTCAGGGATGCCGGAATCAGGCGCATTGAGGGAATGATCATCGGGGACGGAAGGTATTTCGAGGGCATGCCCGAGCATCCTTCATGGCTCTGGAGCGACATAGGGACATATTACGGCGCCGGTGCGACAGGACTTATGTTCTATGAGAACATGCAGTCATTCACGGCCAGCCCGGGCCAGAAGGTCGGAGACCCGGTAAACATAGCCCCAAGCTACCCTGAAACCCCATGGATGGAGTTCCGATACAACTGTGCGACCGGCAGCAAAGGCACCGGCGACCAGCTTTACATGTACGCAAGCGACCTCGCACCGATAGCGGAGATAAGGGGCACATTCGGCGTTGACAGGGCAAGGAAAAGAGTGGACTGCAGCAACAAGTTCCCTGAATACACCTGTGCCAGCTATTTCGCCGATTACCTCAAGGGAAGAGGCATACCATCGGAAGGACCGGCCGATTTCAGGCTCTGCACCGATATCAGCGGCACACCTGCCGGAAACCTTACCATGATCGGCTCGACCTCCTCGCCATCACTCAAGAGAATCGCATTCGAGACGAACCACGCCAGCAACAACCTCTACGCCGAGACTCTTTTCAGGAGCATCGGAAAGGCAAAGACAGGAAGCGCATGCTACGACTCTTCATACGTAGCATTGAACGATGTGCTTAAAGAGCTGGAAATCAACGTGTCGAAAGGCGTTCAGATCGTCGACGGAAGCGGCCTCTCAAGACAGAATTACGTATCGGCGGATTTCATATGCGGTTTCCTTGCGGCCATGATGGGATCGCCATGTTTCGAGGACTATGTATCGTCACTTCCTTCGCCGGGATCGCACGGGACTCTCGCATACAACATGCAGAACATCCCGGCCGAGACGAAGGCGAGGATAAAGGTCAAGAGCGGCTCCATGAACGGAGTGCGCTGCTACAGCGGATACATCATCCCTACCGAAGGATGCAAGGAAGACACCATCATCTTCTCGATAATGGTCAACAACTGTACTGCTCCTACATGGAAGATCAGGCCGCTGCTGGACAAGATAATGGCAGTATTGGCAGAAGCCAACTAATTGCCTTTGAACAAGGTACGGCAGAGCGAAGGCACATCTGCAACCTTCACAACTTCTATTCCGTTTACATCCTGACCCTCAAGTCCTTCCAGAGAACTGAAGCTTGACACGAATATCCGTCTGAAGCCAAGACGGGCCGCCTCTATTATGCGCCTGTCGGTCTGCGCCACAGGACGGATCTCGCCGCTGAGGCCGATCTCGCCGGCAAAGCATGTATCGGAAGGTATGGCGAAATCGAAATTGGAAGAAAGCACGGCTGATATCACAGCAAGGTCGCAGGCAGGGTCGCTGACCTTCAGGCCTCCGGCCATATTCAGGAATACATCCTTTACGCTCAACTTGAATCCGGCCCTCTTCTCGAGCACAGCCAGAAGCATGTTCAGGCGGCGCACATCAAAGCCTGTCGCGCTTCGTTGAGGCGTGCCATATGCAGCCGAACTAACAAGTGCCTGGACTTCGATGAGGAAAGGCCTTGTACCGTCAAGCATTGCGCTCACAGCCACACCGCTGAGCCCCTCCTCATGCATCGGAATCAGCATTTCAGAAGGATTGCTCACCTCCCTCAAACCCTTTCCTGTCATCTCGAACACAGCGAGTTCAGAAGTCGAGCCGAAACGGTTCTTTATGCTCCGGAGCAGCCTGTATGTACCTCTGTTATCTCCTTCAAACTGAAGGACGACGTCGACGATATGCTCCAGGATCTTTGGTCCCGCTATGCTTCCCTCCTTTGTGATGTGGCCGATCAGGATCACAGGGACGCCCGTCTCCTTTGCAAACCGGAGCAGCATGGCTGCAGTCTCCTTGATCTGGGTCACGGAGCCCGGAGATGATTCCACATTCTGCGAAAACATGGTCTGCACGGAATCGACGACCATAAGATCCGGCATCATGGCACGGGCCTCGGCAATGATGTTCTCCATCAATGTCTCACTGTATATCATGCAGCTGGAATCATCGCCGCCGATACGTGCCGCACGTAGCTTCACCTGCTTTGCGCTTTCCTCTCCAGTCACATAAAGGGTCTTGAGATGGGGGCAATGCAGGGGAATCTGAAGCGAAAGGGTCGATTTTCCGATGCCCGGTTCTCCTCCGATCAGCACCAGGGAGCCTTCGACCAGTCCGCCGCCGAGGATCCTGTCCACCTCGCCGTTATTCAGGGAAATGCGGTTCTCCACCGATGAATCGATATGGGACAGAGGCATCGGCTTATGGCCCGAACCGGGCACAGACACGGCTGCAGGGCCGTTTTTCTTACCGGTAGCCACCGTCTCCTCCACCATCGTATTCCACTCTCCGCACGCAGGGCACCGGCCCATCCATTTCGGGCTCTCATTTCCGCAGGCCTTGCAGAACCATACCGTCTTTGTCTTTACTGTCGCCATATCATTCTATTTTGTACAAATATAGACAAAAAAAAGATATTGTTCTTTTCAGGACAATATCTCAGCGGACGGCCAGGCCGTCATCAGGTCAAGCAAAAATTACTCAGCCTTGTTGCAGTCTACGCATGTGCTGTCACAAGCAGCGCACTTTGTGCTGTCGCAGCACTCCTTAGCGCAGCATGAATCAGCCTTCTCGCAAGACTCTGTGCACTCAGTGCAGTCTGTGCACTCAGTTGCCTTCTCATTGTTGCTGTTGCAAGCGCATGAAGCAGCAGCGAACATAGCAGCTGCTACAGCAAGAGACATAAATACCTTCTTCATGATCACTTAAAATTAACTGGTTAAACAAAACACTACCCGACAAAGGTACTGCTAACATTTTTAAATTACAAATTTTAATGCACTCAAACGTCTATCTTTCAAGCTCGAACACTTCCATGTCATGGATTTTCCCGTTATTGATATGAAATCGTAAGGCAGTCCTGACGATATGGAAGCCCTGGATTCCAGCCGCCCCAGGATTGACAACAAGCATATCACGCTTCGGATCACGCACGACCTTAAGTATGTGAGAATGACCACAAACGAAAATATCCGGACAATATTCATCGATCAGTTTCCGGGCTTTCGGATCGTAACGTCCCGGATAGCCGCCGATATGGGTCATGAGGATCTTCATGCCCTCACACTCGAAGAATCTGTGAAGAGGATGGATGAAACGCAGTTCATGATTGTCACAATTGCCCGCCACCCCCAGCAATGGCTTGAATGCGGCGATCTCCTCTGCCAGCCCCATGCCCCCTCCGAAGTCTCCGGCATGCCATATCTGGTCGACCGGGGCAAGAAACTCCTTGAAACGGGCGTCAAAGACGCCATGGGTATCCGAAATCAGTCCTATGTACATGATCAGAGCTTTATGAATATCTTTTTCCGGTAAAGGATGACCGCTATCAGCAGATGGAAGAGCACGAACAGCACGGCATACAGAAGCGACATCCATTCATTTGCGCCGAAAACGGCCGCACTGTCCCAATGAAGGAATCTCGGAAGCGACTTGGCGACAAGGCCCGAAAGGACAAACATCGCCAGCGGGTTCATGCCGAGGGCCTGGAATGGGAAGAAAGGCTTCGTCACTCCCTTTATATCTATAAGATACATCAGGAATGCCATCACGAACATTGCCCAGCCGGCAGTATAGAAGACATACGACACCGACCATAAAGGCTTGCAGATCGGAATCCATATGCTCAGAAGCATCGCCCCTGCAAGCGACACGGCCGAAAACGTATACATCCTGGCCACTAGTGAATACTGCAAAGATGGATCGCTGTTCTTCCTGATCATCTTCCCGACAAGATAGCCGATCAGAGCTGTGCAAGAGCCTGTCAGTGCGCCGAAGAAGCCTTCCGGATCGAAAGGTACCGGCACTCCTTCCGCATTGCTGTAACCATGGTAGACATGGCCTTCTCCCAATATGGCGATATCCAGTCTTCTGCCGAAATTACCCTCCAGCGAGAAGGCCCCTTCCGGTCCTGCAAAGGCAAGAAGAAGTCCCACGTGCGTTATTGAAAGCACTGCAATCGCTCCCCATATCTTCTTTGGAGTCTGGAGCCACAGAGCCAGGATCGACGCGATCACATAACACATGGCAATCCTCGCAAGTATGCCCACAAGCCGCAGTTCACCAAGCCATTGGGCATAGTTCTGCCACACAGTCAGATCCGGATCCATACGATACGGATAGAACGGGAAGGCAGTCAGCAGAAGCCCCACGACATACAGCAGGATTCCCCTTTTGAGCACCTTGCGCGATGCCTCCCATGAAAGCGAACTGAACTTCGACAATGAGAAAGCCATGGACACGCCGACACAGAACAGGAAGAAGGGGAAGACAAGGTCGCATGGTGTGCAGCCTTCCCAAGCGGCATGCCTCAACGGAGGGAAGATCGTGCTCCATGAGCCCGGATTGTTGACGAGGATCATCAGCGCCACGGTCATTCCGCGGAACACATCCAATGAAAGATATCTTTTCATAAACAGGTTAAATTCAGGATTCGTTCTGCAAAATTAGCATTTTGATTATATTTGCGTATTCATTCCCTTCATCAAAATGGAACTTTTCTTTTCTAGAGACATCGACGGCAGCATCTGCCGGCTGGACCAGGACGAGTCCGGACATTGCGTAAAGGTTCTCCGCCACAGAAGCGGAGACGAGATATCCGTGATCGACGGATGCGGAACATTGTACCGTTGCCGCATCACGGCCGACAGTCCCAAAGGTGTGGAAGCAATGGTCCTTTATTCCGAGGAAGGATGGGGCTCGCACCCGTACAGGCTTCATCTTGCCGTATGTCCTACAAAGAACAACGACCGTTACGAATGGTTCGCGGAAAAGGCATGCGAGATAGGGTTCGATGAGCTTTCTCCTGTCATCGGAGAGCATTCGGAAAGGCGCGTGCTGAAGACCGCCCGCGTAGAAAAGGTCCTGATCAGCGCTGCCAAACAGTCCCTCAAGGCTACGGTTCCCGCTGTCAATGAGCCGGTATCGGTCAAGGAATTCATAGAGGCGTATGGGGACGTGCAGGACGGCAGACTGAAGCTGATCGCCTACTGCTTTGAAGACGAAAGAGTTCCACGCCGCAGCATCAAGGAGGTCCTTGACGGATTCGATGGTTCCGAAATCATAGTCATGATAGGCCCGGAGGGCGATTTCTCGAAGGCCGAGGCAGAACTGGCATTGGCCAAGGGCTTCATCCCCGTCCATCTCGGTTCTTCCCGTCTCCGCACCGAAACCGCAGCCCTGACCGCCGCCTCCGCTGCCTATTTCCGTTATATGTAGCCATCCCCCACCGCAACCGCCATATCGCTGAGAATCAGCACAATACAAGAACTTCCTGCTCCCCTTTGGCAGCAGGAGGTTTCTATAAAACATTGCACATCAATATTTTAGAGGGCACGCTAAATCAGAAGTGAGGCGATGCGGAAGGTGATGAAGGCGGCCACCCATGCCAGGAATATGGTATATACGGCCGTGACGATGGCCCATTTCCAGCCGCCGCTTTCATTCCTGATGGCGACGAAGGTTGCGATGCATGGGAAATACAGCAGGATGAAGACCATATAGGCCAGGGCGGCGGCAGGGGTCACCGAACGCACCAGAGCCTTCTGAAGCCTTGTCTCTCCTGCCGGCTCCACCGGCACCGGAATATCTTCACCCTCTGACTTGTCCACCCATGTTGAAAGTTCACCCATCGGCTGTTCGTCCGCATACATGACTCCGAGAGTGCTGACCACCAGCTCCTTGGCGCCAACGCCTGCAACGATGCCCACGCCCATCCTCCAGTCGAAACCGAGAGGCTCGAGCACAGGCTCCATGGCCTTGCCGACATAGCCGATGAACGAGTGTTCCTGCTGTTCCTGCACGGAATCATATGCATCGTGATTAGGGAAATATCCGAGGAACCATATCACCATCGAGCAGATGAGGATGATGCCGCTCATCTTCTGGAGATACTGACGTCCCTTTTCCCATGTATGGCGGAACACCGATTTCGCGGTAGGCACGCGGTACGGAGGAAGTTCCATCACGAACGGAAGGTCATCCTCCTTGAAGAAGAAGCTCATAACCTTTGCGGCGATTATGGCCATGAGTATGCCCAGAGCGTAAAGTCCCAGCACCACAAGACCGGCATGGCGAGGGAAGAACGCACCCGCTATGAGCACATACACAGGCATTCGTCCGGCGCAGGACATCAGAGGTATGATGAGCATGGTGATGAGACGGCTCTTGCGGTTCTCGATGGTTCTTGTAGCCATGATCGCCGGCACATTGCAACCGAATCCCATGACCATCGGGATGAAGGACTTGCCATGAAGGCCGATCTTGTGCATAAGCTTGTCCATGATGAATGCCGCACGGGCCATGTATCCCGAATCCTCCAGCAGGGAGATGAACAGATATAGGA
Organism: Bacteroidales bacterium; assembly: GCA_017465225.1. GTDB lineage: Bacteria > Bacteroidota > Bacteroidia > Bacteroidales > UBA932 > Cryptobacteroides. The sequence goes on from JAFTWQ010000016.1 coordinate 30,782, forward strand.
TCAGAATGTTAGGAAGGAACACAAGAACGCTGCCCACTCCGCCGATGATGCCGTCGACAACCAGGTCCTTAAGCCACCCGTCCTTCATTGTCATAGCCACAAAAGCCCCGAAATGCTCCACGACCCATTCGATCCATCTCATCGGATATTCACCGAAAAGGAATGTGCTCTGGAACACGACATATAGCAGGAAGAAGAAGATCGGGAAGGCCAGCCATTTATTGGTGATGACAGCATCGATCTTGTCTGTCAGGGTATGACGGCGCTTCTTGCCTTTGAAAGGCTCATACGTCTCAGCCAGCGCTCCCTGGACAAAGGCATATTTCGCATCGACCAAGGCCGATTCCAGTCCCGAATTCAGCAGTGCCTCGATCCTTTTCTGTTCATCGAAGCGGGCTGAAATGATCTCGTCCCTGTTCGGAAGAGACTCCACCACCCTGTCGACCTCCTTGTCGTTCTCAAGATACTTTATGGCAAGATAACGGGTGGAATATTTATAGCGGATATCCGTATTCTTCTGAAGAAGATGCTTGATGCGGTCTATGCTCTGCTCGAGCTCGGCGCCGTGGTTGATATGGATATGACGTGCAAGATGAGGGTCGCTCTTTTCATAGATCTGCACGACGGTATCGAAAAGTTCGTCGATACCCTTGCCGGTACGGCTTACCGTAGGCACCACCGGCATTCCAAGAAGATATCCCAACTGCCTGATATCCAGCTTATCACCCTTGTCCTGAAGCTCATCATACATGTTCAGGGCCATGATGACACGAAGATTCATGTCGATAAGCTGTGTGGTGAGATACAGGTTTCGCTGGAGGTTTGAGGCGTCCACGACATTGATGACGACATCCGGCATGTCCTCGACAAGATTCCTTCTCACATACAGTTCCTCCGGGCTGTACGCCGACAATGAATATGTGCCCGGAAGGTCCACGATAATGAACTTATATCCGCCATGCTCGAATATTCCCTCCTTTGCATCAACGGTCACTCCGCTGTAGTTGCCCACATGCTCATGACTGCCGGAAGCGATGTTGAAGAGCGAAGTCTTTCCGCAATTAGGGTTTCCCACCAAGGCGACCTTTATGACCTTACGTCTTTCCTCCGCCAGAGAGGTCATCTCCCTTTCGAGATATGCCTCGCCTGCTGCATCCAACGCCGGCAGAGCCTCCCTTTCCGAAAGAAGCTCCTTCGCCTCCGACTCGCCGATGACCTCGATATTGTCGGCCTCGGCACGTCGGAGGGATATCTTGTATCCTATTATCTCATATTCTATAGGATCCCTGAGAGGGGCGTTAAGGATGACCTTGACCTTGTTGCCCTTCACGAATCCCATCTCAATTATTCTTTTGCGGAAGCTTCCGTGGCCGTTGACCTTCACTATCACGGCACGTTCTCCCGTCTTCAGTTCCGATAGTTTCATATAGCTGTCTTTGCGCTGCGCGCAAATATATGGCTTTTATTCAATCTGCAAGCCTTGCAAGGCATGATCAAGGGGAAAAATCACGACATTTGATGACAGGAAGCAAGATTTCCTCCCTACAATTTGGTAGGGTCCGGACATGATAGGAGAATAATTCATATATTTGCAGAATGAAGAGAACATTCGCAATACTATCCATAATCATGGCAGTCCTCGCCTCATGCCAGGACGAAATAAGCCTCAACCCGGCTGCATCGCTTTTTTCGGCACAGCCTGAAATGACAGACACCACAGCAATATTCAGACTCGCGGTAGCAAACGTGACGGACAGCACGCAGGCCATCAGCTTTCCTGTCGTCTTCGGAGGCACTGCAGAGCCCGGCATCGACTACAAGGTCTCTGCAGACGCATTTGTTTTCGGAGGGGAATCGCCGGTAGATTCGATTGTCGTGACAGCGCTGAAACTCGGTACAGACAAGACGATAAGCATGTCAGTGCAGCTCCCTGAAGGTTTCGAAGGAGGAAAGTATCTGACATCAGAATTCACGCTTCATGACAAGTTCGCATACATCTCATTTGCAAGAGATTACAAGATGCTGACCGATTCTACGGACATTGCATTCGTGGTGACGGACAAATCCGGAAAGACCAGACAGGCAAAGGATTCCATAGAAGTGTTCCTGAGCGTCAATACCGGGAAATCCACAGCCGTCGAAGGCGCGGACTTCATGTTTTCCGACAGCACGAGATTCGTAATAAGAGCGGGAGCAACCAGCGGTGCCCTTGAGCTTAAATCCCTCATTCCTGAACCGGTGGAGGGAATGGACAAGATCGTTCTGAACATGAGATTCAGCGAGAATTTCGGTGCAGGAGAGGTTTCCGAAATGGAGGTCGGCATGCTGGACGGAAAGTGGAAGGCCCTGGAAGGCAAATGGCTGGCAGACACACTTGTCACCGATTCGGTCTACATGAAGAAATACTGGGAAGACGCATGTTCCGGCTATGATCAGCTTTCACCGGTAAACAGGCTGGATGAGATCAACATTGACAGCGAGTTCGGCTTCGACTCGTTCTTCTTCTCAACATTCATGTATTATTTCACAGGAGAGACACAGATGAAGAAAGGGCCGGTCATCGACCTGGAGCTGACAGACGGCAGCAATGCTCCTGTACAGACATTCCTGATAGGCAACACCAACCGTTATTTCTCCAAGACAGAAAAGAGCGAGGACCAGGAATCATATATAGGAATCAGGCTGCTTCCAGGAGAGGAAGACGAGCAGCTGATGGACCTTTATGTGATCGACCATACATCCCGTTCATTCATGCCAGAACTTGAAGCCGGCGGCAAATACGCCACGGAGAAACCTGTAGCGGCTTCTCCGGGACTGTATCTGAATCTTATCCTTAAAAAGGAATAGCGGTATTTATGTCCTGATCCACCCAGATCAGCTTTGATGTATCATATCCCCTTTCCTCTGCTTCCTTGAGGACATCATCAATCACCGCATCCTTTGGAGCCGGCACACGCGACAGGATCCAGAGGTATTTCGGACTTTTGCTTCCCACCAGGGCTACCTGATAATTGTCATCCAGCATCAGGACATTGTAGTCACTGTAGAATGACAGGAAGAACGACACTTCAAGATGGGCAGGATCGGTAAGAGGATCGGCCTGCCGGGCCTTGCCTTCGGCCACCTTATACTTTCCGTTCTTCCAGCCGGAATTCAGGACCAGGATCTTTCCGTCATCGCGAAGAAGATACTCGGCCGCGACATTGTCCATGCCTCTTTCAAAACTGTGGTCGAAACGGGCGATCTCGTACCATACTCCCAGAAACCTGCCCAGGTCCAGACTAGGGATCGGAGAATTGTCATAAGACTTCTCCTGAGCGATAAGAAGGCCCGGGAACATGATTGCAGCCAGGGCCAAAGGAATCAGACTTTTCATAATAAACCTGCGTTTATGTTACACTAACTAACCTAAACGCAGGCAAATCAAAGATTATGCTATTTCAATGGTATAGATGCTTGAAAATCTTTCTCCGGGTGCAATGCGGTTGATCCAGTCCTTGTCTTTGAACTCACCTTCATAACCGGCCCTGTCACATCGGCCGTACCATGGCTCGATGCAGATGAAAGGTGCATTCTTTGTCGGAGGAGACCAGATTCCTACAACCGGTGCATCAAAAGAAAGGCTCAGCCAAGGCGATCCGTCAATGCGGTGGAAGGTGACCTTTCCGATCTGCGAATCCTGAAGCATTATGGTATCGATGGCATCGAATGTCTCGCGGGTGACCGGCAGAAGGCCGTCTGCAGGCACTTCCAGAGGATATTTCGTTTCCGCATCGACACAGCCCTTCTCCTTTATACGGATACATTCCAGTCCCTCTGACCTGTCAAAAGAGAAGAATCCCCTCTCCTGTATGTCCGGATCATAATCGGGATAATTGAACGCAGGATGGGCTCCGATCTGGAAATACATGTCTTCAGTCCCGGGATTCTCCACTTCCCAGATGACATCAAGCTTATTGTCATGGAGTCTGTACGCTATCTCCAGTACAAAAGGCCAAGGATATTTTTCAAGAGTCTCTTCGGACGATTCAAGCCTGTAACGCACTTCCGCATCGCTTGAGCTGACCATGGAAAAGTCCATGTCCCTGGCAAAGCCGTGCTGGCCCAGTCCGTATTCCCTGCCGCCTACGCGATAACGTTTTTCCCACACGCTTCCCACAATCGGGAACAGTACGGGCGAATGTCTGCCCCAGAATGCAGGGTCAGCCTGCCATAGATATTCGGTAGAGCCTTTTCTTATGCTGGCGAGCTCAGCACCATGTTCCTTTACCAGAACGGTAAGGATGTCATTTTTCAGTGTATGCATATCAAACGGTTATCAGTCCCGTAAAATTACAAAATAAATGACATTTCACATGCATATATAACGAAAAAGAGACCAGCGTTTCTGCTGATCTCCTTCGTGCGGTGGGCGAGACTCGAACTCGCACAGGATTGCTCCCACTACCCCCTCAAAGTAGCGTGTCTACCATTTCACCACCACCGCTTCTTTTGTTTTGGGATTGCAAAGGTACGACAAAATTTTAAACCTGCAAACTTTTCTGTAAAAATTTTTAAAATTATTTTATCCTCCTCCAATACATGGATTGCGAAAAGCCTAGTAATGAGCCTTTTACGCAAAGCGAGTCATCAGATAAAAATTCACATACGACATTGGCCCTGATGCCTCTTGTGGGATCATATACCTTGGTGCCGCCCCATTTCTGCTTGTCGCTGTCGTATTTCAGGCCTGACATAAGGACAATCTTATCGCATTCCACATGGCGCAGGCTCTTGTCCGGATTCTTCTCATCCAGGCGGACATTGCCGTCTTCATCAAGACGGTTCTCCACCCAGAAGACCTGAGCCCTGTAAGTCCCGTCCGTATCCTTGGTCACCCTCACTTTCGTATTCTCACCCTGATGGATGACCTCGTATTCACCTGTTATCCCGTCAGGATCGGCATTACGGCTGCTCTGTGCCGCAGACATGACAGCAAAGGCCATGACCGAGTATATGATGGCAATTAATTTTCTCATTTTCAATGATTTTTAACACGCGCAGTTGCAAATATACTAAATTTTAACTAATTTTGCGCGCTTTTCCTCGAGTAGGAGAACATAGGTATCATTTATTTAACTTTATTAAAACAGATTCACAATGGCTGTTAAAATTCGTCTTCAGCGCCACGGAAAGAAGAATTTCGCATTCTTCCACATTGTTGTGGCAGACTCACGTTCACCTCGTGATGGTCGTTTCATCGAGCAGATCGGCTCTTACAACCCTAACACAAACCCTGCAACTATCGTCATCAACGACGAGCGTGCACTTGCATGGCTTAACGTAGGTGCACAGCCTACTCCAACTGCAAAGCGTATCCTTTCTTATGAGGGTATCCTCCTTGCAAAGCACCTCCAGGGTGGTGTAAAGAAGGGCGCTCTTACTCAGGAGCAGGCTGATGCTAAGCTCGCTGCATGGAAGTCTGAGAAGGCTGCCAAGGTAAGCGCAAAGAAAGAGGGACTTAGAAAGGACGCTGCTGCTGCCCAGAAGGCTGCTGCAGAGGCTGAGGCTAAGGTAAATCAGGAGAGAGCTGAGGCTATCGCTAAGAGAAAGGCTGAGGCTGAGGAGGCTGCACGTGCAGCTGCCGAGGCTGCCGCTGCTGAGAAGGCTGCTCAGGAAGCTGCTGCTGCAGAGGCTGAGGCTGAGAACACTGAGGCTTAATTCCGGCATGGCAGGTTACGACAACTTGCAGCAGGTAGCCCAGGTATTGAAATCTAACGGTACCGATGGGGAGTTCGTCATGGGCTTCCGCGAAATCGCTCCTGAAGATATCAACTTAAACGAACCGGTGTTCATCGTTTTCGATGGACTGCCGGTTCCTTTTTTTATCGAATCATTCACAAAGAGGGGCAATTCCAAGGCCCTTGTCCGCCTGACCGACATCTGTTCCATGGAAGATGTCGAGGAAATCACCGGAAAGGCGGTATATATCGAAGAGGACAATCTTCCTGAAATGTCGCTGGAGGAGGACGGCTATGCCGCGCTCATCGGCTGGACTCTGCTGATGCCGGAGATCCCCGATCAGGTCGGGGAGGACATGGAGGAGGATACGTCATTGCCGGCTTTGACCGGCAATATATACGAAGTCGGCGAGATCACAGACTTCATCGACATCCCGAACAACCCTTGCATAGAGGTGGAAACAGAAAGTGGAGCAGTAATGATACCGCTCCACGAAGATCTGATTCTTTCTGTAGACCCTGAATATCAGGAAATCATAATGCAGATTCCTGCAGGACTCCTTTAGAGTCTGTTCCTGAGAAGGAAATAATACACAGCGAGGCCGATCCAGCTGAAGCAGAGAAGAGCTACTGTGAGAACGATCTTGATGACTGTGTCGAGATTCTTTGCCCATACATCCTTGATGCACCAGATGCAGCAGATGGCTCCTACGAGCCAGATGATAAATGATACCATAATGATTGTTTTTTAAAGATTAGTATTGTTGTTGATATAATCGTGTTTCACGTCCTGATAGAATGCGGCAAGCGTAGTCTGCCAGTAAGGCATGAACCAGAACAGGCCGATTCCTAATGAAAGCATACAGAGCAGCACCCATCCCAGGAAGCTGAGCGTAAGCCAGAAAAGGTCGAATTTGCGGCCTTTCATCATCTTCATGCTGAGGTTGATGGCCTGGTTTGCCGAAAGCTCCGGATAATCCTTGATTATGAAAGGAGTCATCGCATATGCAAGTGACTTGATGATGCCCGGGATGAACAGAAGCAGAGCCCAGAGGAATGTGAACATATACATCAGGAACATAGCCCAGACATTCCTGAGATATCCGGAAAAAGTATGTCTGAAGGTATTTCCGGTCACTCTTGCGTCTCCTGAAACAAGAAGATCATTGTGCGCCACCTGATATCCGACCATCATAAGCGGATACAGAAGCAGAATATACCTGAAAGGGCCAGTCCAGTTGAAGACCTTCATAAGAGTCTCCGTCACCCACGCAAAACCCGGCTGTCTGAAGGCGGCCATGTTCGCACAATAGGTAGGAGCTATGATGAGGCATATGACAAAAGTGACTGTTACAGAAGCCACCAGCGCCGGCGCCCAATTGCCCTTCAGGGCAGCTAAAGCCGCATTTTTATAATCCTGATTGTTTTTCATAGCTTGAACTCTAGTATTCGAGATTGATTTCCGCAACCATGCTGTCCATACAGAAATATGGCGGCACACCCGGCTTGCTTGAAATTATCTCGAAATCAACATATTCCACCGAACCGAGCTTTACAAGTTCAAAAGGAGTCCATGTAGATACGATAGAGTCCTTCTGCGCAGAGAAATCAGCCAGAGCCATTTCGGTCTCGCCGGTCTTCTGGCCGTTGAGATATCCGGTAGCCTTTACGGTCAGCCTGTCACCGAGAGTGAAATTAGCCTTTACATATTCAGCGACTTCCACTGTATTTGTGAGATAGCATCCTCCCATCGTGCATGTTCCGTTCACTGTATAAGGGAATGACACATCATGTGCAGGCATCTTTGAATTGTCAGGGTTCTGATAGAAGACTGTGTAGATATTGCCTGACGAAAGGCCTGCAGGGACATATGCTCTATAAGTCTTCATGAGACGTGAGACATCGCCTGATTTTGGCATCTCGGCACCAGACAGGAGGAAGCCTCCTTCAAGCCTTGACAGATCATAGTTGAGGGTGTGATAGAAGTTCAGCACGTCAAAGCTGAAGCCTATAGTATCCTTTGCATTGACAAAGGTACTGTCAGACTTGAACGAGATGCCTGAATACTGGAATGATGCAATAAGTGAATATTTCTGGCCCATACCTGATCCCGTTTCAAGGCATGAGGTAAGTGTCAGCGCTGCGAGAGCAATCAAAAAGAAACGTTTCATAATCATATTATTAAAAAGCAAAGTTAACATTATTTAATCAATATTTCAGCAACAAAAGAGGCCGGACCGGTCAGCCAGACATCTTCTGCCACTTCGGACGGGAGGAAATCGACTGCAAGAACATCCTTCTTTGCATGCACATCATAATGCACCCTGCCATCCTGATCCACATCCGAAGGCCTGACTCCGGCCTCATACGCAGCGATGCATGATGCTACTATGCCTGTTCCGCATGCATATGTCTCGTCTTCCACACCCTTCTCATATGTACGGACATTCAGGATTCCGTCAGAGGGTTCGACAAAATTCACATTAACCCCGACTGGCTGCAGCTGCACTGCATCATACCTGATCTCACGGCCTTCAGAGACGATGTCATATTCCTTCAAGCCCTTGACAAAACGCACATAATGTCGTGTGCCCGTATCAAGGAAATATCCTTCCGAAGGGACTGAAACGCCTTCCAGAGCTTCGTATCGGCAGATTTCCGACACATCCTTCATCTTAAGACGCACAGTCTTGACTCCATCCTCATCCTTCAATATCCGGGCAGTATGGAATCCGTCGGCCGCATCGAAATCAAATTTCTCCAGCCCCATATCCGCAGCAAAAGCCACGATACATCTGCCTCCGTTTCCGCACATCATGCCTCCCGACCCGTCGGAATTGTAATATGTCATACGGAAGTCATGTCTGTCGCTTGTCTCAAGCAGCATGAGACCATCCGCGCCGACTCCATAACGACGGTCGCATACGGAAGCGATCTGATCCTTCGTCAGACTTATCGAACCGTCACGGTTGTCCGCAATCAGGAAATCGTTTCCTGCACCCTGATATTTATAGAATTTCATCATAAAGCAGTCTTGCAAGCAGTTCAACCCCTTCCTTTATCTTCTGCGGAGACATGAATGAGAAATTCATACGCATCGTATTCTTTCCGCTTCCGTCGGGATGGAAGAATTCCCCGGCCACATAGGCCACTCCAGCATCAAGAGCCCTGTCATAGAACCTGACCGCGTCAAAGCCTTCCGGCATCGTCAGGAAAAGAAAAAGACCGCCTTCAGGATGAGTCCAGGTGATGCCTTCCGGCATATGCTCCTCCAGCTGTGAAAGAAGAAGGTCCCTCTTGCTCCTGTAAAGTTCTATGCTCTTCTTGAGATTTGCGTCAAGCCTTCCGCTTTTCAGGAACTCCGCCGCCACATATTGGTCGAAAATCGGCGGGCAGAGGTCCAACGACTGCTTGCATACATATATCTTGTCCAGGATGTCGGGGTGAGCTATCGCCCATCCGAGACGGAATCCCGGTGCGAATATCTTTGAGAAGGAACCAAGATGGATGACCCTGTCAGGATCAAGCGAGTACATCGTAGGGATCGGCTCGCCTTCATATCTCAATTCCCTGTACGGGCTGTCCTCAACAATAAGGAAATCATGCTTCTGCGCCAGCGAAACAAGCATTCTGCGTTCCTGAAGGGTAAGCGACTCACCTGAAGGATTCTGGAAATCCGGAATCATGTACAGGAACTTTATCTTCTTTCCTTCCGCTTTAGCCTCGGTTATAACCTTCTCATATTCAGCCCTGAAAGCATCTACATCTGAATTATGGGCCACTCCCCTTATATCTGCACGGTATGAGCGGAAAGACTGGAGTGCACCGAGATACGACGGGCTTGAGGTAAGGATCACATCACCCGGATCCACAAGCACCCTGGTGCACACATCGATTCCCTGCTGGGATGACGACGTGATCTGCACGCGCTCCACCGGCACGCCGCATCGCTCGGCCACAGCCTCGCGAAGATCCGGCACGCCCTGCGTAGCCCCGTACTGGAATGCCTTCCCGGAGTACTTGTCTATGACTTCGGACATGGTCTGACGGATCTCCTCCAAAGGGAAGGTCTCCGCCGAGGGATAGCCTCCGGCAAAGGAGTATATGGCGTTGAGGTCAACCTTCTTGAAGATCTCCCTTACCGGAGACCTGAAGAAGGAACCGACGTCCTCTGAAAACATTTTGTCGTATATTTCCATTATAAAGATTCTTCATTTCACTTCGTTCCATTCAGAATGACAACCGTCTGTCATCCTGAGCGGCAGCGAAGGATCTTTAACGGAGCATATCCTCCAGTGTTATAGAGCCGGAAGTCTTCTCGTCACGATACTTCACGATCACCGGACAATAGAGATGCACTCCCTGCTCCGCTCCCGGTCCCTTGCTGACCGGGCGGCTTCCCGCCACAACCACTGCACCGGCCGGAACCACCATCTGGCCGTTCTCGTTAGCCCTGATATATTCTCCGGTAGTAGCATCGAAGATCGCAGTAGACGCATTGATGATCACGCCTGTGCCGATCACCGCATTCTCCTTGACGATGGTGCCCTCATAGATGCCGCAGTTTCCACCGATGAACACATTGTCCTCGATGATGACCGGAAGAGCCCCTACAGGCTCGAGCACTCCACCAAGCTGCGATGCAGCCGAAAGATGCACGTGCTTTCCCACCTGGGCGCATGAGCCCACAAGAGCATGCGAGTCAATCATGGTTCCCTCATCCACATATGCACCGATATTCACATATGCAGGAGGCATCATGATCACAGACGGTGCGAGATATGCACCGGCACGCACGCTGCTTCCTCCGGGAACTATCCTGACACCGTTTTCAGCCGTGAACTTCCTTGCAGGGATGGTATCCTTGTCAAAGAAAGAGAACTGCCCCTGGGTCATGTCAGTGAGCTTTCCAAGGCGGAATCCCGAAAGGATCACCTCCTTCACCCATGAATTCACCTTCCACTGTCCGTCAACCTTCTCGGCTACCCTTACCTTGCCGCTTTCAAGGTCGGCAATCGTATTATGGATTTTTTCGATATCTGTCATATTCTAAAGAAGTCCTAAATTCTTCACTGTCTCGACCATAAGGTCATAAGTCTTCTGCTGTGCAGGAACAAGAGGGAGGCGAAGCTCATTCTCCATCATGCCCATGGCCGCAAGGGCAGCCTTTGCCGGAATAGGGTTGCTCTCCACAAAACAGTTGCGGAAAAGCGGAGAAAGCTTCTCATGAAGTCCTGCCGCCTTCTCCACCTTGCCCTCGAGCATTGCATGTGCAAGCTTCGCCACCGGAACAGGAGCCACATTCGAAGCCACGCTGATGACTCCGTCCGCACCGGCCTTCATCAATGGGAATGTCTCGTCATCGTTGCCGCTGAGCACGAGGAAACCTTCCGGACGTCCTGCGATGATGTCAAGGATCTGGCCTCTGTTGCTTGATGCCTCCTTGATGCCGATGACATTGTCTATCTGCGCAAGTCTCAATGTAGTGGCAGCCTCAAGGTTCGCACCCGTTCTGCCAGGCACATTATAAAGAAGCACAGGCTTACTTGTAGATTCGGCCACAGCCTTGAAATACCGGTACATGCCCTCCTGCGGAGGCTTGTTGTAATATGGAACCACCACGAGGAACACATCGACTCCGTGGGGTTCAAGAAGCCTTATGTTCGCGATGGTATGCTCAAGAGAGTTCGTTCCGACTCCGGCAACGACCGGCTTGCCGCATGAACGCTCCTTGGCAAGGGTCAGCACCCTGATCTTCTCCTCATCGGTAAGACAAGGAGTCTCTCCTGTGGTTCCGAGCGGTACAAGGAAATCGATTCCTGCAGCCACCTGTGAGTCCACCAATGCTGCAAACGCATCATAATCCACTTCTCCGTTCCGGAAAGGGGTCACAAGTGCGGTACCGCAGCCTTTAAGATTTATATTGTTCATTTATATTCTGTTTAGATCCCTCGACAAGCTCGGGATGACATTATTATTCTCGGGATGACATTATCATTCTTGGGACAAAATCATTTGAGGATGACGTCACGGAATTCACGGACACCTTCAAGACCTTCAGTCTTGAGCGCAGCCTCGACCGCTCCTGCAGCGAAACCTTCACGCGAGAAAGCCTCATGAGTGAGCGTGATCCTGTCATTCAGGCCCTCGAAACCGATGGTATGGATACCAGGAATCTCGCCGCAGCGTACAGACTGGATGTCAGTCCTGCAATCCATGTTGGCATCAACTATGTCAGCAAGCGACCTCGCGGTTCCGCTCGGAGCATCCAGCTTATGGCAATGATGCATCTCCACCATGTAAGGACTGTATCCACCGGTCTCGCCGAGTGTCTTCGAGATATAATCCGTCACTGCGAAGAACACATTCACTCCGATGGAGAAATTTGACGCCCATATCATCGGCGTGCCGCATTTCTCGAAATATGCGATGACTTCGTCCTTGATGTCGGCCCATCCTGTAGTTCCGATCACGACTGCCTTGAAATTCTCTGCAAGGAACCTGTAATTCTCCCTGATTGCTGCAGGGGTAGTGAAATCTATGCATACGCATTCCTTTGCAAGAGCAGGGTCGGTCCCTGTCACAGCCTCGGTCCATCCGGCATAGTCCAGACCTCTGTCAAGAATGATCTTCTCGATCATTCTGCCCATTTTTCCGTATCCGCTGATAAATAACTTCATGGCTTAAAACTGTTCAAGTTCTTCCTCAACCTCAAAAAGATGATAGTGAAGGTCCTTTACCACATCCTTAAGTTCCTCACGGTCAACGACAAAGCTGATATTCACAAATGACGCGCCCTGTGAGATCATATATACATTCGTCCTCTTGAGCGGAGCGAAGGTCTTCTTGAGCATGCCGTTGAGACGCACGATGTTCTTTCCGATCACAGACACCTGCGACTTGTCATCATCCACGATGACATCCGCAAACTCCGAAAGCTGCTCGACCACCTTGTCAATCTTCTCCGCCGCATCTACAGTCACCGAAATGTTCGCCTCCGATGTACTGATGAGGTCGACTGAAACCTTGCTTTCGCTGAAGATCTCGAACACACGGCGAAGGAAGCCAGATGTGTTGATCATCTTCATCGAGAAGATGTTGATCACACGGATATTCTCCTTGAAAGAGACCGACTTCACTCCGTCCTCGATGAGCTCGCTGCGGAGAATCGCTGTTCCCTTGCCCGAAGGATTCATGGAGTTAAGCACATATATCGGAATATTCTTCTTCACGGCAGGCTCGATGGTGAGCGGGTGGAGCACCTTTGCACCGAAATGGGCCATCTCGGCAGCCTCTTCGAATGAAATCTTCTCAATATATTTGGTGTTCTCGACAGTCCTTGGATCCGCCGAACGCACGCCGTCCACATCTGTCCATATCTCTATGCGTTCCGCATCTATCGCCATTCCGATAAGCGATGCCGAATAGTCGGATCCGCCTCTTCCGAGCACGGTCTGCTCTCCGGCGAGGTTGGAACCGATGAATCCCTGGGTGATCACCGCATCCATGCCCTTGTAAGCCTCCTCGATGACACCCGGCACCCTTGCAACGATCTCGTCTATCACAGGCTCTCCCTTGAGATATTCATTGCTCGTGATCATCATCTGACGTGCGTCGATGAAATTGGTCCTGATGCCCTTGGCATTCATCGTAAAGCAGATGATGGTAGAAGAAAGGAGCTCACCGTTCGAGATGATGATCGCCTTGTTCCTGTCGGAAAGTTCACCGACTGCGCATACCGCATTCACAAGCTCTTCCAGAGAGTCGCATATCGCATTCACGCGGCCTACGGCGCTTTCCTTCAAGGCAGGACTCTGCTCGAGAAGGTCAGATGCGAGGTTGACATGACGGCTTCGGAGCTCGTTCATGAGGGTCTTTGTTTCCGAAACGTTTCTTGCAGCCGCTGCATCGGATATCCTGTACAGGAGATCCGTTACCTTTGACAGGGCTGACACTACTACTACAGGCTTCTTGTCCAGTCTGCCACCCACAATGAAGATGGCTCTGGTGATTGCCTCGAAATTTGCGACGGAGGTGCCGCCAAACTTCATAACTATCATAATATTCGCTTCTATTTTAATTCTATTTACTGTTCCGGTGAAATTTCAGGATTTTGAGTTCACCAGAGTTTCGTACATCCTTACGTAATTGTCCTTTGCTGTCTCCAGATCGGCGAGGGCGATGTTCTCTTCCGGCCTGTGGGCGACAAGTATCGAACCCGGACCGCACAGGATCTTCCTTCTGAAGTTGGTGAGCTGCGGAGCATCGCTGCCGAAAGCCACCGGCTTGGTCGGAAAGCCTTCCAATGTCTCATATCTGGTCGGCGTGTCTCCTCCGAAAGCCTTCACCTTCATGCTTTTCTGCCACTGTGCCGCTTCCTTGGCCACTATATCCGAACCGTCCTGCACCCTTCTGCGCCCGAAACGGAGCCTCGCATCTTCACCCGCGATATTCTTCATCACATTGCAGACCATCTCATCCGACTCGAATGTCGTCCTGAAATATACCCTGCATGAAAGCCTGTCGCTGAGGATGTTCTGGGGATTGTCGCTGACGAGCTTTCCTACATTCCATGTCGTATTCCCCAGCAGCTCGTCATGTGGGAAGCATATGCTCCTGAGCGCATTCATGAAGTCATTGAACATCTCGATGGCGCTCATGCCATATTCAGGATATCCTGAATGGAATGCCTTGCCTTCGAATGTCACCTCGAAAGATTTCGTTCCCTTGCTGGCCGATGCCATGCAATTGTCCGTCGGCTCGCCGACAATGACCCACTCCGCCCCTGGATGCTGCTCTCTGAATGCCTTGGCACCGAACGAACCGGTCTCCTCACCTGCGAGAAGCAGGAGTCCGAATCCGTCATAGCCCCTGGAATCCAGTTCCTTGCATGCCTCATACATGGCAAAGATCTGCCCCTTGGCATCGCACGATCCGCGGCCCTTCACCACGTCCCCTTCGATTACCGGCGGGATATATGGCGGAACCGTATCCAGATGAGAGCAGAAGACCACTTCAGGCTTTCCCCAGCTGAAAAGAAGGTTCACCGTACCATCTCCCACATCGAACTTCTCCACACGGCAATGCGGAGTAAGCAGCCTTTCCGCCAGAAAGTCCGCAAACCCTGCTTCCTTGCCGGAAGTAGAGTCGGTTTTCAACATATCCAGAAACAGTTCAGTATCCATTCTCATGCTATTTGCACATAGTCGTGCACAATCTGCAAATATACACAATTTATCAATTGATACCTCGGTGGAAACACTTAATTTACAACTATCTCATCAAGAAAAAGGAAGCCGCGCATGAGAGAGCGGGCGGCATGATAACGAATGTACCTTGCATCTACGTCGCAGGTCGTTTCAAAACTACGGAAAATGAGATCCTCATCATCAACGGAGACATCATTAGGCACCTGGGCTATATGGGTGAAATCAGTCCCGTCTTCAGACACATATATGTCTACCTTATGCGGCATGAACACGCCCGGACCCTTAAGCTGCATGAACGTTCCTCCGACATAGCTTACATGCTTCACTACACCAAGATCGACGGTCACGTCTATATCCGACAGGAAGCCCTGCCAGCGGTTGTCGCTATATGTCCAGCCTCCGATGACTCCGTCTGTGAAGGTCTTTTCGCCCGCCGCCGGATACCACTGCTGGACCGGCTTGCTGTATATGACCTTGCAGCCCTTGGCCATATGATCCAGACCCGTAGTCACATATTCCCTCTCACCATATTCATTCTCAAGGTCAAAGGTCTGATATCCCTTAGATCTCATGAATTCCAGCATCGGCATGACCCTACGCCTGAAATCCTTGATATCCTTGTTTTCCGGCAGGCTCCAGGCTGTCTCTGCTATGGCGATGGCGCGCGGCCAGTACATATATTCAGCATGTCCGTCCGTGACAACATACTCTGCCCAGAGATTTGCCTGGACGCCTTTTAGGTGATGGACCTTGTCGGCAGGCATCGACGGTTCAACAGGCTCGTACACATACACGGTATCCAGAGGGAGATAGCCTCCGATGGACTGCGGCTCCTTGAACGGAGCATCCTGCGTATGGTCAAGGTAGCAATAGCGGCCCGGCGACATGACGACATCATGGCCCATGTTCATGGCGGCGATTCCGCCTTCCGTACCCCTCCATGACATCACCGCCGCGCCTTCGGCAAGGCCTCCGTCCAGGATCTCGTCCCAGCCGATCACCTTCCTTCCCTTCGACTCTACATATCGTGCCATACGCCTGATCATATAGCTCTGAAGCTCATCCACATCCTTCAATCCCTCCTCCTGCATCCTCTTCTGACACTTCGGGCAATTCTTCCAATGCTGCTTTCCGGCCTCGTCGCCACCGATATGGATGTATTCCGACGGGAAGACCTCCATAACTTCGTCCAGAACAGTCTCCAGAAACCTGAATACTTCCGCATTGCCCACGCAGAAGTCGCTGTCCCGGTATGCCTCGCCGCTGCAGCCGAGCTCCGGATATGCCGCCAGCACCTCCTCGCTATGGCTCGGCATCTCGATTTCGGGAATTATCTCTATGTGTCTGGCACGGGCATAACTTACAAGATCCCGAATTTCTTCCTTGGTGTAATATCCTCCATATGCACCTTTTGAGCCTTCTTCGGCATAGTGCCTGTCACCGGCCCACCACTCTTTCCAGGTGTGCTGGGGACGCCAGGCGGCGAACTGCGTCAGACGCGGATATGCGTCGATCTGCATACGCCATCCGGCGGCATCGGTCAGATGGATGTGCATCCTGTTCATCTTGAACATTGCCATCGCATCAATCTGTTTCTTCAGGAAGTCCACGCTGCGGAAATGTCTTGAAACGTCGACATGGAGGCCTCTGTATGGAAAACGGGGATAGTCATATATCTCGCAGCACTGAAGTTCATGAATGGTTCCGTCAGAGCTCATCTGATTCAGGGTCTGGAGAGCATAGTCACGGCCCGCAGAATCAGAAAAAGTTATCGTAATGCCCTTTCTTCTATGTATTTCGAGTCTGTATGATTCCGAAGGCATGGCATTTTCCGACACCTTCACCAGACACATTTCCGGCTGTGATCTGAACCTGTACGTACCTTTATTGACGCTCACCTCTGCCGGAACCGGGATGACCACATCCGGCCCCTGGGCCATAATCAATGGGACAGGCAGGAGAATCAGCAGGACGGACAATAATATGCACTTCTTCATCTTTATGAGATTTTGCAGACATACAAAGATAACAATATTCAAATGATTCATTATCTTTACACTCTAAAACATAACTGACATGAGACTTGACGGAAGAAGAGAAAGCCGCAACGTAAGAGACGTACGCGGAAAAGGAGGCAAGGCGGCAGGCCTTGGACTCGGAGGACTTGTAATCGTTGGACTTATAACATGGCTCCTTGGAGGAAATCCGCTTGACGTCATTCAGCAGGCGGGAGGTCTTGAGGGCATCACCGGGGGCGGACAGACAGAATACGTACCTACAGCAGAAGAGGAAGCGCTTGCAAAATTTTCAAAGCAGATTCTTGCCGGTACAGAAGACGTATGGACAGCCGAATTCAGAAGGATGGGACTCACATACGAACCTCCTACACTCGTGCTCTTCACCGGAAGCGTACAGTCGGCATGCGGAGGCGCCACATCCGCTTCAGGCCCGTTCTACTGCTCGGGAGACAAGTCCGTATACATCGACCTCTCGTTCTTCTCGACCATGAAGAAACAGTTCGGTTCGGCAGGTGATTTCGCATATGCATATGTGATCGCTCATGAAGTAGGTCACCATGTACAGAACCTCCTCGGAACTCTCCGCCAGGCACATACAGCCATGAGCCAGACATCGCAGACAGAGGCAAACAAGATCAGCGTCCGCCTCGAGCTTCAGGCGGATTTCTATGCCGGACTCTGGGCAAATCATGACAACGAGATGTTCAATTCTCTCGAGGAAGGCGACATTGAGGAAGGACTCGAAATCGCTTCAAGAATCGGAGACGACTACCTGCAGAAGCAGGCGCAGGGCTACGCGGTGCCGGAGACATTCAACCACGGAACATCGGCACAGCGCGCACGCTGGCTCAAGAAAGGCTTCACCACAGGTGACATCGAGCAGGGAGACACATTCTCGCCACGATATACAAGTCTGTAATATGCTTAAATCCACAGAACCTGGTCGGTTTTGTGGATTTTTCTTTTCCAGTCATCACAAGTAACATCATGAGAGTCAACATATTATTAGCCATCCTGCTGATTACGGCAGGGTGCAGTCAGGTAAATCAGGAACTGGATGAATTCCCGAAAGTCGGGCAGAAGGCTGTCAAGGGAGCATTCCCTCTGGCGGCTTCGGAAGCTGCGACGATATGCGTGGACAGCAGCGATGCGCGAGTTGTAAGCATAGCTGCCGGACTGCTTGCCGATGACCTCGAACGAGTGACTGGACTGAGACCTGCAGTCCAGGCAGACCTGCCCGAGGGTCCGGCTGTCATTGCAGGAACTGTCGGACAATCATGTCTGATTGATGGCCTTGCTGCCAAAGGGCTGATCGACACCGACGCCCTGACCGGCAAATGGGAGTCGTACATGATACAGACCATCCATACTGACGGACGCCCTCTGCTGGTGATCGCCGGCAGCGACCGCCGCGGAACGGCTTTCGGCCTCACATCGCTCTGTGAGGCTGCCGGAGTCTCGCCTTGGTACTGGTGGGCTGACGTGACTCCTGCGCGCAAGAAGGCGCTGTATGTGCAGCCCGGACGCTTCCTGCAGGAAGAGCCGGACGTGCAGTACAGAGGCATATTCATAAATGACGAGCGCTTCGGCGGCTGGGCGAAGTGGGTCGAGCAGACCTTTGACAAGGAGTCCGGGAAAGTTGGGCCGAAAGTATATGAAAAGGTCTTCGAGCTGCTGTTGAGGCTTCGCGGAAACTATCTGTGGCCGGCGATGCACAACGGTTCTCAGGCTTTCAACGCCGATCCCGAGAATGCCCGTCTTGCTGATGAATATGCGATAGTGATGGGCTCGTCACACTGCGAGCAGATGCTCCGCAACAACGAGGATGAATGGAAGAATGCCGGTACATGGGGAGACTTCAACTACATCACCAACCGCGACAACATGATCCGCTACTGGGAAGAGAGAGTGAAGACAAATGGCAGATATGAGAACACCTACACGTTGGGACTCAGGGGAATCCATGACTATCCGATGGAAGGCGCCAGCACGACGCAGGAGCGTTGCGCCATCATGCAGCAGGCGATAAACGACCAGAGGGACATCCTCCGCCGCAACATCGACAAGCCGATCGAGGAAATCCCGCAGGTGCTGTGTACATATGAAGAAGTCCTGGATGCATATCATGCAGGTCTGGAGATCCCTGACGAGGTCACTCTCCTATGGTCAGACGACAAGCACGGATATACCCGCAACCTCTGCAACCCTGAAGAGATGAAAAGGAAAGGCGGAGCTGGCATATACTACCATCTGTCATACCACGGAGACCCTGCAAGCTGGATATGGCTCAGCCCGCTCTCACCTGCCTTCATTTCCACCGAACTCACAAAGGCTTATACATACGGGGCTCAGAAGATATGGATCTTGAATGTCGGAGACATCAAGCCTGCTGAGAAGGAGATCACCTTTGCCATGGAGCTCGCATGGGATCTGGAGCGATGGTCGCCTGAAAAGGCTCATGGATTCATAAAGGAATGGGCATCACGCACCTTCGGAGAGAAATATGCTGCAGAAATCAGTGCCATTCAGGACGAATACTATCGTCTGCAGGCATCTGGCAAGGATTCACATGTATGGTTCATAGAATATCCGGAGGCGGAAATAAGGGAGCGCCTGAAGCGTTGGGAGAACATCGCCCTGCGCGCGGAGGCTCTCAGGGAGGAGATCCCGGAGGACCTGCAGGCGGCATATTTCGAACTGGTGGAATACCCTGTCCGCGGAGCCTGGATGATCAATGAATACCAGCTGCTCGCACGCCTCAGCATGGCGCATGGCACTTTCAACGATGCGGAAACCGCTCTGGCTGACGCAGCCCGCGCAACCGAAATGTACAATGCCCTTAATGACTGGACGGACAAATACAACAAGGAACTCCTTGACGGGAAATGGGACAATTTCTTCCGCTGGGACCCATACCACTGGTATTATACACCGGGAATGGCCGCTTCCGTATGCACCGAGGAACTGCTGGAACAGGCCAGGAAAGGTCCGGAGCCCGGATTCCTGAATGTAGCAGATGCCTTGGCTGAAGGCATCGTACTTGACAGCGATGTAGAGGGAGAGATTCCTCTGTGGATCCATGCGCTCACCCCGGTAGAGAACTTCTCGAAGGCCGCCAAGGACAACGAATTCTGCAAGGTGACACTCAACGGAGATTCATTCGTTGCATCCGCTACACCTATAAACAACATATGGCATTCGCCGCTTATAGGACCTATGTGGAACAAGGTCGGCACGTTGAAGCTGACCAAGGGCGAAAACCGTTTCAGAATCACAGAGCTCAAGGCCGAGGCCGAGATTGACGCAATATTCATGGGCCTGTATCCTCCTTTCCCTGCGGAGGCTTTGGCCTCTCTTCCTGCGTCAGAAGGAAAGGTCATAAGGAATGCCGATGAGGGAACCATCAGGACCGTCAGACAGCTCGGTTTCAACGACGGCGTCGTGGTCCTTCCGTTTGACACGCCGTCATATAGCCCGGAAAATGCTCCGGCTATAGAATATGCAGTCGATATACCGGAGGGTGCCAAGAGTCTGGAATTCAGGACACTAGCCAATCTGCACGTCCATGAAGGAAGAGACGCAAGATATGCCGTAAGCATCGACGGATCTCCTGCAGAGGTCTTCTCCATCCACACCGGAGATTTCTCTGCCGAGTGGCGCTGGAACGTCCTCAGAGGATATTCATCAAGAAGCGTAGACATATCGTCACTCCAGCCAGGGAAACACAATGTGACTGTCTACCTGCTTGATCCGGGCATCGTCCTCCAGGAACTGAATGTGAGATAACAATAATTACCAATAACATGAAAACCGGAATTATCTGCACACTTGCTGCACTGCTTCTTTGTTTTTCTGCGAATGCACAGGAAACACACATTTCATCACCAGACGGACGCATCGTACTGACGGTGGATAACAGTTCCGATCTCAACTACCGGATCGCCTTCGACGGCGAAACCATTGTAGCCAGATCTCCACTTGGCTTTGAATTCGTAGGAGAAGAACCAATGACAGGCGGCTTCATGCTCACAGAGAAACCTGCTGCAAGGATCATGAGTGAGGAATGGACTCCTGTAGTGAAAAACAAGCATGCCAAGGTTCACGAAGTATGGAATGAGGCTACACTTAAGCTTCAGGAAAACGGAGACCTCCGCAGAAAAATGGATATTGAAGTAAAGGTATTCGATGGAGGTCTGGCTTTCCGCTACCATCTCTACGATGACCATCGTCTTGTAACACGCGAGATATCCCGGGAGATGACAGGATTCTGCCTTCCTGATGGAGCCAATGCATGGGTAGCGGATTATGAAGGCCATGTAACCTCTCAGGAAAAGGAATTCTTCAAGACAGCGGTCAGCAGCATAAAGCCGGAAACGGTGGCCGGTCTTCCGCTTCTTGTCGAGGCAGGTCCACAGAAATGGCTTGCGATTACAGAAGCCCATATCGACAACTATCCTGGCTTCTTTCTAGGGGCAAAAGACGGCAGTCTGCAGACCATGCTGTCTCCTGTTCCGGGATATGAAAATGTAAAGGTACGTTTTGATGACGAGATCACTACTCCATGGAGGGTGGTCCTGATCGGTGACAACCCAGGGCAGTTCATAGAAAGCGAGATCATACGGACCCTCAATCCTCCATGTGCTATAGAAGACACAGAATGGATAAAGCCAGGCCTCTGCGCGTGGGATCACTGGTGGAGCGGAGAAGTCAGGATGGAGATGGATGTGATAAAGGAGTATATTGACCTGGCATCTGCCCAAGGCTGGCCTTACATGCTCATAGACTGGCAGTGGTACGGGCCATATAATGAAGCTAAGGCTGATATCACCAAGCCGGCTCCTCAGCTTGACATGCCTGAAATATTGAGATATGCTGAAGAAAAAGGGGTACGTATATGGCTATGGCTGTACAGCAGCGATGTAAACAGGAATGATGCTTACAAGGAAGCATTCAGACTTTACCAGAAATGGGGAGTTGCTGGTATAAAGATCGATTTCATGGACCGTCAGGACCAGTATATGGTCAATTGGTACCGCCGCATCATCGAAGAAGCAGCGAAATGCCAGCTCATGGTGAACTTTCACGGAGCATACAAGCCTGACGGCATAGAAAGGACATGGCCGAACATGGTGACACGAGAGGGTGTCATGGGTAACGAGTATAACAAATGGGGTACAGGAATAACAGCAGACCATAATGTCAAGCTGGCATTCACCCGTATGCTTGCCGGTCCTATGGATTACACTCCAGGAGGATTTCTGAATGTAACAGCAGATGGGCACAAGGCACAGCAGCCTGCACTTGTTCCAAACACGCGATGCGCAGAGCTGTCTAAATTTGTCGTATATGAGAGTCCTCTTACAGTAGTCTGTGATCATCCGGAACATATCATCGGACAGGCTGGCTCCGATTTCCTTAAGCTCGTACACACTCAATGGGATGAAATAAGGTTCATCGGCGGAACGCCTGAAGAATACATTGCCATGGCAAAGCGAAATGGAGAGGAATGGTTCATCGGAATAATGAACAACAGCGTCAAGCGAAGCGTTACCATAGATACATCTTTCCTCGGTGAAGGCAGTCATGTCATCACATATTGGTCGGACGGAAAGAATCCGACAGACGTTGTCAAAAAGACCATTAAGATCAAAGCCGGAAAACCGATAAAGGTAACTATGAACTCCGCCGGCGGATATGTTGCTGTAATACGACCTGAATAAGGAAGGGATGACAAAGAAAAAGAGGATGAGAAGAATACGAAAAGACAGTCCAGGAAGCCGGACCACATGCAGCCAGAAGAACATTCATCTGCTTTACCCTCTCGAATGGTGTGGCTGCTCAGGTCGTAATGAAGTGAACCGGCCACTCAGACTACAAGGCAATGTGCCCATACATTGACATCACAGAAAAGACCAAAGCCGATGCCATGAAACTCATCGACAATGCATGGGCAATGTAAGAAAAGATTAAATTTGCACTATTGATACTGCACAATCAGGCTATACATATTATAAGGTATAGAAGACGGACATGAAGACAAATGAAATCACAGAAATCAACATCGATTCTCTCTTTGAGAAGATTGCTTCAGTAATTGAGGAGGCTAGAAGAAGAGCATCGACAGCAATCAATCTCTCCGAAGTCTACGCGAAATTTAACGTCGGTAGATACATTATAGAAGACGAACAGGGGGGAAAAGAAAGAGCAGCTTACGGAAAGCAAGTCCTCGAGCAACTCTCAAAGAAGATTGAAGACCGCTTCGGCGAAGGATGGTCAGTTGACACATTAAAGCGCTGTCGTAAGTTTTATCGTATATACTCGACTCCAGCAATTGGAGCAACAGTGTTGCCCCAATTGGAAACTACAGCATACTTCTTGAATTCGGGCAACAGTGTTGCCCGAATTCAAGAGGCATCAGCTGAATCCCACAATTTCGTCCTTTCCTGGTCTCATTACCTTATACTTATGCGTATCAAGGATGCCAATGCCCGCAGCTTTTATGAAATCGAGTGTGCCAAGCAGAACTGGGGAGTACGTTGGCTACAGCGACAGGTGAACAGCAGTCTCTACGAACGTCTCGCACTCAGCAAAGACAAAGATGAAGTAATTCGCATGGCAACAGAAGGTCAGGTAGTAGAGAAGCCTGAAGATATAATCAAGAATCCAATTACTCTTGAGTTCCTGGGATTGAAGCCGGAAGCTGCATATTCAGAATCAAAACTGGAGAATGCCATTATCAGCAAACTGCAGCAGTTCCTCCTTGAACTTGGAAAGGGATTCCTTTTTGAGACCAGACAGAAACGATTCACATTCGACGAAGAAAACTTCTATGTAGATCTTGTATTCTATAACCGCCTTCTTCAGTGCTACGTCCTCATAGATCTCAAGATTGACAAACTTACACATCAGGATCTTGGCCAAATGCAGATGTATGTGAACTACTACGACAGACATGTAAGGCAGGAATGGGAGAAACCAACAATCGGAATCCTCCTCTGTAAAGAGAAAAAGGATGCACTCATCAAACTGACTCTTCCCGAGGATGCCAACATCTACGCGACAGAATATGCCCTTTATCTTCCGGACAAGAAGGAACTGCAAGAAAAACTGCAGCTGTGGATTCAGGAATTTGACAAAGAAGAAGATCTATAGTATAGGGTTCGAAACCACCGAAGCAGAAAGAGTTGTCATCCCTTACGCGAATTCCCCTCGACGGTGCAAATTTCTTCAATTCCACGCAAAACCTGCTTGATTTATTTAAAGAGATTCTCAAGCAAGAACAGTTGTGCGTTAGCATCGTACGCAACCGCAAGATATTGTCC
This sequence comes from Bacteroidales bacterium, assembly GCA_017465225.1. Classification (GTDB taxonomy): domain Bacteria; phylum Bacteroidota; class Bacteroidia; order Bacteroidales; family UBA932; genus Cryptobacteroides. The sequence continues at coordinate 55,051 of JAFTWQ010000016.1, forward strand.
TTGCGTTCCATCTTTCCATGCAGAAGTGATTCCGATGGATGCTCCAAGTTCAGTTGGCGCCTTATATTTGTGGCCATCGCCTCTTTCTTTCTCTTCCAAATACCCAACAGACACTAACCACTGTGTTACCTTTGACGCAGACAAAGGCTTCATGTTTTCAGGAATCACCTTGTTGATTTCTTTGACGAACATAGCTATTCCAGTCTTCTCTGCAATATAAACATTTGAGGCTATTTCTGGAGTAAGTTGAAACTCCTGTTCATACTGCTTTTTCGAGGAGTGCTTTTTCTTGCCCATATCTTCAAGCAGATTAGATACAAAGAACAAACAGCGGGAAATGTGAACATTATTCACTATATCACTATCAGGAAGAACACTACCATCAATAGGATTCATCCCGTTAGCGAGCTTGCTAATCCAATCAGTAGCAACACTCAATTTTTTCTGGTCAATGTCGGAGGACATAGTTAAATAAGGTTATAGATTTATATATAAACTATTCTATCTCAATTCTTCTTTAATTTCCTCAAATTTGGTATCGGTATTCCTCAGATAATAATCCATGGTCATGAATCCGGAACAACCTGTACCATCATGTTTATAGTTTGTGCAACCTAAGAACGGCGGCCTATCTCTCTTGCCTCGTTTCACTATCAGGTATCCATCTCTACACTGATCGCATTTAATTATCGAGAGTTGTCCTCCGGATAAATCATTCGTCATGAAGTCACATAACTCAGGCTCATTGGTGCACATCCATAGTTTCAGTCCATAATTCTGCTTGTACCTCAATTGTAATGGATATCCGCAGATTGGGCACTTTTTGATCTCATGACTATCCTTATTTTCGTTCCTGTCTATATCACCATGCAAAACAACCTGCAAATAGTCATCAATCAACTCCAGCACAAAACTAGAAGGTCTCTCTTGAGGGACAATTAAGTAGACGCGGTTCTTTGTTCTTGTCAAAGCCACATAGAACAGGCGTCTTTCCTCTGCATACTCTATGCTATGATCATCTCGAACGACATATTTCAATACAGGATCATCCTGAACCTGTGATGGGAACCCATAAACCTCATTACGGGCATTGATGATAATCACATTATCATACCCCAAACCTTTGGCTCTATGGACTGTCATAAAATCTAAAACAACATTCGGGAATTTATTCGGTGTGACACTACCCGTCTTCTCATTATAGACAAACTTCCCGGAATGACACAAATGAAATGCGTCAAAGCCATACCGTCCCAACAATAGAATCGAAGATTTCGGATTTTCAAGGAGAATCTTTTCAACAATAGCCTCGACCTTCTCGCCAATCATATAATAGCGTCCACCCTTACCGGCAGTCTGTTTCCTATCAACGTTTTCTGAATATGACTCTATGATTATCGGCTGGTCAATATGTTTTGGAGAAATGAGCTCCTTACGCAGTTGTGAATGATTCTTCTGGATAAAGCCTCCGGCAATATCGATAACTTCTTGAGCATTTCTGTATGTCTTGGTTATCTTCAACTCTAGGCCATACCCCATAGTCTGCTTAAAATGCGTAAACAAGGTAATATCTGATCCTGCATATGCATAAATAGACTGCCAGTCATCACCAACGGCTATAATTTTCGCCTTGCATATCTTTGACAATTCCTTTGTCAAATCAAATCTCTGACGTGAAATATCCTGATACTCATCAACTATTATATACTTGAAATCAAGCTCTGCTCCTATTCTCTGCTGCTCATTAAGAATACGAACAGAATCATTGATCATATCCTCAAAATCAACAGCATTCTTTTCCTTAAGTCGCTTAGAGTATTCAAGAAAACACTGCTGGCAGATGCTCAAGAAAAGTTTTGTCCTTTCATTTGTAGACTTCCTTTCAAAACGTGAAAATTCATCAATTGAGAATCCATTAGTCTTGAAATTCTGAATGAAGGTGCATACCAACTTAACGAGTTTCATGATATACTTGTTCTCCTCAGTGTTGACGATTTTCTCAAAGACCTCCTTGGAATCTCTTGCGATTAGTGTAAAACCGTGCTTTTCCAGATTCTCCCTTAGGTGTTCCAACAAACTTCGTCCATCAGAATAGCCGGAAAAAGTATAAATCAATTCGGTCTTATGCTTTTTATGCAGCTTTACCTTGTCGTTAATCTCCTGCTTGTATCGAGATAATTGCTCTTCATTATAGCGATTATTCCTACCATTTTCTGTGATACCAAAATGCTCAAGGTATGCCACTTTATCACCTTGTGTTATCGTAAAATCAGGAGTGTATGGCTTTCGAGACTTCAAAATATGATATTCGTATGGCCTCTCATACTTATATTCAATCTGATTAAGATATAAGAAGTTAGCAATCTGTACTTCTTGAGCAGAACGCATCCTCTCATGAGCAATTGAGATACACTTGCCAGTTCTTTTGTCAATTATCTCCTCCGTATACTCACTCATATTGCCCTTCAGGGTCGTAAAATCAGACTTCGATATGTAATTGAAGAAATCATTCAGATCCTCTCCCTCGTACGGAGCATCAAAATAAGAACCGAAGAATAGAATCAGTTTATCCACTAATTCCGGTTGTTCAAGAATATTTCCCTTTAGATAATTGTTGATAACATTATACATGAACCCACCATCCACTACCTGACGCTTCTCATTATCTTGCTTTTTGAGAATAGCATAACCTGTTTTATGGAAAGTAGTTACGGGGCAATTAATTTTGAGGGATTTGTTAATCTTATCTCTCAATTCTCCGACTGCCTTATTTGTAAAAGAAATTACAAGTATCTGTTCAGGCTTGACTCCTTTCTTCTCTACAAGATATTTTACTTTTGCAGCCACCGTTGTTGTCTTACCAGCTCCAGCACCAGCAATTACAAGAGTATAATCCTCATCCGAGAGGACAACCTTTCTTTGCTCCTCATCAAGTTTGATGACAGGATCAACAGATTTAAGAATATTATCGAGATAGGTATTCTCTGCCCTGAGATGACTGTTCAGAAAATCTTCATTGTGTTTTGATATAAAGGATGGTACCTTTTGCAAGTCTCCTATCTCATGATAGTAATCCATTGCTATCTTGATTCTCTGAATATTCAAACAATTCTTTTGACAATACGCCTCCAACATATCAGAGTCACGAAGATTATCAAAGAAGGAGACTACTTGATTATATTTCCCTATTGCCCTGTAATAATCGCTTCGTGAATATATTTATCCTTGCTCAGCAATTTTTCCATTCCTCCTAAAAACTCCATCAACCGGATAAACTCTTCAGTCTCATTTACCGAAGATGAATTTACTCGTTTTCTATTGAATATTTTTAAGAAGAAAGACATGTAATACTAGGTTCATGTATGTCAAGAACACAAAAATAGCAAAAAAATGATTTAAAAATAGTCTTTCACCGAAGCAGATACATCGGAAAAGGTGAGTGCATTTTGAGCCAATAAAAAAGAAAGAACCCACTCGGAAGTGTCTCTGAGTGGGTTTTGGTGGAGATAGTCGCACCACTTTTAACCCCAAATCTGCAACCCCATTCAAATCAAATTTTTCCTAAATAATTGATATACAACCGAATTTGCAAAACCCCTTTTGCAAATCATTGCACCACTTTGCAAAAATGTGGGTACAATGTGGGTACATTCGCAGATATTTTGTATATTTGTATTGACGAAAAATTTGAACATTATGGCAGTTTCATTTGTACTTAGAACCC
>JAFTWQ010000061.1 GCA_017465225.1 Bacteroidales bacterium
CCAGCTCGGAAAGAACTCTCCTCTTGGAGCAGGCCGTGCCGCTCATATGGCTGCAGGCACAGGCACCAACTCCAAGTCAAAGAAATATCTCACCATCTCCAACCAGGTGGACATCAAGCCTTTCAAGGGATTCACCATTACTGCAGTCTATGACTACCGCTTCAGGGATATCCTCAACAAGTACCGCAACAACACGTTCCAGTACTCGAGGACTGAGGGCAAGATGGAAGAGTTCACCTCAGGTTCTGTTGCCAATACATATCAGGAGATCAGCAGCAACTATGCGGGCAACAACCTGAATGTCTATGGAACATATGACAACTCATGGAACGGCCACAACTTCAAGCTGACAGCCGGAGGACAGTATGAGACTTACCGTTCTGTCGAGCTTGACGTGAGCAACACCGACCTTACAAATGACGACCTGAGCACATTTGCGTCAGCAACAGGTATTCCTGTGGTCACTCAGGATATAACAGCATACAAGACCCTCGGTTTCTTCGCCCGTGCCAACTATGACTACAAGGGACGATACATTATCGAGGCAAGTGCGCGTGGTGACGGTTCGTCACGCTTCGCTCCGGGCCACCGTTGGGCGTTCTTCCCTTCAGCATCCGCAGCGTGGGCTATTTCGGAGGAGGAATTCTTCGCTCCGGCCAAGGGTGTTGTCGACAACATGAAGCTCCGTTTCTCGGCAGGTAGCCTTGGAAACCAGCAGGTAAGCAACTATGCATGGATCGAGACCATTACCGGAAACAAGACAAATGGTTATACATTTGACTATGTCGAGGAAGGTAAATATTCAAGCATTTCGGCCCCTATCTCTGACGGACTGACATGGGAGACCGTGACCACTTATGACCTTGGTCTCGACCTGTCGTTCTTCGATACACGCCTGAACTTTACAGTTGACGGATACATCCGCGACACAAAGAACATGCTTACCACATCCCTCACACTTCCGGACGTATTCGGTGCATCTACTCCAAAGGCAAACTGCGCTGACCTCCGTACAAAGGGATGGGAGCTTACAGTTTCATGGAACGACTCTTTCAATCTTCTTGGCAAGCCTTTCAACTACAATTTGGGCGCTACCATCGGTGACTATGTGACACACATCACCAAGTATCATAACCCTGACGGACTGATTTCTGAGCATTATGTAGGAAAGAAGCTCGGAGACATCTGGGGATACCACGTAGAGGGACTCTTCAAGACAGACCGTGAGGCAGCGGAATATCAGGCCGCAATCAATGACGAGGCTGTAAACAAGAGAGTATACCAGTGTACAGGTCCTTACGGAAACTACCTCCGTGCGGGTGACGTGAGGTTTGCTGACCTCGATGGTGACGGCAAGATCTCTGAGGGATCAGGTACGCTCGAGGATCACGGTGATAAGATCATTATCGGTAACACCAACCCACGTTACAACTACTCGTTCCGCTTCGGATTCAACTGGATGGGACTTGATGTATCGGCATTCTTCCAGGGAGTGGGCCATCGTGACTGGTACCCTGTGGCAGGACAGTCGTCATATGACTTCTGGGGTCCTTATGCATTCCCTCCAACATCATTCATCCACACAGAGTTCTATGACAATGTATGGACTGAGACCAACCGAAATGCATATTTCCCACGTGCCCGCGGTTATAATGCTTATGCAAACGGTTCGCTCGGAACTACAAATGACCGTTATCTGCAGAACCTTGCATACCTGCGTTTCAAGAACCTGACAGTAGGATATACAGTTCCTAAGGGATGGACCCGCAAGGCGAAGATCGAGAAGATCAGAGTATACTTCTCAGGCGAGAACCTCTGCTACTGGTCTCCGATCAAGAAGTATACTAAGACAATGGATCCTGAGCTTGCCGGATCATCTGGAACGGCTACTGCTAATGCAGGTGTAGGTTATGCTTATCCAAGAACATTCTCTGTAGGTATTGACATCCAGTTCTAATATAGGAGGAAAGAGAAATGAAAAATATATTCAGATTATTGGCAGCAGCTGCCATCGTGTCCATGACCGTAAGTTGCGACCTGACTCTCTATCCTGAGGATGCCGAAAGTCCTGAGGTGTACTTCAAGTCAGAGGCTCATTTCGAGCAGTGGACAAACTACCTGTATTCCGGTCTTCTCGACAGCCCGGATGCTGTATCAAGATATAATGCCGACGACATGGTGGACAAGAGCATGGGTAACATTATCCAGGGTCTTCGTCTTGCCTCGGATGACATGTCGGCAAACAACGAGTGGGACTGGGATATGCTCCGCAGGATAAACTACCTGCTTGAACATTCCTCAAACTGCGAAGATGAGGCCTTGAGGACCAAGTACGAGGGTATA
>JAFTWQ010000017.1 GCA_017465225.1 Bacteroidales bacterium
AGGATCCACCTCTTCCCATTCCGAACAGAGAAGTTAAGCTCACCATCGCCGATGGTACTGCCCCACCAGGTGGGAGAGTAGGTAGCTGCCACTTTCTTATACGACACCCTGTCATCATCAGATGACGGGGTGTTTTGTTTTGTGCATATGGATCTAATATTTCGTATCTTTGTTAAAATTCAAATATAATACTATGCGAAGATTCTTTTTTATTTTGATGGCAGTTCTGGTTTTCGGATCTTGTGGTAATGTGGAAGTTATTGATGAGCAATGGCTTGAGGATAATTATGCGAAGAGGGAAGTGATGATAGAGATGCGAGATGGAGTCATGCTGCATACTGTCCTCTATGAACCTCTTGAGGCTGAATCTCGTCCTGTCCTGATGGTGAGGACACCATATTCATGTGCACCGTATGGAGAAGGATGGTCTCATGACCTTACAGGATACATGTCAGAATTTCTTCGCAATGATTATATAATCGTATTTCAGGACGTCAGGGGACGATATATGAGTGAAGGTGAATTTGTCAATGTCCGTCCCTTCAATCCTCATAAGTCAGGTTCTGATATAGATGAAGCTTCGGATACATACGATTCAATCGAATGGATCGTAAATAATACTGATAATAACGGAGCGGTTGGCGTGACAGGTATGTCATATCCCGGATTCTATGCGACTATGGCTGCTTTGTCAGGCCATCCGGCATTGAAGGCCGTTTCTCCTCAGGCTCCGATCCTCGACTGGTTCAAGGGTGATGATGTTCACCATAACGGGGCATTCATGCTTCTTGATCTTTATTCTTTCGCTTCTTATATGTTCAAAAAGCATGACAATCCTATAACAGAGGACCATGGTCTGCCTTCACCGATAGGTGAGGATGCTTATGAATGGTTTCTGGAAATGAAGACTCCGGCGGCCTTGACCGCTGCTCTTCCCGATACCCTGGCATTCTGGAATGAAGTTCTTCTGCACCCTGATTATGACGACTTTTGGCAGGAACGTTCTCTTGAACCACATCTCAAGGACATCAGTCCGGCTATCCTTGTTGTCGGAGGTGAGTTTGATACCGACGATTGCTATGGAGCACTGAATACATATAAGCTGATACATGAAAATTCTCCGGAAACAGATCTTCACCTTGTGTATGGACCATGGACGCATGGTGGATGGCATGAGTCTGACTATCAGGGACTTGGGACCCGTAAGTTCGGTGAAGGACTGTCGACATATTTCATGAAGAATATTGAGTATCCGTTCTTCAGATATTATCTTGAGAATAAAGGAAAAAGGCCTGAACCTGTTTATGTATTTGCGTCTGGTTCAGATGAGTGGCAGACCATGGATGTATGGCCTTCAGATGATATTGCATTCACGCCAATGTATCTGTCAGGTGGAAAATCGCTTTCAACCGATGCTCCTTCTGAAGAGGAATCCAGCTCATGCTATGTTTCTGATCCTCATGATCCTGTGCCGTTCATGGAGGATGCATCAAGGAGAGATAAATCATATATGGTTGCAGACCAGTCGTTTGCGTCAGCCAGAAATGATGTCCTTACATTTGTGAGTGATGAGCTTGAAGAAACCCTTAAGCTGGAAGGCCCTCTCAAGGCTGAACTCGAAATGGAAATATCCTCTACCGATGCCGATGTCATCGTAAAGCTTATCGATGTCCATCCCGACGGATATCAGATGCTCGTCAGGGGAGAAGTGTTCCCGGCAAGGTATCGTTACAGTCTTTCAGACCCTCAGCCGGTAGAGCCCGGAAAGCCGTTCAGAGTGGATTTCACAATGAATGATATCGCTCATTGGGTCCTTCCGGGTCATAGGCTTATGGTGCAGATCCAGAGCTCATGGTTCCCGCTTGTGAACATGAATCCTCAGACTTTCATGGATAATATCTATGAAGCTGATGAAAAAGACTATTTCAAGTCAGAAATAACCGTTTATCATCAGCAGGATAAGCCTTCGAGAATTCTTCTCCCCATCAGATAGCCATATTGGAATCGTTTTTGAGATTGAACGTCCGTGTTTTAAATGTCAGATAATATGAAGATAAAGAATATCAAGGCACGTGAGATCCTGGATTCACGTGGCAATCCGACGGTTTCGGCAGAAGTCGTGCTGGAATCAGGTCACAGAGGCATAGCTGCGGTTCCTTCCGGGGCTTCGACCGGGCGTCATGAGGCGCTCGAACTCCGGGACAATGATCAGTCCCGATATTTTGGTAAGGGAGTCCTGAAGGCAGTTGAAAACGTCAATCAGATCATAGCTCCTGAACTGACAGGAAGATGTGTGTTTGAACAGATGGCCATTGACAGGACCATGTGTGCAGTCGACGGGACAGAAAACAAATCGAGACTTGGCGCGAATGCCATTCTGGCTGTTTCTCTTGCTGTGGCGAAGGCGGCTGCTGCATATATGAATGCCCCATTGTATCATTATCTCGGGGCACCTAATTCCAATGTCCTTCCGGTACCGATGATGAACATAATCAACGGAGGTTCCCACAGCGATTCTCCGATTGCATTTCAGGAGTTCATGATCAGGCCGGTCGGAGCCGGATCCTTCAGAGAGGGTATCAGGATGGGAGCGGAGGTTTTTCATTGCTTGAAGGGAATCCTGAAGGAAAAGGGTTTGAGTACGGCGGTGGGGGATGAAGGTGGATTCGCGCCCGGACTCAAAAGTACGGCTGAAGCTCTGGAACTGATGATGAATGCAATTGAAAAGGCCGGTTATGTCCCCGGAAAGGATGTTTCTCTGGCACTGGACTGTGCCTCCTCGGAATTCTATAGAGAAGGGATATATGACTATACTGTCTTTGAGGGACATAGAGGCAGCAGATTGGACAGGGATTCACAGATCAGGTATTTGAGCTATCTTGTAGATAATTTCCCGATTGATTCGATCGAAGACGGTATGGCTGAAGACGATTGGGAAGGATGGGAACTGCTCACAAAGGAATTGGGCGGGCATTGCCAGCTCGTGGGAGACGATCTTTTCGTGACGAACATCAATTATCTGTCAAAAGGAATCAGGTCAGGCTGCGCAAATTCCATTCTTGTGAAGCTCAATCAGATAGGGACTTTGACGGAAACGCTGGAGGCTATCGCGATGGCCCAGAGGCATGGATACAAGGCTGTGATTTCGCATCGTTCAGGTGAAACGGAAGATACATTCATCGCGGATCTTGCGGTTGCAACCAACAGCGGACAGATAAAGACCGGTTCATTGAGCAGGTCGGAGAGGACTGCCAAGTACAACAGACTTCTGGAGATTGAAGATGAACTTAAGGGCCAGTCTGTCTACGGCTTGGTGTTTTAAATAAAAAAAGTGATGCAAATATTCGATTTTTCTTTGATAATTCAAAAAAAGGTTGCATCTTTGCATCCGCTTTCGGGGGTATAGCTCAGTTGGCTAGAGCACCTGCTTTGCAAGCAGGGGGTCGTCGGTTCGACTCCGACTATCTCCACAACAATGGACCTGATCAGACGATCAGGTCTTTTTTGTTGATAGAGGTCCTTACAACCGGAATATTTTCTAACTTTGAACATCTGAAACATAATAACCATGATCACATTTATTTTGTCCATCATTCTGCTACTGGCAGGATATTTCGTGTATGGAAGATTTGTAGAGCGTTTTATCGGAGCTGATCCGTCCCGCAAGACACCGGCGTACGAACTTCAGGACGGTGTTGACTTTCAGCCGATGCCGACTTGGAAAGTCTTTGTCATCCAGTTCCTTAACATTGCCGGTCTCGGCCCGATTTTCGGTGCCATAATGGGTGCTGCCTATGGCCCTGCATCATATCTGTGGATAGTCCTGGGGTGCATATTCATGGGAGCGGTGCATGATTTCTTTGCCGGAATGATGTCATTGAGGAATGAAGGTGCAAATATGCCAGGCATCACCGGAAAGTATCTTGGAAAGGGGATGAAAGGCCTGATGAATGTGGTGGTCGCATTCCTTCTGCTTGCAGTCGGAGTGTCTTTTGTGACAGGTCCGGCCGATCTGATAGCCTCTCTGACCGGTGTCAGCAAGGAAATATGGCTGTATGCCATTTTCGCTTATTATCTCCTTGCCACTCTTCTTCCTATTGACAAGATCATCGGTACTGTTTATCCGTATATGGGTGCCGCATTGCTGTTTATGGCTCTTGGAGTCGGTGTGATGCTTATTGCGGGTGATATCAATGGCTCACATGAAATGATCGAACTTACTCCAGCGACATTGAAGAACTGGCATAGCGATCCGCAGAACAATATCATGATCCCTATGCTTTTCATAGTGGTTTCATGCGGAGCGATTTCCGGCTTCCATTCCACACAGTCACCTTTGATGGCCCGCTGCCTGAAGAACGAGAAATATGTACGTCCGGTATTCTATGGCTCGATGATAGCGGAAGGTATCGTGGCTATGGTCTGGGCAACTGCTGCTATGGCATATTTTGGTGGTCCTGAGGGACTTAACAATGCAATGACCGATGGGATTATGGTAGACGGCGTGCTTACGAAGATCACTCCGGCCATAGCGGTCGATCTGATATGCAAGAGCTGGCTTGGAAAGGTTGGAGCCGTAATAGCGGTCATCGGTGTTGTTGTATGCCCGATCACATCAGGAGATACAGCTTTCAGGAGTCTCAGACTTACGATTGCTGACTTCCTTAAAGCCGATCAGAAGCCTGTTTTCAAAAGGTTCCTCATCTGCATCCCGATCTTTGCCCTGGCTTTCTTCTGCTGCAAGATGGACTTCTCTACAGTATGGAAATATGTCGGCATCTTCAATCAGGTTCTGGCGGCTATCGTCCTCTGGACATCTGCTGCATATCTGGTGGATCGTAAGAAACCGCACTGGATGTGTTCAGTCCCTGCTGCATTGCTCACATTTGTATGTGTCAGCTATTTCATCATGGCTCCTAATTCGACCGGCGGTCTGCATCTTGCTCCTGTCATCGGTTACATTGCGGGCGCGGCTGTCGCTCTTGGCATAATGATACTGTTCCTCGTCAAGACTCGTCGAGGAGTGAACTGATATATCTGGAAACTGCTTTCCTGATGTTTCCGGAAGCTGTTTCCGGATTCATGACTTCTTTCAGTCCGGCTTCGTCTTTCGGAGTCGGGCTGATCTGTATTATGGACCTGAAGCCGAGCTCGTCCTTCTCGTCTTGCGCAAGGCTTACCTGTCCGGCAATTGCGACCACAGGTATCCTGCCGGCTCTTTTAAGTACCCCGGCAGCAGCCTTGCCCTTTGCAGTCTGGCTGTCGATCCTGCCTTCACCTGTTATTATGAGATCTGCGTCGGAAATAAGGCTCTCAAATCCGACCGTATCCAGTATCAGGCCGATCCCTTTTTCAAGTCTTGCTTTCATGAACACATGAAGCGCTCCTCCGAGTCCTCCTGCCGCTCCGCTTCCCGGAACCATGCTCAGGTCACATCCTGAATACATCCTTATGATTCCGGCAAAGGATTTCATGCCATTCTCAAGCTCTGCGATAGCCTTGTCATCAGCTCCCTTCTGGCGCGCAAATATATTTGAGGCACCATCGGGACCGACGAATGGAGTGTCTACATCGCAGGCCGCAACGAATTCACATTCATCTATGTCGATGCAGAGACCTGAAGTGTCGATGCGCCTGATCGCTGAAAGCTTTGAACCGCAGCATCCGGTGATCTGCCTTCCATCTGCGTCAATGAATCGGACTCCCAATGCTTCAAGCATGCCTGTCCCTCCGTCATTGGTGGCGCTTCCTCCTAACCCGATGATGAACTTCCTGCAGCCTCTCTCATAGGCATGTCTGATCAGCTCTCCGGTTCCGTATGATGAGGTGTATAATGGATTTCTTTCTTCCGGTGTCAGCAGCGTAAGTCCGCTGGCTGCTGCAGATTCGATGATTGCGGTCTGCCTTCCGGTGTGCATGCAGATGCCGTAGCTGGCATTGATCTTTCTTCCCAGCGGGTCGTGGACCATGGCTTCGGCAGGTTCAGCGGCCATTCTGCCCGATATGGCATCCAGTGTGCCTTCGCCTCCGTCTGCGACGGCAACGGATGCTATGTCGCATTCCGGCAGGACATCTCTTATTCCCTGTCCTGCGGCTTCTGCAACCTGGGCGGAAGTCAATGACCCTTTGAATGAGTCGGAGGCTATGACAATCTTTCTGATCATGGGTGCAAATATAATGAAAAAGGTCAGCATTTCTGCTGACCTCTGGTAGTCGGTAGGGGAATCGAACCCCTATTGCAAGATTGAGAATCTTGAGTACTAACCTTTATACGAACCGACCGTTTTATCGTTTTGGGATTGCAAAGGTACGCAATTTTTCTTTACTTCCAAATTTTTCTGCAACTTTTTTGAGAAAAATGCATTTTTCTGCGTTTTTACTTCAAAAAGACGAAGAAAACAGCCATGATAAGACAGAAAAACGCTGCAAAATGATTCCACTGAAGAGTCTGGCCTTTGAACATTACAGTAACAAGAACGGTAAATACTGTCAGGGAGATTACCTCCTGGATGATCTTAAGCTGCATCAGGTTGAACGGACCACCGTTCTCAATGAATCCGATCCTGTTCGCAGGCACTTGGGCACAGTATTCGAAAAAGGCTACTCCCCATGAGAATAATATCACGACGATCAGCGGCCAGCTTGACGAGATCTTCATCTCCTGAAGCTTGAGATGGCCGTACCATGCAAATGTCATGAAGACATTTGATGCTATGAGCAGAAGGATTGTCCAGATTGCTTTCATGTCCTGTTGTTTAATCGGCTGCAAAAGTAATATTTAATTTGTAATTGCAGACATAAAACTTTAATTTTGCAAGATTGCCAAACAGAAATATCATGACACTTATCAAATCGATTTCAGGAATCAGAGGAACGATCGGAGGCGTGCCTGGTGAGGCTTTGACTCCGATTGACATCGTTAAATTCACATATGCATATTGCGAAAAAATGAAGGAACGCCGTCCTAAGGCTGATGGCGAGAGATACAAGGTCGTTGTCGGAAAGGATGCGCGTCTTTCGGGAGACATGGTCGAGCAGCTTGTATGCGGAACTTTGGTTTCATGCGGCGTGGATGTCGTGAAGGCCGGCTTCGCTTCGACTCCGACTACGGAGATGGCTGTAGTGTTTGAAGAGGCGGACGGAGGAATCATCCTTACGGCTTCCCACAATCCGAAGCAGTGGAATGCCCTCAAGCTTCTCAATGAGAAGGGAGAGTTCCTGAATGCGGAGGAAGGTGCTGCGATTCTCGAGTGTGCAGAACAGGAGAACTTCTCTTTCGCGGATGTGGATTCATTGGGAGATATTGAAGAGAAGGATTTCACTGACCAGCATCTTGATGCTGTGCTGGCCCTTCCTGTTGTAGATGCGGAGGCTGTGCGCAATGCTCATTTCAAGGTGGCCCTTGATGCCGTGAATTCGGTCGGAGGCATCATCATGCCGCGTCTTCTCGAGCGTCTCGGCGTGGAATGCGTGTGTGTCAACTGCGAGCCTACAGGAGAATTCGCTCATAATCCTGAGCCGCTTCCGTCAAATCTCGTCGAACTTTGCGAGGCTGTGGTGAACAATAAGGCTGATCTCGGAATATCGGTGGATCCGGATGTGGACCGTCTTGCGCTCATCTGCGAGGACGGAAAGCCGTTCGGCGAGGAATATACGCTTGTGAGCGTTGCAGATTATCTCCTTTCGAGGGTCTACAATGAGGCTTTGGAGACCGGCAGGTCTATGGAGGATATCGCCGCTCCGTATCAGATGATGACGTCATCGAACCTTTCTTCTTCACGTGCACTCCGTGACGTGACCGAACAGTACGGCGGCGAGTATCATGCCGCAGCCGTAGGTGAGGTGAATGTGACTACCATGATGAAGGAGTGCGGCGCTATCATCGGAGGAGAAGGAAACGGAGGAGTGATCTATCCTGCACTTCATTACGGACGTGATGCCATGGTCGGAGTTGCACTGTTCCTTACCAATCTTGCATATAAGAAGATGAAGGTGTCCGAGCTCTTGAAGACATATCCTGAATATGTGATCGCGAAGAACAAGATCGAACTTTCCGACAGCGCCCTCATCGACAGGATTCTCGATCAGGTGAAGAAGGAATATGAGTCAGAAGACATCAATACCATCGACGGTGTCAAGATCTCGTTCGAGGCAAGGAAGGAATGGGTGCATCTACGCCGTTCGAATACAGAGCCGATCATCCGCATATATGCCGAGGCGGCAACAAAAGAGGCTGCTGATGCCCTTGCACAGCAGATAATCGACATCGCTAATAAAATCATAGGGTAGTGTTTTCATTCAGGACAACATCATTGGAAGAACAGCTTGACAAGGCTCTTCATGAGGGCAAGGTCGGCTGTTTCTGTACCCAGAACTGCTGGGATACCGAGCGTGGAAGGTACATGTATGACATCTTCCGCGAAAGAGGGAACCTTGAGATCATTTTCAATCCCCGCGATACCGAGCTTACGCCTTTGACCAACCATATCGAGTTCTCGAAGGAAGATCTGAAGGCATTGAATGCAGTCGTCGTGGAAATCCAGGATGTGGGAGCACGTTACTTCAACTATACGAAGGATGTGTTCCGCCTCATGGATGCCTTGAAGGAAATGAAGGAGGAGGCCCCTTCACTCTATATCGTCGACCATAACAATCCGGCCGGAAGGATCGTGGAAGGAACCATGCCGTCTTCCGTACAGGAGGTGAATGTCCCTAAAGTGGCTCACCGTCATGGACTTACGCTCGGAGAACTTGCCAACCTTTACTATCATGAGATTAACGCCAAGTTCGCTCTTCATGTGATCTCGGCATTGGCTACAGACTCAAACCATCAGCTCATGCCATGGACGATAGCTCCGGCATCAGATATTCCGGGCCTCTTTACATGTGATGTCTATAGTGGCGGCGGCCTCTGGAACAATACCAACATCACCCCGGGTATCGGTACGGCAAGACCATATGAATATTTCGGTGCTCCGTTTGTGAAGCACGGTGGACGTGATGTGGTGCCGGTTGCCGAGGGCATAATGCTCCGTCCATGCTCTTTCACTCCGTCTTGCGGAAGATACGAGGGGCAGAAATGTTTCGGATATCAGCTGATGCGTGAACCGGGAGTGGAGTATCATTCCCTCATGCATACCCTGATGCTGATCAGGTATTTCAAGGAGAATTACGAGGAGTTCCGCCTTGAGGATGGCTTTGAAGCAAAGCTTTCGGACCAGTTCCTTCTCGACTACATCGACGGCAAGGTCACAGCCGAGGAAATGCGCGAGCATGTGAAGGTGGAGGAGCAGAAATGGATCAGAAAGGCGAAGAAATTCATGCTTTACGACGACCAGCCATACAGAATCAAATAGTGTACGGCCTGAATCCGAAGAAATATCTTTTAAAAAGGTTGTTTAATTGAAAAAATAGCCGTACATTTGCGCCGCAAATTTAGTTAACTAACAATTTATAACGTTATGAAGAAAGGTATACATCCCGAAACCTACCGTCTTGTAGCTTTCAAGGATATGTCAAACGATCAGGTGTTCATCACCCGCTCATGCGCGAACACCAAGGAGACAATCGAGATCGAGGGCGTTGAGTACCCTGTAGTAAAACTCGAGATCTCTAACACATCTCACCCATTCTACACTGGTAAGATGAAGCTTGTTGATACAGCAGGTCGTGTTGATAAATTCTATCAGAGATACGCAAAGAGGAAGTAATTCCTTCAAGACATACAGGTGCAGACCGGTCCGCAGGATACTGTGGACCGGTTTTTTATTGCGTTCCCGTAATCAGAGGTAGTGATTGATGCCCGTGTCCAGAGTGATTGGCGCTCCGCTTGCAGGGTGAAGGAATGTGATTGAATATGCATGCAGGTGCAGGCGCGAGGCAGGGGAACCGCCGTATAGCATGTCTCCCAGAATAGGATGGCCCAGACCGAGGATGTGCGCCGAATGGACGCGCAGCTGATGAGTCCTGCCTGTTTGCGGATGGTATATCATGTCTATTGTGCCGTCAATATTGACTGAGAGTACTTCGTAATCGGTCCTGGCTTCCTTTCCCTGGGCCTCATCGGCCTTCTGCCTTGGCCTTTCGTCATAGTCAGGGCTCAATGGAATTTCAACAGACCCTTTGTCTCCAGCTTCCAGATGTATTCCTTCAGAGGCGGCAGAGAGTCTCGCATGATATGTCTTCCTGACGGAATGTTCCTCAAACTGTCTCTGGAGACTGACTGCGGCTTCCATGTTCCTTGCAAAGAGCAGGATGCCAGATGTGTCCATGTCAAGTCTGTGGACGACATGCAGGCCGTCATAGATGTCCTTCAATACTTCGTAAGCCGATGTCCTGCCGTCCAATCCTGGTACTGACGGCATTCCGGAGGGCTTAGCGGCAGCTATGATGCTGTCGTCTTCATATATGACTTCGATCTTTCCCTGTATGTCATCATGGGTCTCTCTGGCGATCCCTTTCAGCATGAATCCGAGGAGAGGACCGCACTTGCTTGTGCATGAAGGATAGAAGTGCCCATGCGTGCGTACTGCCGTTTCGGGGGATTGTCCGTACCAGAATTCTCCCATCGCCAGAGGCTTCAGGCCATTCCTGAAAGCATATTCCAGAAGCTTCGGAGCAGCGCATTCGCCCGTTCCTCCGGGAGGAACAATGCCTTTGTCAGAAAAGATCTCTCCTATGCTCTTTTCTTCTTCCAGAAAGTTGTGTGCTATGTATCTGCTGAATATCCATTTCTGGAGCTCGTCAGACATCGCAGCTCTTTCGGCTTTCAGGAAAACGATGTCTTCTTCAATGGCCCTGATGTCCTGACGCAGCTGGCTTATCCTTTCTTCCCAACCTTGTTTCAGCCTTTTCAGCTCTGCTTTTTCAAACTGACTTTCCCGTATCAGTTCCGATAGCCTCGATGGGTCTGACAATTCACTTCTGATTTCGTCTCTTTCCCTTTTGGATATGGCCATCCGTGCTTTTAAAAGCCCTATTTCCTCGTCACGGCTCTGAATGCTTTGTTCCAGTTCCAGCCTGGCATCCCTTAGACAGGACGAATCTTCAAGCTGCTTTATCTGCAGGTTGACGGCTGTGATTTCCGCTTCCTTTATCTTGAAATGGCCTTCCGGATCAAGCAGGTCATAGATGGGCGGTACAAATCCTTTGATGAAACTTCTTCCCCCGACATTACCGGAAAAACCGGACAGGTATCCGATATGCCCCTCTCTGTCAGATGCTATCAGGACTCCCAGCATCTTTCCTTCTGTGAAATCTTCATTCAGACCAGACCTGGCAATCATGTCAATCGTCAGTTCTGCCGCTTTCTGCACAAGGGGATGCGGTGAGTACCTGAACGGATCCGTAAAGCGTTCAGGAATGGAGAATACCGTATCTTCGGGAAAATGATGCATCAGAGCACGACGTTGTTTGTGATGTATTCGCGGCAATAATCCTTCAGTCCGCAGCCTTCGCATTTCGGTTTTCTGGCTGTGCAGACATAACGCCCGTGAAGGATGAGCCAGTGATGGGCCTTGCCCCTGAGCTCTTCGGCAAATCCTGCCGTAAGGTCTTTCTCGACAGCCTCGACATTGGCCCCGTCAGACAGCCCCAGGCGTCTCGATACCCTGAATACATGGGTGTCGACCGCAATCACGGGCTTGTCGTAGATGACTGATGCTATTACATTGGCTGTCTTGCGGCCTACGCCGGGGAGCGTCTCGAGCTGTGATGTTTCAGACGGAACAATACCGCCAAAGTCGGAAACCAGCTTCCGGGCCATGCCGATAAGGTGTTTTGCCTTGTTATTGGGGAATGAGATTGATTTTATAAGCCCGTATACTTCTTCGAAGCTTGCTTCCGCCAGGTCAGACGGTTCCGGAAAACGGGTGAATATCTGTGGCGTATGCATGTTCACACGCTTGTCGGTACATTGTGCTGAGAGGATGACGGCGATAAGGAGGTGGAAAGGGGAGTCGTAATGAAGCTCCGTCTCTGCAATCTCCATATTTCTGGAAAACCAGCCGGTTATCCTGGCGAATCTTTCTGCTGTCTCCATGTCAGATGGTGAGTTCGAGGTCAATTGTTCCGTTGCCTTCCTGCTCGGTGCAGGTCTCGTCCTTGCAGACCATCACGCGGCCCGGATATTTCTCGAATATCTGCCTGTTGTGGGTGACCATCACTATGGCTGTGCCTTTCTCCCTATTGATGCCCGTGAGCAGCTGCATGATGCCGTCGGCCGTCTCGTTGTCAAGGTTTCCGGTAGGCTCGTCAGCGATAATGACCTGTGGCTCGTTGAGCAATGCGCGCGCGATTGCAATGCGCTGCTGTTCTCCTCCGGAAAGCTGGTGTGGCATCTTATGTGCCTTCCTCTCCATTCCGACCGATTCCAGCACGGCATTGATCTTCCTCGACATCTCCTCCTCGTCCTTCCAGCCGGTCGCCTTGAGCACGAATGAAAGATTGTCTTCGACGCTTCTGTCCATCAGAAGCTGGAAGTCCTGGAACACGACGCCCATCTTTCGCCTGAGAAAAGGTATATCCTTTTCCCTGATGCCGTTCAGAGAGTATCCGCAGACCTCGCCGGAACCTTCAGTCAGAGGGTTCTCTGCGATGATTGTCCTTATTATAGAAGTCTTTCCTGTTCCGACTTTTCCGACGATGTATACGAAGTCTCCGGGATATACGTCCATGTCGAGTCCGTAGATGACTGTGGCTTCTCCGTTCACTATGTCGGCCTTCCTGAAAGATATGAGTGCTGTCTTGTCTTCCATGCTCAAAAAATATGTATAATCACACAAATATAGTGGAAAAATGGTTAAATTTGTAAAATTTTAATATGATCATGAATAAGAAAACAATATTGGCCGTCTTTGCTGCCGCTCTGCTTTCATCTGCGTCGCTGAGCGCAGGAACCGACGGTACCTTGTCAGGATCCTTGCGTCCGGACGGAAAGGATTTCAAAGAGGCTTTGAGACTGTATGGACGCGGGATGACATCGCGTGCGTCGTCAGTCCTTGAGACCATTCCGGAAGGGGTCTCGGCAATTGCCCCCGAGGAGTATTCCATTCTCGCAGATGTCGTGATGAACATTCCAGGCTATCATGCCGGGATGGAGGAGTTCCTCAGGAATAATCCGGAGTCTGTGCTGGCTTTCCAGATCAGGTACCGCCATGCCTTGAATCTTTTCGAGGCAGGTGATTATCAGGGTGCGATGGAGGCTTTTTCCGGACTGTACAAGGAGAATCTTGAAAAGAAACAGGTGGATGAGTTCCTTTTCAGGCAGGCATACTGCGCATTGGAGTGCGGAGATGTTGAAAAGGCGGAACGTCTTTTCGAGGAAATCGACATGCGTCCGGTATCTGACTATACGGCTCCTGCAAGATATGCTCTCGGATATATCTGCTATGAGGGTAAGGAGTTCCAGGAAGCCGTAAGATGGCTTGAGGAGGCTGCAGAGGATCAGCGTTTCAAGGACCTCGCCGAGTATTATATCCTTGAGTGCCGTTTCATGATGAAGGATTACACATATGTGACGGATAATGGCGAGCGCATGTACAATGCTGTTCCTGACGAACGCAAGCCTCATCTTGCACGTATAATTTCCGAGTCGTGGCTGGTTCAGGATGAAGTGGACAAGGCAAGGGAATATTATGATCTCGGTGTCGGTGGCGCGGAAGCGAATACCCGTTCGGACTGGTTCTACAGCGGATCCCTCCTTTATGCATTGGATGATTACGAAGGTGCGGTCGCAAGCTACAGCAAGATGACCGAGCGTACGGATTCTCTCGGCCAGATAGCTGATTATCATCTAGGATATTCCTATATCCAGATCAAGAACAAGGTGGCGGCCTTGGGCGCGTTCAAGGATGCGGCCCAGCTGGATCACGACCTGCAGATAAAGGAGGATGCATTCTTCAATTGGGCGAAGCTCGCATTCGACCTCAATGAGGATACATCGGTCTTCAACGACTATATCAAGACATATCCTGCAAAGGAGCAGGAGCAGAGGATCAACAGCTATATTGCGGTTGCGGCTCTGCATGACAGGGATTATGAGGCTGCCGTGAATGCATATGACAAGATCGATGAGCTTGATGATGATATGGTGTCCAACTATATGAAGGCCAATTATCTGAGAGCCAATCAGCTTGTGAAGAACGGCTCGTATCGTCTGGCGATTCCTTGCCTCAAGGCAGCGGCATATTATTCGGACAGAAGCAGCCGTTTCAATCAGATGTCACGCTACTGGCTCGCGGAGTCGTATTTCAGGAACGACCAGTACAAGGAGGCTCTTGATGTATTCACAGATCTCTACAATACTTCGGCTCTTTACGGACAGATGGAGAATCATCTCCTTCCATACAACATCGCTTACTGCCATTTCCAGAACGAGAATTACGCTTCAGCCCTCAAGTGGTTCGATGAGTATCTGCAGTCTTCAGATGCAGACTTCCGCAAGGAGGCGCTTGTCAGGAGCGCGGACTGCTATTTCATCACGAAGGAATACAAGAAGGCATGTGAGGCATATGATGTTGTCATTGACGGATATTTCGATGTGAATGACATATATCCGTACTATCAGGGAGCCATGGCTTATGGCCTTGCCAAGAAACCGGCCAGGAAGATAGAGCTTCTCTCAAATGTGCTCAAGGCGTCGCCTGCATCGGAATTCTATCCTGAAGCCCTGTATGAGCTTGGACGCTCGTATGTGGCCAAGTATGAGGATGATAAGGCTCAGGAGTGCTTCAGGCTTCTTGCTGATACCGTAAAGGACAGCACATATGTCGCCAAGGCATATATCGAAATGGGATCGCTCGCAAGAAACCAGTCGCAGTATAAGGAGGCGCTTGAATATTACAAGACCGTTGTGGAGGAAATGCCTATGTCGGGATATGCGGAGGATGCTCTTGCGGCGATAGAGTCCATCTGCCAGATCCGCAACAGGCCGCAGGATTACCTTGACTATCTCGAGAAGATAGGAAAGGGCGGTACGAAGACGGAGGATGAGAAGGAGGACATGATCTTCAATTCTGCCGAGCAGATATTCCTTTCGGAGAATTATCAGAAGGCTCTGGTGTCATTGGAGGCATATCTGACCCAGTACCCTGACGGACGTAATGTGTATAAGGCGGAATTCTATATCGCGGAGTCATACAGGATGCTTGGCAAGTTCGAGCAGGCATGTGACCATTACGCAGAGGTTATCGAAGGCGGTGAGGGCTCTTTCGTGGAGCTTTCGATGCTGAACTTCTCGGATATTTCATATAAGCTTGAAAGGTGGGATGATGCCTACGGAAGCTATTCTTCCCTCCTTTCAGCAGCTCTGCTTGACAATAACAAGTCTGCCGCACGTGTCGGAATGATGAGGTCCGCTTTCAGGGGACATAAGTGGGAGGAGGCTATAAAGAGTGCCGATGCTGTCATGGAGGATACCCGTACCGAGCCGCTTCTTTACTCGGAGGCGCAGTATGTGAAGGCCAAGTCGTATCTCGCCGGAAGCCGCAGGGACGAGGCGTTTGCGATTCTTGCGGTACTCGCGGAGGATGTTACCGGGGTCTATGGCGCGGAGGCGGCATACATGCTGATCCTTGACAGCTATGACAGGGGTGATTTCGAGGATGTCGAGAATAAGGTCTATGCTTTCTCTGATGCCGGATCTCCTCAGGTGTACTGGCTTGCGAAGAGCTTCATAGTGCTCGGAGATTCATTCGTGGACAGGGATGAGCTGGAACAGGCCAAGGCGACATTCGAGAGTGTCAGGGACGGTTACGAGCCGCAGAGTGCTGATGACGATGTGAAGAGCAATGTGGAGGTGCGTCTCGCCAAGCTCGCTGAACTGATGAATAAACAGTAAAACAAGGGGAGTCATGAAAAGAAACATATCGATATACATATTCGCTGCGGCTTTTGCCGTGTCTGTCCCGTCGATGGCGGTCGCTCAGAATCTCGATCCGACCGTTGAGGTGAACAAGACTTACGAGGGCAAGCTCATAGAGGTGCATAAACCTTCCATCGAGATGGCTGTGCCGGATTCGGTGCTCAGGTTCGATCTGGATTTCGATTATTCGGTGTTCGAAAATCCTTACAAAGGTGCATATGAGTTCAAGCCCTATGTTACTGACATGCAGCCGGTTGAGGGAGCGTCGGCGCGTAAGTCGCTTTATCTGAAGGCGGGTGCCGGTCTCCGGCCTGTGACCTTGAGTCCTATGCCGTATCTTGACATGGTGTGGGCTCCCGTGATGAACAATGCATTCAAGATGAATGTGTATGCGGAACATGAGTCATTCTTCGGACGATATTTGAAGATGCCGGGCTATGATCCGGCAGCTCCGGCAGATGTCCTGCGTCTGAATGGCGAGGCAAGCAGGGAAAACTATGACATGCAGACCAGGGCGGGCGTGGATGCGCGTTACGACTGGGATGAATGCGTCGCGAAGGTTGATCTGGGATATTTAGGCCTTGGTGAAAGATATGAGGAGCGCAATGATATGTTCAATTCGTTGAACGTATCGGCATATATGGCTTCCAAGGATTGGGGACAGCTCTTCAATTATGAGGCAGGGGCGTCGTATTCATTCGGCAGAGACCGTCTTGAGTATATGGATGCTGATCCATATCGCCTTGCCGAGCATGACCTGAAAGTGTACGGAAGGCTGAAGGCTTCTTTGATGGAGAATCATATGATGTCCTTTGAACTGGGTGTGGACAATGCCTCATATTCGGGTAACTATGATTGTGGTGTATCACGTCTCGTCTTTGCCCCGAGCTATCATTTTACCTTTGACCGTCTGGATGTTGATGCCGGATTCAGCATCGAGGCGCTTGTGCCTGGGAACCAGCCGGACATGTTTGCAGCGAAAGGTCAGTACATATACCCTGATGTCACCGTGTCTTACCAGCTTATCCAGGATGCCATGAAGGCTTATGCCCATGTCGGTGGCGGCACAGAGGTCAATACATTCTCATCTCTTTTGAAGAAGAATCATCATCTGGACATGTTTTCAGGTGCCGGGGCTCCTTTGATGGACAATACGGTGGAGAGCGTTTCTGCTTCCTTGGGACTCAAGGGAAGGGCCGGCGCGGTCTTCGCTTACCATGTGAAGGGTGGCTTCTCTGACTATGCCAATTCGCTTTTTGACAAGGTATATATAGGCAGCATGCCGGGAAGCAAGACTGTGGCTTATATGCCGGGAGTCGGATATGCCGCTTACAGGAAGGCTTATGCCGCTGCTGATCTCGTGTTCGAGAAAGACGGATTCAAGGTGGATGGAAATGTAGAGTACAGGTACAGCTGGTTCTCTGAATCGAAGGGCCACGAAGGACTCTTTCTTCCTGCTTCTCTTGTCGGAAGCGCTTCCGTCGAGTATAACTGGAGCAGACGTGTCTACCTGGGTCTTGACTGCATGTTCTCGACCGGACGTAAGGGAACCGTGCTCTATCCGGACGGTTCTGCCGGCAAGGTGTCTGTACCTGGATATGCGGATCTTGGCGTGAATTTCGAGTATCTTGCAAGCAGGAAATTCTCTTTCTGGTTCAGAGGAGGAAATCTTCTGAATATGGCTGTCCAGCGCAATCTTCTTTATGCTGAAAAAGGACCTTATTTAGCCGTCGGAATCTGTTTGAATTTATAGGAAAAATTACTAAATTTGTCCGTTTGTTCGGCCATATTGGCAAAGTGTCAAAGGCCTGTGGATAGAATAAGTTTAGATAAAGAATAATGAACGAGAACGAAATCAACAATGTTGCTGCGGAGCAGTACTCCGCGAACAGCATTCAGGTGTTGGAAGGCCTTGAGGCCGTGAGAAAAAGACCTTCGATGTACATCGGTGACATCGGTGAAAGAGGTCTTCACCATCTTGTATACGAGGTTGTCGACAACAGTATCGACGAGGCTCTTGCCGGATACTGCGACACTATCGACGTAATCATCAATGAGAACAATTCGATTACCGTAAGAGATAACGGACGTGGTATCCCTACCGGCATGCACGAGAAGGAGAACCGTTCAGCCCTCGAGGTCGTGCTTACTGTACTCCATGCCGGAGGTAAGTTCAGCAAGGACAGCTACAAGGTGTCCGGAGGTCTCCACGGTGTGGGTGTGTCCTGCGTGAATGCGCTTTCCGATTATCTCAAGGCAGAGATCCATCGTGAAGGCAAGGTCTTCGTGCAGGAATATTCACAGGGTAAGCCATACAAGCCAGTAGAGGTTGTGGGCGAGGCGGATGATACAGGTACTATCGTTACCTTCCATCCGGATCCGGAGATCTTCCAGGTGACGACAGTCTATAAGTACGATACTCTTGCTGCCCGTCTCCGTGAACTTGCTTATCTTAACAAGGGCATCCGTCTCAGTCTGACCGACAGGAGGACTCTTGTGAACGATGTCGACGAAAACGGCAACGAACTCGAGACCACGCATTACAGAAGCGATATCTTCTACTCGAAGGACGGACTCAAGGAGTTTGTCGAGTATCTCGACGGCGGCGCAGAGCGTCTTATCGAGACTCCTATCTATCTCGAGACAGACAAGATCATCCCTATCGAGATAGCTCTCCAGTACAATACCGGATATACCGAGAAGATATATTCATACGTAAACAATATCAATACGATCGAGGGTGGTACACACCTTCAGGGATTCAAGATGGGTCTTACAAGGACCTTGAAGAATTATGCTGACAAGGCAGGAATGCTTGCAAAGCTCAAGTTCGACCTTGCTGCCGATGACTTCCGCGAGGGACTTACAGCCGTTGTTTCCGTAAAGGTCGCAGAGCCTCAGTTTGAGGGACAGACCAAGACTAAGCTTGGAAACGGCGAAGTCGTTTCTGCTGTTTCGCAGGCGACTGCAGCTGCTCTCGAGCAGTATCTCGAGGAGAATCCGAAGGAGGCGAAGATGATTGTCGAGAAGGTGATCCTCGCTGCAACAGCACGTCATGCTGCCCGTAAGGCGCGTGAGATGGTGCAGAGAAAGACAGTCATGTCCGGTGCAGGAATGCCGGGAAAGCTTGCCGACTGTTCGTCACGTGATCCTGAAGTCTGCGAGCTCTTCCTCGTCGAGGGAGACTCTGCGGGCGGTACTGCAAAGCAGGGACGTGACCGTATCACACAGGCAATCCTTCCGCTCCGAGGTAAGATCCTCAATGTCGAGAAGGCCATGGAGCACAGGGTGTTCGAGAGCGAGGAAATCCGAAACATCTATACGGCTCTTGGCGTTACCGTGGGTACGGAAGAGGACAGCAAGGCATTGAACCTCAGCAAGCTCCGTTACCACAAGGTGATCATCATGACCGATGCCGATGTGGACGGAAGCCACATTGCAACCCTTATCCTGACATTCTTCTTCCGCTATATGATCGACCTGATCAAGAACGGATATGTATATCTCGCTACTCCGCCGCTCTATCTCGTGAAGAAGGGCAAGGAGGAAATCTACTGCTGGACAGAGGCACAGCGCAAGGAGGCGACCCTCCAGCTTGGAAAGGGTTCCGACAAGGGCGTGTTCGTGCAGCGTTACAAAGGTCTTGGAGAGATGAGCGCCGAGCAGCTCCAGTCTACCACAATGGATCCTGAAAAGCGACTTCTCCGCCAGATCACCATCGAGAATGCGGCCGAAGCAGAGCGTACATTCTCAATGCTCATGGGTGACGATGTTCCGCCACGCCGTGAGTTCATCGAGCAGAATGCTCATTACGCAAACATTGACGCGTAAAATAAAAAGTACTGAAACCAACCAACACACATTTTATCATGACTGACATTTTTGAAAGAATCGAAAAGCATTCAGGTGGCCCTCTCGGCCAGTATGCTGCCAAGGCTTTCGGATATTATATGTTCCCTAAGCTTGAAGGCGAGCTTGGACCGCACATGAAGTTTCAGGGTAAGGATGTGCTCGTGTGGAGCCTTAACAATTACCTCGGACTTGCCAACCACCCGGAAGTAAGAAAAGCGGATGCTGAGGCAGCTGCGAAGTGGGGACTTGCTTATCCTATGGGTAGCCGTATGATGACAGGTCATACCGATCTTCACGAGCGTTTCGAGAGAGAACTTGCTGATTTCGAGAGAAAGGAGGATGCATTCCTTTTCAACTTCGGTTATCAGGGTATCCTTTCAACAATCGATGCCCTCATGGACCGTCACGATGTGATCGTGTACGATTCAGAGGCTCATGCTTGCCTTATCGACGGTGCACGTATGCACATGGGTAAGAGAATGACATACCGTCATAATGATTATGAAAGCTGCGAGAAGACTCTCCAGAGAGCGACAAGACTCTGCGAGGAGACAGGCGGCGGTATCCTCCTCATCACTGAGGGTGTATACGGTATGACCGGTGCTCTCGGCTTCCTTGACAAGATTGTCGAGCTCAAGAAGAAATACAAGTTCAGAATCCTTATCGACGATGCTCACGGATTCGGTAACATGGGCCCTACAGGACGTGGTACATCAGAGCATTTCGGTGTGATGGATGAGATCGACCTTTATATCGGCGCATATGCGAAGTCCATGGCTTCAATCGGTGGATTCGTTGCTGGTCCGAAGAAGATCATCAACTACCTCCGTTTCAATATGCGTTCACAGATCTATGCGAAGTCTCTTCCTATGGCTCTCGTAGAGGGAGGCCTCAAGAGACTCGAGATCATCCGCAGCAAGGAGGGTGACGAACTCCGTCAGAAGCTCTTCACCATCACAAAGGCTCTTCAGGACGGTTTCCGTAACCTCGGATTCGAGATCGGACCTGCAGAGGCTTGCGTTACACCGGTGCAGATCAAGGGTGGTGTAGGTCAGGCATCAAGAATGGCTGTCGACCTTCGTGAGAACTATGGCATCTTCTGCTCTGTGGTGATCTATCCTGTGATTCCAAAGGGTATGGTGATATTCCGTATCATCTCTACAGCAGCCCATACGATGGAGGATGTGGAGCGTACTCTCAAGGCTTTCACAGACGTTCGTGCTAAGCTTGACGCCGGCTACTACGATGGCGATGAAGGTGACATCGTAGACATGGCGATCAAATAGTTTGACAGCATAATGCTGGTGCATCAGTGTCGTCGCGTAAGCGGCGGCACTGACTATGCATTTAATGAGGATGTAAATTTTTGCATATGGAGAAGATCAATTTTCCGAAGAAATTCAAGGCGTATCTTCCGTTGATCGCCCTTTTCGTCCTTCTTGTATTCATAATGCCAAAGAGCCCGAAGTTCAATTATGATTACAGGAAAGGCTCTCCGTGGATGTATGAGACGCTTATCGCCCAGTTCGATTTCCCGATTCTCAAGACTGATGCCCAGCTTCAGGCTGAACGTGAAAAGGCGGGCCTGAACGCGATTCCGTACTTCCGTGTGGACGGCAAGGCTTCTTCCGGAAGCATGTCGGCGGTTTCCGGGCTTGATCTCGGCAAATGGTCGGATGCGAGGATGGCGATATCGGACGCTGTCACCATGCTGTATTCAAAGGGAATAATGGCCCCGGCAGCAAGTCTTAACATGGAGGAGCTCCTCCAGAATTCCGAAGGACTCATCTATGTCCAGAAAAACAGAAGGGCCGAGAAGGTTCCTGTTTCCGAAGTCTTCACTTTGGAAGAGGCTTCGTCCATGATGCGTGAGACCTTGGCGGCAGCTTGTCCTGGATGTGACATTGACTCTCTGTATTCTGCGGCCGGAATAGCTTCTCTTATTGCTCCCGATCTTATCTTCGACCAGCAGACTACCGATCTTATCCATGAAGAAAGCATTGACTATGTGTCTGTCACGCAGGGAGTTGTCAGAGCCGGTCAGGTCATTGTCTCTGAAGGAGAGATGGTCACTGCTGAAATCGAGCAGCTTCTGGATTCGTACAAGGCTGAATTCGATATGGGTGTGGGATATGGCGGTCCCAGGGTCTACATGTGGCTTGGCAACATATTCATAGCCTTCTGCATCGTGTTCGTGCTTTTCCTTGCGATCTGCTACTGCAACTTCAGGATCTTTGATGAGTATAACAAATATCTTTACCTGCTGATGATCTTCGCTCTTGCCGCTACCGGTTCTTCCCTTGTGGCAGACATAGATTCATCTCTGTTCTACCTGATGCCGTTTACGCTGATCTCGCTTTATCTTCTTGCATTCTTCACGAAGAGGATGGTCTTCTCGGTATATTTCATCTCTCTTCTTCCGATGCTGATATTCGCTCCGAACGGAGTGGAACTCTTTGTGATGTATCTGGTTGCGGGAAGTGTGGCTATGCTGGTGTTCGGCTTCTTCAACCGGGGATGGCTTCAGTTTGTCACAGCACTTATTGTCTTTGTGGTCATGACGATGGTGTGGGGAGCATTCAGACTGACGGACGGAATCTCGGGACTAACTGATTATCATACGGTTCTCGATATGGGACTTGGAGCATTGCTTTCGGTAGCCTGCTATCCTCTGATCTATCTCTTCGAGAAGATCTTCAAGCTTGTTTCAAATACAAAGCTTGCCGAGTTGAGCGATACCAACAACAAGCTCCTCCGTCTGCTTGCCGACAAGGCTCCGGGAACATTCCAGCATTGTCTGCAGGTTATGAACCTGGCCGATGCGGCAGCACGCTCGATTGATGCCAATGTGCTGCTTGTACGTGCGGGAGCATTGTATCATGACATAGGTAAGATAAGCAATCCTCAATGCTTTACCGAAAATGAGAATCCCGGCGTGCAGTATCATGCAGGCCTGACCGTGAAGGAAAGTGCCCAGGAGATAATCAGGCATGTCTCGGACGGACTCGCCCTTGCTGACAAGCATGGCCTGCCTGATGTGATCAAGGAATTCATCGTTTCCCATCATGGAACCACATGTACGGGATATTTCCTGACAAAATATCTCAATGACGGCGGCAATCCTGATGAGACGGCGGAGTTCTATTATGACGGAGTGAAGCCTGTGACAAAGGAACAGGTGATCCTGATGGTCTGCGATGCCGTTGAAGCTGCATCGAGAAGCCTCAAGGACTATTCTCCGGAGAGCATTTCAGCTCTGGTGGACAGGATCGCCGACGGCAAGGCCAAGGAGGATCAGTTTACTGATGCGGACATTTCGCTTCGCGAACTCAATACATTGAAGGAAGTCATAAAGTCTTACCTTCAGCAGATGTATCATTCAAGGGTGTCTTATCCGAAGCGTAAGGTCAAGGCAGGAAAATGACATTTTGAAATGTCATAAGGAATGATTATTTTTGCAGGCTTAAATGCGCCTCCTTGTGGGGCTTATGAAAGAAAATGATTAAAAGACAATAAATATGAAACTTGAACAGAACAGAATCGACGATCTTAATCTCGAGCTCACCCTCGCAGTGACTGCAGAGGATTATGCTGACAGCAGAAAGAAGAAACTTAACGACTACCGCAAGAAGGCGGAGATCAAGGGCTTCCGTAAGGGAATGGTTCCTATGTCTCTCGTAGAGAAGATGTACGGACAGTCAGCTCTTGTTGACGCTGTAAATGATGTAGTCTCAGAGGGTCTCAACAACTTCATCCACGAGAACAACCTTCGCGTTCTTGGCGAGCCGCTTCCAAGCGAGGACCAGCCTGAGGCAGAGTGGGTGGCAGGTAACGACTTCACATTCAAGTTCGATATCGCAGAGAACCCTGAGGTTTCATTCGAGCTTTCAAAGGATGACGAGATCGTTTACTACACAATCACAGTGACAGAGGCTGCAAAGAAGGAGATGAAGGACAATCTTCTCAAGCAGTATGGCTCGCTTGAGGAAGGCAAGAAGGCAAAGGAAGATGACTTCATCATCGTTGACTTCGAGCAGGGTGAGACAAAGGTTGAGGGTACATACGTGGCTCTCCGCAATGTGGCCGAGGCAGCAAGAAAGTCATTCGTAGGCGTAAAGCCAGGTGATGTTCTTGACGTGAACGTAAACGAGGCATTCGAGAACGAGACAGACCGCGCTTCTATGCTCAAGGTTAGCAAGGATGAGCTCGCAACTCTCGACCCAATGTTCAGGATGACTGTAAAGAACGTGAAGACTTTCGTTAACGCACCTCTTACAGAGGAGACATTCGAGAAGATCTTCGGCGTGAAGACAGAGGAGGAGTTCGACGCAAAGATCGAGGAAAGAATCCGCGCAGAGTATGCACAGGAGGCTGATTTCCGTTTCTCAAAGGATGCAAAGACATACCTTCTTGAGAAGGCAGGCGTGAACGTTGCAGAGAAGTTCCTCAAGAGATGGGTGTTCGTGGTGAACGAAGGCAAGTTCACTATGGAGGACATCGAGAAGGATTGGGATCTCTTCATCGTTGACTACAAGTGGCAGATGGTACGTAATTACCTCATGAACAAGTACAATGTGAAGATCGAGGAGGCAGACCTTCTTGCAAGCGCAAAGGGCTTCGCGGCTTACCAGTTCGCAATGTACGGAATGAACAATGTTCCTGAGGAGCAGCTCGAGGCATTCGCAAAGAACATCCTTTCACAGGAGGAGCAGGGCAGAAGGATTCTCGATCAGGTTGAGAACGAGAAGACTTTCGCAGCTGTACGTGAGGTCGTTACTCTCAAGAAGAAGAAGATCTCGGTCGACAAGTTCCGCGAGTTGAAATAATTTGACTTAGGCCGGCTCGCAAAGCTGGCCTTTTTTATCGTCTTTCTGTAACATTTCCACATGTTTATATATATATGTTACAGAACCAACGAAAAGCAATATGAATAAGGAATTTCAGAAATATGCAGTTCTGGAGCATGGTATCAGCTCCATGACAATGCACAGATACCAGTCGGTGCTTGACAGCTACATCAACCCTACCATCATCGAGGAGAGGAAGCTCAATGTGGCTTCTATGGACGTGTTCAGCCGTCTTATGATGGACAGGATCATCTTCCTCGGTGTTCCTATCGACGATGATGTAGCCAACATCGTTACCGCACAGCTTCTTTTCCTGGCGTCCAACGACAGCTCAAGCGACATTTCACTTTATCTCAACACTCCAGGTGGACAGGTTTCATCCGGTCTCGGCATCTATGATACGATGCAGATCATCGAGCCTGATGTGGCTACGATCTGTACCGGAATGGCTGCGTCAATGGGTTCTGTCCTTCTCTGTGCCGGAGCGCCGGGCAAGAGGTCGGCTCTAAAGCACTCGCGTGTCATGATCCATCAGCCGCTCGGTGGCGCTCGTGGACAGGCATCCGACATCCTCATCGCAGCACAGGAGATAGAAAAGACAAGAAAAGAGCTTTACACCATCATCTCGGAGCATTCCGGTCAGCCGCTTGAAAAGATCTATGCTGACGGAGACCGTGACTTCTGGATGTCCTCGCAGGAGGCTCTCGAGTACGGTATGATCGACGAGATCCTTACTAGAAAGAAATAATATGGCGAAATCAAATAAAGGCAGCAGATACTGCATGTTCTGTGGAAGAAGCGAGAAGGAAGTTCCGCTTCTTCTTCAGGGCCTTGATGCATGCATATGCTCTGAATGCGTGAAGCTTGCCGGAGATTATCTCAAGGATATCGACAGGTCCGTGGCTTCATCGAAGCCGCTGGGCAAGGTCGAGTCGCTTCACAAGCCGAAGGAGATCCACCAGTTTCTTGACCAGTATGTGATCGGTCAGGACAGGGCGAAGAAACTTCTGTCTGTTGCTGTTTACAATCATTACAAGCGTATCAACAACAATCTCGAGGCTGACAATGAGTTTGAACTCGAGAAGTCAAATATCCTGATGGTAGGTCCTACCGGTACGGGTAAGACTCTGATGGCCAAGACTATAGCCAAGCTCCTGAATGTGCCTTTCACAATCGTGGACGCTACGGTCCTGACCGAGGCCGGATATGTCGGTGAGGATGTGGAGAGCATTCTCTCTCGACTCCTTCAGGAAGCTGACTATGACGTTGCTAAGGCTGAAAGAGGAATCGTGTTCATCGATGAGATCGACAAGATCGCACGCAAGAGCGACAATCCATCGATAACGCGTGACGTCTCGGGAGAGGGTGTACAGCAGGCAATGCTGAAGCTTCTTGAAGGAAGCGTCGTGAACGTGCCGCCACAGGGAGGCCGCAAGCATCCGGAGCAGGAGTTCCTCCATGTCAATACACAGAACATACTCTTCATCTGCGGAGGTGCATTCGAGGGAATCGAGCGCAGGATAGCGCAGAGACTCAACACCCAGGTGATCGGTTTCGGTGCCGCAAACAGGCAGCAGATCGACAAGGACAACCTCCTCAAGTATGTCGAAGCCCAGGACCTCCGTTCATACGGACTCATTCCGGAGATCATCGGCCGACTTCCGGTAATCACATATCTCGATCACCTCGACAGGGATGCTCTGAAGAGAATCCTCACAGAGCCGAAGAACGCACTCATGCGTCAGTATGAGAAGATGTTCGAGCTTGACGGAATCAAGCTGGTTGTCGAGCCGGAAGTGCTTGACCTTATAGTAGATACGTCGATTGAGAATAAGCTTGGAGCCCGTGGCCTCCGTTCGATCTGCGAGCAGATCATGACTGACGCCATGTATGATGCCCCTTCTTCAAACAAGAAGACCTTCAAGCTCACCCTCGCTTATGCAAAGGAAAAATTAAGCAAATAACCGCATATCATGAAACAGTACATTGAAGCCAATAAGGAGAGATTCTTTGAGGAACTTTTCTCGCTTTTGAGAATCCCGTCTGTGAGCTCTCTCGAGCAGCACAAGCCTGACATGCAGCGCTGTGCTGAAAGACTCGTCGAACTGCTTGTTGAAGCCGGTGCAGATGAGGCTGCTGTCTATCCTACGACCGGTCATCCGGTGGTGTTCGGACAGAAGATCATCGATCCTGCCCTTCCGACGGTTCTTGTCTATGGACATTATGATGTCCAGCCTGTCGATCCGATCGGACTCTGGCATTCGGATCCGTTTGAGCCGGAAATCCGTGACGGAGCGATCTATGCACGTGGCGCAAATGATGACAAGGGACAGCTTTTCATGCATATCAAGGCATTCGAGTTCATGGTGCGTGAGGGCGGCCTCAAGCATAATGTGAAGTTCATCCTTGAGGGAGAGGAGGAGATCGGAAGTCCATCCCTTGCCGCATGGGCATTGGAGAATAAGGAGAGGCTTTCGGCCGACATCATTCTCGTTTCCGATACTACGATGATTTCGGAGTCTGTCCCATCAATCAACTGCGGTATGCGCGGTCTTTCATATGTAGAGGTCAAGGTGACTGGACCGAACAAGGACCTTCATTCAGGACATTACGGCGGAGCGGTCGCCAATCCGATCAATGTGCTCTGCGACATGATTTCGTCTCTTATCGACAAGGACGGACATATCACGGTCAAAGGCTTCTACGATGATGTGGTAGTGCTTTCGGATGAGGACAGGGCAAAGCTTTCACGTGCTCCGTTCGACCTGGAAGAATATAAGGAATTCCTTGACATCAAGGAAGTTAAGGGAGAAGAAGGATACAGCACTCTCGAGCGTACCGGCATACGTCCATGTCTCGATGTTAACGGCATCTGGGGCGGCTATACAGGCGAAGGCGCAAAGACAGTCCTTCCTTCTGTGGCGCATGCGAAGATTTCCATGAGACTCGTTCCGAACCAGGACAGTGCAACCATCACAAGACTCTTCACCGAGCATTTCCTTTCAATCGCTCCGGATTATGTCAAGGTCGAGGTCATTCCTCATCATGGCGGTGACGGATTCCTGATTCCGATCTCATCCCCAGCATACAAGGCGGCGGAGAAGGCGATGACAGAAGTCTATGGCATCGAGCCTGTACCATCGCGCGGCGGCGGTTCTATTCCGATCCTCGCAGACCTTCAGCGTATTCTCGGCATCGACCCGCTCCTTATGGGATTCGGTCTCGAACGTGATACGATCCATTCTCCAAACGAGAGCTACCTCCTCAAGCAGCTTTTTGCCGGCATGGAAGCAATTGCATTATTCTATAGATATTACTAGTATGAACAGAGAACAATTATACCAGCAGATACAGGCAAAGAAGAGCATGCTCTGCGTAGGTCTCGACGTGGATTTCAACAAGATGCCTGATCATATCAAGGCTCTTGCCAACCATGGTGAACTTGCAATCAAAGGTGAGCTCTACAAAGGCAAGGCACGTTCCATCATAGAATTCAACAAGGCTATCGTAGATGCTACAGCCGAGCATTGTGTGGCATACAAGCCGAATCTTGCCTTCTACGAATGTTATGGCATCGACGGCCTTCGTGCCCTTGATGCGACAGTAGATTATATCCGCATGAAGTATCCGGAGATCTTCCTTATCGCCGACGCGAAGAGGGGAGACATCGGAAACACAGCGAAGATGTATGCCAAGGCATTCTTCGAGGAAATGGACTTTGATGCGGTTACAATCGCTCCGTATATGGGTGCTGACAGCGTCACTCCTTTCCTTGAGTATAAGGATAAGTGGGCCATCGTACTCGCCTTGACATCAAACGCTTCCGCATATCAGTTCCAGAATGCACAGAAGGATGGAAAGCCGCTTTATCAGGCTGTGATGGAAGAGATGATGGAGATCTCGACTCCGGACAATATGATGTTCGTGGTGGGAGCTACGAAGGCTGACAAGCTTGAAGAGCTCAGGAGCTTCTGCCCTGACAACTTCTTCCTTGTCCCAGGCGTAGGAGCACAGGGTGGTTCTGCGGAAGAGGTCATCGCACATGGCGCAAATGACCACGGCGGACTTCTCATCAACTCGTCAAGAGGCATCCTCTTCGCAGATAGCACAGAGGACTTCGCATATGTAGCAGGAAAGGTTGCGGCAAGAACCGCTAATCTTCAGTAAAAGCCTGCATGAAGAACAGCCTGCGCATTCCTCGGGTAATCTCGTGGGATGTGCAGGTTGTCTTTTTCTTCATCCTGTCCACATCGGAAAGATCACAGACATACAATCTGTCTATAAGTGACAGATACATCGTGGAATATCTTATGTCCAGATGGCGCTGAAGCTCGCTGGTGTATTCCATGGTAAGGATTACCTCTTCCTCGGTCAGATCGTCCTTGCAGAAGATATAGAGCCCGTATTCCTTGAAATCACCATAGAAGCCGGAACCGACCTTGCCCACCTTGCTTTCGATGATGCGTCGCAGAGGCTGTGCCAATGCCCAGTAGTCATACTCGATATGTCCTATGTACCGACCGTCCTGAAGACCGTATCCATATCCGCTTTTGATGATGGTATCCATGTCTTCCCTGTCTTCTTCCGGCACATCAAAACCTGCCATTTCCTTCAGCAGGTCATTGGCGACGTCCTTTCTCGGCTCCATCGCACGGGTCACCTCTATGCCCAGGGAATGATCGGGCATCTGCAGGTCAGGCCTGTCTTCGTTGATAAGATCTTCGTATCTGCGTCCCAGAAGTGTCTCAAGACATATCTGGGCATATCGCTCAAAGAAGCATGTGTCGAATTTTCTCTTTCCCATTATGAATGAATTTCAATACCCTGTGCTCTGAATTCCTTTGGAGTCATGTCGGTCCTGTCCTTGAAGAATTTGCTGAAATGTGACGGTGTGGCGAAGTTGAGGTCGAAAGCTATGTTCTGGATGCTGTCGTCTGTACTTTTCAGCAGTTTCTTGGCTTCCAGCAGCACATAACTCTCCAGCCATTCCGAAGGATGCTTGCCGGTAGTCTTCTTGATTACATATGCAAGATGCTTGGCTGTTATTCCAAGATCTTTAGCGTAATTGTCTACTTTCCTGTCTTCCTTGAAACGTTCCTCAACCATGATGAAGAAATCACCGGTTATGTTCCTTTCCTTCTGGCTTATATTGGACTCGCTGTAAGTGTCATCAAGGATGTGACATGCTTCATAAAGAAATATCTTAACATATTCAAGCAATATCATATCGCGATAGAAATCGTGACGCTCCTTTATCATTACCTTAAGATAAGAGTGGATGATATGGAACATCATGGTCTTCTTTTCACTGATCTTGCTAGCAGGACGGTTGATCAGCAATCTTTCAAGTCTGTTCTTGAGCACTTCATCATATGAAAGTGCAAAGGCAGAACTGCCGATACGGACGACGTCAATATGAAAGTCTTCACTGCTATCTACGATAAAGAACGGATCATTCGCACCTATTGCAAGGTAATAACCTCGGCTGATCTCGACATCGAGAAGTCGTATGCGGAATCTGGCTCTTCCTCTCATGCAAAGAATCAGCAGCAGGGAGTCGCACATCTTGTATTCTCCATCAATCTGGAAAAAGTTGAAATCCCTGACTGCTCCGCTGTAATTATCATATACTGATATGTCCATATGGGCTGATTTTTGCGCAATTTACGAAAAATCCGACAAAAGTGATAGAATCGGCCTTAGAAATGACGTGTTTTTCGGCGGTATGGTTACTATATTTGCATCGTACTTGTGAAAGTACACTCTTTAACACACACAATTCAATTCTAAATTTTCTTTTTGGCGGGACTCCTCGGAGCCCCGCTTTCCTTTATTCGAGCGCCTTTGCGAGTCCGCCTTCGCTGGTTTCCTTGTATAGAGACGGAAGATCATCTCCTGTCTGTTTCATTACATTCACCACCTGATCGAAGCTTACTCTATGAAGGCCGTCTGTGTAGAGTGCGTATATTCCTGCGTCCATTGCACGCGCTGCTGCATAGGCGTTTCTTTCAATGCATGGGATCTGTACAAGTCCTCCGATAGGGTCGCAGGTCAGTCCCAGATGGTGCTCCAGGCCCATTTCGGCAGCATATTCAATCTGCGACGGACTTCCGCCCATGAGCTGGGCAACGGCAGCCGCAGTCATCGCGCAAGCTACTCCGACCTCGCCCTGGCATCCTACCTCGGCTCCGGAAACGGATGCGTTATGCTTCACTACGCAACCGATAAGTCCGGCCGTCGCAAGTGCCCGGAGAATCCTGGTGTCGCTGAAATTGTATCTTGTCTTCATGTGGTAAAGTACACTTGGCATGACTCCGCAGGAACCGCAGGTCGGCGCTGTCACTATTGTTCCTCCGCATGCGTTCTCCTCGCTTACGGCCAGCGCATATGCGAAGACAAGTCCTCTTGTCTTGAATGTGTCTCCCTGTCCGAATGCCCTGACATGATAGCTCATCGCCTTTCTCCTGATATGGAGAGGGCCGGGGAGTGCTCCTTCCTGCTCGATACCACGCTCTACTGCCTCTTTCATCACCTTCCATACGAGCTCCAGATGCTCCCATACGCCGTCTTTTCCTTCCACATCGTCAACGTACTCCCAGAAAGACCTTCCTGTATTGTTGCACCAGTTCATGATTTCCGTAAGAGTCGTCATCTTATAAAGGTCTCCCTGTTCATCGGCTTCAAGCGGATGCTCCATGCAGATGATATCGCCTCCTCCGATGCTGTAATATGTCCATCTGTCATAAAGGTCGCCGTCCATATTCACGGAAGCGATCTTCATGCCGTTAGGATGTACCTGAAGATTCTCCTTCGGCTTCCACTCAATGGTCACATCGCCACCTCTTCTTGTCTTGCTCTCGAGGGTCTCCTTGTCGGTCCAGCTCCATGTCGAGAACGCTTCCTCGATGGCCTTGTCGGTAAGGTGGCCCTTGCCGGTCGCTGCCAATGAACCATAAAGCGTCACATGAAGATGATCGGTGTCTTCATGAAACTCAAGATAATGTCTTACTGCCTTGAAAGGGCCCATCGTGTGGCTGCTAGACGGACCTTTACCTATCTTATATACGTCTTTTACAGATTTCATATTTTCATTTTCAGTACTATTCTGAACATTTCTGAACTCTTCCCTTCTTTCGAGGTCGTGCATAATATGAAAATATCATTTACGTTACCCTCCTCCTAAATCCTCCTCCTCGGGAGGAGGACTTGCTATCGCTTCGCTCAAAAATTTCAATAATTAATTTCTTATGTAGCAGATTCCATCTGCGAACTGACAAAGTTAGAATAAATATTCCGAATCGGGGCATACAACTTGCCTTTTTTACCCTCAAACGAATTGACAGATATGAAACGGATAACTATATGCATTCTTCTGACGCTTGCGGCCGGAATAAGTCTGGCAGGTCAGAACATGGACAGACGTGATACCCTTCCACGTCTGATACCGGACTACCTCTCCCCACAGCTATTCATCCCCGCAGACCGCCTGAACGGCCTGCTTCCCTGGAATGCGGCTCCACTCCTGCGTCCGGTATTCCATATCCTGCCGGTGTCCGGATTTGACGGCAGCATCGGCTTTGGAGAATACAATCAGGACCATCCTGACAAATTCTTCTCCAATCTTCTTGTCTCCAATTACATAAATGTACCGCAGCTGTTCATTTCCGAACAGCGGATGGTCGGAAACACTCTGAAGCTGGGACGCAGATTATATTTCCTTTCAGGAATCATGTACGGTGCGCAGATGGGAGTCCGCGGCAACAACTGGGGGATGGGGACCCGGGAAGGTCTGCTTATCAAGATATCGCCTACGGCTTCTGTCACATTCTGGACACAGTATTTCCAGTCTGTGGCCGTATATTCGCCTGTCCTGTTCCCAAGGGCTGACGGAAACATGGCGGCAATAAGAATGCCTGCGACGCCGGAAGTGTATTCATTCGGCGTGCAGGCATCGTTTGTCGTAGGTGAATTCATCATCGGTGTCGGAACTTCAGTCGCTCCGGTCCCATTCCAGGACAGACACCACTCCGAATTCCGCTATAAATAATCTTCGAAGTACATCGAGATCTTGTCATGCAGGTGGACCCTGTCCTTGCCCATCACATTGTGCTCCGCGCAAGGGTATGGGAAATAGTCTACCTGTACATTGTTCTTGATGCACTCTCTGATGAAGCTGAGGCTGTGCTCCCAGAGGACCACAGGGTCGATCGCGCCCTGACATATGAGCAGCTTGCCCTTGAGATCCTTGGCCTTGTTGATGAGGCTGGTTTTTGCATATCCTTCCGGATTGCGTCCAGGATGATCCATGTAGCGTTCTCCGTACATCACTTCATACCATTTCCAGTCGATTACCGGACCGCCGGCTACTCCGACCTTGAAGATGTCAGGATAGTTGGTGATGAGCGAGATGGTCATGAATCCGCCGTAGCTCCATCCATGTACACCGATACGGTCCTTGTCGACATATGGAAGTTCCATGAGCATCTTCACACCTTCGATCTGGTCTGCCATCTCGGCCTGTCCGCACTGTCCGTGGATCGCCTTCTCAAACTCCGCTCCTCGGTTTGATGTTCCTCTATTGTCCTGGACATAAACGAGATAGCCCTGCTGTGCCATGTACATCTCCCATCTGCGGAGCAGACCCATGAACGAGTTCTGGACCATCTGCGAATGAGGACCACCGTAAACATATACGATTACAGGATATTTCTTTGAAGGGTCGAAGTCCTTTGGCTTGATGAGGCGGTACCAGTTGTCGTATCTGCCGTCCGCACTCTTTACCGTGCCGAGGGAAATCTCGGTGTAGGCGTAGTCAAGGGTAGGGTCTTCTGCGGTCAGGATGTTCCTGATGAGCTTGCCGTCTGACAAGCAGAGATCTGTGACTCTTGGAGTGCAGAGATTGCTCCAGCTGTCGATATAGCGGCTGCAGTCTGGGCTCATCTCGATGGTGTGCCATCCTTCTGCCTTTGTGAGACGTTCCGGTTTACCGATCTTCACGGCTGCCACTCCTTTCTTCGCAACGTTCTTCGGAAGCTTTACGGAAACCCTGAAAAGATGATTCTCGACAGGTGACACCTCTGCAGAAGTGTACCATACGTATTTGCCGTTGTCGGCTACATACTGGACGTCAGCATCCGTAGCTGTCAGTCTGCGGACATTTCCGTTGAGGTCGCAGAGGTAGAGGTTGCGGTATCCGTCCCTGTTGTCAGTCCTGTAGATGAAAATCTGGTCCGATCCCTTGAGGAACCTTATAGGATCCTGTGGCTCTACATACCTGTCGTTGTCTTCGGTAAGAAGTGTCTTGACGAGTTCTCCGCTCTCTGCATCGTACATGTTTAGCTTCATGTGCTTCTGGCTTCTGTCGAGAACCTGGATGAAGATCTTTGATCCGTCAGGAGACCAGCTGATGTTGGTGAGATACTGGTCATATCCGAATTCTGCCGCCTTCACATAGACAGTTTCTCCGGAACCGAGGTCGAATACGCCGAGCTGCACATTTTCCGAGTCCATTCCCGCCATCGGATACTTGATCTCCTTGAGGCTTCCGGTTCTTGTCGTGATGTCGAGGAGAGGGAAGGATGTCACCTTGCTCTCATCCTTGCGGTAGAATGCCAGCTTCGTGCTGTCCGGCGACCAGAAGAATCCGTCGTTGATGCCGAACTCGTTGCGGCTTACATACTGGCCGTATGTGATGTTGCTGTCCTTGCTCACAGCTACCGGCATGGTCACGTCATCGCCAAGGCGGTAATAAAGACTCTGTCCCTGGGTGTAGGCGCTGCGGATCTTTCTTGCAGGAACATAATCGCTGTACTTGTCTGAAACTATGTCCCAGACAACCCATTTGCCGTCCTTGTTCATCAGGACTTCCTGCGGTCCTGCCCATGTGCAGTAAAGGTTTTCCGGAGCCAGCTCACGCGAAAGTATGGTCTCTTCCATTGTGAGGACCTTTCCGTTCTGGTCATTTGCCGGTCTTGTGCTGACGATGCCTGGCTGTGCAGACAAAGTCAATCCCAGACACAATGTGCCCAGGATGAAGATTGTTCTTTTCATAAGATGCTGATTGTTATTATCTTACTGATACGATCCTGTCTACGATGTACTTCTGCTTGCCTCTCCATGGAAGAGTGCCGAGATACTCTTTGTAATGGAGTTCCACGGTCTTTCCGCCACATCTCATCAATGAATCGGCAACAGCCTGGTCGGTGATCGAGAAGTCGAATTCATATGACTGGATCGCACCTGCATTGGTGCCCTTTCCTTTACCGAATCCGGCCTGGATGGCCCTTCCTTCATATGTCTTGAAAACATATCCCTTGTAAACGACAAAATTCAGCTCACCCGCCTTAACTCCCTCTCCGAACACGAAATAGAATTTGAAGAATACGAAGGCAGCAAGCGCCAAGGCCACGATGACCGAAATGAAACCTATGATTTTCCCTTTCATGTGTTTATTGTTTTTACAAATGTAGTAAATTCCTTTTGAATCTTGACTATGCACACAGCAATAATCTTGCTTTGATTTATGTTTTGACTGCTATTTGTTCAAATGGAAAATAATTGTTATTTTTACGGATGTTTTGCTTATAAGTTGTCATGAACCCTGATGTACCTTTAAGAATAGATGTTCAGTCTGAAATCGGCAGGCTGGATGCCGTCCTGCTTCACCGGCCGGGTGCTGAAGTGGAGAACATGACGCCAAGGAATGTGCAGCGAGCCCTTTACAGCGATATCCTTAATCTCTCGATAGCCCAGACCGAGTACGAGCAGCTTTACGGAGTTCTCTCAAAAGTCGCTGAGGTCTATGAGGTAAGAGACCTTCTTGTCAAGGTGCTGGATAAACCGGAACCTCGCAGGCTGCTTCTCGAACGAATATGTATGACTGAAGATGTCATGTCATATTTTGAAGGGCTGATGATTATGTCTTCACAAGAATTGGCTAGAGTCCTGATTGAGGGCCTTCCAGCAAGGGTTGATACTTTGACATCTTTTCTCAGGAATGAGTATTATGCTCTTT
This sequence comes from Bacteroidales bacterium, assembly GCA_017465225.1. Classification (GTDB taxonomy): domain Bacteria; phylum Bacteroidota; class Bacteroidia; order Bacteroidales; family UBA932; genus Cryptobacteroides. Next base: position 35,576 of record JAFTWQ010000017.1, read on the forward strand.
ATCCTCTGTACAACTTCTATTTTACAAGAGATGCGGCGGTGACCGTAGGCAATCAGGCCCTCATTTGCCGTATGGCAAACAAGGTCAGGATGCGTGAGTCGCTCATAATGGATGCGATATATCGTCATAGCGGATCTTTCGAATGCTCTGTCCTTGATGTGTATGCCGGCAGGAATGAATCATCGCCTGTGATCATGGAAGGTGGCGACATCATCATCGCCCGTGAAGACATCATCATCATCGGCAACGGAGTCAGGACAACTTCGCAGGGCATAGATTTCATCATTGACTCAATAAAGATAAGCCATCCTCATGGCAGAAAGCATGTCCTTGTACAGCAGCTTCCTTCCGAGCCGGAGTCGTTCATCCATCTTGACATGGTCTTCACTCTTCTGGATAAGGACAAGTGCATGATATTCAGGCCTCTGATAATGAACGGGACGCAGTATCAGACCGTTCATATAACGATCGATGACGGCAAGGTTTCGTCAATCAGACCAGTAGCCGGACTTCTCCCGGCTTTGAAGAGCCTGGGAATGGATCTGAAGCCGATAGTCTGCGGTGGAGATGATGAGTGGGATCAGGAGAGAGAACAGTGGCACAGCGGAGCGAATTTCTTTGCCTTCGCTCCAGGAAAGGTGCTCACATATGCAAGAAACATACATACCCTCGAAGAACTTGACAAGGAAGGATTTGAGATTGTCAGGGCTAAAGACTTCATAGAGGGAAGGGGAGAGGCGGCAGTATATGGCGACAGGCCGTGTGCCATATCAATCGACGGATCGGAGCTCCCGCGTGGCGGCGGAGGTGCACGATGCATGACCATGCCTCTTTCAAGACAGAAAGTAGACTGGAACCAATAATAACATTACTATAACACACTTATGGAAAGAACACTTGTAATTCTTAAGCCGGGATGCCTCCAGAGAGGCCTTATCGGTGAGGTGATCTCAAGATTTGAGAAAAGAGGACTGAAACTCGTAGCCATGAAGATGGTTCAGCTTGATGAGGAGATCCTCAAGGTACATTATGCACATCTTCTTGACAGACCATTCTTCCCTTGGCTCCGCGACGGTATGATGGCTGCCCCTGTAATCCTTTGCTGCTGGGAAGGATACAGCGCAGTACAGGTAGTGCGTGACATGGCAGGCGCAACAAAGGCAAGCAAGGCTGTCCCTGGCACAATCCGTGGCGACTACAGCCTCAGCGCACAGGAGAACATCGTCCATACATCTGACTCTCTCGAGAATGCCGAAATCGAGCTCAAGCGTTTCTTCGTAGAGTCAGACTACTGCGAATACAAGTCTCCGCTTGATCCTTTCAAGTACGCTCCGGACGAAATGTAAAGAGCCTGTCTATAGCTAGGCTAAATATTTATCCGCATGAAAATTTCTACAACTTCTGTAGTGTTTTCATGCGGATTTTTGAATACCCCGAATTATATTTGATAATTATATACTAGCGTACACTCATCCGTCATTGCGAGGAGCGATAGCGACGTGGCAATCCTTTATATGATTGTGCTTGAGATTGCCACGGCCTGTCGGCCTCGCAATGACGTGGGAAACATCTCGTTTACCGATGTGTGGAGGCAACAGTGAAAACATGTATATTGCTCCCGTTTCTATTGCGTGCCCTGTTTGTATAGCGTGGGTACACGGAACATTCAATCCGTGTATCGACGCTGTCGTTTTTCCTTTTTCGTGCCTTGTTTTGTGTAGCGTGGGAACATGAAGCCTTCAATCCATGTACCGACGCTGCAGTTTATTTTGTGGGAATGATATACAAGAGTACGCTCGTCCGTCATTGCGAGGAGCGCTAGCGACGTGGCAATCATCAATGACGTTGTATGCATTACACTTACCAATGTTTGAAAGCATAAGTGTAAACAGGTATATCGTTCCCTAATAAAGATAGGATTAAGTGGAAAATCTGAAATTGTGGTTCCTATGTCCTGTCTGCCAGCTCCGTCACACCCGAAGCAATTACAGTTGGTTACGGAGTCATAGGATATGAGTAATTGCGCTTGTCGTAAAGGTATTAAATATTATCTACATAATAAAATAGATGATACAGATATTTAGTATGAAAGATAATATAAAAGGCTGCTTAACAAATAAATCCGACAGACCGGATATGAAGGTGACATGCCACCCCCGGCTAGGGGGTGCCTCCTGCATGGAGGCGGGGGTCACCGGAATACCGGTCTGTCGGATTTTTATAGAAATACTTCTTCTAGAGTTTTACAGATAAAGCGTTTCCTTCATATCTCACGGCCTGGACAGCATTCTGTCCTGCGACTCTGACATTGAATGTCCTTTCGGCAAGCATGCCGGGGTACTGTCCTTTGACAGCTCCGATGGAAAGTGTCCGCTTCTTGTCGTTCCACTTGAATGTGATGGTTGAATAGACACCTTTCTCATAATTGTAGTTGTCGCCCTCATCTTCATAAAGGGTGAATTCGGCGTCTGCTCCAGGGTAGACTACGATGTCAAGATTGTCCCATCTGCTTTCTTCTGCATATTGCATCACAGGAGCCAAAGGCATGATGCTTCCTGCGCGTACGAACATAGGGACTTCATCAAACTTTGTCTTGATCGTGACGTCCTGTCCGCCTTTGTATTTCTCCTCTGTCCAGAAATAATACCAGTCAGCGCCTGCAGGAAGATATTTTTCAGCAGTCTTGTTCTGGCTGAAATCAACGGATTCGGCCAGCTTCTGCTCCACTTCATCCCTGTTCCATCCTGTCATTGCATCAGTTCTGATGACCTTCTCGTCGGTATATTGTGCATTAACTACTGGAGTCGCGAGAATGCTCCTTCCAAAGAGGAACTCGTCAGTCATGTCCCAGACCTTCTTGTCCTGAGGGAAATCATAGATCAATGCCCTCATGTAACTCTCGTCATCCGATGTCACCTGCCATGCTGTACTGTAGATGTATGGAAGAAGCTGATAACGGAGACGAATGCTCTTTTCAATTGCATCGAATGCGGCATCTCCCTTCTTTCCGAACTGGTAGATCTCTCGTGGTGCATCCGCGCCATGGCTGCGGAATACAGGACAGAAGAGTGCATACTGCATCCAGCGTACATAAAGCTCCTGGAACTGCGGGTTCTTTGGTGCAGAGCCTCCGCCCATTGTGTTGTATCTGCTGCAGAAGAAGCCTCCGATGTCAGTGTTGAAGTTAGGACATCCGGTCATCGTGTAGTTTAGACCTGCAGGAAGCTGCTTGCGTAGCATGTCCCATGTCGAGTTCACGTCACCGCTCCAAAGTCCAGCTCCATATCTCTGCTGGCCTGCAAAGGCAGAACGTGTCATGATGAAGACTCTCTTTTCCTCCGAGTCTGCGCGGAGATTGTCATAGACGCCGCTTACGGACGCAAGAGGGAATACATTCCTGTATCTTCTCCATGTGCCGTCACCTGCCTTATGGTCATAGTGACTGTCCTGAGGATTGAAGAAGTCAGGGTCGGTAGAGTCCATCCACCATGCATCGATATCGTAGTCAACCAGGGTCTTGAGATTCTTCCAGTAGATGTCGCGTGCCTTCTGGCTGAGTGCGTCGTAGACTCTGACACCGCTCGGATAATCCATCCTTGGAGGCCAGAATGCGCTGATGCCGCTTTGTGGCCATGTCTGGAAATCGTACATGAGGTCGTCTTCAGCAAGCTCCTTGAATGCCTTTGTCTGGGGACCGAAACTTGCCCAGATACTTATCATGATATGTGCGTTGTTGCGATGTACCTCGTCGATCATCCATGTTCCGTTTGCATATGTGTCTGCGAGGAAGTCCATGGCGTTCCATGTGTAGTTGCTGCCCCAGTACTGCCAGTCCTGGATGATTCCGTCGAGCGGTACATTGTTGGCTCTATGCCAGCGTACAACCTCGAGGAGCTCGTCGACTGACTTGTATCTTTCGCGGCACTGCCAGTAGCCGAAGGTCCAGAGCGGGAACATAGGGACATCTCCGCTGAGGTTTCTCATCTGCCTGTTCACTCCGTCGGCAGATCCTCCGTACATGAAATAATAGTCGATGTCGTCGCCGACTTCGGCAGAGAACCTCATACCCTCTTCATTGTCAATGAACTGCGAACGTGAGTAATTGTCCCAGTAGATTCCCCATCCCTTGAGTGACTGGATGACGTGCTGGTAGTCCTGGGTGTTGTTCTGCTCCATATTCATATGGGTCGAGCCCCTGTGGTTCAGCTTCCCGTCCTGTGTGACTCCAAGGCCGTATATAGGCTCATCCTTGTCGAGCTGATATACAATCGTTGTGCGGAAACTGCCGGCATCTGGTCCGGATGTCCTTTCCTCAAAGCCGTATGACTTTTCCTTTAGCATGTTCCTGCCTTTTGCAAGGAACTGGACGAGTCCTGTCTTCTTGTCGATTCTTACAGTCACGACATCACTTCGGAGTGTTATTGCCGATGAGTTCTCGCTCTTTCTGACATTCACGTCCTGTGGTGTCATCGTGACAACCCATCCGTCTCGGGTGTTCCCTTGTCTTCCTTCTGGAGTCTTTACGATACGCACTATTTCGGGAGAATAGAAGGTCACGCTGGTAGTCGTGCCGTTGACCGTGACTTTTGCATTCTCCTTTGCCTGCATGCCGGTCACAAATGCTGCAATGCAGAACATTACGGTCAAAAGTTTCTTCATGTCAAAGTGGTTTTGGTCATTTATGAAAAGTCTCCGGAACTTTGAAAAGAACCGGAGACTTTGTCAGTTTGTTTCTGATAGTCTCATTATACCATGAGGGCTGCGATGAGTGCGAGGATCGCGTAGAACTCAGGGAATGCAGCGTAGATCATTGTGTTGGTCTGAACGTCGTGACCCTGTGAGATACCGATGATACCGTTAGCACAAACCTGACCCTGGCGGATTGCAGAGAAGAGGCAGATGAAACCTACTGCAAGACCTACAGCGAAGAGTGAGATTCCGTCAGCTGCGAAGTCCTTTCCGATCCACATGAGGAATGCCACGAAACCGTAGAGACCCTGTGTTGCAGGCATGGCAGAAAGAATCATGTAAGAAGATGACTTCTCAGGATTCTTCTTGAGTGCGCCTTCAGCTGCGTTGCCGGCGATTGTTGTTCCGATTGCAGAACCGATACCTGAAAGGCCGAGCATGCAAGCAAGGCCGATGAAACCAAGAATTTCGTTCATAATGTTTTGATTTTATTAGTTATTGTTTAATTATTCCTTGTTTGTTGTGAGCGGATTATAGGCCGCACCCTTTCCTTCATATCCGGCATTCTTGAAATACTCTACGAATGTGAGTCGCAGAGGATGCACGAATGCTCCGAGAGATGACATGAGAATGTTCAGCACATGTCCGAAAAGCAGGATCAGTGCAAACGGGATCCATGTTATGAAACTGTCTCCGAGTACCATCTGACCGAGGTTGTTGAATGCCTGTCCAAGCATACCGCCTGCAAGTCCGAGAGCAAAGAGACGGATGTAGCTGAGTACGTCACCGAGGATTCCGGTAGCCATGTTGTAGGTGTCCCAGAGTCCGGCTCCGATGTTGATGAGAGGGTTCCTTCCCGGTGTGTTGAAAATGTAGATTCCAAGAGCGGAAAGCACGCCGATCACGATGACAGCCCATTTGATAGCTGCAGGTGAGATGAACTTGCCTACTCCAAGGATAGCTACGATGATGCCACCGACAATCAGAAGCAGCCAGCCCCACGTGCTGACGGTCTCTCTGAATCCGAATCGCTTGGTATAGCCGATCGCCTTGACAGTCATGGCAAGGCAGATATGGAACACTCCGATTGCAAGTGCGAGAAGCATCTGGACATTGAATGTTCCGAGTCCAGGAACTTCGACTTCTCCTACGATCATGCAGCTCTTCAGCCACTGTGGAACCCATGCCGCTTCATAAAGGCTCATTCCGAAGAATGTTCCCAGCATTGTTCCGACAACGATTGTACCAGCTCCAAGAATTGATATGATGTTGCCGAGCCCGTCAAACATCGCGAACTTCACCCATCCCTTGTTCAACATGAGTCCGAACAGCAGGAGCACGATTCCGTATCCGGCATCTCCGAGACACATCGCGAAGAAGAGAAGATAGAATGGTGCTACGATTGCAGTAGGGTCGAATTCGCTGTAAACAGGCATGCCGTACATTCCGGTAAATGACTCGAACTGTCTTGTGAACCAGTTGTTCTTCAGCTTGATAGGCGGATTATCCTCCTCTACGGCTTCTTCCTTGATGTAGAATACTCCCATCTTGTCAAAAGCCTCTGAAAGTTCCGTATCATTCTCCACCGGAGCGAAGCCTGTAAATACGGTCACATGGTCTTCTGCTGCTCCGACAGCCGCTGAATCGGCAAGGTAACGGTCGAGCTCTACGAGATCGCGGTTGCAGGCTTCCTTGATAGCTGGAATGTAGTCTTTCGCATTGAGGAGACCGGCCTTGCATTCTATGATCTCAGTCTTGTATCTGTCGGCCTCCTCTGCAGCCGCTGCATATGTACCTTCCGGTGCGGCGACTTCCTGTACAGGGAATGAATATTCCTCTGCCTTCGGTGCAACAGTCACGAACCATACCTTCTTTCCGTCGTTTTCCACGACCTGGAGAGGGTAGAGCTCACTCCATGCCTCATCAAATCTTTTCGCATCCACGCAGTAATAACGTACGATGTATCCGAGATCCTTGAGTCCGTCTACAGCACTCTTGTCATAATCTCCCCATGGGAGTCTTGCCTTCATCTGCTTTTCAGCATTGGCAAGAGAGACATTGAGTTCGCCGAGCTTCGCCCTGCAGCCTTCGATGAAGTCGACAGGATCGCCTTCCACATTTACAGTGGCCTTCGCGATAGCTTCGGCATCAGCATCATTGCTATAGTTGACGTTCTCAAGGAATTCCAGTACCTTCTTGGCTCTGGAAGCCTTTGCGAACATCTCGGAGGAGTCCTGGTCAACAGGCTTTACAGAACGGCTGATGTCCACGACTCCGAGCTCCTGAAGCTGCTCCAGGAAACCCTCCTTCTCTCCGGTCAGGAGAATGAAGGAATATTTGGTCATTTTAGTTATCATTGTTCTGCTCCTCCTCTTCTTCTATAGCATGTCTGCTCTTCACGATCTTGGAAGCTGCCTTGGAGAGATTCTCCTCGTCTTCCATATATCGCTTGATCTTTCTGATAGCCTCCTGATATCCAGGAATCTGCACCTTCTCATAAAGGTTCACCTTCTGAGTGGTCTTCTTTCTCTGGAAATCGAGAATACGCGCTTTCTCGAGATATACCTCCGACTCGATTCCGAGCCTTGAGAGCTCCTTGAGAATCGCAACTCCGTCCGCATACCATGCCGGGCAGTTGAATGCGTTGAACTCATGGATCTCGTACTTGATCTCTCCAAGGGCAGGGGTCTTCACTCCGGCAACCTTTACTGTATAAAGGTCAACATCCACGATAGAGATCAGGTTCGGCTGGAACTCGTTCCAGAGCGCTGCGAGATAGTCGTATTTCTTCAGGGCGGCATCAAGATCTTCAATAAGCTTCTCTGAATAGTCCTTGGCTTTCTTCACCTCAAGACGAAGCGCCGACTCCTTGTTCTTAAGAGTAGGGAGTGCGTTCTTTCTCATCTTGAGCTGCTTGTTCAAGTTGTTCAGAGATGTCTTATTATATTGAAATTTTATTGCCATAATTTTGCTTCTCACTGTCATTCTGAACGAAGTGAAGAATCTTTACATAAAGATCCTTCGCTGGCGCTCAGGATGACATTTCTGATTATTTGTTTGGCCAGTATGTATCAATAAGCTCCTGCTTGATACCGGTCTCTGCCTTCGAGAAATATGTTCCGAAGAGTTCCCATGCAGTGTCAAGCATTTCGTCAATCTTGAGGTTCACGTCGATCGCAAGAAGTCTTGTTGCATATGCCTTCGCATAGTCAAGACATCTGAGGTCGTAGTCACTGAGGTCGAAACCGTTCTCGAGCTTTGTCTTCGCGTTCTGTGCATCGGCGTAGAGACGTACGGAAGCATTCATCACCTGACCGTGGTCCTTACGGGTCTTCTTACCCTGTACGAGCTGTTTCAGACGTGAAAGTGAACGGAACGGGTCGATGATGACCTTTCCTGAATCAGGGTCTGTACGGAGGAAGAGCTGTCCCTCTGTGATGTAACCGGTATTATCCGGAATCGCATGAGTGATGTCTCCGTCGTTGAGGGTGGTCACTGCGATGATTGTGATCGAACCTCCGTCAGGAAGCTGTACGGCCTTCTCGTAGATCTTTGCAAGGTCTGAGTAGAGAGAACCCGGCATAGAGTCCTTCGAAGGGATCTGGTCCATACGGTTGGATACGATTGAAAGAGCATCGGCATAAAGTGTCATGTCAGTAAGAAGCACGAGCACTTTCTCATTCTTTTCAACAGCGAAATATTCCGCAGCAGTAAGAGCCATGTCCGGAATAAGGAGACGCTCTACAGGAGGCTGCTCGGTAGTGTTCACGAAAGAGATGATCTTATCAAGTGCACCAGCTGCCTCGAACTCATGCTTGAAGTAGAGGTAGTCGTCATTTGAAAGACCCATACCTCCAAGGATGATCTTGTCAACGTCCGCACGGAGAGCCACCTGAGCCATTACGTTGTTATATGGCTGGTCAGGGTCTGCGAAGAAAGGAATCTTCTGTCCTGACACGAGTGTGTTGTTGAGGTCGATGCCGGCGATACCGGTAGGGATGAGCTGTGATGGCTGCTTTCTCTTGTATGGGTTTACAGACGGACCACCGATCTCCACTGTCTTTCCTTCAACTGCGGGGCCGCCGTCGATAGGCTCGCCGTATGCGTTGAAGAAACGTCCTGCAAGCTCGTCGCTTACATTGAGGGTAGGGGCTCCGCCGAGGAATACGATCTCAGCATTTGTAGGGATACCCTCGGTACCGGAGAAGATCTGAAGTGTGACGAGGTCTCCCTTTGTCTTAACCACCTGAGCAAGGCGGCCGTCTACGAGAGCAAGCTCGTCATTTGATACACCTGTCGCCTTAAGCGATACTGTTGCCTTTGTGATGGCCTCCAGCTGTGTATATGTTTTCTGAAATGCCTTATTTGCCATTGCTTAGAAGATTATTGAGTTTTTCCTGATATTCGTAGAATCTTTCGCTCTTGAATTCAGAGTAGTTCATCTGTCTGAGAGCGTTGATGAGTTCCTTGAAGTAGTTGCGGCACTCCTCGAAGTCCTCGAATGTGAAGTCGCGCTCGCAGATGCCCATGACAAGCTCAAGCATGTATTTCTGACGCTCGATAGGGCAGAGTGCGTCGATGTCGTCGAATGCGTCCTGCTGGAGGATGACGAAGTCGAGAAGCTCTGATTTCCAGAAGATCTCATGGTAGCTCATAGGCACACCGTCATCACCGAGGATGTTGATCTGGTCGTTAGCCTCCTTACCCTTGCGCACGATATTCTTTGCTCTTTCCACCATCTCTACCCAGCCTGGCATGATGGTCTCGTTGAGGTACTCGCGGATCTCCGGATACTCAAGATACTTTGAATATGAGTCGATAGGGTTGACTGCAGGATAACGCTTCTGGTCTGCACGGTTCTGCTCGAGAGCGTAGAAGCAGCGTGCCGCCTTCTTTGTAGACTCTGTCACAGGCTCCTTGAGGTTACCTCCGGCTGGAGATACGGTACCGATGAATGTTACCGCACCTGTCTGGCCGTTGTTGAGGATGACCATACCTGCACGTGCGTAGAAGTTAGAGATGATGGCTGAAAGGTCCACAGGGAACGCATCGGCTCCAGGAAGCTCCTCCATACGGTTCGACATCTCACGGAGAGCCTGTGCCCAGCGTGAAGTGGAGTCGGCAAGGAGAAGGACCTTCATACCCATCGCACGGTAGTACTCGCAGATTGTCATCGCTGTATATACGGATGCCTCACGAGCTGCTACAGGCATGTTTGAAGTGTTACAGATGATGGTTGTACGCTCCATGAGGTGACGTCCTGTATGCGGGTCGATGAGTTCAGGGAACTCTGCGAAGATCTCCACAACCTCGTTGGCACGCTCACCGCAGGCTGCCATCACGATCACGTCTGCATCACCCTGCTTTGCGATAGCATGCTGAAGCACTGTCTTTCCGCAACCGAAAGGACCAGGGATGAAGCCTGTACCTCCCTCTGCGATAGGGTTGAGCGTATCGATCGCACGTACACCTGTCTCCATGATCTTTGATGGCCTAGGCTTGTCCTTGTAACCCTTGATGGCTACCTTTACAGGCCATTTCTGCCACATGGTCACTTCAACATCCTCGCCTTCAGCGTTTGTGAGGACTGCAATCACCTTGTCGATGTTGTACTGTCCAGCAGGAGCGACTGTCTTTACTGTATATTCGCCCTTGAAGCTGAACGGAACCATGATCTTGTGAGGAAGCCATCCTTCCTTCACCTCTCCGAGCCAGTCTGCAGCGACTACCTTGTCGCCCGGCTTTGCAAGCGGTGTGAAGTCCCAGATCTTCTCGTGGTCGAGAGGGTTGGTGTATTCTCCCTTCTTGAGGAATACGCCTGTCATTGTGGTGAGGTCGTTCTGAAGACCATCGTAGCTGCTTGAGAGAAGGCCCGGACCGAGAGTGGCCTCGAGCATCCTGTCCACGAACTCGACTGTGTCACCGTTCTTGAGTCCACGGGTGCTTTCGAATACCTGCACTGCGGCGTTCTTTCCGTTCACCTTGATGACCTCGGCCATGAGCTTCGTGTCACCTACGGTGATGTAGCAGATCTCATTCTGCGACACCGGTCCGTCAGCCTCGACAGTCACAAGGTTTGAAACGATACCCGTAACTTTACCAGTTGTTTTCATATTTGTATTTATTTCAGTTTTTGTTTGATTCTTTTAAAGATCCTTCGCTTTGCTCAGGATGACATTCGTCATTTTTCGTTGTATTCTACGCCTTTGAAAGTGCCACGTACGTCGTCGACGAGCTTCTTGAACATCTCACGTCCGGTCTCTTCGTCAAGAATGAGCCATCTGCGGATGATCATCATCTTCACCATCATTCCGAGGATCTTGTCGAAGTTGAGATAATCGAAGAGGGTGAGCTCGTCAATCTTGTCCCAGTAGAGATCGTCGATGCCTCTCTCGCGTGAGAGGATGTCGTGGCCTTCGAGGATGCTCTGCAGTCTTGCAGACTCCTTGAATTCCGGTTCCTCCGGTTCAAGTCCGGTCTCTTCCGCCTCAGGGTCCCTGAGCGAGAGGACATCCTTTTCAGGATCCCTGCCCAAAGCCTGGTTCAGATACCTGACCTTCTGGTTGCGCACGTTCATATCGAACTGGAAGAATTCCCTGATGAATCCGATCCTGTGCGACAACGCCTCCTTGTAGAGCTCAAGGCCGATCTGATCCTTGTCGAATCCCTTTACGATGAAATCGACAGCCTCATTGTCCTTTGCGGACAGAAGCTCCCTCACCTGCTCAAGGTATTCGTCAAGACTCTTCTCGCCCTGCCTCCAGTCCGGAGTGAAGTCAGGAAGACCTGCTATTATGTATACGTAATTGCTCATTATCCGAAGAGAAGCTTCTTGGTTGCTGGTCTGAGATACTCTGAAATGAGCTGGCTGAATGTCTCCTCTGTGAAGCTTACGAACCATCCTTCGTCCTTAGGACCGATCTGGAAGCCGCCTGCCACCTTCTTCGAGAATGAAGCCTGCACGCCAGCGCCGAGGATCTTTGCGAGCTCCTTTGTCGCGAATGGCTCGAGGTCGTTCTTGAGAGACTCTGGGAGAACGAGGTTGAGGTCTACAGGACCGTCAGTAGTGAATTTCTCTGCAACGGTCTTGATGAGATCCTTGATGAAGTCAGGTGAAGAAAGAGTCTTCTTCACTGCATCGCCTGTCATCTTGCCTACGATGAGGGTCTCGATGTCCTTCTTTGTAGCTGCGATGCTCTGTGAAGAAGCCATCTTGATGTCAGACGCTGTCTTTGTCCTGATCTCCTCTGCCTGCTTCTGAGCTGCAGCGATGATCTGTGCCGCTTCAGCCTGTGCCTTTGCAAGCATGTCGTCTACCTGTGCCTTTGCTTTGGCAAGAAGTTCCTCGCCTTCCTGCTTACCTTTCGACAGACCCTCGTTATAGAGCTTGTCTGTCAGTTCCTGCAATTTGTTCTGCATATCCGGATAATTATGTTTTGGTTATATTTTATTCCTAATTCCGGCAAATTTACTAATAAATCGGCGAGGAAGCAACCTATTTTTGTTTAAAATTTAAAAATAGTTTGCCCCCTCGCCACTCTATTGTGCTATGGGTTGATTTTCAGCTCCTTATGAAATCAGAAACACTCCTTCAGAATATCTGTGATGTTCTTAGACCGGCCCATTGTGTAGAAATGAACTGCCGGAACCCCGTGTGCGATGAGATCCTTGCACTGCATGATGCACCATTCGGTTCCTATGCGGTATACAGCCTCCTTGTCATCCCCGGCTTCAGCTATCTCGGAAGTGAGCTCGAGAGGAATGTCAAGAGAAAAAGATTCAGGAAGCATGTTGACCTGTCTTGCAGTAGAAAGCGGCTTGAGACCCGGGATTATCGGAACGGTTATGCCAGCTTCACGGCATCTGTCGACAAAGTCGTAGTAGACTTTGTTGTCGAAGAACATCTGCGTAATGATATAGTCGGCTCCGGCATCTATCTTCTTCTTCAGATTCTCGATGTCGGTCTCTATGTTGGCTGCTTCAAAATGCTTTTCCGGATATCCTCCTACGCCGATACAGAAATATCTGCTGTCTTCGGCAGCCTTGTTCTCGCCTTTCAGCCTTCTCTGATAGCTGGCGCTTCCCTGATATTTCCTTATGCCCTCGACCAGTTCGCTGGCATATCTGTACCCTCCCGGAGTAGGGGAGAATCTCTTCTCTCCGGTCATGCTGTCTCCTCTGAGCGCGACTATGTTGTTGATGCCCAGAAACTCCAGGTTGTCCAGCTTGCTCTCAATCTCCTCGGCTGTTGTGCCTGCACAGATGATATGCGGAACTGTCTCTATGTTGTATTCCGACATGATAGCGGCACAAACGGTGGTTTCGCTGATCCTGTTGCGCACAAGATGCCTGCTGAAGCTCCCGTCCGCTTCCTGACGGTACTCGAATTCATCCCTGTGGCTTGTCACATTGATGTATTTCGGACTGAACTCCATGAAGGGCGCGATGCTCTCGATAAGTTCCTTCTTTGTCATTCCTCTGAGCGGCGGCACGATCTCCAGCGAAGGATATGCCTTCTTGCTGCCGGCCAATATCTCTGATATCTTCATGATATATGTGGAGTTTAAGTATTTGGTATTCAATGGTTTGCTACTCTTCACGTGCTCCCCGTTGACGGCACGTGGATAGTGTTAAGTCTTTGTTTCTCAATAGTTTGCGCTCCATGGCTATTTCAGCAGGTGGCCGAGGAAACGGCGTGCGGTCTGCTCGTCCATGCCTCTGCGGGAAGCATAGCTGTCATACTGCTTCTGCGAGATGCGGCGGATGTCCGGATATTTCGCGTCAGGATGGATGAATATCATGCCGCAGATGCTGGATTCCGGTGACATCGCGTAGCTTTCGGTAAGTCTGATGCCGAGCTTCTGCGAGCATGGAAGCATCTCCATTATGTCCTTCTTCAAGGTATGGTCAGGACAGCTTGCATAGCCTGCAGCCGGCTTGATTATCTTCTGTGAAGGATCATTCAGACATTTAGCCAGTTTCCTGTCGAGCCAGCATGAAGCGGCCTCGGCCATAGTCATACGCACTGTACGTCCGACAAGATCCTCGTATTTGTTGCTGCATGCAGGACAGCAGCAGCCTTCCTCATGCGCATCATTGGCCTTGACGCAGATCGCGAACACTCCGAATGCCGACGAATTGCCATTTCCTCCGGGCACGACGAAGTCGCATAGCGACATCATCTCTCCGTTTTCCTGCCTCATCATAGGAATCCTTATGTCACTCTCAGCTGTCTTCACTACTATGTCATCCTTGTCCGCATATGCATGATGGAACTGCATGGAAATCATGATCTTGAAGTTGCCCATCGCAATCTCGTCTTCAGCGTCCCTGCGCAGCTGCATGAGCTCGGCCACTTCCGGTACAGGGCTGCCGTATCTCACGCCCCATATCGCGTGGAGCATCTTCCAGTCGAAGAAAGGCATCGCCTCCTCTATAGGAAGTTCCATGAACGGAATGCTTTCAGGCAATCTTGCATTGTATGTCTCCGCTGCGAAACCAGCAGGCTTGATGGTCCATTCCGATACAGCTGCCTTTTCCTCGCGCGACTGATACATCTTTCTGATCTTCTCCTGCTCCGCATGCTGCTCCTTCTCGAACGCATCCCGGTCAAGCATGCATTTCTTGGCCATGACCGCTGCTGCGGAAGCATCCGCTCCATAGAATACATGTCCATATAGAGGTGCCAGCTTTACAGCAGTATGAAGCGCTGAAGTCGTCGCTCCTCCTATGAAAAGCGGCTTCTGCATGCCCCTGGCTGTCATTTCGCGGCATATCTCCTCCATCTGATATAGCGACGGGGTGATGAGTCCGCTGACTGCAATCATGTCTGCATCAATCCTTTCAGCTTCGTCAAGGATGGTCTCCTTGTCCACCATGACTCCGAGGTCATGGATTTCAAACCCGTTGCATGCAAGCACGATTCCAGTGATGTTCTTTCCTATGTCATGGACATCGCCCTTTACAGTCGCGATGACGGCTTTCGGTTTCTCTCTTCCCTTGTCATCCATGTTCATGAACGGCTCCAGAATGGCCACGGCATCCCTCATGACCTTTGCAGATTTCACCACCTGGGGAAGGAACATCTTTCCGTCTCCGAACAACGCTCCGACGGTCTCCATTCCGGCCATCAAAGGCCCCTCGATGATGTTCAGGGCACTGCCATATCTCTCCATCGCCTCGTTGAGGTCGGCATCGAGATTCTCTGATCTGCCTTTGACTAGGGCATTCTTCAGGCGCTCTTCGAGAGATGCCCGATCAGGTCGGGCATGACGGCTGTTGTCATCACCGGCCTGACCGGCATTGTTTGTCTTTCCGTCATTGCCGGCCTGACCGGCAATCTCCTCCATCAGTCTTGAAGCCTTTTCAATCAGCCTTTCGGTAGCCTGTGCATCGAGGTCAAATATCACATCCTCGACACATTTCAGGAGTTCCGGTTCGATCTCGTCATAGACCTGAAGCATTGACGGATTCACAATGGCCATGTCCATGCCTGCCTTGATGGCATGATAAAGGAATGCGGAATGCATGGCCTCTCGGACGGCATTGTTTCCTCGGAATGCGAATGACAGGTTGGAAACTCCTCCTGATGTAAGCGCTCCCGGGAGGTTCGTCTTGATCCATCTTACGGCCTCGATGAAATCTATGGCATACTTTGCATGCTCCTCGATGCCCGTGCCGATGGACAATATGTTCACATCGAATATTATGTCTTCAGGAGCGACTCCGGCCTTTTCTGTCAGCAGCCTGTATGCTCTTGAACAGATCTCTATCTTACGGTCGTATGTCGTCGCCTGGCCCTCTTCGTCGAATGCCATCACCACCATGGCTGCGCCGAATGAATTTATCACTCTCGCTTTTTCGACAAAGGCATCTTCACCTTCTTTCAGGCTTATGGAATTCACGATGCATTTTCCCTGTGCGTTCTTCAGACCTGCCAGGATTGTATCCCAATGAGAAGAATCGATCATCAGCGCAGCCTTCGCTACAGCCGGTTCGTTGGAAATGTATCTCACGAAGCGTTCCATCTCCCTCGCGCTGTCCAGCATCGCGTCATCCATGTTGATGTCTATGATGGCCGCTCCGTCCTCGATCTGCTTTGCTGCAATCTGAAGTCCGGCTTCATAATCTCCTGATGCTATGAGTCTTGCGAATTTGCGTGAGCCGGCTACATTCGTCCTTTCACCGACATTGGTGAAATTGTTCTTCTTTACATCGACCTCGACCGCCTCAAGACCGCTGACCTTCAATGTCCTGTCGGAAAGGCCTGTTTTCATGGACAGCTCTCTAGGGGCAAGCCCCTTAACGGCATTTGCGATGGCTCTGATGTGGTCCGGAGTAGTTCCGCAGCATCCTCCTACGATATTGACAAGACCTTTCGAGGCCATGGCCTTCACCTGCGCCGCCATCACTTCCGGGCTCTGGTCGTATCCGCCCATCTCATTCGGGAGTCCCGCGTTAGGATAGCAGCTGACCCTGCATCCGCACCATTTGCCAATTTCCTCAACAAGCGGCATCAGTTCGGCTGCTCCGAGAGAGCAGTTCAGTCCGAATGCATGGATAGGGTAGTGGCATATCGAGGTGTAGAATGCTTCCAGAGTCTGGCCTGTCAGCGTCCTGCCGCTCCTGTCTCCCACCGATACCGATATCATCACTGGTATTGCGGTGTTGTCCGTGAAAGGCTGCAGCCTCTCCCTATCAATTTCCATGATAGCTGCCAATGCGGCTTTGACATTGAGGGCATCGAAGCATGTCTCGATAAGCAGCAGATCGGCACCGCCTTTCAGCAGTGCCTCCGCCTGAACGCGGTAGGCCTCTTTCATCTGATCAAAGCTGTATGGCCTGAATGCCGGGTCAGCAACGTCAGGAGACAGCGAGAGCGACTTCGATGTCGGTCCCATGCTTCCTGCTACCCATACCTTTCGCTGCAGACCCACCTTGGCAGCAATCTCCTGCGCCTCGTCAGCAGCCTCGCGCGCTATCCTTGCGCCCTCGAACGCCATACTGGCCGCAAAATCCTCGCAACCGTACTCCGACTGCGATATGGCATTTGCGCTGAATGTATTTGTCTCTATGATATCGGCCCCGGCCGCTATATATTCCTGGTGTATAGCCTTTATGATCTCCGGATGGGTGAGATTCAGGCACTCATTGTTGCCCTTCAGCTCCTTTGCACAGCCAGAGAACGGCCCGTTGCGGTAATCTTCTTCCGTAAGTCCGTATCTCTGGATCATAGTGCCCATGGCTCCGTCCAGAATCAGTATCCTGTCATTTTGTATGTCGATCATACTTTTCATCGAGAAATTAAACTTCAAAGATACGCTATTTCCGTCAAATATAGAACAGTAATTTTTGTCTGGCGCGCAAATATCTGAATCATAGCGTATTACGGAAAATGCGTGCCGCCATAAGGGAGCACGCATTCTATGCAAAATATTGATAATCAATGCGGTCTGCGCCAGTCTATCCGAGGAAGCTGAGCAGGATACCTGCAGCTACGGCAGAACCGATCACGCCGGCTACGTTAGGAGCCATCGCGTGCATGAGAAGGTGGTTGTTCTTATCGAACTCACGGCCTACATTCTGTGACACACGCGCAGCATCCGGAACGGCTGACACACCGGCATTGCCGATGAGAGGATTGATCTTGCGTCCTTCCTTGCAGAAAAGATTCATGAACTTGACGAAAAGTACACCGCACATTGTCGCAATGACGAATGAAAGAAGTCCAAGGAGGAAGATCTTTACAGAATCACCTGTGAGGAATTCATCAGCCTGGGTAGAGCAACCTACGGTTATACCGATCAGAATGGTCACGACATCAATGAGCGGACCGCGTGCAGTTTCTGCAAGACGCTTTGTCACTCCGCTCTCCTTCAGCAGGTTTCCGAAGAACAGCATACCGAGCAGCGGCATTCCGGAAGGAACGATCATGGCTGTCAGGATGAAGCCGACGATAGGGAATATGATCTTCTCCTTCTGGCTTACCTGTCTTGGAGGCGCCATTCTGATGAGACGTTCCTTCTTGGTAGTCAGCAGCAGCATGATAGGACGCTGGATGACCGGTACAAGGGCCATGTATGAGTATGCGGAAACTGCAATCGCGCCCATCTGGTGAGGAGCGAGCTTTGATGAAAGGAAGATCGCAGTAGGACCGTCCGCACCTCCGATGATGCCGATGGCACCGGCTTCCGCCGGTGTGAATCCCATATGGAGAGCAATTACATAAGCACCGAAGATGCCGATCTGGGCCGCAGCTCCGATGAGCATGAGCCTAGGCTGGGAAATCAAGGCAGAAAAGTCTGTCATTGCGCCGATTCCAAGGAATATGAGCGGTGGGTACCAGCCCGTCTGGACACCTTGGTAGAGGATGTTCATGACCGATCCTTCTTCATATATTCCGATATTGAGGCCAGGAACGAAAGGGATGTTTCCTATTATCATTCCGAAACCGATCGGGATAAGCAGCAGAGGCTCCCAGTCTTTCTTGATCGCAAGATAGATGAACACGATGCCGATGAATATCATGATGGCATGCTTGTATGTCATGCTTGCGAAGCCTGTGTACTGCAGGAATTGCTGCAGGCTTTCAAAAATGGTATTCATGTCGTTATGCGATTGTTACGACAGCAGCTCCTTCGAGAACAGAGTCTCCCTTTGCGACATGGATTGCTGTCACTGTACCGTCATGCTCTGCCTCGATCGAGTTCTCCATCTTCATGGCCTCGAGGACTGCAACTTCCTGACCGGCCTTCACGCTGTCTCCTACATTTACCTTGACTGCGATGATCACTCCCGGGAGCGGGCTGGTAACAGCCTTTCCAGCTCCTGAAGCCGCTGGCTTCGGTGCAGCAGGTGCAGCCGGAGCTGCCTGGGCAGGTGCTGCAGCAGGAGCCGTTGCCGGTGCTGCCTGAACCGGTGCAGCCGGAGCATCCTCAAGCTCGACCTGGTAATCGGTTCCGTTGACTGTTACTGAAGCGTTTGTGCCTTCTACTGAATTGATTGCAACATTATACTCGTTGCCGTTAATCTTGAATTTATATGTCTTCATGGCTATCGTTTTCTTTTGATGGTGATTATGTAACTTTCGTTGTCATGTACGGTGTCGTTCAGGTACTGATGGAGAGCCATGGATATGGCTGCATATACTTCTCCGTTCATTTCCTGATCCAGCGCCAAGGCGATCGCAGCCGCGACTTCGCCTTCCGGAGACTTGCCTTTCACCTTTGTCTCCGCCTTCTTTCTCTCCGGCCATCGGAACTTCATCTCTCCGGATGAGAGCTTTCCGATGAAGGTGTAGGCGAAATACAGGATGATAAGTGCGGTAAATACTACAGAGACGGAAACCAGAGTGATGATCGCTCCGTGAGGATCCTTCTCTGCCATCTCTGCGCTCTTTACCATGACGCTCTCCGATGCCTGCAATATCATAAATGGATTCATGCCTTCTGATTGTTAGAGTGGGAGATTGTCATGTTTCTTCCAAGGATTTTCCTGCTTCTTGCCGGCGAGCTGCTCGAGGGCGCGGATCACGCGGAAGCGTGTGTTGCGAGGCTCGATCACATCATCGATGTATCCGTAGCTTGCGGCATTGTAAGGGTTGCAGAAAAGGTCGTTGTATTCCTGCTTCTTCTGCTCAGCAACCTTTGCCTGTTCTGCAGGGTCTTCCATTGTCTTGATCTCTTTTGAATAAAGAATTTCAACAGCACCTTCAGCCCCCATCACAGCGATGTTCGCAGATGGCCATGCGTAGTTGATGTCTCCGCGCAACTGCTTGCAGCTCATTGTGATATGGGCTCCACCGTAAGATTTTCTCAATGTCACGGTCACCTTCGGAACTGTAGCTTCGCCATATGCATAGAGGAGTTTCGCACCGTGGGTGATGATACCGCCATATTCCTGCTGCGTTCCGCAAAGGAAGCCAGGAACATCCACGAGGGTCACGAGAGGAATGTTGAACGCATCGCAGAAACGTACGAAACGTGCAGCCTTGCGTGAGGCATTGATGTCAAGCACGCCGGCAAGGATCTTCGGCTGGTTCGCTACGATGCCGACAGAGCGTCCGTTCATATGGGCGAATCCGACGATGATGTTCTTCGCCCAGCTCTTGTGGACTTCAAGGAACTTTCCGTCATCGACGATGCTGCCGATGACCTGGTACATGTCGTATGCCTTGTTCGGATTGTCAGGGATTATGTCGTTGAGGGCGTCGTCCACTCGGCCTGCCGGATCGGCTGTCTCTACGAAAGGAGCCTCTTCGCGGTTGTTTGAAGGGAGGAAGCTGAGGAGGGCCTTGATGGTCTCGATTCCTTCCTGCTCATTCTCTGCCGCGAAATGTGCCACTCCGCTCTTCGATCCGTGCACGCTTGCGCCGCCAAGCTCTTCCTGCGAAACAGTCTCTCCCGTTACTGTCTTTACAACGCCGGGGCCGGTAAGGAACATATATGAGGTGTCCTTGATCATGACTGTGAAGTCGGTGAGGGCAGGGGAGTATACGGCTCCGCCGGCGCATGGACCGAAGATGCCGGATATCTGCGGGATCACTCCTGATGCGAGGATATTCCTCTCGAAGATCTCTCCGAATCCTGCAAGAGAGCAGATTCCTTCCTGGATCCTGGCTCCGCCGGAGTCATTGATGCCGATGAAAGGAGCTCCGTTGCGTACCGCCATGTCCATGACTTTGCTGATCTTGAGGGCCATTGTCTCCGACATCGAGCCACCTGTCACAGTAAAGTCCTGCGCGAATACATATACAAGACGGCCGTCGATCGTACCCATTCCTGTAACGACTCCGTCTCCATCAAACTTTGTCTTTTCCATTCCGAAGTTTGTGCAGCGATGCTGGACGAACATGTCGAATTCCTCAAAGCTGCCTTCGTCAAGAAGCATCGCGAGTCTCTCGCGTGCCGTGAACTTGCCTTTTGCGTGCTGGGCGTCGATCCTTTTCTGACCTCCTCCCATGCGTGCTGACGCACGACGCTCTACAAGTTCTTTGATTTTTTCCTGCTGAATGCTCATAAGTATGTTATGATGATGGTGTTAGATTTTCATATCATCTCGGCAAAGATAGCATTTTTTCTCACCCTACAAATAAAATCTCGCCACATCAGCACATATTATACCTTTTCGCCCTCCCGTGTGGTGAAATTCCCGTTGGGTATGTGAAATCTGAATGGGAATTTCAAGCAGGTGGGGAAACAAAAAGACCGATGGCGTGGGGCCATCGGTCTTGTAGGTATGTGTCGTAATGATTACGGCTGCATTGTTGTGTAAACGTTCTGAACGTCGTCGTCTTCCTCGATGCGCTCGATGAGCTTCTCGACGTCAGCCTTTGCGTCACCCTCGAGAACCTTGAGGTCAACGTTAGGGAGACGTGTGAACTCTGCTGCAACGAGCTCGTAGCCGTTCTCCTCGATCCACTTCTGGATGCCGTTGAATGCTGTGAACTCTCCGTAGAGCACGATCTCCATCTCTTCGTTGTCGTTCTCCTCCTCGAAGATCTCCTCTACACCATAGTCGATGAGCTCAAGCTCAAGCTCTTCGAGATCGTATGGGTTTGCAGACTTCATACGGAACATGCACTTGCGGTCGAACATGTAGTCAACGCTGCCTGATGTTCCGAGCGATCCGCCGCTCTTTGTGAAGTATGAACGTACGTTTGCTACAGTACGGTTGTTGTTGTCGGTAGCAGCCTCGACGAGGACAGCGATGCCGTGAGGACCGTATCCTTCGAATACTACCTCCTTGTAATCTGCCTGATCCTTATCTGTCGCTCTCTTGATTGCACGCTCGATATTGTCCTTAGGCATGTTCTCGCTTCGTGCGGTCTGGATAAGCGCACGGAGACGAGGGTTACCTGTCACATCCGGACCACCCTGCTTTACAGCGATGGTGATTTCCTTTCCGATCTTGGTAAAGACGCGGGCCATGTGACCCCATCTTTTAAATTTACGCTCTTTGCGAAATTCAAACGCTCTTCCCATAATTATCTAGCCTCAATTCTTCCGATATACTTGTCAATGTCGTATGCTTCCATAGACTGTGGATACTGATCCTTGATAGTCTCATAGAAAGAAAGCGCCTTGTCGTTCTGACCGAGCTTCTCTGCAACTGCACCTGCCTTGAGGAGGTAGCCGGCAGCAAACATGTTGTCGATTGTTGCAGCAGCCTGCTCGAAGTAACCGAGAGCCTTGCTGTAATCCTCAAGACCTACGTATGCATCACCGATGCAAGCCTTTGCGCGAGCAGCGAGGATCGCGTCCTTGCCGTTGTAAGCCTCAAGATACTTGATAGCTGACTCGAAGTTGCCAAGCTGAAGCTCGCATACTCCTGCGTAGAAGTTCACTGACTTGCCAGCCTTCTTGCCATACTCGTCAAGAATCTGTACGAATCCGAGTACATTGCCGTCACCGTTGAGCGCGAGCTCATAGTCTGCAGCGCGGAAGTTCTCCTCTGCGAGAGCCATCTGGCCCTGAGCCTCGGCAACCTTTGGCTGGTTGATGAACTTGTACCAGCAGAATACTGCTGCACATGCAACTACAACAGCAACGCAGATGATTGAAAGGAGCTTGCCGTTCTTCTCGAAGAACTGCTCTGTCTTTGAAATCGCCTCGACTACTGCCTCGGCATTCTCATTTTTGATTTCTTTAGCCATAATATCGATTAATTTTATATTTGTCTGTGTATTCAGAACCCTTTTTACAAGGGCCGTCAGGGTACAGTTACCCCAAACAGGCGGCAAATTTAGCAAAAATTGTCCAAACTCCAATAAAAATGTTATCTTTGCCTTGATATCGTGAAAGTTTATGCCCATACTTGAAAAAATAGTAATATCCGACTTCAGAAACATTCAGCTGCAGGAGCTGGAATTCTCGCCTAATGTCAACTGCATCAGCGGCAACAACGGAGAGGGAAAGACCAATCTTCTGGATGCAATCTATTATCTGTCAATGACAAAGAGCGCGTTTGCATCTTCGGACAAGTTCAATTTCCGTCATGGTACCGATGAATTCTCGCTTGCGGGCACTTACAGGATGGAGAACGGACTGA
The DNA here is from genome assembly GCA_017465225.1 of Bacteroidales bacterium. Lineage (GTDB taxonomy): Bacteria > Bacteroidota > Bacteroidia > Bacteroidales > UBA932 > Cryptobacteroides. Next base: position 58,313 of record JAFTWQ010000017.1, read on the forward strand.
CCAGCAGATTCGCCATGAAGATGTCTTCGAAGGGCGATAAGAAGGTGAAGCGTGACGACAAGCCTTATGGCAGGGTTTCCGAGCATGTGGGCATACTGCCTATCGTGATGGTCTCTCCCGCCGACATATCCATGGTGAGCGAGTCCGGTGAGGAACGCAGACGATTCGTCAATGCTGTCCTTTCCCAGATGGACAAGGAATACATGGCGGCGATGCAGCAGTACAACAGGCTTCTTCTGCAGAGGAACAGGATGCTGAAGGAACCAGAACTTGACCGTTCTCTTCTTGAGGTGATAGATATGAGGATGGCGGCTCTGGCAGAGCCTGTCTTCCAGGCAAGGAAGAGGTTTGTCGAGGACCTGAAGCCTGTCGTTGCGGAGTATTACAAGGCAGTTTCGGGAGGTTCCGAGCAGGTGGACATAGAGTATGAATCGGAGCTTTTCAAGGCTCCTCTCGATCAGCTGCTGGCAGCCTCATATGACAAGGACAGGATATTGAAATATACGACTGCAGGTATCCAGAGGGATGATTTCGCATTCAGGATGAACGGCCATCCGATCCGTCGATACGGCTCGCAGGGCCAGCAGAAGTCGTTCCTTGTGTCGCTGAAGTTCGCCCAATATGAGATCATGAAGAAGAATTACGGCTTCGCGCCGCTTCTGCTTCTGGACGATGTGTTCGACAAGCTTGACATGGGCAGGATATCGAACCTTCTGCAGATGGTGGCAAGCAATGATTTCGGCCAGATATTCATCACGGACAGCAACAAGGTACGTATGTCCGGAATCGTTGACGGACTGACGCAGGACAGGGCATATTACGATACCGTTTCGGGAACATTCACAAGATTGTAGCATGGCTTACGACGGAAGACAGAACAAGCTCCGCAGGCATGAGGCGGTAGGTATGGATGAGCTGGTGAACCAGTTCATCCGTGACATGAAGCTCGCTTCGGGACTCAACCGGCAGAGGGCTGCAGAAGCGTGGAATGCCGTTTCCGGCGCCGCACGTTATACGCTCGATGTCTCCTTCGACCGCGGCATAATGATGTGTGTCATCAGTTCATCGGTCGTACGTAACCAGCTTTACTTTCAGAGGGATATGTTGATCGCCAGGCTGAACGAGCATCTTGCGTCTGATCCGCTTTTCGTGTCAGACAGGCAGGACGGAACGGTGGTGAAGAATTTGATATTACGTTAGGATATGAAGATTGTGGCAGATATGGATGTTCCTTTTCTTAAAGGAGTGTTCGAACCTTATGCGGAGGTAATATATAAGAAAGGAATAGATATTTCGCGTGAAGATGTGGCCGATGCGGATGCATTGATCGTGCGTACAAGGACCCGTTGCGATGCGGATCTTCTTGAGGGTACGTCAGTCCGTATGGTCGCGACTGCGACGATCGGCATGGACCATATAGACCTTGATTATTGCGCATCCCGTGGTATCGAGGTCGCAAACGCAGAAGGATGCAATGCCGGCGGAGTGATGCAGTACGTCTTTTCGGCATTGTACGGCATTGCGGCCAGAAAGGGAATCAAGATCGACGGCAGCACTATCGGCATCGTGGGCGTAGGAAATGTCGGAAAGCGTATCGAAGCTATGGCCGAATACCTCGGCTTCAATATCCTCCGATGTGATCCTCCGCGTGCGGAAAAGGAAGGCCCGGAAGGATTCTGCTCTCTTGAGCATCTTCTTGAGAATTCACAGATCGTGACCCTGCATGTGCCTCTTGACAATACCACAAGGGGGATGGCCAATCCGGCTTTCTTCACCCTTATGCAGCCGGGAGCCATCTTCATAAATGCTGCAAGGGGAGAGGTGGTCGATGAAGAGGCCCTGCTTGAAGCTAGGCCGAAGCTCGGCGCCATTGTCATTGACACATGGAACAACGAACCGGATGTTAACGAGGAGCTTATTGACGCTGCGGATATCGCGACTCCTCATATCGCGGGATATTCATATCAGGGAAAGCAGAATGGAACTTCCATGGCTGTGCGGGCGGTTGCGGCACATTTCGGCATTGCGGAGCTCATGGATTTCTTCCCGGAGGATGAACTTCCGGAACATCAGCCTGTCCATCTGGATCTGAAAGGTAAAAATCATGGCGAGATTGCAGCGGTTTTACAATATAATTATCCTATCTTTACGGACGATTTCAGATTCAGGATGGAACCTCATAAATTCGAGAAACTCCGTTCTGACTATCAGTACAGACGCGAAATAATTGTTGACTAACACATTAAAACCAATAACCAGATATGTTTAGAAAAGAAGACATCGAGCAGATCGAGCAGAGAGGCTCATCTGTGCAGACAGTGGAGCAGCAGGTGGAGCGCTTCAAACAGGGATTTCCATGGATGAAGATCGTGGCTCCGGCAACTCCTGAAAGAGGTATCCAGGTACTTGACGAGGCTGCTGTAGAGGCTGCCGCAAAGTATTATGACGGTGCGGCCATCAACGGAAAGTGCAAGTTTGTCCCTGCATCAGGAGCGGCTTCACGTATGTTCAAGGACCTTTTCAGCGGTCTTGACGCCCTTAAGGCTGGCAAGGAACTCGCGGATGATGCCCCTGCAGCAAAGTTCGTGGATCAGATCCAGTCATTCGCATTCTACACTCCGGAACTTTTCGGTGAGCAGACATGCAAGTGCCCTGAATATCGTCAGGCAGTTCTTTCGAAGACTCTTACCGACGAAGGACTCGGATATGGAGCAAAGCCGAAGGGAGTGCTCAAGTTCCACAAATATACTGACGGTGAGATCCGTACTGCTTTCGCAGAGCATCTCGTCGAGGCCCAGAACTATATGAGAAATGAAGACGGTACCGCAAATCTCGTCGTTACCATTTCTCCTGAACACCAGCACCTTTTCGAGGAGGCTTATGCCGAGGTAAAGGCTGCCTATGAGGCAAAATATGGTGTGAAGTACAATATCACTTTCACATTCCAGGACAAGGCTACCGATACAATCGCTGTTGACGTTGAGAACAAGCCGTTCAGAACAGAGACCGATTCGCTCCTTTTCCGTCCTGCAGGACATGGAGCCCTCATCTACAATCTCAACAGGATCGAGGAAGAGGTGGTTTCAATCAAGAATATCGACAATGTAGCTAATGAGAGGCTCCTTCCGGAGACTGCTACATGGAAGAAGGTGCTTCTCGGCAAGGCTCTCGAGCTTCGTGACAAGATCTACGGATATCTCAATGCTCTTGATGCTGAGGCTACTCCTGCTCTTTGCGATGAGATCGAGGCGTTCCTTGACAATACTCTTTGCGTGACTCTTCCTGCTGCATCCGACTTTGATGCACGCGTGGCTGCTCTTCGCGCAAAGCTCAACCGTCCTATCCGTGTTGCCGGTATGGTGAAGAATCAGGGCGAGCCTGGCGGTGGTCCTTTCATCATTGCAGAGAAGGATGGATCTACATCACTCCAGGTTCTTGAGAGCGTTCAGATCAACATGTCAGACGACCATGCTCGTGAGTGCCTTGCATCTGCAACTCACTTCAACCCTGTTGATATCGTTTGCTGCCTCCATGACTATAAGGGACAGAGCTTCGATCTTCTCCAGTATGTTGACGAGGATGCCGGATTCATCAGCTCGAAGAGCTATCAGGGACGCGAACTCAAGGCTCTTGAGCTCCCAGGTCTCTGGAACGGTGCGATGAGCAACTGGAACACTCTCTTCGTTGAGGTTCCTCTCGCTACATTCAACCCTGTCAAGGTCGTTCTTGACCTTCTCCGTCCTGCGCATCAGAACTAGTGTGGAGCGCATATGACTGATAATCAGTCGTTTAAATATACCCACGTGCTGACATAATGCGGCACGTGGGTTGTTTTATCTTATTGTGGGCCAATAGATTACGCTCCACACTAAAGGCGGGCGGTGATGAGGAGGAGATTGCCGTCCATGTCGGATCTGAGGCCGAAGATGTGGATGCCGTCGCCGGATGAGACGCCGAGCTTCTTGCGGAGGGTGTCGGTGTCCATCGGGATGTTGCGGGCGGTGACTTCGGCTTTAGGGTAGTCTTTGCCTGCTGACCTGATGCTTCGTTTGTCGAGAGGGGAACAGCTGATGATTCTGTATAACTTGCCATGGCCCTTCAGTTCGTCAGCCTTTGCCTCGTCTTCAACGATGTAGTAATGGGTCGATGTTCCGAGCTTGCCGATTCCGAACCTTTTGCTTATAAGGTTGAATGCGCCTGCCTTCATCAATGCCTTCCCCGGCTCGAACAGCCACCTTTCGGGCAGACAGATGTCTGTAATCGGCATTTTCCCACCCCCGGGAAGAGGGAGGGGCCCACTCGCAGAGTGGGAGGGGGCCGATGGAAGACACTGTCTGTCCGAAAGGTGTGGTGCGGCGGCCTTTTCATCGGAAGGTGAAAATGTGAATTCCGAAAGGCTGCCGTCGTTATGGATCTCTACGGCGGTGATGCTGTAGCCGTCATTCCATTCCCGGTCCATCCATATGAGCAGCTCCTTGCATTCTCCTCCGCTGGCGACGACATGTACCTCGCGGCAAGTGGAACCCAGACGGCTGCATGCCATCGTTATGTCAGCCATAGGGGATAGCTTCAGGAGAATATGACGTGTGTGGACGAATATCTCATTTTTCAATGTAAGCACGTCAGGGGTGCAGTCTTCAATGAGGAAGACCTTACGTCCGCCTTCTCCACGTCGTGCCGGATCCATGTATACTATGTCCGGATTGAAACCGTCCAGAATCTTCTCTATATCTCCCTGCCGGGCAATCCCGTTCGAGACCGATATGTTCCCGGCCTCCAGAACCTTGAAGTTGTGTTCTGCTGCCCTGCAGAGGACTTCCTGCATCTCATTGTAGAGGACTCTTTGCGCTTTCTGGGAGAAAAACCAGCTGTCGACACCGAGCCCGCCGGTCAGGTCGGCTATGGCCCATGATTCCTTGCCGGATATCCTGCTGGCGAGACCGGCCTTGTACCTTCCTGTAGCGCTGCTGCTGCATTGCTCTGCGGATAGCTTCAATGGAAAAACAAGGCGTGGCTCGTCGTGCCATTCGCGGACTTTGTCGCGCAGTTTCCTGCGGCTTTCGATGCTGTTCACGGCCATGTCCATATCTATTTCCGGCCATCTGTCCCTGTTCATGATCAGCCTTACCGGGTCGTCAGATATGTGCGATGATACGAAGTCTGCAAGTTTCTCCATGTTTCTGTTGAAAATTTATGCAAAAATAGGCATTTTGTCTAATATTTATGAGTATATTTGCTCGGATATATATGCAAATTCAATAACTAAACATAATAACCGATATGGAAAGAGATTTCAGAACCGTTGTCCAGAGCTGGCTGGACGGAAATTTTGATGAAGCTACAAAGGCTCAGATCATTGCTCTTCAGGAATCAGATCCTGTTGCTCTCGAGGATGCATTCTACAGAAACCTTGAGTTCGGTACAGGTGGTCTCCGTGGCATCATGGGCGTGGGTACAAACCGTATGAACAAGTATACTGTAGGTATGGCTACACAGGGACTTGCAAACTACATGAAGGCAAACTGCGAGGGACCTCTCAGCGTGTGCATCTCGTTCGACAGCCGTAACAACAGTCCGGAGTTCGCACAGATCGCAGCAAATGTCCTTGCAGCAAACGGTATTCATGTATACATCTTCGAGAAGCTCCATCCTATCGCTCTCATGAGCTACTCTGTAAGAGCAAAGAAGGCTACGGCTGGTATCATGATCACAGCTTCCCACAACCCGAAGGAGTACAACGGTTACAAGGTGTTCTGGTCTGACGGAGCACAGGTGAAATCACCGGTAGACAAGGAAATCGTTGATGAGGTTGCGAAGATTACAGACCCTTCAATGGTTAAGTTCGAGCCAGGTGCAGATGCTGCTCCTATTGAGGTCATGGGTCACGAAATGGATGAGGCATATCTCAATTCTGTGATGACTCTCATGCTTTCTCCAGAGGCTGTAGCTGCTCACAAGGATCTTAAGATCGTCTACACTCCTATCCATGGTTCAGGCGTAGAGATCGTTCCTGAATTCCTCGCAAAGCTCGGTTTCGAGAATATCTATCATGTTCCGGAGCAGGACGTTGTGGACGGAAACTTCCCTACAGTGATGTCTCCGAATCCGGAGGAACCTTCAGCTCTTGCAATGGCAGTTGCAGTCGCAGAGAGAGAAGGTGCAGACCTGGTGATGGCTACAGACCCTGATGCAGACCGTATCGGTATTGCAGTGCGTGACAATGAAGGCAAGATGGTTCTTCTCACCGGAAACCAGACAGGCTCTATCCTTACATATTATATCCTCCGCCGCTGGTCAGAGCTCGGAAAGCTCGACGGCAAGCAGTACATCGTCAAGACAATCGTTACTACAGAGCTCATGCGTGCAATCGCAGATAAGTACGGTGTGAAGGTTCACAATGTGCTTACAGGATTCAAGTGGATTGCTGATGTGATCAAGAAGAACGAGGGTGAGGCTACATTCGTATGTGGCGGCGAGGAAAGCTACGGCTTCAACGTAGGCGAGTTCGTGCGCGACAAGGATGCTCCTATTTCATGCGCATTCGTTGCTGAATGTGCGGCATGGGCTGCAGAGCAGGGCAAGACTCTCTATCAGCTCCTTCAGGATATCTATGCAGAGTTCGGATACTATAAGGAGTCTCTCATTTCAGTTACCAAGAAAGGCAAGGCTGGCCTCGAGGAGATCGCTCAGATGATGGTTGACTACCGCAACAATCCTCCAAAGGAGCTTGCTGGTTCGCCGGTTGTCAAGGTTATCGACTATACCAAGCCAGAAGAGACAGGACTTCCTTCATCTAACGTTCTCCAGTTCTACAATGAGGCTGGTGATGTGGTTACAGTACGTCCTTCAGGTACAGAGCCTAAGATCAAGTTCTACTTCGGTATCAAGGGTTCTGACGCTGATGCGAAGAATGAGGCTCTCAGAGCACAGTTCAGCAAATAGCTTTAGACTATAAATGTAGGATTACATTGATAATCTATTGCTGGTTTAAAGAATTTGCGTATTTTTGATGATTCGTTGAAAAATTATTAACCGCTTAAATTAAAATACTATGGCTTACAAAGTTATCGACATCGAAGGCGTAGGCGCTGCTTATGCTGAAAAACTTACAGCTGCAGGTCTCAATACAGCAGCTCAGCTTCTTGCTAAATGTGCTGCTCCAGCTGGCCGCAAGGCTCTTGAGGAGGAGACAGGAATCTCTGGCAAGCTCATTCTCAAATGGTGCAACCATGCTGACCTTTTCCGCGTAAAGGGTGTTGGCCCTCAGTTCGCAGAGCTTCTCGAGGCTGCTGGCGTTGATACAGTTAAGGAACTTGGTCATCGCAATGCTGAGAATCTTGCTGCCAAGATGCTCGAGGTTAACGAGGAGAAGCATCTCGTTCGTCGCGTTCCTGTAGCAAAGGAAGTTCAGAAGATGATCGACTTCGCAAAGGAACTCCCTGCAACAATGACTTACTAAGATTTTTACAATCTGCATAAAGCCGTCCTCACAAGGGCGGCTTTTTTGCTTTCATGGCCTGGACCTTGCTATATCGGGAGTGGTGAAATAACAGGGAATATGAAAATGAAAGCAGGATTGGCAGTGTTGGCTTTATTGATATTAATGACATCGGACATGTATGCTTGTACAGGGATATGGCTCGTCTCCCGCGACGGGAGCCGGGTTGTAGCCAGGACTATGGATCATGACGAGTCTGCCGTCCTGTGGGGATATGTCATTTCTCCCCGTGGCCATGGTTTCTGCTCCCGTACTCCTGAAGGGGAGAACGGCCTTCGCTACAATGCCGTCTACGGTTTTGTCGGAATCTATGCCGATGATGAGGCGTTCGTCGTGGAAGGCATGAATGAAGCCGGACTTTCTGCCGGACTTTTCAGATGTGCCGAACATTATGACTTCGACGAATATGAATCATCCGGCAGCCAAAGGACCCTCTGCAGCGCACAGCTTGTCTCATGGCTGCTGTCGCAGTTCTCCACCATCGACCAGATCAAGGATGCATTGGAACATGTCGATATCGTGACACTTGATGATGAAGATGCTGTGTGCTGGAGGATAGCCGAGCCTAACGGAAAGATGTCCATACTCGAAATCATTGACGGAAGACCGTCTTTCCATGATTCATGGATTTCCCTGTGCGATGTTCATGAAGATCCGGAAGCGGCCAGGGCAGATTTCATCCGCATCTCCGCCGAAATGAGACCTACAGGGACCGACAGCGTCATGCAGGCATTCCATATACTGAACAACTTTGAAATACTTGATAAGACCCGATTCGTTTCAGCTACTGACCAGACTGCCATGAAACTCTACTACAGGACCGCCTGGAACAGCAATATACGCTGTCTGGACCTTATGGATATCGACTTCAGGAAAGTCCGATACCAGTCACGGCCTCTGGATCTCGTCCGGCAGCAGCCTGTAGAGATGCTGAAAGTGAGATAGCACTTTCGTCCTCGGGCAGTGGTCAGGCCAACCAGACGCTGAGGCTCATCATATTTTCCATTTTGTGTTCGCCGGATGCTGCTATACAGTCTCCGGCGATGTTTCTTTCCTTTCTGACGCTTTCAGACCGTTGCGGGTATCACCTCCTGTAAGATAGCTCAAGACCTCTGTTGCGAGACTTACGAAAACAATGACTGCGAACCACATATTTACCTCCGTTTTTAAGTTTACGGTACAAAGGTAAAGCCCCATTGTGCTTAAATGTGGCACAATGGGGCTGGTCTGTGGAAATTTTATTCTTAATGAGTGATTTTCTTCAGAAGGTCCTGGTCTTTGCCTGCAAGCTTCATGATGTCGATGTGTGTGCAGACTTCCTCGCTGAGGAAACGGGAGGTCGAACCGGTGTTGGCCGGATCCCATGTCAGGAGGATCGTGTGGGTCTTCAAAGCCTTGAGCTTTCTTGCAAGCATTTCATGGTCGGCATCTCCGCTGATGAGCACCACATAATCGAACTGTCTGAAAAGTGTCATTTCGTATGTGTCAAGAGCAAACCAGGTGTCTATTCCTTTCTCGATCACGCCTCCTGAAGGATTAGGACGCAGATGCTTGTAATGGAAAATGATGTCGTTCTCGATGAGCGAATCCTCGAACTGACGTTCCTCGAAAAGCAGATGCCTGTTTTCCGCATCAGTAGCGCGGAAACGGCCCCTGTAGTAGTGCGCCTCCGTTATGTACAGAAGCTTCCTGTCTATGCCGAAATGAGTTGAGATCATTTCAGGGATGTACTGGAAAAGGCCTTTTACATTGACCTTGCCCATCTTTTTCTTTGCGAGCCCCTCATCGATCTTTGCGAAATATCCGCCGTCGATGAATACTCCTATTGAAAGGTTTTCTGCGTGTGCCATAATGTTATTCTGTAAATGTCATTTCGTCAAAAAGGTAGTCGGCTTCGCCGATCTTGTCGATGGTGAAGAGGACATAGCGGACGTCGAGGGCTATGTTGCGGCAGATCTCCGGATCAAAGACGATGTCGCTCATTGTGCCTTCCCATACGCGGTCGAAGTTGAGGCCTATCAGGTCTCCGTCGGCGTTGATCACAGGGCTGCCGGAGTTGCCGCCTGTGGTGTGGTTGGTGGCGATGAAGCATACCGGAACCTCGCCTGATGCATCTGCCCAACGGCCGTAATCCTTGGTCGTATAGATGTCGCGGAGCCTCTGTGGAATGTTGTAATCGAAGATTTCAGGATTGTCCTTTTCCATTATGCCCTTGATTGTGGATGCTGGGGTATAATAGACTCCGTCGGCAGGGGAGTAGCCCTTTATGTGGCCGTATGCGACGCGCAGGGTAAGGTTCGCGTCAGGATAGAAATCCTTCATCACGCGCTGTGTGCGGCAATATACCATCTGTCCGCGCATATAGTCGCGGTATGCGAGCTGGAGCTCCTGATTCAGACGTGTCGTCACAGGAAGGATGTCTGCGTAGTACCATTTCAGGAATTCGTTGAAGAATTCAGTGGCAGGGTCGGCCATCACGGCCTCCTTGTCAGCAGCGGTAAGAGCCTCGGCTCTGGCCTGGTCGATGAAGATGGAGTTTGTGAACATGTCTTCTGCCCATGCTTCGATAGATCCGTATGAAGCAAGCTTATCCTTATAATACTCCGGCTTGAATCCTGCCGGTACATTCTTCTCGTATTCGTTCATCACGGCTACGAATGACTCCTTGTCGATAGGGAGGTACCAGTCCTTGTAGAATGATGCCATCAGCTCTCTGGCCTTATCCTGGTCGAATGTCACCAGACCCTCTTCATGTCCGTCGAGGAAGAGTCTTGCGACGCTCATCGCGAGGTTTGCGATCTCGACTGTACGGACAGTCTCGGTGTAGTAGTCAGTAGCGAACTGGTATGGCTCGAGCTCCTCGTAAATCTTTGCGATCTTTTCCACAACTCCGTCAAATTCCCCGTTCTTTGCCCATCTGCTGAAAGTCTGTTCAAACTCCTGCTTGGTCTGTACGGTCTTCATCTTCCTGATTCCCTTCACTTCGCCCTGCCATTTCTTCCATGCATTCGAGACATTGGCATTCTTTGAAGAATACTGGATGCGGACCTTCTGGCTCTGCGCCTGATACTTGTTCAAGATGTCCAGACGGAGGGTGCGGAGATGGATCTTATGAGGGTCTCCGATCTCTTCGATATAGCGTACGCCCTCGGAATGAATATACTCCTGGGTACGTCCTGGGAAACCGTAGATGAATGTGAAATCGCCTTCCTGGACGCCTCTGGTCGAGATCTTGAAATATTTCTTTGGCTTATAAGGCACATTGTCCTCTGAATATGGCGCAGGATTGTTGTCCTTGTCGGCATAGATACGGAACATCGAGAAGTCACCGGTATGGCGCGGCCACATCCAGTTGTCTGTGTCGCCGCCGAACTTTCCGATTGATGAAGGCGGAGCACCCACAAGACGGACATCCTCATACTGCCTGTAAAGGAAAAGAAAGTACTGGTTGCCATAGTAAAGCGCCTCTACAGTAGCCCTGAGGCTCTTTCCTTCCTTCACGGCCTCATCAATGACAGCCTGGCTGTTCTTCTTCACGAGCTCCACTCTCTGCTCTTCGCTCATTGAAGAGTCATATCCCTTGAGCACAAGGTCTGTGACATCTTCCATGCGCTCGAGGAAACTTACTGAAAGTCCCTTGTTTGGGAGCTCCTCGTCCCGGCTCATGGCCCAGAATCCGTCCTTGAGATAGTCGTGCTCCACGCTGCTGTGCTGCTGGATCTGACTGTATCCGCAATGGTGGTTGGTCAGGAGAAGTCCTTCCGGAGAAATGAGCTCTCCTGTGCATCCACGGCCGAACAGCACAACAGCATCCTTGAGGGACGCCTGGTTGACGCTGTATATGTCCTCGGCGTCGAGCCTGAAGCCTTTTTCCTGCATATCTGCGATACGCTGCGAGATCAGCGACGGAAGCCACATGCCTTCGTCAGCCTTTGCCGTCATGCCTATAAGCATTGTAGTGATAAGAATGATGACCTTTTTGGTGTTTTTCATGTCGTGATATGTAAATGTGTTATTATCAATATGTTATTTTGTTGTTGGTGGGGTAAAAATCCCACCAATGTATGTCTATGTACTTGAATTACAGGTGATTGCATTTAACGCTTCCAAGCTCCGTCTCAAACATTTTCCTGTAAGACTCTGCCTTTTTCTCCAATGCAAGGGGATAGGCGCGGGATGAGGACGGCATCCTCCAGAAACGGACCTGGCGTGAACCTTCCTGAATGGTAAACTCTGTATAGTCTCCGACCGTAGGCTCCTCGCATCCGAAAGTCTCCACAATCACATCCGTCGCCTTCTGCCCCGTCGTCACCACAGCCCCGCATTCCGGAATTTCAGCCAGAAGTGCCGTGAGGTCGGTCGCCTTGACCACCTGCAGGAACTTGTCGGAGGCATTGTCCTTGAGCCTTATGACTTCGCATGCGGTGTCATACATGGCGATGCCTTTCTCTGCGGCGAATCCGGCACATCTTTCACGGTCGAACTTCCTGATCCTGGCACCGTCCTCTCCTTCAGCGACGAAATGTTCCTTGTCATTGAAGAAGATCAGTCCCCAGATACGCCACATGTCATTTATCCAGTTGGGATAAAAGAACTCCATCGACCACCTCTCCTTCTTCGGAGGGAAGCTTCCAAGCATGAGGATGCGTGCCCCTTCAGGGAGGAAGGGAGCCAGAGGATGTTTCTCTATGGATTCACTTTGTTTAGTCATTGTTGCAAATATACTAAATCGTGACGAATAATCTGTGATGTCTTCCGTCAATTGATTATATTTGACAAAAACAATAAAAGTGTGAAGATATGAAGAATCTTTTCCTTACTCTCGCGCTGATCATTTCAGCAAATGTGCTTATGGCCCAGCCAGGTGGTGGACGTGGATTCTGGGGACCGCAACCCGAGACGATACAGGTATGGCCGGAAGGCGCTCCGAATGCATTTACATATGATGCTTCGACCGACCCTCAGGGCGAAAACTATAAGGAGGCCATACTTGAGATCTATCCTGCAAGAAATCCGAACGGACGCTGCGTCATCATATGTCCGGGAGGCGGATATGCCGTGCTTTCCATGACCCATGAAGGACGTGACATCAGACAGTGGCTCAATGCCCGAGGCTTCACATGCTGTCTCCTTCAGTACAGGATGCCACGCGGACACCATGATGTTCCGCTCAGCGATGTACAGCAGTCGATGCGCATAATGAGAGGACGTACGGATCTCGGCATCACACATATCGGAGTCATGGGATTCTCGGCAGGAGGACATCTTGCATCTACGGCTTCGACCCATTATGTGGATGCTGCCACAAGGCCTGATTTCCAGATACTTGTATATCCTGTGATCACATTCGAGAAACCGTATACCCATGACGGTTCGGTCTTTGGACTCCTCGGAGAGAATCCTTCCCAGGAGATGCTCGACCTCTATTCAAACCAGAAGCAGGTGACTCCTGACACTCCTCCGGCATTCATCCTTGCCGCTTCAGACGACTGGCTCGTGCCTGTGAAGAACAGTCTGATGTACTATGAGGCTTTGATCGCGAATAAGGTAAGCGCTACGATGCACATCTATCCTACCGGCGGCCATGGCTTCGGATGGGGAGACAACTACATCTATAAGTCCGAGTGGAGCGCCGAACTCGAGAGATGGTTCAATACCGTGGTTCTTAAATAATGTATGGACATAAAATCGTGCCGCCCGACGAATCACTTCGTCGGGCGGCTTTTCAGTTCGTTCAATATTTATGTCTAACATCTATGAGTTCATCCTTTTAGACGCATAATCCATGCCAAATGCTACATGAAATGTTAATAAATTTGATATATTTGCAAAAATTGATGTCATGAAACGAACCTATATCTTTTTTCTATGCCTGTTCCTGATGGCATTGACCGAAATATCAGCACAGACCATTCCTGTAAACAAACGTTTCGGAAAGGTTTCCAGAGAGGAACTCGAGCTGTCTTCTTATGATCTTGATACAGCTGCAACAGCGCTGATACTATATGAAAACAAGTGGACGGCTATCCATCTCAATGCAGCTGGTGCCTTCACGCAGACGACCAGGACACATATGCGTATCAAGATCCTCAAGGAAGAGGGGGTGAGCTGGGGCGATTTTGAGATGATCTGTCATCATTCGACCAAGAACCAGGAATCGGTTGCCGGTATCGATGTGGTGACATACAATCTTGTGGATGGAAAGATTGTAGAGACCAAGATGCCCAAGAAGTACATCTTCACCGAGGATTTCACCGAGAATTACAAGAAGGTGACCTTTTCCGCTCAGGATGTCAGGGTCGGATCTGTGATTGAAGTGAAGTTCGACCGTATAGATACCAGATACTGGAATCTGCCGGATATCTATTTTCAGAAGAACATTCCTGTCAATCTCGTTGAATGTGAGGTAAGGCTTCCGGAATTCTTCACTTTCAATAAGAAGATGACCGGATACCATCGAGTGGATTATGCGTATGATGAAGATAGCGGGTCCCTGCAGACTTCAAATGGCCAGTATGGATACAATATTTCTATAGACAAGTATTCCGCATCTGATGTGCCGGCATTCAAGAAGGAACCCCTTGTATATAATTCAAGACAATATTATTCAGGAGTCAGGTATAACATCAGTTCTCTACAGATACCGGGAGCCTTGTATGAGGATTACAGCGTGAGCTGGAATGACGTTGATAATATTTATCTCGAGTCCGATCTTTACAGAAGATTCAAGGCTGCATGCCAGTTCAAGGATGAAACAGCTGTGATAGCCGCAGAAGATACTGACGTGAAGAAGATCGAAGCTGTGGTAAGGCTGGTGCAGGACAAGGTGACATGGAATGAGGATTATGCTGTTCTTCCTGAACCGCTCGCCCAGACCGTCAAGGCTCGCTCAGGCTCGAATGTGGATATGAACTGCCTTGCAGCCGGCTGCCTCCGCGAACTGGGATTTACGGTAGAGCCCGTTATGATCAAGTTCAGAAGCTCCGGCATGCTGCTTGACTATCAGCCTGAACTCAATACTTTCGACACTTTCATTCTCCGGGTCGTGACGTCTTCTGGCAATGTGTATTATCTGGACTGTGGCGCCTCCGAAGGCTATCTGAACGTGCTTGATCCTCTTATGCTGATGCCTAATGCCCGCGTACTCCGTCCGGATGGAAGAAGCGAGTGGGTCGACCTTACCGGGCTCTGTGAAAGCATAACGGCAGTATACGTTGTTGCGGAGCTTGATCCTCAAAACGAGATCAACGGAAAAATAACCATCAGGTATAAAGGCGAGGATGCTTATATGGCCAAGATGGATTATGATTCATATGCAGATGAGGATGAGTATCTGGAGGAACTGGAAGATGATTTTGATGTGGAGGTTGTTGAGTATAGCTCAACAGGTCTCAAGGACTTCTCTGAAGGTGCATCAGAGCAGATTTCATTCTCTGATGAGCCTGATGCCGTCGGAGATCTGGTATATGTCAATCTTTTCATCGATCCGTTCCACTCCAAGGATACCTTCCAGTCCATAAACAGGAGTTATCCTATAGACTTCCCATACCCTTACTCGATCTCATACCGTTATACGCTGAAGATTCCGGAAGGATATACCGTTGAACAGCTTCCTGAAAACATCAGCATCAAGCTGGATGAAATTAATGCCTCAGCCAGAGTTATATCACGGACTGACGCGCAGACCATTCAGATAGTGTTCACGTATAAGCAGGGCAGCATTCTCGGCCTGCCTGCTGATTATCAGAGCATACGTTCATTCTGGCAGCACCTTGCAGATATCTATGGGTCTGTGGCTGTCCTCAAGAAGATATGATCATGAAACGCTTTCTCGCAATTGTCACGGCTGTCTTCCTGTCTTTCACGGCCATGTACGGAGAGGAAGTGAAGGCTGATGCGGTTGTCCTGACCCATGATGCCGTGTTCACCATGAACTCAATGTCGACCGGAACATACAAGGTCCATTCGAAGATTCAGGTCAACAGCCGGCATGGAGCCGATGCAGCGTTGTTCAGCGTATATACCGATTCTTTCAAGAGTCTTTCGTCATTTTCAGGCCGTATTGAGGCAGGGGGAAAGACTCTGCGTAAAGTGAAGATGTCGGATCTTACCACTGTCCTTGTCGCTGAAGGAACCGCTTCAGATGCATTTGTATCGGTGTATGAACCGACCGGACCATATCCTTTTACGTTTGAATTTGAGTATGAACTTACATATAGGAAGGGATTTGTTTCCTTTCCGGTATTCATGCCGGTGACTTCTGCTGAAGTTCCGATAGTAAGCGCGTCTTACAGGCTTTCGGTTCCGACAGGTACGTCTGTCCAGTACAGCGCATCAGCTTCTCCGGAGGTGGAGTCATCCGGCTCCAGTGATCATTACATATGGGAAGTCAAGGATTTCGGCGGATTTGTATCGGAATCTATGATGCCGGATATACGGGAGTACATACCATATGTATATTCTGGCCCCGTGTCATTCGAGTATTCAGGTACTCAAGGCTCGCAGGAAAGCTGGAAGGAGTCGGGCTTGTGGCTGTATAGTCTGCAGAAGGATACGAGGGCGGTTCCTGAGGAACTGAAGACGAAGATTCAGGGGCTGGTAGCAGGACTTGATGATGACAGGGAGAAGATCCGGGCCATATATGATTTCCTCCGGGAAAACACAAGATATGTCAGCATACAGCTCGGTATCGGCGGCCTTAAGCCGTTTCCTGTCGAGACAGTCTATAAGACCGGCTTCGGCGACTGCAAAGCCTTGTCGTCATATATGCAGGCCCTGCTTTCAGTAGCCGGGATCAGCTCGGATTATTTCATTGTCGATACGAGGGATGCCGACCTCGTGAGGGATTTTTATTCGGTAGGGCAGATGGATCATGCCATGCTGTGCGTTCCGATGGGTGCAGATTCATTGTGGATCGAATGTACAAATCCCCGTTATCCTCTCGGATACAGACATGATGCCGTTGCCGGTCATCAGGTCGTGCTGGTCAAGGAAGACGGAGGAGAACTGGTGCGTGTGAGGCCGTATCCGGATTCTCTCGGCATACATGCGGAAACCGTAGATGTGACCCTCAATCCTGACGGAACAGCTTCATGCAGAGGCATGAGAAGGCTTACGCTTGATAATACCGAACCATATATAGACTTCAGGACATTGGACAGCAAGGCCCAGTTCAGAGCTGTGATGTCCGGCACATCAATGAACCCATCGGATTTCAGCATTACTTCGGTAGAGGATAACTTCAATGACTGGGTGGATATGGAGCAGGGTGAGGAATATGTTCCTGAAGTCAATATCGGATATACATATGTAGTGTCTGATTATGGAAAGGTGTCAGGCGACCGCATCTTTATGGATCTCAATCCCTTTGCTAAGAATCTGGTGACATCGCGAAGTGCCCGTGTCAATGATTTCGTGATCAGGTCCGGCGGGATGCTTGCCGATACTGTCGGAGTGAATATACCGGAAGGATATGTCCCGGAGGCTATGCCGGCTTCTGTAAGGCTGGAGAGCCGTTTCGGTATCTTTGTAAGCGATGTCACATATGATGAGGCTTTGTCCCGGATCGTGGTGAGCCAGACCATAAGGCTCAATGCCGGAAGATACTCCAGGGATATGTATTCGGATTACAGGGCATTTGCCCGCGAGGTGTCCAAGGCATATGGAGCGAGAGTTGTTCTTGTAAGGAAATAAGCCTATTTGAAATATAACGTGAATACCGTTCCGGACTCGTCGCTTCGGGTGAGTGTGAGTGTGCCGTTATGCAGGCGCATGATCTGGCGCGAGAGGCTCAGGCCGATGCCTGTGCCTTCCTGCTTGGTGGTGTAGAACGGAACGAATATCTCTTCGCGGCTTTCCTTGCTGATCGGACGTCCGTTGTTGGTGACATGGATGAATACGCTGTCGGAACGGTCGAGCTCCGCAGTGATCTCCACCTTGTTCGCTCCGGCCTGACATGCATTCCTGATCAGGTTGATGAGGATCTGCGATATCTGGCTTTCGTCTGCGTAGAGAAGTATGTCATCCGACTTTTCCAGATATGTGCATACCGCTCCGGCTTCGCTTGTCTGCTGCGCCGTGAGCTGGATCACACGGTCGATCATCTCCCTGACATAGAAGGCTTTCTTTACAGGAGCCGCGACGCGTGTGAGATTCCTGTACGATTCCACGAACTTTATCAGTCCGCGGGAAGACTGTGAGATCGTTTCGAGGCCGGCAAGGACATCGGAATCGGCATCCTTGTCCACCATGTAGCTTGAAAGGGTCTCGCTGAGCGAAGCGATAGGGGTGACTGTGTTCATGATCTCATGCGTGAGCACCCTGATGAGCTTGCTCCATGATTCCTGCTCGTTTTCCGCAATCTCGTCGCTGATGTCGTTGAATGCGATGACCTTTACCTGCTTGCCGCCGATTGTGGCTTCGGAGGCCGTGAGGGAAATGGTCTTCTTTCCGCTTTCATTGTAGTAGCTGGCTCTTTCTTCGCCTGTGCCCGTCACCTTGGCGAATGCCTCGTAGAGCGATTCGCTAGCTGTCCTGAGTTGCCTGATGTTGCTGAATGTGGCTATGCCGAGAAGGTAGAGCGCGGTCTTGTTGTGGTAATTCACACGGCCGTCCGCTTCGGTGACGACGATGCCGGTGCGTACATGGTCGAGCATGAGACCGTAGTACTGTTCCTGTTCGAGGATCTCGCGTCTTTCCTTGTCGAAGATGCTGCGCAGACGGTTGAGGGTCCTGTTGAATCTTCTTCCGAAGGCCCTGTTTTCATCAAACCTGAAATTCAGCTCCTTGTCTTCGAGGGCGTCAAGCATGTAGGCGACCTTCTTCCTCATCTTTCTGGATGTGAGCAAGGAAGCCGCCACGACAGCCGATATGACTGCCGCAACCATGATCAATATGACCTTACTTGTCATCCCTGATTCTTCCTGTCATCCCGAGCACCCCAATGTCATCCCGAGCCTGTCGAGGGATCTAAATATTATACTTCTTCAACTTCGAATACAGCGTCGGACGGCTGATGTCCAGCGACTTGGCAACCAATGAAAGATTGCCGTCGAACCTTGTCATTGCGGCCCTTATGGTCCTTTCCTCCACCATTTCCAATGTCTCTTCCACTATGTCATCCTCTTCCGGAAGATGCGATGACTGCGGCAGCTGGATGTCCTGTGGATTGAGCGCGTCGCCTTCTGACAGGATGACCGCCTTTTCGATGCAGTTCTGCAGCTCACGGATATTGCCGCTCCATCTGTGTTCCATCAGCTTCGCGACCGCTTCTTCCGAAAGCATGGAAACGTTTCTCCTGTAACGGTCTGCATATTTCTTCAGGAACATCTCGGCTAGCGGGATGATCTCGTCGCTCCTTTCCCGCAGGGCAGGGAGGTTTATGTGCATGGTGTTGATCCTGTAGAAGAGGTCTTCACGGAATGCGCCGTCGCGTACCATCTTCTCGAGATCCTTGTTGGTGGCGCATATCAGACGGATGTCAACCGGGATGGCCTTGGTGTCGCCCACGCGTGTGATAGTCCTGTTCTGGATGGCCCTGAGCAGCTTAGCCTGCAGATGGAGAGGGATGTTTCCGATCTCATCCAGGAAAAGCGTACCGCCGTTTGCCTGCTCGAATTTGCCGGCATGATCGGCATGTGCATCGGTGAATGCTCCCTTGACATGGCCGAAGAGTTCGCTTTCGAACAGGGTCTCGGTCAATGCGCCTGCATCGATACATACCATCGGCTTCATGGCCCTGTCAGACATCCTGTGGATCTCTCCTGCCAGCACGTCCTTACCTGTACCGTTCTCGCCTGTGATCAGGACAGTCGCGTCTGTCGGCGCAATCTTCTCGACGGTCTTCCTTATCGAGCTCATGGCAGCGCCCTTTCCCCAAAGCATCGGAATCGCTGATGCAGGGACGTTGTTCTCGTCATGTACGAATTCCTTGATGCGATGCTCGTATGCCGCGATGAGCGTGGTGACAAGCTTCTCGTTCTCCCATGGCTTCACGATGAAGTCGAATGCTCCTCGCTTCATTCCTTCGACCGCCAGCTGGATGTCCGCATATGCCGTGAACAGTACCACCTCCACATCCGGGCAGCGCTTCTTGATTTCCGAAAGCCAGTACAGACCCTCGTTTCCCGTGTTGATGTCGGTATGGAAATTCATGTCCAGAAGCACTACGTCCGGACGGAATTCAGCTATCCTGCTGATCAGTTCATTCGGCGACGGAATCAGCTCCACCTGCGCGAAATGAATCGGCAGAAGCAGCTTCAGCGCCGCCCTGATTCCGCTGTTGTCGTCAACGACCAGTATCTTTCCTTTGCTTTTTGTCATAATCCGTTGGTTGCATCCGCAAATTTATAAAATGCTTTTGATTATTCTGAATTTTTGCCGCAGGTTTTCAGAGAGCTTCATTTATCCGGTCGAGAAGCATTCCGGCACGAGCGCCTGTCCAGACGTCTAGGATTATTCCATCTTCAGACACCACCACGAATGTCGGGACTCCCGGAGTCTCAAACCTCCTGAACAATCCGAAGGACCCTTTCAGTTCATTGAACTCCGGCCAGATGACAGGATGTGCCTTCGATCCGACCTTCCATGAGTTTTCTCCGTCGAGGTTGAAGCCGACTATCTCTACCGGACTTTTACCCGATCTGACGATTTCCTCCAGCTCCTTCTTGACGCCGACGCATGGCTTGCATGCGTGACTGCTGAAATAAAGCAACAGTCTTTTACCTTTGAATTCGTCCAGCAGATGTTCATTTCCATCGATGTCATATACTTTTGTTCCATATGGGAATGTATCTCCTGCTTTCAACGGTTCTCCGTCGGGATAAAGGACTGTAGAAACCTGTTTCCCTTTCGGACTGTCCTTATGTTGCGGTGCTACCTTTTTCCATATCTGCTGCAACTCATTCAATGATGCTTTGTCTTTTGAGAATGCAGCAGACTTTGCCGATTCAAGCATAATATCCATCCATGGCTCGCTGACCTTCCTATGACGTTTCAGCCAATCAAGACGTATAGAGTCTATCTTTGCATGATACGGCTTATTGAGCCGGAGATAGTCAAGCGACCTTCCCTCGCGACGGCACTCCAGTTCCAGAAGCTGCAGATCCTTGAAAATGTCGGCGACCTCATCAAAATATGACTGATAGATTTTCTGGTCCTTACCAGCATTCTGTACTTCCCAGTTTCTGGTCAGGTAATCCTTACCATATATTTCAACTCCCACTCCAGGTTCTGCATAAAAATCAAGACTCATGCTGGGAAAGATGCCGATGTGTGGAGCCAGTATATGATACTGAACACCTTTTTCAGCCGGAGCTGTAAATTCAAAGCATCCGTTCTTCAAAGTGTCTACTGCTATGGTTGCAGTCGAACCGTCAGGATTGCTCTTGAAAAGCAATATCATGTACCCGTCTTCGACATTCTCGAGCCTTCCGTTCACAACAAAAGACCCGTCATTATCCTTGACGCTGCACCCGGCAATTACAATCGCCAGTATGATGAGCATCCAATGTTTCATGTTACTTAACATATTCTATATTAGAATTTTCGATGTACTTGTCAATTATCTCGCGCGTTTCAGGAATCGATGGGCGGAGATGCTCTCCGAAATCCACAATCACTCCGTCCTTGTCGATCAGGATATAGAACGGAATGCCTCTGCCGGTATGGAGAATAGGATCAAGTCCAAGCCTCTGTTCATCTGTAAGATGATACGTCTTTATGTAACTAGCAAATGGATTTGTGCCATCCGAACTGTTGTCGAGATACAAATTTACAACTCGCAGAGGTTTATTCCTATAATCCTCCGCTAGTTCATGCTGGAACGGCACTTCATATCTTGATCCCGGACACCATGTCGCGGCTATGGTAATATAAATAACCTTGTCCTCATTCTCTGCAATGATGTCTCGGAGAAGCTTGAGACCCATATTCTCCTTTACGGAAGTCTTCTGGCCTTCGCGAGGCCTGTCAGCATGCAGGATCGCATCTGACAATGTCCTCGGATTCTGCTTATATGCCTTCTTGTGGACATATCTGTCTCTTGTGCTGAGCTTGAGCAGGGGATAGGTGACTGTCTCGTTGAACTCCTTGAAGTTCTTCTCAAAACTTTCAGTATCATTTGCCTCAAGCATCTGGCTATATAAATGCGTGACAAGCATCTGCTGCAGCATCCTGTTCTTTGTCACCTTCTTGAGGTAACGCATCAGTCCGGCATGATCCGCCATCATCAGGGACGCTTCCTCCGGATCCATATCATGAAGCAGCCAATAAATGATGTTTGAAGACAGATAAAAGAGATTGCCGGGCATACAGTCCGGGCTGAAGAGCCCGGCCGCATCCTTTACGCGGAAAAGATCCGAGACATTCTCTCCATCCCTCTTGAAGAACAGCAGCCCCTGAATCAGATTCGAGTAATAGTCCGCTTCTATTTCCTTACGGCATAATGCTTCAAGCTCCTTGCTCGGATGCTTCTCATGTATGAAAGCCTCAAGTCTTGACATATGGGATTCAAGTTGTTCCGTCAACCCATCCTTGAAACTCTCCGCATCATTGTATTTATTTTGCGACGGCCAGTAGTGGCTAAGGTAATACTTCAAGTGGAAGTCGTTCATCTTCACATTATTATCCGCCCCGGTTCCTGAAAAGGAGACGTTGCCAAGATCTGCAAAATCCAGTTCGACATGGATCGAATCACCAGGACATACGACAATATGGTCGGCAAACGGAGCCATGGAGACCGTTCGAGGTGAATATGGAAGTATCGAGAATCCGAATTCGTCATCGTATATCAAGGATGTCTGTCTGGTGTCCACCCTGTCATAGAACGGAACCGTGATGCTTATCTCCGTGGTGTTCGGATACACGTCCCGGTTTGCGATATGTCCGGTAATGACCGCAGCCTTTGAATAGTACTCCTCGTCACCTTCAATGTTTTCAGCCCCGAAGATAAGACTCTCGTCATCAATCCTACCCTCCATCCTGTCATGTGTGCATGACGTCAGGACGAATGCAGCCATGACCGTGGTGTAGAGACTTTTTCTTGCAATGAATCGTATGTAGCTTTTCATGTTCGTGTTTTTTATTATTTATGTTTTTTCTTGTCATTCTGAGCGTCAGCGAAGAATCTTTACATGATTCTTTTGGCCAAAGATCCTTCACTTCGTTCAGGATGACATTCCGGTACGTCATGCCCGGCACCGACCGGGCATCATTCCTTCTTCAAGGCCTCGGCAGGATTGGTGCGCATGAGGTTGAAGGCCTGAATCATTACTGCAGCGACGACAATCAAAAGCACAAGAGCTACAGCGGAAATGTATATGAGAGGGGAGTTGTCGATCTTGACAATGTAATTCTTCAGCCAATGTTCGGCGTAGACATATGCTGCCGGAGCAGCAACGATTGCGGCAACGAGGACCGGAGCGGTAAATCCCCAGACAGTATTCCAGAAGATTTCCTTACGTGAGATTCCGAATACCTTTCTGATGGCAGAAGTACGTGCGTTGATCTTTGCATAGTAGCTGCTCAAGGCCGTGATCGCCATGATTGTAATGATTATGGAGACAATTGTGAAAAGGATGAGAAGTCTTTTGAGATTAAGCTCTTCCTTATAGGCCTCTTCAAGAACGCCAGTCGCTGACTTTATGCCAATATGCAGATCGCCATAGCCCTTCTCTTCATAGAACTCCCTTATCTTCCCGATGCCTTCTCTTTCATTGACATTCACCTTCGCAATGACGCCTTCCGGAGTGTCGTATTGTATCAGCTCATCAGGAATCACGTATATGGATGTAAGTCCTCCTTCCGGTTTTCTTTTCAATGTTCCAAGCTTGAAGTCGGACGCAGTGCCGCTCATATGCTGGTATGTGGGATGAAGTGCTCTGCCCTGGGAGTACAATGTATTGTCATTCAACAGGAATGAATAATCCTTATATGAGCTTTCGCATAAGTACAGATAACCTAAATATGCGTTACCGGCAATCCTTCTGTCTATGTCATATCTTTTGATGCCAAGTATGTCGAAGGCCGTGCTGTCGCCTTTCAGATAGAAATTATGGTATGAGTTTTCGTTGGCTTCATCGTTGAAGTATCCCTGCCACCAGCCTTCAGAAGGTAGTGCAGACAAATGTCCGGCCTTGTCGATAAAGGATTCGGAACGAAGTTCATCTATGAAGCGGTTGCTCTGCTCGGAATGAAAATCGATATATATGATGCCGTCTGTCTCATATCCTCTTGGCTCATTCAGCATTGAATTCGTCTGAAGGACTATGACCAGGCAGGACGCTACGGCAAAAATGCTCAACAGGCCTTCGAAGCAGATGAATCCCTTGCTTAAGTACATCTTGTCGATGAACCGCTCTTCTCCTTTTATAACAACGATCGGATTATGGCGTACTGCTGCAACAGATGGCAGCAGGCTGGCAATAACCGCCATCAGGCCTATGATGAGCGCCAGGAGCAGATATTCGCCTGCATGCCACATAGGGTCAATCTGAACGCCAAGTATACTGCCTACCTGTGTCTTCAATGCGATTGCGATGAGAATGGCGAATATTGCAGATACGGTCAGAAGCAGCAGCGCCTCAAGGATACATCTGGTTATTACCCTCGACTTGTCGGTACCGAGCAGTCTTCTGGTCGCTATTTCCTTCATCCGGAAGCGTGAAAAGGCGATTGTAAGTGCAATGTAGTTGAAAAGGGAGGCGAGTACAATGAACAGGCACATTACCCAATATGTGTTCAAGGTATCCTTATCCTTTATGTTGTCGAAGACATATGCAAAATATTCATCACTCTGATTCCTGATCTCGTCGAATTGCAAGATGGCTTTCTTCCTTATTGAGCCTGCATCACGATTCTTATTATAGACATGGTTCAGTCCAGATTCTACATCCGCCACAGATGCATTCTTCTCAAGTCTTATGAAATCAATCGATGCGCTGTAGGCGCCATCGCCCATTGCCTTGTACTCACTGTCACGATAGACTTCGAGATTGATGATAATGTCCGGCTGCTTGATTACGCTCTTTGGAAATTCCTTGAAGACACCGCTGACTGTAAGGTCATTGTCAAAGAAATCAGCCGAGAAGAGCTTTAATGACTGCCCGATAGGGTTCTTTTCAGGAAAGAGCCTGTTTGCGAGGGCTTCAGAAATGACGATACTGCTATTTGATGCAAGTACATCTTCCGGATTTCCTTCAAGCAGGGGAAAGGAAAAGAATTCAAAGAAGTTCCTGTCTGATGCCATCAGCGATACAGCATTGTCCTGATCATCCTTGATAATATGGGCGATATCACTCCATATCCTTTCCGGACGCAAAAGAATGCAACATCTTTCCTCGATAGTCGGGATGTCGCTGTAGATATCGGTCTTGTTGAAGCTATAAGGTTTGTTGTCCTCCAGACACAGGTAAACATTGTCGGTATTCTTCAAGACCTTGTTGACGCTCATGTCGTCGACAATATAACTGCTCAAAAGAATCACGAACGCCAGCGCGACGCTCAATCCCACAACTTCAATTGTGGTGTACAGCTTGTTTCTTGCAATGAATCGTATGTAGCTTTTCATGTTTGTGTTTTTTATTATTTATGTTTTTTCTTGTCATTCTGAGCGTCAGCGAAGAATCTTTACATGATTCTTTTGGCCAAAGATCCTTCACTTCGTTCAGGATGACATTCCGGTACGTCATGCCCGGCACCGACCACGCATCATTCCTTCTTCAAGGCCTCGGCAGGATTGGTGCGGGCGGCGCGAAGGGTCTGCCAGAGTACTGAAGCAAGGGAAATTGCGAAGACTGTAAGGGAGGCAAAGACGTATATCCATGGCTTCGGAGGCATACGGTACGTGAATGTCTCCAGATATTGTCCGGTAATCCACACGGCCACCGGAACAGCAACGGCAGTCGCAATCAGGCAGTACACCATATACTCGAAGATATTACGCATGCTTTCGCTACGGACAGTGCCTCCGAAGACCTTGCGTATGCCGATCTCCTTTTCCCTTTCGGTCGCATAATATGTGCTCATGGCCATCTGTCCCATTGCTGCAAGCATTATCGCTATTGCCATCAGAATATTGACCAGGCTCAACTGATTGCTGATATGTGCGTATTCACTGTCGATCAAATCCTTTATGTAACCGGACCTCACGAGTGTACCGGAACCATACTTATCTGTGACCGCTGCTGCACTAAGGTCAAACAGTTCCTTTTTATTCGCTTCTGTGACCTGACTCATCTTCACGACATAATATCCTGTCACGCGCATGTTGTCTTCAGGGAAGACATATAAGATGGTACATTCGTCCGTAATCATATTTATTGCTGTCCTGACAGGAAAATCCTTGATGATACCGGCCAACTGGACATTTGGTTCTATATAACCCAGCTCTTTAGGAAGAACAGGGTTCTCCATATCCAGTTCCAATCGTTTGAATGTACTTTCTGTCAGCCACATGCCGAAGCGTCCCGGTTGGCCGAAATCATGAACCACCTGATAATCAAATAGACGGAAAGCAGTCGTATCTGAATACATGACGCTGAAACCGACCTCATTTTCCGGGTCTCCGTTGATGTTAAGGGCCCAGTTCATTGCATTGCCACATGGCCTGCCGAATGAACGGCCGAACTTTGTTACATAGGGGAGTGATTTCAGTTTCTGTTCGAATCCGACATCATAATGATAGTTGCTGCAGCAATACAGACTATCTACGTTTGCATTCAGCGGCATCGCTTTCATATGTCTGATCTGTAAAGTCATCGTCAGAGAAACAGCGATGATTATGACAGCAATGACATTCTGTATTATGATGAAAAACTTGGCGAATGTCTTTTTGCTGTAGTATCTGAAAGTACCTTTAGTGACATCAAGTGGCGTGAATCTGACAGACACAATCGATGGAACGATACTGCAGGAGAGTCCTATAAGAAGAGTGATGCCGGCATACAGAAGAATGTAGCCGGGTTTCATGCTGATTTCAATCGGGATATCGGATTCAATCAGATCATTGATCTTTGGAACCAATGCACATGCTATCGCGATAGCAATGACCATGCATGTCGCTACGAACGCAAGCGACTCTACGACACTTCTGGTGATTACTCCGGTCCTGTTGTCACCATGGAGCATTCTTGTTGCCATCTCCCTGCTTCTTCTGCCGGAAAGCGCTGAACTCAGGTTGATGTAATTGAATATGGATGAAACCAGAAGGAATATGACTATTATTCCGAATGCCTTCATGATCTGCGGATCGCCACTCCTGATTCCGACGCCACCCCGGTTGGACTCTGCCATATAGAGTTCATCAAGCCTTGTCATCTGATATTTCCACCTGTCATCAGAACGGGTGGCATTATCTGCTGAAATTCTATTTATCAGTCCGATAACTTCATCTTCATCAGCCCCGTTCCTTAACTTTATGAAAGTATATGTATTTCCAATGTGGTTGAGATAAGGGTATTCAGCTGCATCGGGGTAATTATCGCAGATCAGAATGTCGCGTTCATGAAAAATAGAATCCTTGAAGTCTTCATAGACTGCACCTACAGTACATTGCTGTCCGTCAAAATATAGGGTCTTTCCGATTATATCTTCTCCACCCAGTCGAGTTGCAAGGCTTTTACTGATGGCGACTGAACCGGCAACTTGAACTCCTTCCTTTCCTCCTGCTATGAATCTGCATGGGAAGAAATCAAAGAAATCAGGCATGATTCTGAACGCCTCCATAACGCCGATCTGCTCTGTCTCAGTCGCAAGAGTCCGGCTATAGTTGACTATTCTTGTTGATCCTTCAACATCAGGTATCTGCTCTTTTGCCATGAATCCAATTGCTGGTCTGGAAAAAATCGATCCCCCATATCCCAAGATGTATACGCGTTCAAAATACGGATACTGCCTTCCGACTCTGTACTGCTGCCACACAAAACAGCTCATTATGATCACGAATGCCAGCGACACACTCAATCCTGCTGCCATGATCACAGCATATAACTTGTTTCTTCCCAGAAATCTTAAATAGCTTCTCATAAATATTCCAGATAGTTTCAGTATAGAATTGCAGTTAATCATACATACTCTGTGCCAGACTTCTTAAAATCTTGATATTGAATTATATGCGAAAAGTGGCATGATGCGAAAGTGTAAAGTTTCTTTACACCTGCTGTAAAGAAACTTTACACTATAAGGTATATGTCGTAGTCTGATATTCTATTGCGGAATCTTATATGTCCTGAATATTTTCTATATTTGTTGATGACCAATAAAACTTATATGGAAAACGGCTGTTACAAGCTTTCCTGGAGGGAGCGTATCGGATTCAGCGCTGGAGATCTGGCACAGAATCTTATCTATCAGACTGTGAGCATCTGGCTCCTTTTCTTCTATACAAATGTCTATGGGCTGAAACCTAGTGTGTCGGCCGTAATGTTTCTGGTGGTACGTATCATCGATGTCATCTGGGATCCTGTCGTGGGAGCATTTGTGGACAAGGCCAATCCTCGCTGGGGAAAATACCGCTCATGGCTCCTGTTTGCCGGTATCCCGCTGGCTGCATTCGCGATGCTCTGCTTCTGGAACGGTTTCAGCGGCTCGCTCCTGTATGCATATATCACTTATGTGGGAATGAGCATGTGCTTCACATTGATAAATGTGCCGTACGGTGCCCTCAATTCATCGCTTACCCGCGACACGGATGAGATCACGGTACTTACCAGCGTCAGGATGCTCTTTGCAAATCTTGCGGGATTGATCATCAAGACTTTACCTCTTGTGATCGCAATATTTGCTCCAAAGGTGATGAATCCGGAGACCGGGCGTATGGAAGCTGTATACAATACTCCGGAATCTGCTTCTGCATGGTTCATCACAATGAGCATATTTGCCCTCACGGGCCTCGCCCTGCTCATCTTCTGCTTCTTCGAAAGCAAGGAGAGGATAGTGATGGCCAGGGAAGATACAGAGAATGTAAAGGTCAGCGACCTTTGGATGGAGCTGATTCGAAACCGCCCGCTGCGTATCCTTTCGTTCTTCTTTATCATCTCATTCGCCACCATGAGCATCAGCAATGCAGCTGATTCTTATTTCATGACATATAACATCGGTGCGACTCCGTTCATGATGACTGTCTTCATGTGGCTCGGAACCATACCGGCATTCATCTTCCTGCCGCTTGTGCCGGCAATAAAGAAAAAGGTCGGCAAGGCAGGAATGTTCAGGATCTTCCTCGGAGTGTCCATAGTAGGAATGATCCTCATGTATGCTATAGTTTCAGTACCTTCCCTTAAGGCATGTTTCCCTTTGCTGTGCGTCGTGCAGTTCGTTAAAAGTGCAGGAGTCCTTGTGGCGACGGGATATATGTGGGCCCTTGTGCCAGAGGTCGTTACGTGTGGAGAATATACCACAGGACGTCGTGTGGCTGCGATTGTGAATGCCCTTATATGCATATTCATGAAGGCAGGAATGGCGCTTGGCGGTGTGATCCCGGGACTCGTGCTTGCGTGGGTCGGATTTGATGCCGCAAGTCAGGTGCAGACCCCTCTGGCCGAACAGGGAATCCTGTCACTCGTGACCCTCATACCGGCCGTTCTCTTCTTTGCTGCTATCTTCGTGATAGGAAGATACGAACTTTCTGACGAAAGGATGGACCAGATAAACAGTGAAATCTCAAAACGATAAATATGAAATACTCTTCAAACCCAGACACCATTACCCGTGATTATTTCGATTCTCTTCTTCTGGAGACCCGCTACATAGATTCCGTGCTTCCAAGCACGAAGATGACCCTTTGGGGAGAGACATTCGATACGCCGGTGATGACGGCGGCCCTTTCACATCTTCACAATACGGCGCAGGACGGAATGGCGGTATATGCAGAAGGCGCTGCAAAGGCCGGAGCCGTGCATTGGGTCGGAATGGGTGAGGACGAGGAACTCGAAAGGGTGGTTGCGACAGGAGCAAGGTCCATCAAGATCATCAAGCCTCATGCAGACAACAGGGAGGTCTTCCGCAAGATTGAACACGCAGTCGCACAGGGATGCTTTGCTGTCGGTATGGATACTGACCATGCTTTCAATTCGAACGGTGGTTATGACGATGTGTTCGGCCTGCCGATGAGACCGAAATCTACCGCAGAGCTGAAGGAATTTGTCCAGGCGGCCGGGGTCCCGTTCATAGTGAAGGGAGTCCTGAGCCCTAGGGATGCGGAGAAATGTGCCGAGGCCGGATGTGCAGGCCTGGTGGTCTCCCATCATCATGGCATGGTCCAGTATTCTGTGCCTCCGCTTATGGTCATGCAGGATATAATTTCTGCTGTAGGGCCTGATGTACAGGTGTTTATAGACTGCGGTATAGCAAGCGGAATGGATGTGTACAAATGTCTGGCTCTGGGAGCAAAGGCGGTTTCCGTAGGCCGCCATCTGATGCCGCTGCTGAAGCAGGGACCGGAGGCTGTAGCCAGGAGGATTGATGAAATGACCGCTGAACTTGCAGGGATCATGGCCCGCACAGGCGTCGCTGTTCTCGAGGATATGGACCCTACGGTAATTCATAGGAGGAACTTCTGATGCTTCTCGGAATATCATCGCAGCTGGAGCACACCGATCCGCAGGATTGGGCTTCAAGACATGTTGCATTGGGACTTAAGTCGGTAAATTTTCCCGTCTCATTCCAGGACGGAGAAGATACATTCATGGCATATAAGAAGGCCGCGGACGAGGCTGGACTGACCATTGCGGAGGTAGGGGTATGGAGGAACACTCTTGCCGCAGATCCGCAGGAGAGACGTAAGTGGATCGATTATTCGGTTGAGCAGCTGCGTATGGCGGATGCAATCGGATCTGTCTGCTGCGTAAATGTGGTCGGCACTCCGTACGGCCCGAGATGGGACGGAGGCTATCGTGACAATTTCAGCCAGGAATTATGGGATATGGCCGTTAGGATGATCCGCGAGATCATAGATACAGCGAAGCCGAAGCATACGAAATTCTGCATAGAATCCATGCCGTGGATGATCCCGAGCACTCCTGACGAGTATCTGCGTCTTATCGGGGATGTCGACCGTGCCGAGTTCGGAACCCATCTGGATGTGGTTAATATGATAACCTCTCCGAAGAAGTATTTCTTCAATGATGAGTTTCTTCATGAATGTTTCGAGAAACTGCACGGAACAATCTGCAGCTGCCATCTGAAGGATATTCGGCTCAAGGAAGAATATACATTCCAGCTTCAGGAGTGCGCTTGCGGAGACGGCATTCTGGATCTGGAACTGTATGCCCGTCTGGCAGATGCGGAGAATCCTGCCATGCCTATGATTATAGAACACCTCACGACTGACGAGGAATACGCCGCCAGCGTGAGGTATGTAAAGGAAAGGCTTGCAATCTGATCTGTCAGGATCAGTGTATGAAATGCATCAGCAGGGTAGGGAAGTCGAATGCCGCTGTCTTTATGAACCATGCG
The DNA here is from genome assembly GCA_017465225.1 of Bacteroidales bacterium. Classification (GTDB taxonomy): domain Bacteria; phylum Bacteroidota; class Bacteroidia; order Bacteroidales; family UBA932; genus Cryptobacteroides. Next base: position 89,262 of record JAFTWQ010000017.1, read on the forward strand.
AAGATTGCGAATATGCTCATCAGCCATGCGATGAAAAGCACCATTCCTGGCCTCCACGACGGGTATTTCAGGTCGAAGAGCATCATGACTCCGTTGTAGATGAACCATACGAACATTATGCAGCACAGCACGAATACAAGGTACCAGAAGGTCTTGAATGTCATGATGTCTATGAGCATTTCTTCGGATGGGTCGATAGGGGTGAATTCTGTGAGCAGTTCATTCATCAGGCTTGGCATTGCCGGTATGATGATGCTTCCAAGCAGTCCTGTGAGGCCGACAACCAGAAGGATGATGCCGAGGAATACGCCTCCGGCGCGTTTGACTGTCTGTCCTGCGGGTGACTGGGCTACTTCCCTGGCTTCTTTCCCGAAGTCGAAGTCCTTTTCCTTGTAGCTCTTCAGGTTCATAGGCTTGCCCTTCATCTCTCTCTTCTGCTCGGCTGTCCTTGCGGCTGGCATTGCTATCCAGAGGCAGATGTATCCGAGGACAGAGAATCCGAAGTACGGACCGTCATCGAAACCTATGAAACCAAGGAAGAAGAATATGAGGAAAAGGATCCTGAAAAGGACCTTGTCGATGCCGAAATATGTTCCGAGGCCGGAGCATACACCTCCAAGAACGCGCTCATCCATGTTGCGGAACAGACGTCTGCTCTTCCAGTAATCATGGTGCTTCTTCTTCTCATTCTCCTTCTGCGGTTCTGCCTGTTCTGGCATCTCCACTGCTTCCGCATCCTCGTTGGCGAGCATCTTCGGATCGCCGATGCGCCTCTTTATCTCTCTGACCATGTCGATGTCCACCACCATTCCGCTGATGTATTTCTCCTTCATCAGCTCTGCGACCCTTGCCTCGATATCGGCTGTGATTTCCTCGGCACTTGCATCGGCCGCGAATGCCTCGTGTATTTCATTGAGATATGCCTCCAGCTCTTCATATGCATCCGTCTCGATCGTGAATGCATATCCTGCGAGGCTTATGTTTTCAGTTGTCTTCATTTTTATGATGGTTATGCCTTAGATCCCTTTCTAATGCTGTCAATGCCTTTTGCCAGTTCGTCCCATGCGGCGTCAAGACCTGCTAGCTGTTCGCGTCCCAGATCCGTGATCATATAGTATTTCCTAGGCGGTCCCTGCGTCGATTCCTCCCAGCGGTAGTTCAGCAGGCCAAGCTTCTTGAGGCGGATCAGCAGGGGATAGGTGGTGCCTTCCGCGACGATTATGTTGACCTCCTTCAGCTTCTGGATTATCGACGAGGCATATTCGTCGCCCGCGGCCAGGATGAGAAGGATGCTGTATTCCAGCACCCCTCGTCTCATCTGGGTCTTGTTGTTCTCGATTATGCCTGTGCCAGCTTCCATGACTATCTTCCTTCGGTGAATCTTCTGATGTTTTCAGCGTTTGCAGGTATGCCTCGGAGTTCGCATTTCTCTGCAGCTGTCCTGGCCTCCGGAGCTGCAATCCAGATGACGAGATAGATCCAGAATCCGGCCGATCCGCAGATGAATGCAACGAGGAAGAGGACTCTGATAAGAGTCACGTCCACTCCAAGGAAAAGGGCGATGCCGGAACATACTCCGGCGATCCTCTTGCCGTCCGGATCTCGGAAAAGCTTCCTTACAGGCTTCTCGCCGTCGGTTCCGCTATAGTGGTATTCATCTCTTGGGGCATGCTGCCTTGCGGTCTGGTCATCTGCTTCCCTGTATCCTTCCGGATAACCGAGTTTGCCGATCACTTCCTGTGTCATTGCGAGGTCAACGACCTGCCTTCCGCCGAGTTTGCCCTTGAGCATGTCGGCGATCCTGACTTCGAGCTCGTCAAGAACTTCCGCGCTTGAGCTGGTGTTGTCCAGAGCTGCCTTGAAGCGCTCCAGATAGTCGTTCAGAGTGTTGTATGCATCCTCATCGATTGTGAAGCTGCATCCGCCGATCGCTACGTTGATTGTCTTTTTCATATTTTTAACCTTATAACTTTAATTTATGTCTCTTAACTTATCATGATTCTCGAGGGTGTGCAGAAATATGAAAATATGTCTACGTTACCCCATCCCTAAATCCCTTCCCTCGGGGAAGGGACTTGCTATCGCTTCGCTCAAATGTTTTACTTTGATTGTCATCCTGACGATAATAGTAATCTTCTCTGTATTGTCTCTTAATCTATATCATATTCCCAGGGTGTACAGATGTCTGTCACGTTACCCTGTAGTGCATAAATCGTGCATGTGGTAGTGCAAAGATATATAAATTTTTGAATACCTTGCAACACAAGGTACTGAAATTTTCAAAAAACTATAGAAAATACAGCTGAATGTATGATCTTGTCTATAAAAGAATTACCGTTCCTAGCTTGCGAATTAATCGACAGGGTAGGAACGGTGTTATTCTGTAATGTATTGTGTGTTAGAGTGTTATGGGTTTGGGCTGTTCTTTGCCTGCTGAAATAATAGCAACCTGGGAACAGCCAACAGCCTGATGCCCCTATTCTTCCATGAATTTTTCCTGTTTGATGTAGTCGATGCTTTCCTTGACGAACTGATAGCCTGATGTTCCGGGCTTGCCGAACTTCATGTACCGCTGGTAGTACTCCAGGGCCTTATCATATTCCTTCAGGCGCTCGTAGCAATATCCTATTGACGATAGGGCGGAGATGTTCTTCGGATTGTATCTGTAGCTGAGCTCGTAGTATTTGATCGCATCCCTGAAGTTTTCCGTACGGTGACGTGCCATTGCCATGCTTCCGTAGATGTTGTGCATCATTGAAGGGGAAGGCTCGAGCATGTCAAGGGCCTTGGCGTACAATCTTTCGGATTCCGGATTCAGCCCTCCGGACTCCAGTCCTGTCCGTCTGATCATATGGCTTTTCGCATGCGCCAGTTGATATACAAGGGTCACATCTGACGAATCTATCTGGTAGGCCTTTTCCAGCTCGGTTACCGCGCGAGGCCAGTTATCCATCATGTAATGGTTGAGGCCGATGTAATAATGGACTGGATATGAGTCATCGCCCAATTCGCGCTGATGTTCGAAAGTCTCGATGGAGAGGGGATAGCTCCCCTGAAGATGAAGGGCAAGTCCATAGATCGGCAGCATCGTCATGTTGTCCGGATCATCCTGAAGATATTCACGGCTCATGTCGATCACGGGTACATACTGCTTGGCTGACAGGAGGATATCCGCCTTCTTGCTCATTGTAGGGACATGGCGAGGCTTCTTTCTGAGCACATGATTGTAATAAACAAGTGCCGAATCGGCCTTTCCGAGATTCTTGTATCCGTCAGCAGTCATGGACAGGATTTCAGGAATGCTGTCCTTTGCCAGAATCACTTTGCATAAGTCTATGCTCTCCTCATATTGCTTTTCACGGAAAAGGATCCTGGCCTGGCATATCCTGAAATACACATTGTCCGGCTGCAGTCCCGACAGTATCGAATACAGCTGGAATGATTCTCCGGTCCTGCCTGTCAGCATATGGCACTCAGCCAGTTCTGCAAGCAGACCGATATTGAACCGGTCGAGATGGAGCACATCTGCCAAGGCCATAGCCGCCTCTTCGTTACGGTGCAGCTTCTTCAGGCATCCTGCTCTCTGGAGCGTAAGGCTGATGATCCTGTCCTTGTTCTGCGATACCATGATGCTGTCAGCCGACATTCCCTTGATGAGACTGTCAAGGATCTCTGCGGCTGCGCCATACTCATATCGGTCCATGGCCCTCTGCAGCCTGTCCTGTGCATTGCAGACCATTGACAAGATAAGTAATAAAGGAATTATGATCTTTTTCATCGTTTCTGATTATGGTTGTCTGAGATGAAATATTATCGGAAATGTATATGAAACAGGTATAGGCCTGCCGTCTTGTATGCCCGGCTCCCATGATGGGGAACTGCTGACAACCCTTATCGCTTCGGCGTCCAGGGCTGGGTGGACTCCGGACAGGACTCTGACATCGGTGACCTTGCCGCTTTCGTCAACGGTGAAATTCACGTTAACCCGGCCCATGGCATTATCGTCTTTTGCGCTTTCCGGATATCTGAGGTTACGGTTGACCCATCGGGAGAATGAGTTTGCGTCACCTCCCTGAAACCTTGGCGCCTCCTCGATCAGATCAAAAGGAACAGTCTCGGCTTTCCAGTCTGAACAGCAGCACATTGCCCCGGCAAGGATAGGAAGACATAAGATATAAACCAGCTTCATCCATTTGCCTGACCTCTTTCTGTTCATCATTGAGATCCTGCTTTTCACTTTCGAGTGATTGAAGCCGTTGGCTGCCATGAACTGTTTCTCTCCGACCGCTTTTCTTATAAGAAGCAACTGATAGTCATGCCACTCCTTATCTGCTGTCAGCGCATCAGCTTCATATTCATGAAGCATCTTCAGCTCCTTGCGTACAAGCCAGACAATAGGGTTGAACCATTGGATTGCTGTCACAGCCGAATATGCCATCATGTCGAAAGAATGCCAGCATTTTACATGCATCTTTTCATGGGCCAGTATCAGGGGATTGTTCTCGATGTCATTTCTGCTGATCACGATGTTCCTGCACCAGCTGAATGAGGCAATGTCCGTACCTGTCATCCTGATCTTCACTCCATCCTCTTCCGTGCATGGTATCCTTCTGATGAATTCCGTCATCCTTATCATTGACATAATCGTCATGAACATTGTCGTTGCCGCGCCGGTGAAATAGATGATACAGAATATCATCTTTCCCCGTTGGGGGCCTTCCCCGGCGGAAATGACCGAGTCTGCGAATGCCTCAATTTCAGTGTATAACTTATGCCCTGCCGTTATAAGGCCCAGACTGCTGACAGATTCCGGCAGAAAGAAGTTCACGAGCGGCATTATCATGCATGCGAAGGTTCCGGACATGAGTATGATCCTGTTCATACGGAAAAATGTTGTCTTCCGCATCGCGATCAGATAGAATGCCTGGAAAACCGTGATGTACAATGTACATCCGATCAGGTATGATGTCATTCCGTCCATCAGGGATTATCTTCGTTTGTTCTCGATCTGCGCTATCAATGCCTTGAGCTCCTCGATATCCATCTTTTCCTCCTCTACAAACTGCGATACCACACTCATGTATGAGTTGTTGTAGTAATTCTTCACTACAGTGCTGATGGTGGAACCGCTGTATTCCTTCTCTGAAATTGCGGGGCAGTAAAGGTAGGTGTTGGAAACCGGCTTTCGTGTCAGAAACCCTTTGTCTTCGAGGAATTTGATCTGGGTCGCGACGGTGTTGTAGTTCGGCTTCGGCTCCGGAATATGGTTGAGCACATCCCTGATGAACATCTCTCCGTTCTTCCAGAAGATATTCATGATCTCTTCTTCTTTTGCTGTAAGTCTCTGTTTCATAATGATGTCGGTAAATTATACAGCAAAGATAGCAATATAAAACGAAACTCCTAAAATTATTAGGAGTTTCGTTGACTGAACTGTATTATTATGTGGGTATGAAGCTTATTTCTGCTCCGGACCGCGACCATAGAAATCGAAGGCGATTCCTGCATTGATCGACCATACCGGGTTCATGCCTTTCATGAGGTTAGTCCTTGCGGCATAGATCTTTGTCCTGATTGCGGTTTCGTTGTAAGTGTTGTATGAAAGAGTCCTTGAAATCTTCCAGTTGAGGTTGATGCCGGCGAGAAGCTGCAGGCCTCCAATTGTGGTGCTGATCTTCTGTTCCCCGTCCAGGATTTCCTTGTTGAAGGTCGAAATACCGACTCCGACGATAGGGCATACCTTGAGCCATGATCCGTCATAGACTGCATATCCATAGTCGAAGTCTATGCCTGAATGGCCGTAATTCTTTCCTGCTGGCCATACGACATCCTTGCTGACTCCATTTGCTGTTCCTGTCATAAGTATATCCTGACGTGCCTTTCCTCCGCCGACTTCCATGTCGATGATGAAATGCGATCTCCTGTAGCTGAAAAGAAGACCGAGGGTCAGGTTGTGATGAGGCGAGAGAAGAAGTGCCCCGTCACCGGTGAAAACCCCGGCGCTGTAGCCGAGCTGATAACCAGCTCCCCAGTTCTTGAGTTTTGGTTGAGGTATTGTGTCGGCTGAAACCTCTGCAAGCTTCGGCGCGATCTCCTTTTCATATCTTTCGATGACGCTTATGTCATCTCCGCCCTTGGATTCCTCCGCAAGCTTCGTTATGGTATTCAGACCTTTATTTGTGTAATGCTCGTAAATGTATGATCTGCTGAAGTTTGTGTTCTGGTTGAGGTCTCTCTGCAGGTCCTTTCTCATTGCCTCCGCGATGTCCAGGATCAGCTGGTTGTACCTGAGCAGCCTGTCAGAAATGTATTCTGTCCTTACCCATGTGTTGCTCTTGTCGAAGGCCGTGCGTGTGACGTACTGACGCACTTTCAGGTTGCCATGCTTCACGGTCTTGTATTCGGTATGATATAGAGGGCTGAGATAGCTCCTGCCTTCTCCTTCGAAATTCCTCTTTTCGAAATCGTCCCAAGTGAGTTTTCCCTCGTCCCAGTATCTTATGCTGGAATTGATGTCCTGGGCTTCTGCATAAACTGCTGCAGCCGCCAAAAGAATAAGGATTGCAATAGTTTTCTTCATAGCTTTAACATGTTTTCAGTTATAAGACGGGCGCATCGTGAAAAAGTACTATACGCATTTGAATTATCTGCTCATAAGATATGCAGTTCTCGGTGCTCCGTCCGCGAGCCTTATGACCCCGCAGCGTATGAAACCGTATTTCCCGAGAAGATGGTGCATGATGACATTGTCGCTGTGGGTGTCGATGCGGATGGTTGCCGGATATCCGGAAGGGGAGTGTGAGAGGTAGTCGAATGCCCAGTCCAGCAGCGTCCGGGCTGCATTCCGTCCCGGTCTGGCCGCCGCTATCCTGTGGATCACATGATATGGATTCTCGTCCGGCCATGAACATTCTTCTGTCATCGAACCGTCGGTATATATCTTCGCATATGTCGGATCCGGGCCTGGAATGAACGCCATTGTCGCGATGATCCCGTCCTCCGGACCATCGCACAGAACCATGCATGTCCCGTCGGAAATGTCTTTCCTGACGGTATCCTCGGATGGATAACTGTCGTTCCATTGATGGAGATTCCCGCTGTCGCGCATGATCTGCCGCGCGGCTTCGAAGATCTTCATCAGTTCCGGAATGTCTTCATATGTGGCTTTCCTTACATGCATGACGTCACTCGATGATCAGTCCGTCGTAGGCCGGAAGAATGCCTTCCGGAAGCTCGGAAGCCAGTTCGTTATAGCATGGAAGCTGATGAGAAAGATGGGTCAGCCATGAATGCTTCGCCCCTACGCGGCGTGCTACCTCTACCGCTTCTTCCAATGAATAATGCGAGAGATGTTTTCCATATTTCACGCAGTTGATGACGAAATGGTCCAGTCCATGTAGCTTCTCGAATTCCTCTTCGGGAATATGATTCATGTCGGTGCAGTATGCGATGTTTCCGAAACGGTAGCCGAGGACCGGAAGCTTGTAATGCATGCCTCGGATCGGGATGATCTCGGCTGTCCTGACCGGATCGTTCTCACCGGCCATAGTATGTACATAGCCCTTGCCGGGCTCCCATGAAAGCACTTCATACGGACCTCCGCAGCTTATCTGGAATGGCCTTTCGTCGATGTTGTGTACATGCCATTCCGGAGCTCCGGGATATTTCTTCTCTGCGAATGCATATGAATACTCAAGTCTCAAAGAATCCTCCACATACTTTTCGCAATAGATTTCGGACGCCCTCTTTTCAATGTAATTGAAGGCTCTGATATCATCAAGACCTCCGGTGTGGTCCTTGTGATTGTGGGTAAGAAGGATCGCATCCACATGCGACACGCCTTCACGCAACATCTGCTGCCTGAAATCCGGACCTGCGTCCACAAGAATCTTCATGCCCTCGTACTCTACCAGCACGCTGGCCCTCAACCTCTTGTCCCTCGGGTCCATGCTTCTGCAGACCTCACATCCGCACCCTATCATCGGCACGCCCTGTGAAGTTCCCGTCCCCAGGAACACCAACCTCGCCTTACCTTTTCCCTTTTCCATCGTCATTCCGCGTTTCCTCCTTCGACCGCCTTTTGATTCTTAATCAGTTAAAAGATCCTTCGCTGACGCTCAGGATGACATGACTAGCTGAGCTTAGCCAGGTTGTTTTCTGCTGGTTTTAATGCGGAATTGGCATTTTCCCACCCCCGGGTAGGGGGAGGGGCCCACTCGCAGAGTGGGAGGGGCCAATGGAGCATAAACCAGCAGAAAACCCTACAGGATCACATCAACAATCCTTCCGATCATATCCTTATCAAACTCCCTGCTCACCCTGATATAATTCCCACTATACCCCTCCATCATACCCTTCCTGTCCGTACTCTCAAACAAAACCTTCTCCGCCACACCCTTGTTCGCCTCAATGAACTCCTGATGCAGCTCCGCGCACAGCTCCTCCAGCATCTGTACCCTCTGCGTCTTCACGCTGTCCTGCACCTGATCCTTCCTCTCGGCTGCAGGAGTCCCAGCACGACGTGAATACGGGAAGATATGTATGAATGCTGGACGCACTACGTCACGGAGGAAGGTGTATGTCTCCATGAAAAGCTCGTCTGTCTCGCCAGGAAATCCGACGATCACATCGATACCGAAGAAAACCTTCGGCCCTCCCGGAACCTCGCTTTTCTCCCTGATGTACCGTATCTTACGTGCAAATGCGGCAGTGTCGTACCTTCTGCCCATTTCGCGCAGGATCGTATCGCATCCCGACTGAAGAGGAATATGGTAATGGGGAAGGAATTTCGTGCCGGAAGTAATCCAGTCTATCATTTCCTCTGTCAGGAGATTCGGCTCGATAGACGAGATCCTGTATCTCTCTATGCCATCCACCTCATTCAGCTGACGTATAAGCTCAAAGAAAGTCTCGCCGGTACTCTTTCCGAAATCGCCGGTATTCACGCCGGTCAGAACGATCTCCTTGATGCCTTCCGCAGCGATGGCCTCCGCCTGCGGAATAATCTCTGAAATAGGAATGTTCCTGCTTTCGCCGCGTGCATATGGAACCGTGCAGTAATGACACTTGTAGTCACATCCGTCCTGGACCTTCAGGAAAGAACGTGTCCTTTCGCCGCTCGAATATGCCGGGAAGAAAGTCTCCAGACCCTTTCCGCAGCATTCCTCTCCCCGTACGATCGAAAGGATCTCCGGAACGATCCTGCTCTTCTCGGTCGCTCCGAAAACTTTTGTGACCCCCTCGATCGCTTCTATTTCAGCCTTCTTCAGCTGTGCATAGCAGCCGGTCACGAATATATGGGCTTCAGGAGAAATACGATGGAGCTTCCTTATGATGTTGCGGCTCTTCTTATCGGAATGTTCCGTCACCGTGCATGTGTTCACAAGAAAGACATCCGCTCCCTTGCTCCACGGCACAGCCTCGAATCCCTCCTTCAGAAGTTCCCTCTCATAAGTCGAAGTCTCGGCATAATTCAGCTTGCACCCCAATGTTATGAATGCTATCCTGTTATCTTTCATGATACAACGTTACTCTGGACCATTGAGCCACACCATCCACCGGCGGCCTCTTCTTGGAAACCCTTACGGAAAACGAAACAAACTGCGGGAATCTCTTCCCGATCTCCTTGACGATACGTCCCGCCACATTCTCCAGCAGCTCCGAAGGGATCGACATTTCATATGCAATAACCTCATAGATCTCACCATAATTCACGGTGTCGTTAAGATTGTCGCTTTCCGCTGCCGCTGAAAGATCCATCTCCCCACGGAAATCCACCGTGAAACTGTTTCCCCTGACTTTTTCCTGCTCGAGACAGCCATGGTAAGCCTTGAATTCCATGCCCTCAAGCTCAATGATTCCGATGTTCTTCATATCTATGCCAATATGAGGAAGACACACGGCCTCTTGCCTATTGTAAGGCCCTCCTTCTTCCATTCACTTACTTTCTTTGTCCTGATGTATGCGTCCGGCATCGTGATGTTTGCCGCCACGCACACCTTTGTGGATGCTCCGCATACAGCAAGGATATCCGCAAACAGCGAATCATTCCTGTAAGGAGTCTCGATAAGGATCTGCGTCTGGCGAAGCTGGCCGGAAACCTTCTCCAGGGTCTTCAGACGGCTTCTTCTTTCATCCGTCTTTGCCGGAATGTAGCCGCAGAATGCGAATGACTGCCCGTTCAGGCCGGAGGCCATCAGAGCAAGCATCAGCGATGACGGACCTACAGCCGGGATGACCTCGATCCCGTTCCTGTGGGCCAGTGCTACAAGCTGGGCGCCCGGGTCAGCTACTGCCGGAAGGCCTGCCTCGGAAATGAGGGCGACATCGTTGCCCTCATCAAACAGCTTTATGTAGCCTTCTATCGTCGCCTGGTCGGTGTGCTCGTTAAGTTCATGGAACTCGAGCTCTCCGATCCTTCCTTTAAGTCCTGCCTTTGACAGGTATCTTCTTGCTGTCCTTACCTCCTCCACAACAAATGTCCTGAAGCCTTGGAGCGACTCCAGAACCGGTCCGGGGATGACTTCCGCCGGATCATTCTCGCCAAGTGGCGAGGGGATCAGGTACAGTTTACCTTTCCTGTTTTCCATAATCATCTTCTGTTATATGGATTTCAACTCTTTCCGCGTTCAGAAGCGCCTCTTCCTCGGCACGTCTGGCCTCCTGCCTCTTGGCCTTGCTTCTGAAGATGTTTCTTATGAATTGTCCGAGATTGTTGAACTCGGTCTGATATGTAAGACCGACTCCGTTTCTCTGTGAATTGTCAAGGTAGTTCGTGTACTGGTCGGCCGAATGAGAGAATATGTTGAGTCTCAAAGAGCCGGACCTGTCGATCTTGATCTCGATGTCAAGGTCTCCTACCACGTCTGTCTGGGCGCTTGTTCCCGTCTGCTTGTTTCCGATGTTTCCGTTCACGACGACCCTGTTGTTGAAGAGCTGTGTGGACACAGCTACGTCAAAGATGTCCGTTCCCCGGTCGTTGGACTGGTATTTGAGACCCAGGTCGACAGGGATGTCAAGCTTCTCGAATATGTTGTTCAGCTGGTTCGCGATAGCCTCGGTCACAAGTGAGGACGAATTGTTGACGATACCTGACTGCTCCTCCGGAAGGAAGTTGTTGGTGACCAGAAGTGAAAGGAACTGCTTCTGGACCTTGTCTTCGGTACTGAGCGCACTTTCCACCCTTGATTTGATCATAGGGTCGAGGTCAGGTATCTCGATATTGAAGCCGAGTCTAGGATTCTTCAGCTTGTCGGTGATCTTAAGCTCGCATATCACGTCACGCCTGTTGCCTACCGATGTGGAGTCCGCAAGGAGGGTTCCGAGCGAAGCCTTTGTTGTGTATTCGGCTGTGATGTCGAGATTACTTTCCATTATGTCGCCTCCGAAGGTGATCTTGCTGTCCTGCTGGATCTGGAAGTCCTTGCTGACAAGTCCGAGAGCCGCAAATCTGTAGCTTCCTCCGGTAAGGGTATACTCTCCGTTGATGTTGAACAGGTCTTCTCCGATTTCAAGCTCGACAAGTCCGTTTCCACGTCCGGATAGAACATTGCCGCTGGCCTTGTCGATCTCTATGAATGCTTCTATGTCAGGAGATGCGTTCACTCTGAGATTGACCGTGAAGTCGCTGTTTTCTGCCTCTGTGCTTTCAAGACGCTTCATCATGGCCACATAAGGATCTATGTACACTTCCTTGACAGGCTCCTTGAACTTGAGGAGATTGGTGCTTCCGGAAGATGCTGCAAGTCCGCTTACTGGGATGTGGAGCTGGCCAGGTTTTGCGGTAACGGCATCGACGCTGAGGACGATAGAGTTGACAGGGCCGGTGATGGAGACGTTTCCGGTCGCATAGATGTTTCCGTAGAATACGTCAGCCATGTCTTCCGTGACGTTGACGCCCTCGATCTCATTCACTTTGATCCTTGTATTGAACCTGATGTCCTTAAGCCTGTCCCAGTCGATGCTTCCGGTCACGCTTCCTGTTCCTGTCGCCCTGTCGCGGATCGTTATGTCGTCGAAGAAGACTCCGTCGTCGTTGAGGTGGAATGTTCCGTCTGCGAAATATGGGACATTGGTGTATGCCACCTTCAGCATGGCCTCTTCAAGGCGCGTGCCTTCGCTGCTGATGGCCAGATTGTCAAACGGTCCGTCGAGGATGATGTCACCTGAAATATAACCTCCCATCTCGCTGAAGATCTCTTCAAGGAACGGCTCTGCATACGCAGTATGGAGCTTGTCGAGGGAAATCACCGCATCGAGCATTCTTGTCGCAGGATTGAGCTTCGCCGTCGCATCTATGCTGCTGTGTCCTTCCATCATGTTTCTGATCCGGAGGTCATATCTCTCGAATTCTTCGTTCCATATACCGTTCAGGTCAAGCTCTCCTAGCGGCTCTCCCGCGATATAGGTGGAGTCGCATAATATGCTGCCGCTGAAGCTGTTGTCTACGATAGGGGAGACAATCTTCACATTGCCGGACGCCGCGCCTCTGATTCCGAAGTCGTCGCCGAGGAGGGCGTTTACAAGTGAAATGTCGAATCTTTCAAGATCCAGGCTTAATGTGTCGGCATGTTCGGCTGATGTGCCTCCGGACAGGAGAAGACGCTGGTCGCCGCTTGTCATTTCAAAGCCGTCGACATGGAGGTCCTTCCCTTTGAACATGAGGCTTGACTCAAGGATGTTCCATTCCCTTGAATTCACATAAAGAGCCGATGGGGATATGTCGAGCCTCATTCCGAGGCCTTCGTCGTCTCTTTCCACATTGCCTGTGACGACAATTTCGCCTTTGTTCAGGATATCGCTTTCGTTGTCATATACGAACCTTGCTCCGATATGGTTGTCATGAGCGAGCAGCTCGAGCCTGTCATTGATCAGATTCACGGTCGAAACCTTGAGAGAATCACATGTGGCCTCTCCGTCGAGCCTGTTGTCAGAATTGTCCAGAGAAAGCTTCAGGTTCTTGACGAACTGTCCCTTGAGGGCGATTCGCTGCGAGTTCAGCGATGCGTCCAGCTTGCCGTCCGCATCTATGTTAGCCTGCAAGGAAGTATTCTCGTCGATGTACATGCCGGGCATGACGAAATTCATCAGGTCGCTGGCGTCCTTCATGTTGAACTGCAGGTCGTAGGTGTCTCCGTTCCATGTGGATTCCGGATTCCTGAACATTGCAGGGATCTCTTTCTTGAAGGAGACGCTCATGAGGTCCTTCACGAACTGCTGGATAGTAGAGCTTCCCTTGAATTTTCCTTCGGCGAATTCAGAATCGAAACTGATTTCATGGCTGTCTTCCTTGTTGAGAAAGTCCAGTCCGATGTCGCCTATGATGTGTTTTCCAAGCCTGTTTTCAAGCATGACATCCTCGATGTCGATCTTTCCGCTCAATGTTCCGTCCGCCTTCTTCACAAAGTTGACATCTGCAGAGAGGTTGAAATATGATCTGCCCCTCTTGTCGATGTTGAGCGCATTGAGGTTCGCATCGCCGATGCTCATTTCGAAGCCGTAAAGAGCGTCATTGCCCTTCGGAACAAGAGAAACGGCTCCTTTCAGCATGAAGTAGAGGTTAGGGTCATGGCAGGTGATCCATCCGTTGAAAAGGTTGTCCTGAAGTTTGCCTGTAGCCCTGATGCCTCCGTAGTCGTAGCTGTTGATGTTCAGCCTGCTTACATTCAGGTCTCTTATGCTCAATGACGGCACTTCGCTCAATTCAGCCTCCAGCTTCGTGCTCATGGTCATCTGTCTGACCATCTCTGTCCCGATGATCCTTCCTATGTCGAGATCGTCGGTGTCAATGTCTCCGGAAATCCTGATAGGCTTGTCTTCTGAAATGACGTTATCGACCTTGACATCGGCAGCAAGACTACCTATCAGAGATGAAATCCTTGCTTCGGCGTCGAAACTGTTCAGCAGTCCATCTACCTTGCCGTCCAGTGAGAAAAGTATCCCTTTTGCGAATCCGCTGAGGTCCAGCTCACCTTCCGGCATCCACTCGCTCAGGAATCTTCCGAGTCCGTCGACTGTCATGAGGCTCTTGCTGATGGTGGCATTGAGTCTGGTGTTTTCAATGTCAGGGATGCCTGTCATCGTGCCGGTTACAGTTCCGGAAAAACCTCCGTCCTGGGTCGCTACACGGAGACGGTTGATGTTGAAGTTGTCGACATATCCGGAAACATTTCCGTCCAGGCTTGCCTTGAGCCTGTTTCCTTCGAGCTGTGGCGCGAAATAGGTGATTGTCTGGAAATCGAGTCTTGTGTCCCTGATGTCAGCATCGAGCCTGACCTGTGATATGAAATCCTGGAATGCTTTTACATTGTCGTAGCTCATCATGAACAGCGGCATCCTCACCTCGGACCATGGGTCCTTGATCAGCAGGTCGTTGATTATGGTCTTGCCTCGTCCTACTCTGGCACTTCCGGTGAGGGAATTGCATCTGTATCCGCTCTTCTCGTTGAATGACAGCGACTTGAGGTCTCCGGACATGATGCCGGCCTTGAACTGGAGCTCCTTGGCTGTAAGGTCTATGTCCCTGACATCCAGGTCGTTCCAGTTGATTCCTCCGTAAAACGGCGTCTGGTCTATTCCATAGTCTTTCATCGAGAAGCCCATGTCTATGATCTTGACGTCGTTGATATGGAATATCTCCTTTTCGCTTCTTTTCGGCTCGTCGGGCTTTTGGAGACGGAAGATTCTTGAAAGGTTGTCGGTAGATGTGTCGCCGTCTCCTTCGTCCTCCTTGTCTTCGATGACAAGATTCATCTGTGCTCCGTTTATATATGCCTTGTCAAGATGGATACCTTCCTGCTTGAACAGGCCTTGAAGAGTGAATTTCGCGATGATGTAATCTGCCCTGAAGAATGTGTCGACAGGTTCCGCAAGCGGGTCTGCAGCGTTCTTCTGCGGATTTCTGTCTATGATCTTTATGTTCTTGAGGACCAGGGTCGTGAATGGCTTGAGGTGGATCTTCTCGAACTGTATGTCAGCATCCAGCCTGTCATCCAGCTTGTCCACAACCTTCCCGGCTACAAAAGTCTGCACCTGCGGGAGCTGAATGGTCAGGATTCCTGCAATGATGACTGATGCAACTGCGACGAATGTCAGCCAGAATATTTTAAGCGTCTTTTTTATAGCTTGATAGGTTTATGGCGGTCCAACTTGCAAAAATAGTAAAAATATCGGATAAAATCCGTATTTTTGCCCCCTGATATGCAAAGCATATAATGTGCCGATTGCCATCTCGAGCGACCGAAGGGAGTCGAGAGATATGATTAACGAAAATTAAACCAGATATGGCAGACATAATACTAGGAATAGAATCTTCATGCGACGACACCTCCGCTGCAGTCATCAAGGACGGATATCTTCTGTCCAACGTGCTTGCAAGCCAGGACGTCCATAAGGCATATGGCGGAGTCATACCGGAACTTGCTTCAAGAGCCCATCAGGTCAATATCGTACCTGTTGTGAGTGAGGCGATTACACGTGCCGGAATACAGGCTTCCGATATTACGGCGATTGCCTTTACAAGAGGACCGGGACTTCTCGGCTCTCTCCTTGTCGGAACTTCATTCGCCAAGGGCCTTGCAATGGCCCTGGACAAGCCTCTGGTCGAGGTGAACCATCTCCAGGGACATATTCTGGCGAACTTCATCAAGCAGTATGACAGGGAAAACCGTCAGCCGGAGTTCCCGTATCTCTGCCTGCTGGTTTCGGGAGGTAACTCTCAGATCGTACGCGTTGACAGCCCGCTTGAATATGAGATTCTCGGTCAGACCATCGATGACGCTGTGGGTGAGGCGTTTGACAAATGTTCGAAGATGATGGGGCTCGGATATCCTGGCGGACCGATTGTAGACCGTCTTGCCAAGGAAGGAGATCCGTTGAAATATAAATTCTCGAAACCTCATATTCCTGGTTTCGACTACAGCTTCAGCGGAATCAAGACTTCTCTGCTGTATTTCGTGCGTGACCAGATGGCCATCGATCCGGAGTTCATGGAGAAGAACAAGGCCGATATATGCGCAAGTTTCCAGAAGGCTCTCATTGATATCCTGATGGACAAGCTCATTAAGGCTGCAAAGCATACAGGCATCAGGCAGATAACTATCGGAGGAGGCGTTTCGGCAAACAGCGGCCTGCGTGCCCGTATCGAGGAAGAGGGCCGCAAGAGGGGATGGACCACTTTCCTTCCGGAGTTCAAGTTCACAACCGATAACGCCGCCATGATCGCTATCGCCGGCTGGTTCCATTACCAAAACGGCGAGCGTGCATCCCTCGATGTAGCACCAGTATCCCGCCTCGCCGAATTCTAAAGTTCATGCCCTTCGTTGAATAAAGGGATAATGTCGAAGATATGAAAGAAATAGAAGTAACCTGTAAACTTGGAAAAGAACTTTCCGCCGATGAAATCCAGACAGCTGCCGTAAAGGCCCTCGGAGTTTCTCCGAAGATGAAGCAGCAGCTTAAATACCGTATCATGCGTCGTTCCATCGATGCCAGAAACGATATCCTGTACCGTTATAAGGTAGAGGTCTACAAGCCTGACGAGGTCATGGCCGAGTATGTCCTTGATGAATATAAGGACGTTTCATCTGCCGAGCCGGTCATCATCATCGGTGCAGGTCCTGCCGGAATGTTCGCGGCTCTCCGTCTGCTCATGAAAGGCCTCAAGCCTGTCATCCTTGAGCGTGGAAAGGATGTCCATGCGAGAAAATTCGATATGGCCAAGCTTTCGAAGGAAGGCGTTGTCAATCCTGATTCGAACTATTGCTTCGGTGAGGGAGGTGCAGGTACATTCTCTGACGGAAAGCTTTATACACGTTCATCAAAGAGGGGAGACATCCGTGAAGTCCTCCACCAGCTGGTGCGTTTCGGAGCTGATCCGAACATCCTTATCGACGCGCATCCTCATATCGGAAGCGACAAGCTCCCAATCGTTGTTGAGAACATCCGCAAGTGCATCGTTGAACATGGCGGTGAATACCATTTCGACTCACGTGTGACCGACATCGTCAAGAAGGCCGACGGCTCGTTTGATGTTCTAACCTGTCATCCTGAGCGAAGCGAAGGATCTGTCACCTATACCTCCCGCAAAGTAATCCTTGCCACAGGCCACTCTGCCCGCGATATCTATGAAATGTTCGACCGCAAGGGATGGGAGATCCAGGCCAAGGGTTTTGCCCTCGGAGTCCGTGTCGAGCATCCCCAGTCTCTTATAAACAAGATCCAGTACCATGGCAAGTATCAGCCATACATGCCTACTGCAGAGTACTCTTTCGTGACCCAGGTGCTTGACAGGGGAGTCTTCTCATTCTGCATGTGCCCGGGCGGTATCCTCGTTCCTGCGGCAACTGCAGAAGGTGAGCTTGTGCTCAACGGCATGTCAAACTCGCAGCGTAACTCCAAGTGGGCGAATTCCGGTGTGGTAGTTCAGATCGAGCCCGAGGATTTCCCTGAATATGCACAGCATGGCCCGCTTGCCCTCCTTCAGTTCCAGAAGGATGTCGAGAGGAAGATGTTCGAATATACAGGCTCATTGAAGGCTCCTGCCCAGCGTATGATGGACTTCTGCCGTCGCATCCCGTCTAACGGACTGCCGCAGACTTCATACCATCCGGGTGCAGAAAATGCCCCTCTGCATGAACTCCTTCCTGAACATGTGTCCCTGAGGCTCAAATATGCCTTCCCGGAGATCGGAAACAAGAAGATGCATGGTTATTATACCAATGACGCCCTCCTTCTCGGAGTCGAGTCTCGCACCTCCTCTCCTGTCCGCATCCCTCGCGATCCTGAAACTCTCGAGCATGTGCAGGTGGCTGGCCTATATCCATGCGGTGAAGGCGCCGGTTATGCAGGTGGCATCGTCTCGTCTGCCCTTGATGGTATCAACTGCGCTGCCAAAATTTAGCGTGCCCCTTAAGTGGCTGTGCTTTAATCTTTTATGATTTGCTCCTGCCGCCAAAAGGGAGCAGGAGGTATTTGTAAATTGTTAATTGATAAGGATTTATGCGTCACGTTTTTTGTGTGCTTCTGACAGTTTTGTTCTCTGTAGCCATGTATGCGCAGAGCCAGACTCTCCGTGTTGATTATGTTTTCTCCGGTACTGATAAGGCGACCGAGATTTCGCTTGACAGGCTCTACAGTTTTGACGGCTGGGCCGGCAGGAGGGTGAATCTTGACAAGGTTCCTGTGAAAGGAAACGGTCAGATCTGCATGACCGATCTGGAGACCGGTGAGGTTGTGTACAGGCAGGCTTTCTCTACTCTTTTCCAGGAGTGGAAGACAACAGAAGAGGCGACACAGTTACGTAAGGCATTTGAGAATACATTCCTTCTTCCGATGCCTTCGTCAAAGGCCAAGGTGAAGGTGGAACTTTATGATTTCTTCGGAAATGTCTCGGCTTCATTGACCCATGTGGTCGACCCGGAAGACATACTTATCCGTCATGTCGATCCTGTTCCGGCTCCTCACCGTTACCTTCTCAAGAGCGGAAGTCCGGAGGAAAAGATCGATGTGGCAATCGTGGCAGAAGGCTATACCAAGGAAGAGGCCGGACAGTTCTATATTGATGCCCAGGCAGCTGTGGACGCCATACTGGCACATGAGCCATTTGGAAGCTACAGGGACAGGTTCAATTTCGTGGCCATTGCCCTTGAATCAGAGGACAGCGGCGTAAGCGTTCCACGCGAAGGTGTATGGAAGAAAACAGCTGTCGGATCGAATTACGATACGTTCTATTCTGACAGGTATCTTACCACTTCTTGCGTCTGGAAGATGCATGATGCTCTCTGTGGCATCCCGTATGAACATCTTGTGATCCTGGCTAATACGGACACATACGGAGGTGGCGGAATCTTCAATTCATATACATTGACAACGGCCCGCCATACGGCTTTCAAGCCTGTTGTCGTGCATGAATTCGGCCACAGCTTTGCCGGTCTTGCCGATGAGTATTACTATGACGACCAGTTCGTCGAGTATTATTATCCCGACATGGAGCCATGGGAGCAGAACATCACGACTCTTTATGATTTCGGATCGAAATGGGATGACATGCTTCCGAAGGTCATCCAGATACCTACTCCTGTTGACGGTGATGTGTGGGAGAAGATCAGGGAGGGTGCTTCAATGGATTCTCTGGTCGGAGTATATGAAGGTGCGGGATATCAGTCGAAGGGCGTGTACAGGCCTTATCCTGACTGCCGTATGAAAACAAATGCGGCCGAAAGCTTCTGTCCTGTATGCCAGAGAGCCATCGCCCGCATCATCCTTTTCTATACTGAATGATCAGTCTCCCATATTTCTTATCACATCAGCCTTTACTCTGAAGAAATTGTTGCTGCCCGGATCCATCAGCCTGTATTCCTTGCGGTTGCTCCAGTGTGCCGGGTGGTCATAGATATCCATGTCTTCGCCTGTGTCGTTGCTTACATATGGGCCTATCTTTTCCTGCCATGACCTGATCCTGGCTATGCTGGCATCCATGTCAAAGAGTTCGTTTTCCGGCTCGATAAGCTCGAGGAATGCATCCTTGTACATTTTCCTGAACGGCGCGAATTCCAGAAGACGTTCAACAAGGATGCCGTCCTTGCCCCATTTGTATGGGTTGACCCTTCCTGAATCCCCATGGATTCCGCAGTCGGCGCTGGTGCCGAGGGTGTTGTCATAATCGTATGGGATGAAGAAGACCTTGTATCTGCTCTTGTCTGTAGAGTTGAAATACAGGTAGAAATTGTTTCCGTTGTTCCAATGGTCGTCCCACATGCCGACTGCTACATTCACGGCGTAAGTCTTCATGAGCATCTTAACATCGCAGACGCTCATGATCCAGTTGTAGAAATCCTCGTTGTTCAATGTGTTGAGCTTGGTGATGAAGTCCTGGAACTGCGCTCTTGCCTGCTCGAAATTCTCCTTGTCGCCTTTGTACTCGTATGTGTAGTTCACTCCGTCATTCTTGTCGTAGTTGAATCTCCAGTCTTCTGCATGCCTGAGGTCTGCCATTCCGGCATTGCCGTATACGCATTTCCATAGGTTGCCCCGGTCGTTCTCGAACTGGTTCTCCCTGCGCTCGACATACTCTTCATCGATAGGCTCAATCATCTCATACACACCGAAATACGCAGGCTTCTTGTCTCCTTCGACATGGATCCACAGACGGCAGTAGGTATCGAACGGGGCCGTCCATATTCCATACCTGCGGAATAGGTCATAGCAATACATCTCACGGACATAGCAAGGGTCATCCTTATGCCATTTCAGGTTCATCTTGCGGATTCCGTAGATCGTATGGTCATCGTCCTTATGATATTTGCGGAGATTGACGGTGAAATGGCAATGATGCCAGTCTGCATTTGACGAATGCATCTGCCCATGCCCACCTTCCGGACGGCGGCGTGAGGTGTTGCCTCTCATCCTGAAGCCGGCATCGGTAATCGTGCTGACCTCGATCCCTTTCCTGTAGGTCACATCGCAATGGAAGAAGTCTGCATTGTTGCTGTATTCGTCATACCTCTTGAGGAAGCTGTTCCATTCATCCTTGGTGACCTTTATGGTGATTTCTGGAATCACGTTTGTGTCCCAGATATATGCCACGCCGCCGTCTTTCACGTCAGCAGGCGTGAATGGCTTGATTCCGGGCTCCTCTACAGGAGGCTCGGGGTCTTTATCGGAAGGCTTCTCCGGTTTCGGCTTTTCTGTACCGTTTCCAAGGCCGATGTCCGGATACCTTTCCGTTTTCTCGCAGCCGAAAAACATTATCAGACAGGCTGCAATGGCATATTTCAGTTTCATATCCTTATTCTTTCATCAAGGTCATGATGCTGCTCTTTGAAGGCAGCAGAGTGAGGGTCATGGCCTGTTCCATGTAGTTGGTCACTTCCCATGTGCCGTTGATCACAGGGCAGTCGATCGAGATCCTCTTGCCTGAAACGCTGTATGAAAGGTCATACGAATCCTTTGAACCGGAACCGCTTCTTTTCTGCGTGAATTTTCCGGCATTTTCAGTAGTAAATCTCAATGTCACATCGGCTGTGCCTTTCACCAAGGTTCCGTCGATTGTCTTCAATGTGCCGGTCCACTTGGTATCAATGATGTTTTCAGCCTTGAATTCGGTAGCTGATTTTTCGTCAGGGTCGCATGCGGCAAATGCAAATGCCGCCATAATGATTGCAAGAAATCTTTTCATTGTTCAATAATTTGTTTGTCCGTCTTATAGACGATTGAGTTCTGCAAATGTACTATAAATAATTGATATATCTGCATAAGTAATGCCGGCAGTCAGCATGACTTGTATGCTGACTGCCGGCATGTTGTGTGTCATATTGTCCTATGGCCTTAGCTTGGCTCCGATGAAGTAGATTGTTCCGGTGTTGTTCTCCTGTATCAGATATGCAAAAGGCCGGTCTGCATGGAACAGTATCGGTTCTTTACCGGAATGCGGTGGTGCCCAGTCCAGCCCTCCTCCTATGGTTACAGCCGCTGCTTCAGTTCCGGACTCGTCTACGATGATTCTGCTTTTCTGCTTCAGTAATCCGAGATATATACCTGCTGCGCCTGTGCACATTTCTGTAAATTCTGCTTCAACAGGTGAGAATGCTTTTTTCATTCCCAGGGCTTCCATCATCTCTATAAGGTCAAATGAACACTCGACATCCAGTTTAGGCATCTTGAAACTGACTTCATGGTACTTTCCGGTAGAAGTCAGGACGTCATTCCACACATCACTGTCGAGGGAAGCAATGAAATCATTGAAAGCCACTCCTTCGTCAGGCAGGATGACATACATGCTGAATGAACCGTTTCCATATGGGAGCGATACGCATGACCATGTGTCGGTATAGTAATATTGCATATTGTCGTGTCTGGACATCATGTCCAGGCGTGACTGCGAACCGTTGATGCCCGTGAACACTTCTTTCCTTGTGTGCTCCTCCTTGAATTTATCTTTCCATTCTCCCTTGAAATACAGGCTGTTGAGGGCATAAAGTACGGTCGACGGGACGACTTCCTCCTTTTCAATTATGCGAGGGATCAGACCCCCGGAGTGCGTGTTGCACCAATCGTTCACGCGTTTTACCACACCGTCGACATCAGAGAAGTCGATGCTTTCAATATAAGCATCATAATATGTCACTATCTTATCCTCGAACTGCTCCTTCAATCCGTAATTCCTGTTGATCATCACTGCATTCGCCATCTCCACTACAACGTCATTATCTACGAAACCGCTTTCTCTCATGATCTTCCGGCAGAATGCATTGATGTCCTCGACTGTCCCGTCTGAAAATCCAAGGACGTCAGTGATTTCCTGACTGGTCTCTCCTGTAGCTCCGTTATTCAGGGCTCCAAGCACAAAGCTGGCGCTGAGAGGGGATACAATGATGTCTCTTCCGTTATGCTGATCGCTTGCCAGCGCTTCCTTGAACAGGTTGAATGTGAATGAATTGGTCCCTTTCACAAGCTGGCTTTCGCTTCTGGTGAGGACTAGGGGCTTTTCTTCGAATTCCTCCTTTTTATCTGGGTCTTTGCCTATCTTTTCGCATGAGGCCCATACGAAAGGAACTGCAAGTGCCAGAATGCACAATATCTTTCCAGTATGTTTCATATGACAATGTCTTTACTATAAAGATACGGAAAATATAAAAGACTGCGTGGAAATATTCATTTACTGCCATGTAAATCTGATTCCGACAGGTATGGTGAAGCTGAATGGCTTGTCGGTACGGATGGTCCTTATGTCGCTTCCGGTATCAAAATAATAGTAGAGGTCAGGCTCGACATATATGCTGAGCTTTCTTGTGATTTCAAACTGCATACCTATTCCCGCTCCAGCAGACCATTGGTACGGTGCATCAATCTGTCTGCCGTCAATCTGTGCTGCCAAAGGCATCTCGAACAATGCTCCGGCAGATACATATGCATTGATGAACCTGCAGTCCCAGAAAGTATATGAGGCCTTTAACGGGATACCCAGATAATGGATCTTCTGCTTGCCGACGTACTGGTCATGCATTATGTCCGACCTCAGGTATGTGTATCTGAGACCTGTGCCGATGTTCCATCTTTCGCTGACTTCCCAGTTCAATGACGCATCAAAGCTTACAGGCATGTAATGTCTGTATCTGCTGTCGTCGCTGCTCTGTCCGGCAGCGGTTCTTCTTTTCATTGGTGAATCCTTTTCCTCGTCATCATTCTCCCCGTCTTCGATATTTCCAGGGTCATCATTCCCTGTCTCCGGCCCTGATGGTGGATCAACAGGCATACCCTCATCTGGTGGGGATGATGGGAAATGACCGTTTCCTACCTGCGTCTCTCCATCATTTCCGGCAGGACCATGACTTCCTACAGAGAATGATAACGATACTTTTCTGCCCCTTCTTCTTTCGGATTCGTTATCCTCGAATACATCAGTATCATATGGATCGATGCAGTCCGTATTCTCCTGGATATCGTCAGACTCTTCATTTTCAATGACTTCGACTATGTCCTGCATTTCCTGTACAGGCTGCTCATCCTCTTTTACCACCGGCTTCGCAGTCTTTTCCACCGGATTCTCAGTCT
The DNA here is from genome assembly GCA_017465225.1 of Bacteroidales bacterium. GTDB lineage: Bacteria > Bacteroidota > Bacteroidia > Bacteroidales > UBA932 > Cryptobacteroides. The sequence goes on from JAFTWQ010000017.1 coordinate 112,812, forward strand.
TTTCCACCGGCTCTGCAGTCTTTTCTGCCGGCTCCGCCATGGCGATCAATGGCTTTTCAATCTCCACGGTGCTGTCAGCTGCAACCGGCTCTTCGATAACAGCAACCGGTTCTTCTTCATATTCAACCGCAATGTCCTCCCTGCCTGTAAAATGGAATATGGCGAAAAGAAGCACAAGGAATGTGATGAGTATGCCCCAGTTCCGATTAATTATCTTGCGCAGAAGCTGCTTAGCCCTTGCAAGGTTGGATGATGAGGAATGAGGGGCGATACCGAGCATTTCCCCGATCTCCTGATGCGACAGACCTTCCAGGACTGATAGCCTGAAAACCTTTCCATACTGGGTCGGAAGTTCGTCGATCGCCTTTATGAGGTCCTCGAAAGGAATGGCTTCGATACCTGTGGCTGCAGCTTCTTCTTCGTGGATCTCATTGAGTTCGCTCACATCCGTACCGGAAAACTTCTTTTCCTTTTCAATATGCTTCAGAGAAAGGTTCCTGGCTATTGCGCACATCCATTGCTCGATCTTTTCGGGCTCGCGCAGGGTCCCGATACGTGAAAATATGATGATGAAGGCGTCGTGAAGTATGTCTTTCGCCACATCGATGTCATGGACATAGCCAAGGCATATCCCGAGAAGCTTCTGGGAGTACCTTTCATATATATTGGAATATACCTGTCGTTCTATGTCGCTGATCGGTGCCAAATGCCTTTACTTTTATCCGTAAATCTAATAAAAGTACCGGAAAACGAAAAAGACTGCGTGAGAAAACTGAAAACTTGACGTATATATACGAAAAAAGGGAAAGCTTGATACATCGCACCGCTACGACCTCCTACCCTTGCTGCGGTCAAGCCCTGGGGGAATTCGGAGGGAGCTGGTCGTGTATGACTTTCCCGACTGCAAATGTACTTATTTTTTTTGCGATTGCAAAAAAAATCGTCATTTACAGTCCAAAAGCACAAATATGCCCGGATTTAAAATCAGATGCTGTCGAAGATGAGCGGAAGGATGTCGTCGACCTTGGAGAATTTCCAGATCCGGCCGGAACCGACGAGGAGGATGGACATCGGGCGTCCGCCTTTTGTCTGATACTGGGCCATTACCTGACGGCAGGCGCCGCATGGGGTCGCAGGGTTTTCGCAGATCTGTCCGTTCTGACTGGCCACGACCGCTATGCCCGTGATCGCATTGTCAGGGTAAGTGGCTGCCGCATAAAACATTGCGGTCCTTTCTGCGCAAGTGCCGGAAGGATATGCCGCATTCTCCTGATTGGAGCCTTTGATGATGAGGCCATTGTCAAGACGTACTGCGGCGCCCACATTGAACTTCGAATATGGAGCGTATGAACCTTCCGTCGCCTTGATGGCAGCTTCCGCAAGCTCCTTGTCCGCAGGATCGAGCTGATCGATGGATTCGTATTCGAGATAAGCGATTTTTATTTCTTTGCTTGTCATAACAGTTCAATTAAATTATCTTTGCAGACTTCACAAATATAATGCTTTTTATTGAAAATGTCTCATAATATGGCAGATAACGGACAAATAAAGGTCTGTATAGGACTTTCCGGAGGTGTCGACTCGAGTGTCGCCGCTCTTTTGCTGAAACAGCAGGGCTATGATGTGTTCGCCCTTTTCATGCAGAACTGGCATGACGCTTCGACAACCCTTCATGGAGACTGCGAATGGGAGGAGGACCGTTTTGTCGCTGAGCTGGTGGCCAGGAAGATAGGAATCCCGTTCTATTTCGTGGATCTGAGCAAGGAGTACCGCCAGAGAGTCGTCGACTATATGTTCGATGAGTACGAGAAGGGAAGGACTCCGAATCCCGATGTCCTCTGCAACAGGGAGATAAAGTTCGATGCATTTCTCAAATGCGCGAAGAAGCTCGGCGCAGACTATGTCGCTACCGGACATTATTGCCGTAAGGAGACGATTGACGGTCCTGATGGCCCTGTATACAGGATTCTTGCCGGATCAGACCCTAACAAGGACCAGAGCTATTTCCTCTGCCAGCTTACCCAGGAGCAGCTTTCGCAGGCAATGTTCCCGATCGGTGACATCATCAAGCCGGAGGTGAGGAGACTTGCCCATGAGGCGGACCTTCCGTCGGCGGACAAGAAGGATTCGCAGGGAATCTGCTTCGTCGGAAAGGTGGACCTGCCGACATTCCTGCAGCAGAAACTGAAGCCGTGCGAAGGCGATGTGGTTGAGGTCTATGATGCCTATTATGCTGATAATGAGCAGTATGCTTTTCTGAAGTCAACGCTGGATTCGTTGCTGAAAGATGGGGGAGAGGCGAAGATGATTACGGATTATGTATCAGAAGACAAGGCTCTGCCGCAGAATCATGTGGGATGTCCGTTCGATATGGATAAGGTCGCAGCTCTTTCGGACGAGGATTTCATGCGTCTTTCGGAGCCGGTAAGATACGACATCAGGTTCGAGACGGAAACATACAGAAGCGGCAGAAAGCACATAAAGAAGACCCGCTACAAGGAAAATCCTTTCGGAAAGATCGTCGGCCGTCATGACGGCGCCCAGTTCTATACCATCGGCCAGCGCAAGGGGCTTAATATCGGAGGTCACAAGGACTCGATATTCGTGATCGAGACCGATATTCCGGATAACATCATATATGTGGGAGAGGGCCATACGCATAAAGGCCTGTCACGCAGCTGCTTGAGGATAGATCCTGCTGAAATCCACTGGATACGTCCGGACCTGGCTATGAAGGCTGGGGAAATCCGCAGGTACAAGGTTCGTATCCGTTACCGTCAGCCTCTTCAGGACGCTACTGTCATCATGCGTGAGAACGGACTGTACATGCTTTTCGATACTCCTCAGCGTGGAATCACGCCGGGCCAGTTCGCCGTATGGTATGACGGGGATGAGATGCTCGGTTCAGGAGTTATCTAGACAAGTCTCCTGAAGCATTTCGGGAGGGCGGATGTGAACTTCAGGGTCTTTCCCGTCCATGGATGGATGAATGAAAGACCATGGGCATGAAGTCCCAGACGGCCTAGAGGATTGCTCTGCGCTCCATATTTCCGGTCTCCGGCGATAGGATGACCGATCCATTCCGAATGCACTCTGATCTGGTTTTTCCTGCCTGTCTCAAGCTCGAATTCCACCATTGTGTAAGCCATTCCGTCAATTTTCCCTCTTTTGAGCGAACGGCAGTGGCTTGATGCGAACTGCCAGTCCTTGCGAGGTGGCTTTTCGGGTTTGTCGCGCGGGTCAAGGGCATAGCAATGCACCTTCATGGACTTAGGACTTTCATAGAGCCATGTCTCTATCCATCCTTCTTCGTCTGCGATTTCGCCTTCAAGAACGGCAGTGTATTTTCTCTCCAGCACAGCTTCGTCCCAGTTGGACTGCAGGGCCTCTTTCGTGTCGAAATCCTTGGCAAAGACAAGAAGCCCGGATGTGTCGCGGTCGAGACGATGCACGATGAATACTCTGCCGGCATATTCCGTAAGCATGGAGTATGCTGTCTCTTCTCCTGAACGTCCTGTGGACATGCTCAGAAGGCCGCCAGGCTTTTCTACAACGATAAGCCACTGGTCTTCATATACGATCTTCAGGTCGTCTTCTGCGTTATGTCGTCTGTTTTTGCCCATTCTTCTGATTTGACGATGCAAAGCTAACAATATTTTTGACTATATTTGCAGAATGTCGGACAGCAGATTGACCATATGGGATCCGTTGAGGAAGAAGGAGGTTGCGCTTACTCCCGAGGAGAGGGTGCGCCAATGGTGTATCGGTGTGCTTGCAGGACAGCTTCAGGTGCCGTTGCATATGATGATGAGTGAGGCCGGATTCAAGCTGGGTGACAAGCAGTTCCGTGCGGATATCATAGTGTATGACCGTAAGGCTCAGCCGCTTATGGTGGTGGAGTGCAAGAGGCCGGAGGTGGAGATCAACGGCGAGGTGCTTGATCAGGCGGTACGGTACAATATGGTGCTGAACGTGAAGTATATAATGATTACAAACGGGACCAGGACGTTCGTCTGCAGGAGGGACGGGAGCGGATTTTCATTCATGGACAAGGTCCCCGCATATAATGAAATGATATGTCAGCAACAATAACTCAAGGTTTCCTTGACCATAAGATATTTTCCATCGTTTCGGAAGTGGCCGCAGAGAAAGGCGTGAGGGCCTTTGTCATCGGAGGCTATGTCCGTGACTGCTTCCTCGGCCGCCCTAGCAAGGACATTGACATTGTGGTTGAGGGCAGCGGCATCGAACTGGCCGAGGCTGTAGGCGAACGTGTGCACAGCTATGTGTCCGTGTTCAAGAATTTCGGCACTGCGATGCTCAAGTTCAAGGGCATAGAGGTCGAGTTCGTCGGCGCGCGCAAGGAGTCGTATCGCAGGGATTCGCGCAAGCCTATCGTCGAGGACGGCACATTGGAGGACGACCAGCTCAGGAGGGACTTCACCATCAATGCGATGGCCTTCAGCCTTCAGAAAGAGGATTTCGGTGCATTGGTGGATCCGTTTGGCGGCATAAGGGACCTTGCTGCCGGCATCATACGTACTCCTCTTGATCCTGACACCACATACAGCGATGACCCTCTCCGTATGGTTCGTGCCATAAGATTCGCTACCAAACTGACGACCGAAGAGCAGACTTTCACGATAGTTCCGGAGTCGCTGGAGTCCATTAAGAGAAACAAGGAGCGCATGGAGATTCTGTCGAAGGAGAGGATTGTCGAGGAACTGAACAAGATTCTCGTCACCCCAAGACCATCGATCGGATTCAGGCTTCTTGACGAGACAGGACTACTTGAATATGTGCTTCCGCAGCTGGCGAAGCTTAAAGGTGTGGAAACCGTTGAGGGAAAGGGACATAAGGAGAACTTTTCTCATACCCTTGAAGTACTTGACAATGTCGCTGCTGCTGAAATGCAGGCTATCGCTGAGGGGACTTTGAAGGATTTTGTCTTTGAGGATGGCGTGGAGGTCGAGAAGGTCCGTACCGAGCCGAATGTATGGCTGCGATGGGCTGCTCTGCTTCATGATATCGCGAAGCCTGCGACAAAAAAATACGATCCTGCTCTCGGATGGACATTCCATGGACATGAGGTCGTGGGTGCAAGATGGATCCCGAAGATCTTCCAGGGTCTGAAGATGCCTCTGAACGAGAAGATGAAATATGTCCAGAAACTGGTAGGTCTTCATCTGCGGCCGATAGCTCTTGTCACAGAGGAGGTTACGGATTCGGCTGTGCGCAGGCTTCTGTTTGATGCCGGCAATGATATTGATGATCTCATGCTTCTGTGCAATGCGGATATCACTTCGAAGAATCCTCGCAAGGTAGCGCGTCTGCATGCGAATTTCGAGCTTGTGAAGACTAAGCTTGTCGAGGTCGAGGCGAAGGATGCTATCCGCAATTTCAAGAATCCTATCACGGGAGACTATGTCATGGAGCTTTTCGGCATCGAGCCATGCAATACGATCGGTATCCTGAAGGAGGCTGTGAAGAATGCCATTCTTGATGGCGACATAGAGAATTCCTTTGAGGCGGCTGATGTCTTCATGAGGGAGAAGGCTGCCGCAATGGGACTGGTTCCTGTTAAATGAGCGTTGTCGCGAAATATATAGGTTATATAAGGGATATCAGGAGGTATTCCGGGAGGACTGTGGTCTTGTATGGTGACGTTCTGGCGGATTTCGTGAGGTGTGCCGGAGATGGGAGGGACATGACCGATCAGGAGATCGTCGCTGCAATGAGGGTCCCTGTGTTGAGGGATTATGTCGTCGATATGGTAGAAAGGGAACTTTCGGCAAAGACAGTCAGTCTTCATATGTCGGTCTTGAGCGGATTCTGCCGTTATCTCATGATGAATGGTCTTTTGGCTTCCAATCCTGTGAAGCTTGTCTCCAAACCGAAGATTGAAAAGCGTCTGCCTGTCTTTTACAGGAAAGAGGCGATGGAAGATTATTTCGAGAGGACTTCATGGCTGATGGACCGTCGTGAGTTCGATTTCTTTCTCTCAAACATTGATACGGAAAGCGGAAAGGAACTGTATGACGCGCGTATCGCCAGACTTATCATTTCCATGCTTTATTCCCTTGGTCTGCGTCGTGCGGAACTTATAGGTCTGACCATCGGAGATGTTGATTTTGGCAGAAATGTTGTCAAAGTGAGGGGAAAAGGAGACAAAATGCGAGAAATTCCGCTGATTGTTTCATTATGTGAAGAAATTTCATTATATTTGGAAGCAGTTGAGACAATGTGCGGAGGTAAAAGGTCTTTGAAAGAGCCGCTCCTTGTCACATACAAAGGCAGAAAGCTGTATCCGGTGTATGTCGACAGGGCAGTCAAGAAAGAGCTTGAGATGCAGAAGGGCATAACCGGGCGCAAGTCTCCGCATGTCCTCCGGCACTCTCTGGCTACCGGACTGATGGATGAGGAAACCAATATAAATTCCATAAAGGAGCTTCTTGGCCACTCTTCCCTGGCTACGACACAGGTCTATACCCACAGCAGCATTGCCCAGCTTAAGGATATTTATAAACGAGCCCACCCAAGGGCAAAAAACGGAGGTAAACATGGAGATTAGAGTTCAGAGCATCAAGTTCAATGCAGATCAGAAACTGTTGGACTTTGTAGAGAAGAAGTTCTCTAGAATCGAGAAATTCTATGATGCAGTAACAGGAGTGGATGTGGCGCTTTCATTGCTTCCAGACCATGAGAACAAGAACGTGAAGGTGCAGGTGAGCATCCCTGGCAGCACTATCGTGGTCGAGAAGAATGCGAAGACCTTCGAAGACGCAGTAGTAGACTGCGCCGACATTCTCAAAGAGAAACTTGTGAAAGTAAAGGAGAAGAGAGCTGAATAACGGCTCAAGATGAATCGATAGATTGAGGATGACTGATAAGTGTCGGTCATCCTCGTTTTTTTGTAGTTTTTCATCTGACGTGTCGTCTAAAAGTATTATATTTGTCAGATTATGGCTAAAGGATTTGCAGAGACCGACTCCCTGTGCAGGGAAATAGTGGAGGATGCCCGTAAAGGCGTCTTCAAGCCGGTTTATCTTCTGATGGGAGATGAACCGTATTATGTCGATATGGTATGCGATGCCATCCTGGAACATTGTCTTGACGAGAGCGAGCGTGATTTCAACCAGACTGTATGTTATGGCGCGGATGTGAATGCCGATGCGGTGATTACGGCGGCGAGACGTTATCCGATGTTTGCAGAGCGTCAGCTGGTGGTCGTGAAGGAGGCGCAGATGATGAAGACCCTTGAGGAACTTGCGGTTTATTGCCAGAAGCCTCTGGAGTCGACCGTGCTGGTCATAGCCATGCACGGAGCAAGTGCGGACAAGAGGAAGTCTCTGTACAAGACCGTGTCGAAGATAGGCGTGGTGGTGGATTCGCAGGCGCTAAGGGATTATGAGATGCCTAAGTGGATATCCATGTTCTATCAGACAAAGGGCTTGAGGATTGCTCCGGACGCTGCTGCATTGCTTGGGGAACATGCCGGTACCGATCTCAACAAGATCGCGATCGAGACCGAAAAGATGCTGAAGAATCTTCCGGAGGGAACTGTAGAGGTTAGTGCCGCTGACATCGAGAAGAATGTGGGCATAAGCCGTCAGTTCAGCATTTTCGAGCTGACAAGGGAACTGTCCATGAAGAACTCGGCAAAGGCTTTGCGTATCGCCGCATACATCGGCTCTTCAGCGAAGTTTGCCATGCCTATGGCCGTAAGTGCGCTGTATACGCATTTCTACAGGATCCTCAAATACGGAGCGCTGCTGATGCAGACCCCGAGACCGGCAAATGATCAGAAGTCCAAGGTACTGGGTGTGAATCCGTACTTTTTCAGCGAATATGATACGGCCGTAAGGAATTATCCGGTAAAGAGATGCATGGCCGTGATAGCTCTGCTGAAGGAATATGACTATAAGGGAAAGGGCGGTGATGTCGGCGAAGCGACACCTGCGGAGCTTATGGTTGAACTGACTGCGAAAATATTAAACATGTAATATAGAATGGGACTTATTCAATGTAAAGATGTCTGCAAGAGCTTCGGAGAGAAAGTGGCTCTTGACCATGTTTCGGTGGACATCCCGAAAGGAAAGATCTTCGGTCTGCTCGGTCCTAACGGAGCCGGAAAGACCACATTGATCCGTATCATCAACAGGATCACAATCCCCAATGCCGGCGAGGTGCTTTTTGACGGCAGACCTATTACCCAGGACGATGTCGAGAAGATCGGCTATCTCCCTGAAGAGAGAGGACTGTACCGCAAGATGAAGGTAGGCGAGCAGGCCATGTATTTTGCACAGCTCAAGGGAATGAGCTATCGTGATGCGATGACGGAACTCAAGAAATGGTTCGTCAGGTTCGGTATCGAAAGCTGGTGGAACAAGAAGGTGGAGGAACTGTCCAAGGGTATGGCCCAGAAGGTCCAGTTCATCACTACTGTCGTGCATAAGCCGTCCCTGCTTATCCTCGACGAGCCGTTCTCGGGATTCGACCCTGTCAATGCCCAGATCATCAGGGATGAGATACTCCGTCTCAAGGCTGAAGGCGCTACAATCATCCTTTCGACTCACAACATGGAGTCTGTTGAGGAACTCTGTGATAATATCGCACTCATCAACAAGTCGCGTGTCGTCATAACCGGAGGTGTAGATGAGATCCGTCACAAGTATGGCAACAACAATGTGGAGCTTGTATATACATCAAAGACAAGTGTGTCTTCAGAGCCTGGAGTATTCAAGGTTCTTTCCGATCAGTATGATTCAGACCGTCATACGGCAGTCCTTTCGCTTTCGGAAGATGTCACAGGCAATGATGTGCTTAAGGCGATCATCGCACAGGGCATTACCGTAAACTCATTCAAGGAACTCGTTCCGCGCATGAATGATATTTTCATCAAACTTGTAACAGAAGGGGAATAAGCTATGAAATTCAGAAATATAAAGACCATCATTTCGCGCGAGTATATGACCCGCGTAAAGAAGAAGTCATTCCTGTTGACTACCTTCCTGGTTCCGATCCTTTTTGCTGCCATCTGCATCCTTCCGAGCGTCATCATGTTCATGGCGAAGGATACCGGAAAGAAGGTCGCTGTGGTGGATCAGTCCGGTATCGTGATGCCGTACCTTGTTGATACTGATGCGGTTGAATATGAGGATCATTCGACTGAACCGGTCGATTCGATGAAGGCCCGTTTCGAGGCCCTCGGCCTTGATGCCCTTGTGGTCGTGTCTCCGATCGATTCGGTAGCGAAGACTGTAAGCGTGGCCTCATATTCTCCAAAGCCTCTCAGCATGGAGCTGAAGGAGGGTGTGCAGTCGAAGGTCAATGATGCCGTCGAGAATTATCGTCTTGCGCTTTATGATATCACCGATCTCAAGCAGATCATGGAGGATGTGAAATCTGATGTTTCGATGGCTACCTATACTCTGGACGAGTCCGGTGAGGAGAAGATCACATCGTCAGAGGTATACATGATCATTTCAATGGTGCTTTCGATCATCATCTACATGTTCATCGCGATGTTCTCGGGTATGGTCATGCAGAGCGTGATCGAGGAGAAGTCAAGCAGAGTTGTCGAGGTGCTTGTGTCATCCGTGAAGGCTACCGAACTCATGTTCGGAAAGATCATAGGTGTTGCATGTGTGGCTCTTACGCAGTTCTTCCTGTGGATCGTGCTGACGCTTCTTCTTGTCGGCGGTTTTTCCGCTTTCATCGGATTTGATTCACTTATGGGCGATCCGGCCCAGACCGAGCAGATGATGGATATGACAGCCCAGATGGGTGGCGTTGATGTGGCTGATATGACAGCCGCAATGGCAGAGGAAGAGGGAATGGGAGCCGTCCTCAGCACGCTTAAGGATATCGATTGGGTGCAGATGGTTCTTGCCTTCATCGTTTATTTCGCCCTCGGTTATCTGCTTTATGCGTCGTTCTTTGCCGCTATCGGTTCTGCCGTTGAGAATGAGGCTGATACCAATCAGCTCCAGATGCCGGTGACTGTGCCGCTTATGCTTGCGTTCTTCGTGGCCATTTATGCATTCAATGCGCCTGACAGCCCGATCGTGTGGTGGTGTTCGATGATTCCGTTCACATCTCCGATCGTGATGCTTGCGCGTATTCCTTTCGGTGTACCGATGTGGGAGCTGGCGTTGTCAATCGTGTTGCTGCTGGCGACATTCGTGGCATGCGGATGGGCTTCGGCGAAGATCTATAAGATCGGTATTCTGATGTTCGGTAAAAAGACGACGTTCAAGGATTTGTGGAAATGGCTTAGACAGAATTAATATGAGGAAGTTTGTTCTGTTTTTATGCGCTTTGGCAATAGGTTCGGGTGCTGCCGCGCAGGAGTATGAGTGGAGGCATGTGGAGATGGACGGCAGCAGGACCGGGTGTACTGCTCCGTCAAAGGATAATGTCGATGAGGCCGTGGGAACCTTCAAGGGATGCAGGTATGTGGCTCCGAACGGGAAGACCTTCGGTAAGAGGTCCATTGTCGGCAAGACAGCGCGTGTCGTGATGGATGCCCAGCCGGCTATGGCCCGTGTGAAGGATATAATCGGTTATTCGACGGAGGCCATGGAGGCTTCATATCCTGAAAGTGCATTGTCAGACTGGTTCGTGGATATCATCATGGCCAGGACGGAGAAACTTGCGGGAAAGAAGGTTGATGTCGGAATCACTAATTTCGGAGGCATCCGTATAGATATGCCACAGGGAGACATAATCCTGGACGATATGCTTTCGATGTTCCCGTTCAAGAACCAGCTTGTTTATGTGGAGCATACCGGAAAGCAGATCAGGACCATCCTTGAGAGCATGGCAGCGGGACGTTTCCAGGTTCTGGGAGGCGTCCGTGTCGTGGCTGAAGGTGGAAAGCTTGTTTCTGTGGAGATCGGTGGCGAACCGATTGATGATGAGAAGATTTACGGGCTTGCGACAATCTCGTTCCTTCTGGACGGAGGTGATGGCCTTACACTTGAGCAGAATGCTATTTCCGTTACTCGTTTCGAGAATGAGGACATCATAGATGCTGTTCTTGAGCATGTATATGCCGAGACTGCTGCCGGGAGGCCGATTGAATATAAGGCTGACGGCCGTGTGATAATCAAAGATATGAAGGAGAGAAGATAATGAAAAGACTGCTACTCGTTCTTTGTGCTGCATTTGCGGCTTTTGCGCTTGATGCGCAGGATCTTGTGATCCTTCATTTTAACGATACCCACAGCCATATCGATCCTCAACGTTCCGGAGATTACAAGGGAAGGGGAGGAGTCATCGAACAGGCGGCCTTCATCGACAGCGTAAGACGTGCTGAAGGCAAGAGGAATGTGCTTCTTGTCCACGCCGGAGACATGGGACAGGGAACATCATATTTCACCGAACTGGGAGGAAATATCGAGATTGATGTGATGAATGCGATGAAGTTTGATGTCACTTGTCTTGGAAATCACGAGTTTGATAATGGAGTGGATGAGCTTGCGAGACGTCTGAAGAACCTGAAGGCTGATGTGCTCTGTGCGAATTATGATTTCACAGGTTCGTCTCTGGAAAAGCTTGTCAGTCCTTATACGATCGTTAAAAAGGCTGGAAAGAAGATCGGTGTGATCGGTCTCCTGACTGATATCAGAAGGGTAGTGGACAGCGATATCGCAAAGTCATTCCAGTATCTCGATCCTGTGGAGACTGCCAACAGGTATGCGGAGTATCTGAAGGATGAGAAAGACTGTGACATGGTGATCTGTCTCTCACATCTCGGCTATGAAGAGGACAAGGATCTTGCTTCGCAGAGCCGTAACATAGATCTTATCGTCGGAGGACATACCCATACTCTTCTTCATAAGAAGCAGACTGTGAAAGACCTTGATGGAGAGGAGGTTGTGGTCGTGCAGAACTGGAAGTGGGGACTTAATGTGGGATATCTTGAAATTGATTTCTGATGGCACCACAGCAAAGAAAAGCAAAACAACGTAAAATCCTGATTTTCAATGAATGATGTGACCCCCAAAAGTTGGACGGTTTAACATTATTAAGAAGCGGACCTGGATTGGAATAGAGCTCGGTATTGTACCGGGCTCTTTCCATTTAGCCTCAGTTTGATTCTATCATTATTGTAGTAGCGTATATACTTAA
>JAFTWQ010000018.1 GCA_017465225.1 Bacteroidales bacterium
CTTTTCGTTTACCTCGCGTGGGTTAAGTTCTGTGTTTTCGTATGTCAGTTCGTCAGGGATGTATGCGCTGATGAAGAAGTTCGGGGTGAAATTGTACCCTTCAGTGAGCGTATCTCTATAGCCGGAAGTTTCCAGTTTGCCATTGAAGTGGTACTGGATGATGTTCTTGGCGTAGGTGAACTGCTTGTATATGGATTCGTCACCAATCTCAGCACCAATAGCATAGTATTTACTATCTCCGATGTAGAAAATGTCTTTTCCATCAATAGGAGAGTGGTACCTGAAGATATGGTCGATGATTTTTCCGTCGTCCATTGACTTTATGCCGCTAAGGTCGGGGTCACCGATGAGGGCATCAATCATTGACTCGAACACTATCTCAAATGACCCTATCATAAGAAAATCAGAAATGCCGTTTGATGATTGTATGCCGGAGGTTTTCTGGAAGAATGCGTAGCACAGATTCCAGAGTATAAGGTCTTTGTCGGAAAAATATTTGTATTTGATGGCGTTAAGGCGGGTTTCACCCAAGCCCTCCATATATGCTTCGAATTGGGCTCCTGTGATAAGATCGTAATTGCACTCTACAGGAATTATAATGCCAAGGTTGCCGGATATGTAATTCAAGATAGAGTAGAAGATTACCATCAGTTCCTCGTCGAAGTTGATCTTTTTCTTCCGGTTAATAACGTCAACATAGATGGGGGTTCCGTCCTGAAGGATAGGGGGTTTATGCGAGATTGTTTTGCGCCAGTTGATTCTATCATAACCGCTATGGAGGTTCTTTATGATGTACATAAAGTAGTCTTTATTGCGGTTGTAAAACTCTATGATAGCGAAAATCACATCAAGCAAAGTCCCTGACACGGAATCTTCAGAATTAGAGAATGCCGAGGAGTCACTTCTGCAGACAATGGAACTATCAGCGTTGAGTCGGGCAAAAGTGGAAATTGTGCGATATGACCATAGACTGAAGTTCTTAACGAAGTCTCTTTGCGTGTCGTTCAGACGACTTTCTGATGAGAATGCATCAATCATATCCTCGGCTGAAAGTCCTCCAAGATATGTTGCCCTTCCGTAATCCCTTATTACCTTTGGCAGACAGATCCATCCTCGTCTGTCTGAAATAGCCACGGCGATCTCTCTTTAAAGTTCGCTTCGTATGTGATTCTTGCGTTCTTATCCCATTCGCTTGCAAACACACACTCTCCACCTATACTTTCAATAGCATAGTGGAATCCTCCGATGCCTGCAAATAGGTCTATAAATTTAATTTCCTTTTTCTTCTTACCCATATTTCCCATACCGCTTTTTGCGATATCCAAAACGTCGTTAATAATATCCTCTTCTCCGTTAAGCAATGCAGAGACTTGATCTGCCAGCCATAATTTCAAAAGTTCTGATTCGTCAGAGCAGAGAATGTCTGCGAGGATCTTAATCTGCTCTCTTTTAATTGGCCTTTCACCTCTCTCAATACGACTATACATAGGTGTATCCACGGATAATGCTGCCGCTAGTTCACGTTGCAGCATCTTCTTCTCTTCTCGCAGAGAACGAATTTTATCAGCAAATAACATAATCTATTGAATAACCTTGCTTGTGGAGTTGTCTTTATTTGACAAATGTACAAAAAGAAACAAAGTGAAACAAATGTTGCACTTTATTTCACTTATCCTATATAGATTTCACATTGTTTAATAAAGTCATATGCTTCTTTCAAATAAGATTCTGCTATCTGACGATAATGATTATCATACCTTATATTGGTAATTTCCATATCCTGATGTTCGACAATAAAATCCCTATGGCCATTCAAACACTCCATCGAATTCTCTGTATAATAAATTGGTTGGAAGGTAGGCAACCTGTTGTCTTTTACGATAATGAACGGCCAACATAGAAGGTATAATTCATGCCCGCTATATTGCTTTGCGCTCTGTTCCAGTAAGGCAGAAAGGTCGATATTAAACATTCTAGATAGAGCCCACAAATTAATCAATTCAATTCTATCAGTTTTAATAAAAGCTCCGATGTTTGGCTGCACAAAGTAAAAGTTATCGACTATAATGGACTTTTTAAATTCGAGAAACTTCGTTTTTATTGTTCTCAAATTCTCATTTCTTAAACTGCCATTTTTATCAAAAATCTTATCAGTTACAACTCCGATTATCGTAGGGAAATTTTCTTTGAGATTCCTCGGCAGCAACGACACCATATACTCTTTAACCCTTGATCTCAGGCTATACTGGAAGACTCCTTTTGCAACGAATTTACTCATATATCCTTTAAAGTCCGCATCCGCCCCGTACAAATGATGATATATGTTTTTGATGTTATTATAATCGCACAAAAGCAAGATTTTGTCAAAACCAAACTTATTGCGAGAGAAGTCCTCATCCAGATCATCACCCAAATGGGCCGAGAAAACATTCAAAATCCTTAAGATATGTTCCGGGTCCATACGGTCCAAGTCTTCTATCACAAGAACAACCTTTCTTGGATTAGATGATTCCGATCCTTTTTTCCTAGCCGCTATCAAAGATGAAATCATATTAGAGATAGGATTGAACTCATATAAGCTCCCTTTATTATTTTCAAAACTATTGAAATAATCTTTGATATGATTTCCTCCGAAACGCCATTTCTTTTTACATTTTTCAATAACTTTACATACCGCATTTACAATATTTGCCGTAGAGATTGTGACGCCAGCAGTACCATGAACACCAATATTGATTTCAGGCAGACATGATACAATATCTTCACGACATTCAGAAATTGATTCCCAAATTATTGCAGCATCCGTCTTGTCCATAGCATTCAGTAATTCCGGCTCTAAAGCAAGCAATGCCAACAGAATATCTCTCTTAATATATTCAAAGACATCCTTATTATCACAAATCTGATAACCAGTAGGATATAGAGTAATGAAATCATAATCGCTACTCTTCTTTTTTATGAACTCATTAAGGAAGAAACTTTTACCTTCACCAAATGGGGCAGACAGCACGCATCTGCTATTCGCTTCAAAATACCGGTCAAAGGAGAACAACTCATCCTCCAGAGAAATCATATTGTCTTGAGTTTCCATATCACAATTAATCTTGACATACAAATATAGCAAATGTAAAGAGTTTGCATATAAACATTTATATACAAGATTTCTCAGCTTGTCAGATAGAATAAATTTCAGAATTAACTACAAAGTTATAACGCGTATGTGCCACCTTGGGGCACATACGCGTTTGACCACTCCACGTGGTATCTTTTTTGCGTTGGCGCATCAAAAAAAATTCCTATGGAAGATTTCAAAACTCAATTCGCGGATTATCTTTCGCGTACATGTATTCCAAGCAATGCTCCAAAAGAAGAAAGTGATAGCCTATGGCGGGAGATGGATGGTCTGGTTCAGCCTAACATTCCTCAGAAGCTATATCGCTTCAGATCCTGCAGCTTAGATAACTTTATTTCTTTGGAGCAGGAGACAATACCGGTCTGCATAGCTGGTATGTTTCACGATAAGTATGACTCGCTTGTATATGTCAGTAAGGAGCATATTTATCAACTCATTGATGATGTTTTTGATTTAGGAATTGTTGATCAGATGTACGGAACAAAAGAAGATGAAGAATCCGTATTGTCAATAGTTGAAGAGCAATATGGAAAAGAGCTTGCAGGCGCTTTAAAAACAATCAATTCTGAATTACCGGAGGAGGTTCGCGAACAGGTGAGAAGCAAGGAGTATCTTCATTCCTTTCTAAAGGGAATTGAGCCCATAATTCAAGATCACATCACATACATGCAGAGAGACCGTGTCACTAAAATAGCATGTTTCACTGAAGATGTCCGCGCTAAACATATGTGGGATAATTATGCCGATGGGTATTCAGGGTTTGCATTAGAATACGATATGAAAAGCTTTTTAAATGGAGGATGTGAAACCTGCCCAAACATAGGAACATGCGACAAGGCAGAAAAGAATTATTCGCATATCTTTCCTGTTATATATGGGGATAAACGTTATGATGCCACAGAGAATATCGTCAATATAATATTTAGTAATCTTTTGCATAAAATGGGATTCCCTCAAATGCTATTACCGATAGATCAGCTGCTATGGTTTAAGTCCTATTTGTATAAATCAAGATCTTATGCGCAAGAGGCAGAGTGGAGGATGATTTGTCATTGTCCGGCAATGGAGTCAAGCGACTATGCAAATATATCGGACCGTAAAAGCGTCAAGGCAATCTATTACGGTCCTGATATAGAAGAACGATACAAATCTCATTTGAGAAAGGTAGCTCAGTTGCGTGGGTTGGAAGAATATGATGTATCGGTAGATTTGGACAACCCGAACTTCGAGCTCAAGCTGACTAAGTTATAGGTCAGATTTCTTCTCGTGCGACTCCCCAAGCAGTGTTACCTAACTTTCTTGAATCAGATCCATCACCCTTAGCATAAGCTACTGCATCTTCATCCTTTTCCTGACTTATTGTTCTTTCCTCGATAAGAATCAGTAAGTGCGTGACAATTAGGGCAGAGAAGCTGGAGATTATCTAACCGGTTGTCTTTGTTGTCTCCATTGATATGATGAAGCTCCAATGGAATGCTGGAGTCAAACCATTTTTCCAATCCGCAGCATTCACATCGATGCTCTTTCAGTCCTTCTTTTAGGAGTCTGTTTTTTAGTTTATATGATTGGTAGGAAGAGTTTTTGACGAGAATCTCTTTAATGGGTTTAGCACAAGTGGGTTGGAAGGATAAACCTACATTCCACCCTTTCCCTCTAAAATGAGATGTGTCGATCCCATGCTGTTCAATGGCATTATGCATGAGTTTATAATTGCCTCCGCATGGCTTGAGCCCTAGATTCCTGCACATTCCGGCAATGCTGAATGCTTGTTTGGCTGCGTTCTCAAATTCTTCTTTGGTCCGGTGTCTTATCATGATGTAGCTTTCGTGCAAAGATAATTACAACTTGTGCCAAAGTATGTCTATATGCAAAAATCCCTCTCAGAATTACTTCCAAGAGGGATTGATGTGCTCCGGACGGGAATCGAACCCGTACGGACATTTCTGTCCACGGGATTTTCTTGCTACTCTTGCTTTTACACAAGCCGGCTTCATCCGTAATGCTAAGCCGTTGTAGTCTGGACTATTTCTTGACCTTGCGCTTATGCGTTTAGGCCCTCCCTGTATAGTCTCTACGCCATTTATCAACCTGCAGTCGAATTTAGTGAGCCATCGCCAAAGCCTGCATTTCTGCGGGCGAGGTTTCTGTTTGTTAGGGGAGTTCTACTCTCAAGGTTTCCCTTGAGGCACTCTTTCCGAGCATCCGAAAAGGATACTCCATTAAAGTCCCGCGTGTCTACCTATTCCACCACCAGAGCGATCCGGGTGCAAAGATAGTGAAAAATCGTAATTAAACAAGAATGCTACCAGAACCATGCGGAGCTCCAGCCGACAACGGCGGTGTTGAGCCATGGGTGGACCGGTGAAATATTAATGGACTCGAAGTCGGCGAAGGCCTTGAACTTGAAGTTGGAGTCGGTGATGATGCTGAGGGAGATGCCGGCGGCGAGGTCGATGCCGGAGCCGGAATATGATACAGATGAGCTGCTGCCTGTCATCCATGCATAGCCGGCCATGACATGGGTCTGGAATTCGAGGATGCGTGCGAAATGGAAGTTCCAGAAGCCTCCGGCCAAGGTGCTGTACATCGGTGCGATGTCTCCGTTTGCGTATGTCATCGAGCTTGCAGATGCGCGGGCGGTGAGGCCCATGCCCGGTTTCAGCGGGATGTCGGCGGATATTCCGGCAAGTCCTCCGCGGATCGGCAGCGAACCCATTTCCTTCAGACCTTCCGCTCCGATTATGTACCTGCGTCCGAACAGAAGTTCGGCGACATAATGCTTGACGGTCGGGTCATAATAGAACGATGGACGCACATATTCGGATGACAGTCCCTTGCCCTTGAAGATCTTGTCGGAAAGGAAGTATCCAAGGTGGACCGATCCGATGCCGATGGCTGCGCCGGCCATGACGTCAGTCATCCAATGTCTGTTGTTCATGATGCGTGAAACGCCGGTCAGGGCTGCGGCAGAATAGCCTCCGATGCTGAACCAGGGGCTTCTCCAGCCGTATTCCTTATGGAGCATGGTGGCTGTCATGAAGGCGGTCGCGGTGTGCCCTGACGGGAATGAATTGTGCCTGCTGCCGTCGGGCCTGAGCCTGCCGACGGAGTATTTGACTCCATTGACCGCTATGGCCATTACTCCAGCGGAGATGGCATCCGAGGTGAGCATCCTGCCCCATGAGCTTCGGCTTTCATATCCTGCGGCCTTGAGGCCGATTGTGAGGGCGGCGGGACTGTACTGAAGCCAGTCGTCGTAAGTGTAATGGAAGCCGGGGATGATGGAGCTGCGGATAGCGTGGATGTCCGTGTCGAAGCTGTATCTGGTCTGGGCATGGGAAGGACATGCCGCCCCTGAAATGAAGAGTGCCAGAACGAGCGTTATATGTCCTAAAATGCGCTTCATGATTGCCGAAAGACAAAAATAAGCTAAATTTGCGTGAAATCTGTCGGACGCATGAAGAAATATAAGGACTATAAAGCGAAGAAGAGGGTGGTTGAGGTTCACGACCTCAGCTTCCTGAGCGACCGTAACCATAGCTACGGCTGGATCAGAAGGCATTATCGTCACCACAAGCTCCGCCGTGCCTTGAAGAAGGCGGAAAAGATCATCGCAACCAATCCTAAAGCTGCGAATGATATTGTCCGTTATTATTTCGTCCCGAGGGAGAAGATAATTCTCAAATAATCACGTTTCCACATATCCCGGTGTGGCTGTTACCAATGCCAAACGTTCTGACGTATGATATTACATATGTCCGGTCTTTGAAGGGATGTCTGTTTTTAGATCTGCGACAATGTCGTTGATAATTGCCTTTGTGTACACAGGAAGGGGTGTTCTGGTGGACAGGCTGTTAAGGAAAGAGTTCCTCCAGGATTGACAGATCCATCCGAAGCATTCTTCTGAGCTGCTGGTTGGAGGCGTTGTAGCCAAAATGCATATGACGGGCGGTGTCGATCTTTTGTTGGGCGCTGAGTTGTGAGGGTGCCTTGACTGAGTATTCTTTGTTAATATGAGAGCAGATAACCGAGTAGAGTTCGTCGTCGGTGAGGAAGATGGAGTCTTTCAACCTTGATGCGATCTGGCTGAATGCTTCGGCGTTGCGGGTGAGTGAATTGAAATAACTTCGTGCATCCCTGAACATACTTTCTCCAAGACTGATGTGACAGAATGATGGGATGAAAGGCATTAAGCTGATTACTCTTAAATCTGCGTATGGAGATATGTCTCTTGTGTGCAGCAATGCTCTTTGGGTTAAGATTGGCAGTCTTTCGAATGGTGATGTGATCAGATGTTTAAGCCAAGGACTGAAATATGCGCAGCCACCTCCCCAGGGGTATGAGTCCGGTGTGTATGCCGGGTTAGCTACAAAAGCATTGCGGTTGGCGTAGATGATTTCGTTGCGCAGTGCCTGGAGACTTTCTATAGGAAGGATGTCCATTTTGAACTGGCTCCAGTCGATAGTCCGTTGTCTTTTTGGAAACGCCAGTCTGAGTCTCGCTGCAAACAGATCAAATGCCTTGATGCAATTTCCCCGTTGACCAGCTATAATCAGGTGTACGTGGTTGGTCATCAATTCAAATGTGAGCGCCCGTACCTCTTTGCTCAAATGCAGTGAGGCTGCAAGAGCCCACATCCCGGTTGCGAAGTCTTCCTCACTGCAGAAGATGTTCTGCATCCTGGTGCCGTCAGTGTAAATATGCCAATATGGCCCGTTAGCGATAAATACACTCTCACAAATCCTCTCTTTCTCCGAAAAACTCAGAGCACTAAAATCCTTTTTCATATATAAAGATCACTTAATTGTTTAACTTCCAGAAAAAAGCCCCTTTGCTTGGAAGTGCACATCAAAATGCCGTCAACTTCCAGAAACAGGGCTCTTTTCTTGGAAGCCAGCGATTTCCGTAATGTTAAAAGCAGCAACCCTAAGTCCCTCCCACAAACCCCAGAGTCGCGACGCTGATTCTGACATGAGGGGGAAAGACCTCGCGCAGGGCCCTGAAGCATGACCCGAGAGTAGAGCCGGTAGTGAATACGTCATCCAGAAGGACGATATGCCTGACGGAACCTCCGTCTTTGAATATGATAGCAGCGTCTTGCCGGACCGTGAATGCACCGGATACATTGCGGGCCTTTCCTTCTATGTCGAGCTTGATCTGGGTCCTTGTGCGTCGCTTTCGCATAAGAATATCGGTACGAACGGGCACTCCGAGGGCTTCGGCTGCCGCCCTTGCGATGACCTCGGCCTGATTGTAGCCTCGTTTCCATTGCCTTGCCCAGTGCAGGGGGACGGGGATGATCATGTCTACGTCGCCCCAGAGCCCGCCGGAGGCCATCTTCTTCCCGAGAAGCATTCCGAAATACTCACCGGCTTCAAGGTTCCCATGATACTTGATCTGATAAGGTATGTGCCTGTATCCGGCCTCGCTGTGGTAGAAGAACAGTGCGCATGCATATGCATAACGCTCATGCCCGAGGGCCGGGTCAAGGCCTTTCTGCACGACCTCGTTGAACCGGTCGGCCATGGGATTGTGCGACCTTTCCCAATACCGCGTCAGCGGCATGTCCATCATGCACCCGAGGCAAAGATGCCTTTCATTCATCAGCAGCCTTTCCCCACATGCGATGCATACCCTCGGCAGGAAGAGGTCCATCACCCCTTCCGCCCCTTTCTTCAATATTCCCATAATGCTCATGGGACAAATGTCCGGACATTTATCCGTTGAATGAAATTGTCAACGGATAAATAGGAAAATCGCCGTTGCAGCGGCCTGTAAACCCATATCCGACCAGAAAATTTATCTGATTTTTGATAAAAATAATGTGTCCCGGACGGTTCGCACCGGCCGGGACACGTTGGTTTAGGTTTTTGCAAATACGATGTGTGTTGTGTGTTAAGAATCTTTGTCTAGCAGTTCATTCCGCCACAGCAGTTTATCACCTGACCGGTGACATATCCTGCGAGGTCGCTTGCGAGGAAGAGGGCTACATTCGCCACATCTTCCGGCGTTCCTCCTCGGCGCATAGGGATCTGCTTCTCCCATTCCTGGCGCACGTTTTCAGGCAGCGCGCCTGTCATATCTGTCGCGATGAAGCCCGGTGCTATGCAGTTTGCACGGATGCCGCGAGGGCCCATCTCCTTGGCGATTGATTTGGTGAGGCCGATAAGGCCGGCCTTCGATGCAGAATAGTTGCACTGTCCTGCATTTCCTGATACTCCCACTACAGACGACATGCTTATGATGCTTCCGCCTCTCTGTCTTGCCATGATCGGGGTGCATGCATGGATGAAGTTGAATGCCGACTTGAGGTTTGTGTCGATCACAGCGTCCCACTGCGCCTCGTCCATCCTCATCATGAGTCCGTCCTTTGTGATGCCGGCATTGTTTACCAGCACATCTATCTTCCCGAACTCGGCCTTTACATCCTCTACAACCTTATGCGCGTCTTCGAAGGATGCGGCATCCGATGTATATGCCTTCGCACGTACGCCCATGGCCTCGATCTCCGCAACAAGCGACTGTGCCGCCTCATGCTGTGACCTGTATGTGAAGGCTACATCCGCGCCTTCCGAAGCATATTTCAAAGCTATTGCCCTTCCGATGCCTCGTGTGGCACCTGTGACGAGGGCTGTTTTGCCTGTAAGAAGTCCCATGTCCGTTCTGTTTGACTCTGCAAAAGTATCCAACTCTTTTCAATTGCCAAAAAATATTCAGTCACAATTGGCTAAAAGGGGTTGATTGTGGTCAAATGTCGTCTTTTGTGGCTAAAAATCCCTATCTTTGCGGCCGATTCAATAGAAAAACAACAGAAAACATGGCAAGCGAAATCAGAAATCCACAGCTTTGGCAGGACGGCAGACTCAAGATAGAATGGGTAAGACACCATATGCCTCTCCTTAACGGACTCGAGGAAGAGTTCCGTCAGACCCTCCCTTTCAAGGGAAAGAAAGTCGCTCTTTCGGTTCATCTCGAAGCAAAGACCGCATATCTCTGTGAGGTGCTCGCGGCTGGCGGCGCCGAGATGTATGTGACCGGAAGCAACCCGCTTTCTACGCAGGATGATGTGGCTGCGGCTCTCGTCGAGGCTGGATTGAATGTGTTCGCTTGGTATGATGCTACTCCAGAGGAATATGAGGCCCATATCAGAAGAGTCCTCGAGGTGGGACCGAACATCATCATCGATGACGGCGGCGACCTCGTGAATCTCATGCATACCGAATACACAGACCTCATCCCAGGTGTGATCGGAGGCTGCGAGGAGACCACAACAGGCATCCTCAGGCTCATCCAGCTCAATAATGCAAGGGCTCTCAAGTTCCCGATGATGCTTGTGAACAATGCTGACTGCAAGCATCTCTTCGACAATCGCTACGGCACAGGCCAGTCGGTATGGGACGGAATCAACCGCACTACCAACCTCATCGTTGCAGGCAAGAATGTCGTTGTAGCCGGTTACGGATGGTGCGGAAAGGGCGTTGCGATGCGTGCAAAGGGTCTTGGTGCGGAGGTCATCGTGACCGAAGTGGATCCGATCAAGGCCATGGAGGCTGTGATGGACGGATTCAAGGTGATGAAGATGGAGCAGGCTGCGGAGCTTGGTGACATCTTCGTGACCGTTACAGGTTGCGACGGAGTCATCGTGAAGGAGCATTTCCTGAAGATGAAGGACGGTGCTATCTGCTGCAATGCGGGCCATTTCGACTGCGAAGTGGATGTTGCTGGTCTTCGTGAGATTGCTGTAGATGTAAAGCCGGCAAGAAAGAACATCACAGGCTATAAGCTTGCAAATGGCAATAAGGTATACATCATCGCGGAAGGCCGTCTTGTGAATCTTGCAGCCGGTGACGGACACCCTGCCGAGATCATGGACATGTCATTCGCTATCCAGGCACTCAGCGCCAAGTATCTTGCCGAGAATGCAGAGACCATCTGCCGTGAACCTGGTCATATGGTTAACGATGTTCCGCTCGAAATCGATCAGGAAGTCGCTCGCCGCAAACTCTCATACTGGGGCTGCGAGATCGACACCCTCACCCCAGAACAGCATAGATACCTGTTCGGAGAATAATTAGAAATACTTCTTCTCGTTGCGGTCCAATGCAATGAAGATGAACAGCAGGGCGGTGAAGCCCCAGAGGGACGAACCTCCGTAGCTGACGAACGGAAGCGGGATACCGATCACCGGCATCAGGCCGATGGTCATTCCTATATTGATGAAGAGGTGCATGAATATACAGCATGCCACGCAATAGCCGTATATTCGTGTGAATGCCTCTCGGCTTCGTTCGGCATTCCTGATGATCCTCCATATCAGGAAGACATAAAGCATGATCACGAAAGCCGATCCCATGAAGCCCCATTCCTCTCCGACTGTACAGAAAATGAAGTCGGTACTCTGCTCTGGAACGAAGCCGTATGTGGTCTGGGTGCCGTTGAGATAGCCTTTTCCGAAGAGTCCGCCCGAACCGATCGCAATCATGGACTGATTCACGTTGTAACCGACTCCGGTCGGGTCTTCTTTCATACCCAGAAGCACTTCGATACGCTTTCTCTGATGGTCCTGAAGCACTTCGTTGAAGATGAAGTCGGCCGAGAACACCAGAACGATGCCTGCTATCATCGACAGCAGCGACAGGTGTGTGAAGATGCTTCTTTCACGATATCCCAGATAAGCTACAAACGGTGTCGTCAGTCCCAGTACGCCCAGCAGGATGTAGAGAGGCTTGACCTTCATTGTCCATGGCTCCGCTATTCCTGCGGCTGCGAAATCACCTTCCGCTGCGGCGAGGGCTTCAAGGCCTTCAGGGCCGATGATGCTGTTGGTCCATGCATTCATGATGGCCGGCACGCATGCCATCAATATTATGAGAGGCACACATGCGATAAGCCAGAATCTGAATCTTCCCGAATAAAGGCAGATGCACAATGAAGCTACTGCTGCTATGACGAGGATCGCCGTGAAAGGGGATGCCGTCAGGGTCAGGATGAACGAAAGTATGGCCATTCCGACAAGGAATATGAGCCATCCGGATAGTCCTTCCCTGTAGAGCATGAATATGAATCCTACATACACGAGGGCCGAGCCGGTCTCGCTCTGGAGGACTATGATCAGCATCGGGAGAAGGATAATCAATGCGGTGATTATGAAGTCTTTAGCCCTGCCGATCCTGTATCCTTGCTGGCTCATGAACGTAGCCAGCAGCAGGGACGTGGATATCTTTGATATCTCGGCCGGCTGGAACCGGACAGGTCCGAATGCGAACCATGACCTTGAACCCTTTACCTCGATTCCAAGGAATATCACGGCTATCAGGAGGGCGACTACGAAAATGTATATCGGCACAGACAGACCTTCGTAGATACGGGGACTGAGCGCGAACAGAATGATCGCGGCTATGCAGAGGGCCGTCACTATCCATACAAACTGCTTACCGCTGCGGCTGTCGAAATCGAATATCGATGCCGGCTCGGAAGAGTGTATGGATGCATAGATGTTCGCCCATCCGATAAGCACCAGAAGCAGGTAACATATCACCAGCTTCCAGTCTATGCTCTTGGCGAGTCCTCTTCCTCTATGTCCTCCTGTATCTCTCATTTCTGATCATTTCTTTACTCTTACCCTGTCCATCAGGTCGCCCTGAAGGATTCTTGCTTCAAGATTCTTCCTGTCCTTGCTGATCTCTCCTGTAAGGTACATCTCTGTCAGGAGGGATGCGATAGGAGCCGCCCATGTGGCTCCGAATCCGCCGTTCTCGACATATGCGGCTACTGCGATCTTCGGGTTGTCCCTCGGAGCGAAGCAGATGAACACCGAATGGTCCGATCCATGCGGGTTCTGCGCCGTTCCTGTCTTTCCGCAGATGTCAAGTCCTTCCACGGCTGCAACGCTGGCCGTACCTCCCGAGCCGTATCCGCTGTTCACGGCCCTGTACATTCCTCCCACGACCTTCGGGAAATGAGTGGTGTCGACCATCGTGTAGTGCTTCTCCTTGTATTTAGGATCGATCGTCACATGCTCTGAGTCCTTGATGATATGAGGCGTGTAGTAGAAGCCTCGGTTGGCTATCGTTGCGCAGAGGTTTGCAAGGTGGAGAGGCGTACAGCCGATCTCTCCCTGTCCGATGGAGAGTGAGATTACTGTCGTAGCCTTCCATCCGCCCTTGCGGTAATATCTGTTGTAGTATTTCGAGTCCGGAATGAAGCCTCCGAGCTCAGAAGGGAAGTCGCTGCCCAGCTTCTGTCCGAAGCCGAAGCTCATCACATATTCCCTCCATTTGTCCAAAGCCTCGTCAATCTCCTTGTATTTCGGATTTTCGAGGAGGTCGCGCAGGATGTAGCAGTAATATGCGTTGCACGACATCATTATCGACTCTTCAAAATTGATAGGAGATTTATGTGCATGGCATCCGAGCTTGCTCTTTCCGAAATGGTATCCCATGCTGCACGGGTACATCGTGTTCGGCGTGAGGACGCCTTCCTCGAGTCCGATGAGGCCGTTCACAAGCTTGAATACTGATCCCGGAGGATATGATGCCTGCACAGCTCTGTTGAACATAGGCTTGTACGGATTGGTAGATATCTCCTTGTAATGCTGTCCGATGTCGGCGAGCATGTCCACATCGATTCCGGGGCTCGATACCATTGTCAGGATCTCTCCTGTGGACGGTTCTATTGCCACGAGACTGCCGACCTTGTTCGCCATGAGCATCTGTCCGTAGTGCTGGAGCTCGGCGTCGATGGTCGTGGTGATGTCATTGCCAGGTACGGCCTCCTTGTCGAATTCTCCGTCCCTGTATCTCGACTCTATCTTGTTGCGTGAGTTCCTTAGCCAGATGTTGTAGCCCTTCTCTCCGCGGAGCTCTTCCTCTCTAGCCGCCTCGATTCCGGTCTTGCCGGCGTAGTCTCCTGACTTGTATTCGTCAGGATGCTTCGCCAGAAAGGCTGCGTCCACTTCCGAAACATAGCCGAGGAGGTTTCCTCCGGCATTGAACGGATATTCGCGGATGCTTCGGGCCTGCCCTCTGAATCCCGGGAACTTGTATGCCACTTCGGCGAATTTCATGTATGTCTCCGGAGGCAGCTGCTTGATCATGATTACGGACTGGTATCCGATGCGTCTGCGGTTCCTGTAGAATTCCTGCATCTTCTCACGGACGAACTCCGGCGTCACATCCAACACTTCGCAGAAGGCCAGTGTGTCGAAGTCCTCTACTTCCTTCGGCGTAACGAGCAGGTCATATGCGACCTTGTTTCCTACAAGGATGTTTCCGTTCCTGTCGTGGATGATGCCTCGGGTAGGGTAGATGGTAGAGTATACCATGGAGTTGTTTTCAGCGTCCATCTTGTACTTGTCGTCAAGAATCTGGATGCTGAAAAGTTTAGCAATCAGTATGGCTGCAGCCGTACAGAGGCCTATTATGAGCTTGTTCTCCCTGTTCAGTTTCATCGTGGCCTCCTATTTTCTGTCATCAGGTGTGAGGAGATGGGTCACGAGAAGCGCCAGAATCCAGTTGCAGAGCAGAGAAGCTCCGAAATAGGCGAGATTGAACCACATCGGGCGTGTTCCTGCACCGTCAAGAATGACGTAGAACAGCAGGAATACCGCTATCGAGGACATCAGGGCTGCGGATACCTTTGCGGTTCCGTACTTGTTGACGGAGAAGCTGTCTCCGCGTGTGATCAGGTCTTCTCCGAAGAATATCCTGACGATCGATTTCCTTGCAAGGGCCACCGGAACGAGCGAAGCCGCATTGATTCCGATGAGTCCTTCGGAAAGCCAGTCTACTGCAAGTCCGCTTCCGAACGCAATGATCATGCAGGCTGCCGTGCTTACGCTCATAGGAATGCAGAATATCATGGCAGGAAGCAGCGACAGCGTGATGTACGGGCCGAGAGGCGAGAAATTGCACAGCACTATCTGGCATATAAGCAGAAGGCAGTACAGAAGCTTGAAATTGTTTCCGTTCTTCATTATTCTTCCTCCTCCAATGCTTTAATCTCCTCCTTGCCGAGGTTGTCGACTATTGTCACGTAGCGAAGCGCCCCGTAATCCTCGAAGAGTGTGACTTTGATTTCATATGTGGCTCCGTTGACGATCTTGGCTTCACCGACTGTTCCAAGCGGAATGTCAGGAGGGAAGATCGATGAGTATCCGCTGGTATAGACGGTGTCGCCAGGCTGGAATTCCACATGATGGGGAATCTCCTTCAGGACAGCTCCGGCGCTGCTGTGTCCGTCCCAGCTCATAGGACCGACCGCGCCTTCCTTTCCAAGTCTGGCGCTGATGTTCATTTCATGGTTCTTGAATGACCTTGCGTACGAATAGTTGCCGCTGACTGCATCGATGACTCCGATCGCACCCTTTCCTGTGATGACGCCGGATCCCTTGGTGATGCCGTCCTCGCTTCCCTTGCCGATGATGATGTAGTTGTGCTGGGTGTTGTTGCTGATCTTGACGATTGTGGCCGGAATATATCTGAATTCACCTGCCACGCCGTCTTCAGGCGTGCCTTTCCCTGCCTTTTCATCTCCGAGTATCGCTTCGAGTTCCGCAAGACGTACCCTGAGGTCATGATTGTCCTGGGCGAGTGCCTCGTTTCTCTTCTTGAGAGAGAAATACTGCTTCACATTCTGGGATCCGCCCCAGAATGTGCCCATCACCGCATGGGCGCCCTTGGAAATCCATACGTTCTGCAATGTTCCGTTGTTCCGGAGCATATTCAACGCAGCTACCTCCAGAATGATGAAGATAGCTGCATTGATCAGATGATATATGACGTTGCTCTTCTGCAAGGCCTTATCTCATGAGGAATGTATAGTTCTCTGTGTTCTTGAGTGCGAGGCATGTACCGCGCGCAACCGCTCTAAGAGGGTCTTCTGCCACGTGGAACGGAATGTTGATCTTCTCTGTAAGGCGGTTTGCGAGACCTCTGAGGAGAGATCCGCCGCCTGCGAGATGGATACCGTTCTCGACGATGTCGGAGTAAAGCTCAGGAGGAGTCTGCTCGAGCACATGGATGATTCCGCTCTCGATTCTTGCCACTGACTTGTCGAGGCAGTGAGCGATCTCCTGGTGGGTGATCGTCGCATGCACAGGGTGGGCTGTCATGAGGTTAGGACCGGTGATCTTGTATGGCTCCGGCTCTTCCTCGAGGTTAGGAAGCACGGCTCCGATAGCGATCTTGATCTTCTCGGCAGTGATCTGTCCCACCTTGATGTTGTGCTGCTGGCGGAGATACATCTGGATGTCGTTGGTGAACACGTCACCGGCAACCTTGATCGAATCCTGCACTACGATACCTCCGAGAGAGATCACGGCGATCTCTGTAGTACCACCTCCTATGTCCACGACCATGTTTCCCTTTGGCGCCTCCACGTCGAGGCCGATACCGAGGGCTGAAGCCATAGGCTCATAGATCAGATATACGTCACGTCCTCCTGCATGCTCTGTAGAGTCACGCACCGCACGGATCTCCACTTCGGTACTTCCCGAAGGGATGCCGACCACGATCTTGAGGTTCGGCTGGAAGAGTGACCTGCGCTTGCTGTTCACCTGCTTGATGAATCCGCGGATCATCATCTCTGCAGCGTTGAAGTCTGCGATGACACCGTCTTTCAGAGGACGGATTGTCTTGATGCCCGGATTCTCCCTCTCCTGCATGAGCTTCGCCTTCTGTCCGAGGGCGAGAGCCTTGCCGGTGCTGTTGTCGATAGCTACGATACTTGGCTCGTCAAGCACGATCTGGTCATTCTGGAAGATGACCGTATTCGCTGTTCCGAGGTCGATCGCAAGCTCCTGTGTTAAAAATGAAAATCCCATATCTTTTGTCTTTTATATTCCGGTAAATGAAATTAGCGCGTAAAATTACAAAAAAAGTCTCAATTATTGAGGATAAATTTCCGGAAACTCTTATTATTTTTGCCAAATCGAAAATTAGTCTATGGAAAGGAAGAAATATGTGATCATTATGGCCGCAGGAAGCGGCACCAGGATGGGGGCCGGAATGCCGAAGCAGTTCCTTGAACTTGACGGCAAGGCCATACTCCACAGGACCATCGAGGTCTTTCTCGAGGCATGTCCGGGCATATCGGTGGTTACCGTCCTGCCACAGGACCATATCGGGTACTGGAGGGAGTACTGTCTGGATCACAATTTCATATGTCCGCAGATCCTTGTCCCGGGAGGCATCACACGCTTTCATTCTGTAAGGAATGCTCTCGCCAGAGTGCCTGAAGGGGCTCTTGTGGCTGTCCATGACGGTGTCCGGCCGCTCCTTACAGTAAAGTTTGCAAAGGAAATGTTCGACAAGGCGGAAGGCGTGGACGGACTCATACCGGTGACTCCGTGTACCGATACCATAAAGGTCCTCGAGAAGAACGGAGATGTGCTTTCGGCGATGCCGGGAGCTTCGGCAGACCGGTCGGTGCTTTACGGCGCCCAGACCCCGCAGGTCTTCCGCTCGGAAGTCCTGAAATCCGCATATGCGATGGCTTATGACACAGCCTTCACCGACGATGCATCGGTGGTCGAAAAGTACGGAAAAAGCCTCTCGTACGTAATCGGCGAGAGGCTCAATATAAAGATCACTACTCAGGAGGACCTTGTCCTCGCAAGAGCGGTTCTGTCTGTCAGATAACTACTCCTTGTGCTCCTTCTTGTTCTTCTTGATGCTGGCAGAGAAGCTGGTGTTCTGGTATTCCTTTACCCATACCTGGCGCTCGATGGCCTGGTCGAGGGAAATCTGCGTCTCGGTCTGCTGTACATACGGGATCTTCTGTATCGTGTTCAGAAGTATCTGCATGAGGTGGTCATGGTCAAAGCAGAAGAGCTTGATCAGAAGGGCGTGCTTTCCGGTTACGAAATGACACTCGACGATTTCGGAAATCTTCTTGAATGACTCGATCACTTCAGGGTATTTGTTGGCCTCTGAAAGTGATACGCTTACAAATGCACATACATTGAGTCCGAGAGCCTGCGGCTTTACGAGAAGACGTGATCCCGTGATGACTCCGTTTGCTTCCAATCTCTTGACTCTCTGATGGATAGCGGCACCTGAGACTCCGCACTCACGTGCGATCTCGAGGAAAGGCATTCTTGCGTTCTTTACAAGGAACGAAAGAATCTTCTGGTCGATCTGATCAATCTGATAGTTTGACATAGTCTTACGATTTATAACAGTTTCCGACCGCTAATTTAATGACAAAATGTAAAATGTCAAAAAATAACGGTCGGAAATTTACATTTATTAAGATTACTTGCGTCTTTTCTTACGTCCTGTAGGTTCGGTCGATGCGACTATCTCCTTACACTTTTCTTCTGTAAGCGTTGCCGGGTCTGTGCCCTTCGGTATCTTGTAGTTGCTTCCGGCATGCTTGATGTACGGACCGTAACTTCCGTCAATCACCTGAATGTCGCTGTCCTTGTACTCCGCGATGATGCCTCCGGCGGTCTTGTTGAGGCTTTCCTCGATCAGCTTGACACATGTGTCGAGATCAACCTTCAGAGGATCGGTTCCGCGTGGGAGCGAAATGTTCTTGTCTCCGTACTTCAGGTATGGGCCGAACCTGCCCTTTGTACATATGATGTCGATCCCGTTGTGCTGACCCACTGTACGTGGAAGCTCGAAAAGCTTCAATGCCTCTTCGAGGGTGATGCTTTCGATGAGCTGTCCCGGAGCAAGACTTGCGTACTGCCTGCTGTCTCCGTCTCCCTTCTGTACATATGGTCCGTACTGGCCGAAACGTGCGGTCAGAGGCTGTCCGTCCTTAGGGTCGACGCCGAGTTCGCGGCTCACATGGCTGTACTCCTTGTTGCTGAGGGTGTCCTGCACCTTCGTATGGAAAGGACCATAGAAGTCGCTGATCACGCTGTTCCATGCAAGCTCGCCCTCTGCGATCTGGTCGAAATCCTTCTCCACGTTGGCGGTGAATCCATAGTCGAGGATGGTCTCGAAGTTCTTCACGAGGTAGTCGGTGACGATCATTCCGATGTCCTGCGGAAGGAGACGGCCCTTCTCCGCTCCGACGGTCTCGGTCTTTGCTGCGGCCTTGATGACTCCATTCTTGAGAGAAAGGTTGGTCACGTTGTGCTTTTCGCCCGGCTTGTCGCCCTTGACGATGTATCCGCGTCCCTTTGTGAGGGTCGAGATTGTAGGGGCATATGTGGATGGACGGCCGATGCCGAGCTCTTCGAGCTTCTTCACAAGTGTAGCCTCCGAGTAGCGGGCCGGCGCTGCCGTGAACTTGCATTCAGCGGTAATGCCCTCCTCATGCATGACTGCGCCTATGTTCATTTCCGGAAGGATCACCATCTCGTCATCCTGTGACGGTTCGTCGGTGCTCTCGATGTAGAGCTTGAGGAATCCGTCGAAAAGTACCTGGCTTGCCTGTACGTTGAACTTTTCCTCACCCTTGTCCGAAGCCACCTTGATGTCGGTCCTGAGGATGCGTGCATCCGCCATCTGGGATGCTACCGTACGCTTCCAGATAAGTTCGTAAAGCTTCTTCTCCTGTGGCGTTCCTTCGATTGTAGTGTTCTCTATGTAGGTAGGACGGATGGCTTCGTGGGCTTCCTGGGCTCCCTTGGCCTTTGTCCTGTACTGCCTTACCTTCGAGTACTCTTCTCCGAAGTTCTCTCCGATGTACTTCTTCGCAGTGTTGATGGCCAGTGACGAGAGGTTGGTCGAGTCGGTACGCATGTATGTGATGAGTCCGTGCTCATAGAGCCTCTGAGCGATGCTCATTGTCTGGCTTACCGAGAGCCTGAGCTTTCTTGCAGCCTCCTGCTGGAGAGTCGAGGTCGTGAACGGAGCCGCAGGGGTGCGGGTTCCCTCCTTCTTTTCGATGCTGCTTATTGTAAAGGTAGCTCCGATATGCCTTTCGAGGTACTCGCGGGCTGACTCTATGTCCGGGAACCTTCTGTCGAGGGTGGCCTTTACGAGGGTCTTGTCCGGAGTCCCTTCGGGATGGAACAATGCATCTACCTTATAATATGCTTCATGATTGAATCCGATGATCTCCCTTTCGCGGTCAACGACGAGGCGGAGAGCTACCGACTGGACGCGTCCTGCCGAAAGCTTCGGCTGGATCTTTCTCCAGAGCACGGGAGATAGTTCGAAACCTACGAGGCGGTCGAGTACGCGGCGTGCCTGCTGCGCATTCACAAGGCTCATGTCTATGTCGCGTGGGTTTTCGATTGCGTTGAGGATCGCTGTCTTCGTGATTTCATGGAAAACTATACGTCTGGTGTTTTCTGCCTCAAGGCCGAGAGTCTCGAAAAGGTGCCATGAGATCGCCTCTCCCTCTCGGTCCTCATCGGATGCAAGCCACACGGTCTGCGCCTCTTTTGCAGCCTTCTTCAGCTCTGCCACCACTTTCTTCTTGTCTGCCGGAATCACATATTCCGGTCTGAATCCGTCCTTTACGTCGATGCTCAGTTCGCTGTCATGCAGATCGCGGATATGTCCGAAGCTTGATTTTACTATATAGTCGTTTCCAAGAAACTTCTGAATGGTTCCGGCCTTTGCCGGAGACTCTACGATTACAAGATTTTTTCCTTCCGTCATGCTCTGATCCTCCTCTTTTTCAAAAAGAAAGTGCAAAGTAAGCGACAAACCGAGCAATTTTCCAAATTTTGTTGCTATTTTTGTCATCTTGTACTATGACCATATCGGGAGTTACCTAAAGGTAACATTCCGGAAAAATTTTTAAAGAAAATTCTTGATATGAAGGATAATGTAAAGAAGAAGATCGTCAGATGGTTCTGGGGACTTTTCATCGCTGGAGTACTTGCCGTTGTCGGACTTCTGGCCGCGGTATGGGCATTTGCCGACATCCCGTCTTTTGAGGAACTCGAGAACCCTGACAGCAAGCTTGCCACACAGGTCATTTCGTCAGACGGCGAGATCCTTACCACATTCCATATAGAGAACAGGTCGTTCGTGAACTATTCCGAGCTTTCTCCGAATCTTGTGAATGCGGCAGTAGCAACGGAGGATGTGCGTTTCTACAATCATTCCGGCATCGACTTCAAGAGTCTCGGACGTGTGATCTTCAAGACCCTTCTCGGAGGAGACTCGAGCCAGGGAGGAGGTAGTACCATCACCCAGCAGCTTGCCAAGACCCTCTATCCGCGTGAGGATGTGAGCAGCAGGATCCCGGGAGTGTCGACCCTGAAGATGGTATGGATCAAGCTCAAGGAGTGGATCACGGCTGTGAAGCTTGAGCGCAACTACACGAAGGATGAGATCATGAACATGTACATGAATCAGATCTTCTTCGGAAGCAACGCATATGGTATCAAGGCTGCGGCTCAGACTTTCTTCGGCAAGAATCCGATCGATCTTACAGTCGAGGAGAGCGCGACGCTTGTCGGTATGGTCAACAAGCCTACAAGATACAACCCTGCGATCAATCCTGACAAGTCGCTTACAAGAAGAAACTTCGTCATCTCGCAGATGGAGAAGGCCGGTTTCATTTCCGAGCATGAGCGTGACTCCATCCAGCAGATTCCGATCACCCTTTCTTATCAGATCCAGGACCATAATGCCGGAATCGGCCCTTATTTCAGGGACATGCTCCGCCGTACCATGAACGCGAAGGAGCCTAAGCGCTCTTCATATAATCAGTATGAGGACTACAGGGTGGATTCGCTTCTCTGGGCGGATGATCAGCTCTACGGCTGGCTCAACAAGAACAGGAAGGCAGACGGCACATCATACAATCTTGACAAGGACGGTCTCAGGATCTATACTACCATCGATTCACGCATGCAGAGATATGCGGAGGAGGCGGTGGCCGAACATCTTGGAAAGGATCTTCAGAAGAGCTTCTGGAGGGATCTGAAATGGAAGACCAACAAGCCTTTCTCGAACGACATCGACCAGAAGACTATCGATCAGCTCATGAGGCAGGCAAGGCGCTGGAGCGACCGTTACCGCATCATGAAGAACAACGGCGCTTCCGAGTCGGAGATCCGCAAGAGCTTCGACGAGCCAGTGCAGATGAGGGTGTTCTCATGGAACAGGAAGGGGTACATCGATACCGTGATGACTCCGAACGACTCCATCAGGTATTATAAGTCTCATCTCCGTGCGGCCTTCATGGCGATCGAGCCGGAGACAGGACATGTGAAGGCATATGTGGGAGGACCGAACTACCGTTACTTCAAGTATGACAATGTCCGTCAGGGCAAGCGTCAGGTGGGATCTACCATCAAGCCGTTCCTTTATACTCTTGCGATGCAGGAGGGCATGAGCCCATGCGACAAGGTCGTGAATGTGCCGCAGACCTTCATCGTCAATGAGGACGAGACATGGACACCTGCAAGTACGGACAAGGACGAATGGATCGGCCAGACAGTTACATTGAAGTGGGGACTCACCAAGAGCTCGAACAATATCTCGGCATACCTCATGAAGCAGTATGGCCCTGAAGCCATGGTGGAGATGATGCGTAAGATGGGTATCGGATCATATCTCGACCCTGTTAATCCGCTTTGTGTGGGTGCGGCTGACATTACTGTATATGAGATGGTTGCGGCCTACAACACATTCCCTTCTAGGGGAGTATACGTGTCTCCTCTTTTCGTTACCAGAATCGAAGACAGCATGGGCAATGTGCTCGGAGAGTTCACAAACAAGAAGCATGAGGCGGTCAGCGAATATACAGCATTCCTGATGGCCAACCTCATGCAGGGTGTCGTGAACAGCGGTACCGGTGTAAGGCTCCGTGCAAAATATGGCCTCAAGGGAGAGATTGCCGGTAAGACAGGTACTACGAATGACCAGTCGGACGGATGGTTCATCGGCTATACGCCTTCGCTTACAGCGGGCGTGTGGGTCGGTGCTGAAGACCGTCAGGTGCATTTCGAGTCGCTGTCTCTCGGTGGCGGTTCCAACATGGCCCTTCCTATCTGGGGACTTTTCATGCAGAAGTGCCGCAAGGACGCTTCTCTCAAGATGGACGAAAACGAGACTTTCATGGCTCCTCCGGGCATTTCCCTCAATCTCAATTGTGACGGAAGTGATGCGGATGCGGAGATAAAGGCAGAAGAGAGTTCGGACTATTTCTTTGAATAGTCCGGTGTCATCCCGAGCTTGTCGAGGGATCTGATTTAAGAAAAATGATGAAGAATATTGCAGTTATATATGGCAGCGACTCTTCCGAGTGGGAGGTGTCGGTGCGAAGCGGCGAGTTTACCGCTTCACAGATTGATGGTGGAAAATATAATGTGTATGAGATCTTTGCCCGTTTCGGCAGATGGTCTCTGGCAGCATACAGGACAGCAGGGGCTGAAAGGGTGGCTATAGCAGAAGAACTGCGTCCCCAGATCGACAAGTCCGACTTCTCGGTTCTTCTTGAAGGAGAAAAGGTAAAGTTCGACTATGCATACATCATGCAGCATGGAACTCCGGGCGAGAACGGCCTGATGCAGGGATATCTCGAGATGCTGGGAGTGCCTCACAGCGGATGCAACGCTTTCGTTTCGGCCATCACATTCGACAAGTTCTCATGCAAGAGCTATCTCAAGGATGTGGATTTCGTAAAATGTGCCGATGATATCTTCCTCCGTAAAGGCGAGAGCATCGAAGGACTTGCAGAGAAGGCTGTGGAGAAGCTCGGACTTCCTATGTTCGTGAAGCCTACCGACGGTGGCAGCAGCTTCGGTGTGACCAAGGTCAAGACTGCCGATGATTTCGGCAAGGCTGTGGACTATGCATTTTCGGAGGGTAACATGCTGATTGCGGAGGCGGCGATCGTCGGCCGTGAGCTTACATGTGCCGTATATTTCAATGGAAAGGAGAATGTGGCCCTGCCGGTCATCGAGATCATTACGGAGAACGAGTTCTTCGATTATGAGGCCAAGTATCAGGGTCATAGCCGCGAGGTATGTCCTGCGCAGATTCCGGATGCCCTCAGGGATGAGATCCAGGAGGTGTCGAAGAAGATTTATGCGCATCTGGGATGCTCGGGACTTGTCCGTGTGGATTATATCAGTTCAGAGGACGGACTTTATTTCCTTGAGGTGAATACCATCCCTGGAATGACTTCGGCTTCGCTCGTGCCGCAGATGGTGCGCGCTTCCGGCATGTCCATGACTGACTTCCTCAATACTGTAATCGAAAATTCATAATGTTGCTCAAGGGCCTCATCAAGGAAGGTACGGACATCATCTCATCTATGTATCCCGAAAGGGAGGCGAGGGAGATGGTGTTTGCTTATCTGGAGTCGGTGATAGGTACCAGAAGGCATACTCATATCATAGAACCGGAATATCAGGTCGACGATGAGGCCGCTTCGCAGGCAGTCGAGGCATTCAGGAGAATGGCTTCCGGTGAGCCTCTGCAGTATGTTACAGGCAAGGCTTATTTCTATGGCCGTGAGTTCAATGTGACTCCGGATGTCCTCATACCTCGTCCTGAGACTGAACTCCTTTGCAGGGCTGTCATTGATTTCGTTAAAATGAAATCCGAGGTCAGAATACTGGATTTATGCACGGGAAGCGGGTGTATTGCGTGGACTTTGGCGTTGGAGATTCCGGGAGCGCAGGTGATGGCTGTTGATATTTCTGAAGGAGCACTGGCGGTTGCTTCCGCGCAGGATTTCGCTGATGAGATGTCTCGTACATGTGCCGTGGCTCCGGACTTCCTCAAAGCCGATGTCCTGTCATGTCATCCTGAGCCTTCTCTTTGTCATCCTGAGCCTTCTTTATGTCATCCTGAGCCTTCTCTTTGTCATCCTGAGCGAAGCGAAGGATCTTTTCCCAGCCATTTCGACATAATCGTCAGCAATCCTCCTTATGTAATGGACTCCGAGAAGGCCCTCATGAGAAAGAATGTCCTTGACCATGAGCCTCATCTGGCGCTCTTTGTGCCGGATGATGACCCCCTGCTATTCTATCGTGCGGTCGCGCAATGGGCTTTGCAGCTGCTCAAGCCGGGAGGTTTCGGAATTGTGGAAATCAATGAGGCATTAGGTGAGGAGACAGCAGAGATATACCGCCGGTCTGGCTTCAACGATGTGACTATAATCAAGGACCTGAACGACAAAGATCGTTTTGTCTCTTTCAGAAGATGATTTTTATCCCACTTTTTATAAAAGTCAAATAAATTTTCGAATGATTTTCGGCCTTTCACGCTTGTGGGAGGCCGTTTTTTTAATTTATCCGTTGACAATTTCATTCAACGGATAATTGTCTTGACCTTTGCATCGGATGGGTTAGGAACCCTTGTTTTTCTTTTTTTGTTTACATAATTGGAAACATTTGTTATATTTGCGATGGAGGATAATCAAAACATGAAATTATATAAGTTAGAAACAGCTGAAGATCTTCTCATCGGCAAGAAAGGCAATCAGATACGTGATGAATATGAATCAGATCTGGAGCAGTTCTATATAGGTGAGGCTATCAAGAAGGTAAGGATTTCGAAGAATCTTACTCAGGAGGAGCTAGGGGCCAGGGTAGGGGTTCAGAGGGCCCAGATTTCCAGAATAGAGAAAGGCCATAATATAACATTGGCCAATATGTCCAAGCTATTCAGGGCTATGAAGGTGACAGTGCGGATTGAAATACCAGACTGCGGGACTTTCATTCTATGATAAAGATTTTATTCCACTTTTTATAAAAGTCAAATAAATTTTCGAGTGATTTTCGGCCTTTCACGCTTGTGGGAGGCCGTTTTTTTAATTTATCCGTTGACAATTTCATTCAACGGATAATTGTCTGGACCTTTGCATCGGATAAAATGATGAGTCATGAAAAGATTGTTGGATACTGTATTTGCGGCAATGATTATGACAGCCGCTGTTTCATGCGAGATACTGGACAATGATCCTGACAAGCATGTGAAAGATGAGGATTCTACATATGTCGGACTGGAGGAAGTGGCGGTAATTATTTCCTTGATCCCTTTGCAAACGTCTCAACTTGATGAAGTTCACACAGCCGTCACTTCTTCTTCCGGCAATGGATATGATGAGGAATACACCATGAAGCATCTGTTTGAGAGTCCTGGTTCCGGAGTGGGTGATGAGCAGACCAGGTCGGCAGAAGCATATGACAGGCCTCTCAGGGAGCTGATCGAGGATCAGGTAAGGAAGATGAATATGACTAGATCGGGCGAGGACGGCCTTGATCCGGATCTTTTTCTGGATGAACTTATGAAATCGGATATTCAGATATACTGGCCGTTTTCGGAAAACTGGGACGGCGAGAGCCTGCCGGTGATAACATTTGATCCGGAAGACGGATCGGAAAAGAATTTCGGATACAGGATGGTAATGGAGGATGATGGTTCCCGTCGAGTGGAGGAAGTTGTGGTAGATGAGGCGATGGCAGAGGTGGAACCGGTATGGGTGATCAACAGAAACTCTGATGCCGGGTATGCTACTTTGGAGATGTTGAGAAGAGAGCATCCGGATTGGGGCGAAGGAGGTGGAACCATCATTGTCCGTCCATCAGGACAGGATCAGCGTGAGACTCGTGTGGAGTCCTCGGTAAAAGCATTGATACTGAAGGATTTCACTATGAACAGGAGCTATGATTCATGGTTCGCCGGTGCTTCGGAATTCTTTGTGAAGACGGGCGCGGTTGAAGACTTTACTGCATCAACGGAAGCGGAGCTCAGATTATATAGTCCCACGATTACAGATTTTCTCATAGTTGTTAAACGTAGTCAGATCGGAGAACCGCTTCCTTTCAATGCGATGCTTGTCTCTGACTGGTCCGGACAGATGACCCATTGCGCCTTCATGATCACTGAGGATGACGGCGGTACGATCACAGAGTGGAACTGCACGGCTCTGGTGAGAGTAGCCTCGAAAAGTTATGGAGTGGAGATAAAGATTCCTTTCAACTCGCGTGACGATGTGGTATGGAGAGGGCAGCTCTCATCACGGTGGCTCGAAGCAAACAGCAACCTTGTCGGTCATTTCGGTGATGTCGACCTGACTTTCGAGGTGGTTGAATACTAGGTATCGTAGTAAAAAGACTATGATATATAATTATAAACAATAGAATAATTGCTATATTTGCAGTGTCGGAGTGAAAACGACGGAATTCCATAAGCTTGTCCGAACGAACGGTTGGAGAATAGTTCGACAGACAGGAAGCCATATTATTTATGGAAAAGGCTCAATGATTTATCCGGTGCCCTATCATGGTGCAAAGGAACTGGGTGCGGGACTTGAGAAGAAGATGAGAAAAGAAATGGGATTGAAATGAAACAGATAACTGCAATAATAGAGAGAGCCGAAGACGGCACCTACAGCATCTACTGCACGGATGAGATATTCTCAGGTATGGGGGATACCATAAATGATGCAAAGGCAGATATGGCCAGGCAGATGGCGGTATATAAAGAGACTGCCTTGAAAGAAGGTTTCAGATATCCGGATTTCCTTGATGATGAATATACGATAGAATATACAATTGACGCATTAAGTCTGATGAATTATTATGTCAAGGCGGGGATATTCACGTTAGCGGCACTTGAAAAAATCACAGGAATAAATCAGAAGCAGCTGTGGGCTTATACAACAGGTACAAAACCACGCAAAGCTCAAGCTGACAAGATACGTTCAGGCTTCCTCCGTCTCTCGGAAGATCTGGCGACTGTTTTTGCCTGACATGTGACATCTTTCAGAAGGATGACCATTTCCGCTGGGACCGCCCCTGAAAACGAGCAGTCAATGAAACAAGGACATCAGGCTTCCGTTACTGTCATCTCGCAGTTGCGGCAGTCGAAGCCGAGGGCGAAGCGCTGGCCGTTGTTGAGGAGGAAAAGAGGCTTGCCGGGTTTTGCACCATGATATTTAGGACATATGCCGAGCTCGTATCGGATGCAGTATCGGGTTCTCATGAGTTCGGCTGAACGGATATGTGATAACTCGTATGCAGGAAGTACTGACGAGGCTCCGGACTTGATGTAGGTATCCTCTGAAAGCCTGTTGGCCACATTCGCCTTGTATGTTACATCTTTTTGAGGGATATCTTTCTGCATGACTTCTTCCGGGTCTCTCAGGAGGATGTCCTTCTTTCCGCATGGCATTGAATCGAGCATTTCTGCCAGCCTTCTTCGGATTGCATTGAGTGAAGATGCGCTCATGAAAGGAAGGGCTTCCGGTGTGTCCGTTCCCCCGGTCATGAACCTGTAGCCTGAAGCGGATTTGCTTATCTGGGTACGGATCATATCAAGCATTCTGCCGTGGTTCTCGGCTGTCTGGCTGCCCGCATCGAATGTTTCTGTCACGGATCTTCCGTCTTCACTGATGGCTGTAGCCGAGACCGTCCATGCTCCGTCTGATGACTTCATGAAATCCATGAAAACCGTGGCACGGATCTCCCTGGCGCATGCATTTCTCTCGATCTCCTTTTCAAAGGCGATGTTTATGTTTCGGAAAAGCCGGGCACCTGTGAAGAGCGACGGAGTGCTTTTGCACCTGATGGAACTTCCCTTGCAGACGTCTCCTCTGAATCCTGCGACGCTTGAGTCCTTGCATACGAACGAGAAGCCGTCACCGTTGTTGAGGACGATGTCTTTCCTGATGAGTCTGACCTCGATCGAACTCTTGTCCTTGTTCAGCCCTGTGACCTGTCCGATCTCCTCGCCCATGGACTTTGCGGCATCCATCGCGGCCCATTTCCCGCGCTTTCCGTCTATGAAGAGTTCGGTGTAGCCCCTGTTGAATGTCTTGCCGGTATCAGGCGTGAATCCTCCGGTAACCAGTCCGTAGGAGCCTCTCTCATATGATTCCGGATTCTTTCTTACAAGCTCGTCAAGGGCGATCGAATAGTCTCTGACTACATTACGGACATATGACCCGTTCTTGAGCCTGCCTTCGATCTTGAATGAGGTGATGCCTGCTTCGGCGAGGTCTGCCAGTCTGTTACGGAGATTGTAGTCCTTAAGCGAAAGGAGGGCCTTGTCCTTGACCAGCACCTTCCCGTCTGCATCCACGAGGTCATACAGCGACCTGCAGGCCTGGATGCAGGCACCTCTGTTCGCGCTTCTTCCCGCGATCTTTTCGGACAGGTAACACTGTCCGCTGTAGCAGACGCACAATGCTCCATGGACAAAGAATTCCAGCTCGCATGTCACTGCGTTCCTGATGGCCCTGATCTGCTCGAGAGAAAGCTCGCGCTCGAGAATGAGGCGTGAGAATCCAAGACCTTCAAGGAATGCAGCCTGCTCCGGCGTGCGGATGGCGCATTGGGTTGAAGCATGAAGAGGTATGTGGAAATCCTTGCGGATGTTTCCGATGCCGTGTCTGGCCATTTCCATCACGGCGAGATCCTGTATGATGAGGGCGTCAGCTCCCGCCTCCTGTACCTGAAGCATCTGGCTGTATGCCTCTTCAAGCTCATCATCGAACAGGATTGTGTTGAGGGCGACGAATATCCTCGCCCCGTATTTATGTGCATGACTGCACAGCTTCCGGATGTCATCGATGGTGTTTCCGGCAGCCTGTCTTGCTCCGAACCGCGGTCCGGCTATATACACAGCATCGGCACCGCAGTCGATTGCCGCGATGCCGATATTTGCGTCTCTTGCCGGAGCAAGCAGTTCAAGCTGTCTCATTAGAGGGTCTTAAGCTGTTCCTGTGCAGTCGCACCGAACTGTGGATCGTTCACGATCTTCTCATAGTACTCCTTAGCCTTTGCCTTGTTGCCTGCCTGCTGGTAAAGGACTGCGATTGTGCAGATGATTCCGCCAGCGTCCTTTGCGTTAGGAGTGATCTCAAGATACTTCTCGTAAGCGGCGATGCACTCGTCGTTCTTTCCGAGCTTCTGGAGAGCGCTTGCTGTAAGCTTGTAAGCGTTACCGTTCTCGAGAGCCTCGTTTGACTTTGCAGCGAAGTCGATCACTTCCTGATACTTCTTTGCCTTGTTTGCAGCCTGTGCCTGCTTGAGGTAGATGTTTGAAAGAAGCTTGCCTGCGTTCATCTCCTGACCGTTAGCCTTTGCTGTCTCAAGAGCTGCAACAGCCTCGTCAAACTGACCTGCGTTCATGCAAGCCTGTCCGAGCTGAACGGCTACGGCGCCGTTGGTAGGGTCGAGCTCAAGAACCTTCTTGAAGCTTGCGATAGCTGTCGCGAAATCCTTCGCCTTCATCGCAGCCTTGCCCTCTGTGTTGAACTTGAGGATGTTAGCCTGGTTAACGAGCTCGGCAGCCTCGGCAGCAACTTCAGCCTCACCATAGCCCTCGGCTACTTCCTTTGCCTGCTGGAATGCAGCGGCAGCCTCATCAAAAGCCTTTGCGTTGTAAAGGTCCTTTGCCATGCCGAGATATGCAGAGCAGATAGCCTTCTTGCAGTTTGCAACGAGTTCAGCACCTTCATCTCCAAGTGCCTCGCCCATTGTGAGAGCTGACTGGAAGTACTCGATGGCTGCATCGTTGTTGCCCATCTGAAGCTCCATAGCACCATTGTTGTAAGACTCGGTAGCCTGATTGATGTCCTGAGCAGACATAACGCCAGCTGTCATGATGACCGCTGCAAACATGAGGATAATTTTCTTCATAGTGATATTCAATTTGTTTAACAATAATTATCAATAGATCGCACGAACTGCAAAAATAGGAATTTTTGTTTTAATTTTGCAATCCAGTATGCTAAATATGATGAAATCGATATATAAACAGCTATTTGCATTCGTGGCGACCCTATGCTTTGCAATATCTGTGCCAGCCCAGGACCTTCCGAAACTGGCATCGGATCAGGCGGTAAAGCAGGGAGTGCTGCCCAATGGCATGACATATTATATTGCGGCGGACAAGTCGCAGAAGGGTACGGCGGATTTCGCTCTGGTGCAGAAGACTGGTCTCAAGACGGATTCCCTTTCTTCAAAGGCCGTGGAGGCTGCCAGGAAGGCACTTTCGTATGTACCGAGACTGAAGGGACGTTCGCCCCAGGAATTCATGACCTTTCATGGAGCGTCTGCAGGAAACGGCGGTTTCGTTGAAGTGCGTGATGATGCGACTGTATTCAAGTTTCCTGGAGTGAGGATCTCTGACGGCAAGACCGTCCTTGACTCGGCTCTTCTGGTGATCATGGATATGACAGAAAGGGTCACATGGACCGATGATGAATTTCTGAAGATATGGTATGCTCCGTCGGATCAGGCGGTGATTGTGGCCGGTGATGTAGATGCCGGGGCGGTCGCCGAGAAGCTGAAGATGCTCTCATACATGACTCCGGAGATCGGGTCTGCGGCAAGAAAGGAATATGTCTGGGAAAGCTGTCCTAGGCCTGTTATGGACTTTTCTCCTGCAGGGGTGAACGGCCTCGCACCGGTGTCCATGACATGGCGTTCTGCACGTCCTCCCCGCAGTTATATGAACACAGTCCAGCCGGAGACTTTCTCCATGACCATGAATGTCCTAGGCTCCATTGCAAGCAGCAGGGTGCATAAGGCGCTGATGG
This sequence comes from Bacteroidales bacterium, assembly GCA_017465225.1. GTDB lineage: Bacteria > Bacteroidota > Bacteroidia > Bacteroidales > UBA932 > Cryptobacteroides. The sequence continues at coordinate 31,559 of JAFTWQ010000018.1, forward strand.
GTAAGGGTATACCGGTTGCGGATGTGACTTACGCATACGTTGATGCGGCTGAAGGCCCGTACGATGAGTCTTTTTCCGTGACGGCCTTTGTGGATGAGTCCGATGCGCAGGAGGCATTGCTTGTGATAGCGGAGGTCATGGCCTCGCTGGACGGTCCGGGAGCTTCTGTGAGCGAGTACAGGATGTCGCGTTCAGCATATCTTGACGGACTTTCCGATGCTGCAATCTCGGAAATCGGATCGGATGGGGAGTATGTTGACAGGTGCGTTGCAGCCTTCCTGTATAATTCCTCATTGGCTTCGACTGCCGGCAGACTGCAGTACCATGAGTCGAGAAATCTTCCGGACACTACCGGCGTAAGACTTTTCAATGACATAGTTTCGGCAATCCTGGACGGTTCGAAGGACCTTGCTGTGCGCTGTCCGGGCGTAAGCGATGAAACACCCTTCAAGGCAAGGCTTGATTCCGTATGGTATGTCAGTTCTTCGGCGGGACTGGTCAATTCTTCGGCTCCGAACCTCCGGGATACGGTTTCATTCCCGGGTCCGGGGGACAAGGTGAGGATAAAGTCAGGCAGGAAGGACCACCTTTCTGGCGGTACCGTATGGACTTTCTCGAACGGATTCAAGGTGGTCTATAAGAAGATGCCGTCATCAGGAAGGGTTTTCTATACATTGGCATTGAACGGAGGCTATGGAAGCATTCCCGACCTTGATACGGGAGAAGGTGCATATCTTTCTGATTATCTGGATCTCTGCTATATCGCAGGACTGAAGGGAACGGATTTCAGGAAGCTTCTGGCAGCCGAAAGGATCGACATGCAGACCAGGGTCAACCTTTCGAATACGCTTGTGAACGGATACGCTCCGAAGGAAAAGATGGGCCTCCTGATGAAGTCTCTTGCAGCGCTTGCGCGTGACCGCAGGCCGGACGAGTCGGCTTTCAGCTATTATATGGCATGTGAGGATCTCGCATTGAAGCTCAATGAGGGCACACGGCTGGCAAGAATGACCGCAATCGACAGCATCATGTGTCCGGGTTACAAGTATTCGTCGTACAAGTCTCCGGGCAAGCTTGACGCAGGACTGGCTGCCAAGGCGGAGAAATTCTATGCGGGGCAGTTCGCAAAGATGAATGACGGCGTGCTTGCTATAGTCGGAGATATTGAAGAGGATGCTCTGAAGAAGGTGCTGCTTGAGTATATTGGCGCATTTCCGACCAAGGAGACTGCCTTCCGCAGACCTGTGGTCAGATATCAGCCGGTATCAGGATGGTCGACATATACTGTTGATGGTGCACGGGGAAGCATAGATGTGGTCATGTCGGCACGCATGCCTCTTACAGCGGATAATTATGCGTCTGCCGCAGTGGCTTCCATGATTCTGGAGCAGAGGCTTGCCGAGGCTGTTGCCGGAGCCGGCATGTCCATGGACATTTCACACAACTGCAGGATATATCCGGAGGAGAGACTTAACATGATAATCTCTGTTTCAGAGGCGCCGGAGGCTGGTTTTGCGGAAGATGTGAAGGCGATGAAGGCCATCGATGCGCTTGACCTGATCAGGGGTGAACTGTCCGGCATGAGCGCAGAGGCGATCGATGATGCAAGGCTGACCGCATGCAAGGCATCATTGAAGAATGAGGTGTCATTGGAAATGAAGGATCCGCTCTACTGGACGAATGCCATAGCTCTCAGATACCTTGACGGAAAGGACTTTACAACCGGCAATCTGACAAGGATCGATGCCGTGAACGCAAAGAGCGTGAAGGCTGTCTTCGAGCTTCTGGAGTCCGGCAGCAAGGTGGAATATGTAATCAAAGGGGAATAATCAGGGCAAGGCCCGTAATGAATATTGAAATGTATCACGGAACTATAATTCAGATTGACGATTGTCTTGTGTCGGAAGAGATTCTGACAGAATATTTTGCATGTGACTACGAAAAGTGCAGGGGCTGCTGCTGCGTGATCGGCGACAGCGGTGCTCCGATGGAGGAATGTGAGGCTGAAGCCATCGAGAAGAACTACCATATCTTTTCTCCGATAATGTCCGAGGAAGGCCGTGCTGCCGTAGCGGCGAAAGGCTTTTATGAAATAGATATCGACGGAGACATGGTCACTCCTCTGGTGCCGGGAAGCGAGGAATGCGCATATACGCTTTTCGACGAGGAAGGCAACTGCTTCTGCTCGATGGAAAGGTGCTGGTTCCAGGGCAAGGGCGACTTCCGCAAGCCTATCTCATGCTGGCTCTATCCGATCCGCATAACCCAGCTGAGCAATGGTACAAGGGCTCTGAACCTTCACAGATGGCATATCTGCCAGGATGCATTCGCAAAGGGCAAAAAAGAAAAGGTCCGCGTATATGAATTTCTACGCGAACCTATAGAGCGCTATTTCGGCGAGGATTTCTACTCGGCCTTGTCCGAAGCAGCCAAGATGCTCAATGCGGAATCATAGTCTTCCGCGTTGACTTTAAGTTCGATGTTGATCTCGGCGGCATTGAAGGACGGATAAGAGGACGTTTCCCCGAAAATCTCCGCCTTGATGCCATGGGTCTCGAGCAACCCCTGCGAGATGCTTGCAAGCATCGGATCGCCAAACTTGGCAACGGTCTTCAACTCGTCCATAATGCAATGAGTTTAAATGTTTATCATCGTGCCTGCCCCTCGTTGTGAGGCGGCAGCCTGTATTCCAATCCGGTTGCGAATGTGATGACATCCTTCCTGAGACCTTCCATGACGAATCCGTCATCTGTCCTTCTGACCGTGATCCTGTCTTCTCCCATCTTCGAGATCCTTGAAATGATGTCTCTTCTGCGGAAGCTGACTTCATCTCCGGTCTCGGTCTCAAGCTTGAAAGGCTTTCCACTGAAATATGTCACAGCCGCATTCCTTACGTCGTCCCATGAACCGGTCGTGTCCAGCTTCCTGCATACGAATCCGAACTTGGGATACACTGCGGCTACCAATGCAAAAAATATGGCAATCTTCCACAAAGCGCTGTATCCGCCTTCGAAAATCGTGTCTATGCTGCCTTCGACCGCTCCGATCATCACGAGAACGAGGATTATGGCCGTTGTGAGGAATGCGAAATAGAAGAAGTATTTTACTGATCTGATGAAATATTTCATGGCTTTGAATTTGTAGTCCTGTACATGTATGTCTTCACAAACTTACATAAAAACATTCGTTTTTACGCCCGTTAGAATAAAAATCAAGCCCACATACTATCTTTAAAGGTCAAAAGCGGTCATGACTTCTCAGCCAGCCGCACTGTATCTATGTTCAACGAGGTCTATGCCTCAAAA
>JAFTWQ010000062.1 GCA_017465225.1 Bacteroidales bacterium
GTTGCAGGGAAAGAAGAGTATCGCGTATTCTATTTTTTACGATGCCATTGACATGGTAGGCGAGAAGATGAAAGATTCTGACAAGGCTCCTCTAGATATTTGGAGGAAGGCCCTCGAGAACGTAACTCCTCAGGTTGAGGTAAAGTCACGTCGTATCGGAGGAGCCAACTTCCAGGTGCCGATGGAGGTGCGTCCAGAGAGGAAGATTTCACTTTCTATGAAGAATATGATCAACTTCGCCCGCAAGCGCTCTGGCCACACTATGGCAGAAAAGCTCTGTGCTGAGATCATCGCAGCATATAACTGCGAGGGTGCAGCATTCAAGAGAAAGGAAGATATGCACAGAATGGCAGAGGCCAACAAGGCATTTGCACACTTCAGATTCTAATCCGGAAAACAGTAACGTACAATGGCTAGAGATCTTAAATTCACTCGAAATATCGGTATCATGGCTCACATCGATGCCGGTAAGACCACTACGTCTGAGCGTATCCTTTACTACACTGGTAAGACTCACAAGATCGGTGAGACTCACGAGGGTAGCGCCACTATGGACTGGATGGCTCAGGAGCAGGAGCGTGGTATCACCATCACTTCTGCTGCCACAACAGCTTTCTGGAAGTACAACGGAGACACTTATCAGATCAACTTGATCGACACTCCGGGCCACGTTGACTTCACCGTTGAGGTGGAGCGTTCACTCCGTGTGCTCGACGGTACTGTCGCTACCTTCTGTGCGGTAGGACGAGTACAGCCTCAGTCTGAGACCGTATGGCGTCAGGCTGACAAGTATGGCGTTCCAAAGATCGCTTATATCAACAAGATGGACCGTGTAGGTGCAGACTTCTTCGCAGTCGTTGACGAAATGAAGGAGAAGCTTGGAGCTCGTGCAGTTCCTATCTGTATTCCTATCGGAGCAGAGGACAAGTTCGACGGCATCATCGACCTCGTTGCCATGAAGGCCATGGTCTATGACCACAACTCTGAGGAACTCGTGAACTACCACATCCAGGATATTCCTGAGAAGTATGTTGACGAGGCAAACGCTTGGAGAGAGAAGCTTGTCGAGGCTGCTGCAGAGTATGACGAGACCCTTATGGAGAAATTCTTCGAGGATCCTGATTCTATCTCTGAGGAGGAGCTCATCAAGGCTCTCCGCGCAGCTACAATCGACATGTCGATCGTTCCTGCATGCTGCGGTTCTTCATTCAAGAACAAGGGTGTCCAGTTCCTTCTTGACGCTGTGATGCGTTATCTTCCTTCACCGCTCGACAAGGGCGCTGTAAAGGGTACCAACCCTAACACAGGTGACGAGGAAGTACGTCAGCCAAATGTGAAGGAGCCGTTCGCAGCCCTTGTGTTCAAGATTGCAACAGACCCATTCGTAGGTCGCCTCGCATTCATGAGGGCATACTCAGGTAAGCTCGATGCAGGTTCATACGTACTCAACACACGTTCAGGCAAGAAGGAGCGCGTTTCACGTCTCTTCCAGATGCACTCGAACAAGCAGAACCCTATCGAGTTCGTTGAGGCAGGTGACATCTGCGCAGCAGTAGGTTTCAAGGAGCTCCGCACCGGAGATACAATCTGCTTCGAGCAGGCTCCTATCACCCTCGAGTCTATGGAGTTCCCTGACCCGGTTATCGGACTTGCAGTGGAGCCTAAGACTCAGAAGGACCTTGACAAGCTCGGTATCGCGCTTGCAAAGCTCGCAGAAGAGGACCCGACATTCACAGTAAAGACAGACCACGAGACAGGTCAGACTGTCATCAGCGGTATGGGTGAGCTTCACCTTGACATCATCGTTGACCGTCTCCGCCGTGAGTTCGGTGTTGACATCAACCAGGGTGCGCCTCAGGTTAACTACAAAGAGGCTATCACTCAGACAGTACAGCATCGTGAGGTATTCAAGAAGCAGACCGGTGGTCGCGGTAAGTTCGCGGACATCATCGTTGAGATCGGACCTGCTGACGAGGGCGTTAACGGCCTCCAGTTCATCGATGAGGTGAAGGGTGGTAACGTCCCTAAGGAGTTCATCCCATCAGTGGAGAAGGGCTTCAAGTCGGCAATGTCAAACGGTGTTCTCGCAGGTTACGAGGTTCCGTCACTCAAGGTTACCCTCAAGGACGGTTCATTCCACCCTGTTGACTCAGACCAGCTTTCATTCGAGCTCGCAGCACGTATGGCGTTCCGTCACGCTTGCCCTAAGGCTAAGCCGGTACTCCTCGAGCCTATCATGAGCCTCGAAGTCGTTACTCCTGAGGATTACATGGGAGACATCGTAGGTGACCTCAACCGCCGTCGTGGACAGATCAACGCAATGGACTCGACTCTCGGAGCACGTATCGTCAAGGCATACGTTCCACTTGCAGAGCAGTTCGGTTACGTGACTATCCTCCGTACAATCTCTTCAGGCCGTGCTACCAGCACAATGGCATTCGATCACTACGCAGAAGTTCCTGCAGGACTTGCTAAGGAAGTTATCGAGAAGAGTGGTTACAAGGCCGACGATGACGAATAATTGTTTAACTGAATTCAACGAAATTTGATATGAGCCAGATAATTAGAATTAAACTCAAATCATTCGATCACATGCTTGTTGACAAGTCAGCAAAGAAGA
>JAFTWQ010000019.1 GCA_017465225.1 Bacteroidales bacterium
AAGCGTGTTTGAACGAACAGCGACAGCGGATACTACCGAGATAAGGTCATTTGCCGACACAAGAACAGAAGCATTGTCTGCAAGCGTCCAGTATATCGTCTGTCCCGAAGCCTGCAAGGCAATGATAGCGTTATTGATACGCTCTCTCGCTTTGTCATCGTAATCGTATGTACAACCATTGACGGTAATATCTTCGACTTCAAGCCGATCGCGTTCAGCTTTCAATGCTTCGATTTTCTGCGCTTTGACTTCGTCGAGCGTTGGCTCGGGCAGTGCCACTACTTCGTAAAAGTCGCCTTTATCCTCGATCAGCGCACCGTTTTTATTGCACCACATTGCCTCGTTGAAATAATCGATTTCATCATAATTGCCTTTTGGAAAAATTGTTCCTATCATTTTTCTACCTCCTATACTCCGCAAACATACCAACGATGCGATCCGTGTTGATGTGAAGAAAAAGTCGTCGTGGTCAGATTGCTTGCATCGCCGTATCCACTTGTCACTTTACCGCCACCGACCGCCTGCGAGATTGCACAGTAGTCTGTCGTTTTCATCGCAACATGCAGGTTTATCGTTACGGTGTTATATCCAGAGCCTTCAACATACCCGCCTTGCTCAATCCAACCGTCGCTATATTTGCGATACCACTCAGTACCGCTTCGATACGACGATACAACAACGGCGGGTTTCGTCGTGGACGCGCCGCCGATCGTTGTCGCGCGCGCAGTGAAGGGCGATGATACCTTTGCATCAATATCTACCTCTGCCGCAGTAAGTCTTGTTTCCGCAGAACTGATTCTTGTTTCCGCAGAAGTCAGACCTGCCGAAATATCTGCAATATCCTGATTACCTACATTGGACACAGTACCAAATGCCTTGACGAGCCACATACCTGCGATAGATTTAGGCTGTACCGTGTCGCTGTTGCCGTACACAGACGAAGACCGCGAAGCATCTAACGTAACTATATCCGTTGACCAGTTTGCACTACTGATACCCATCAACCCCACATTAACAGTAGAGCCATCTGCAAGAGTAGAGGAAATAGCACCAGAAGGTCCAGTAACAGTATTGTAATTTTTAGAAGTGGCACTCGTTCCTACTCTTCTCATGCCAAACGTACCTTTAATATTCGGCAATCCTGCTTCGAGGTAACTACCTACTTCCTCAATGCTATTCGCACCTTTTACCCAACAAGACAGACTTTGTACGCGGAATGTGGTACTTCCGTCACCGTCCGAGTAGAAAGGTACGTTGCCTGCATTGGCAGTCGCTTTTTCCTGCCATTCAGCTTCGGTAATGAGAAAACCTGTCTGCTGTTGAATCCATGCCCATAAATCTGCATAGGCTTCTCGGCTGTATTCACCACCAAAGAGAGGGAGAGAGCCGGCAGGGATGTTTGGATTCGTTGTGAAGTATTCGTGCCCGATCGGCATGCCTGCGGATACGCTCACATTACCGTTTTTATCAGGTGCAGTGTCGTTTACCGTCTTGATGTACGTTGTATTGATAGCATTGCCATCGCTGTCCTGCTGTGCTTTTGTGGCTGTTGCCGCATTGCCTGTATATTGGCTAAGACTGAGATAGCCTGCTATTGTTGTGCCGTTAAGACTCCATTGGATCTGTTTACTTTGAAGGATATTCTGATTTGGCGCGATCAATTGAATGTTGCCTGCGGCGGGAACAGTAAGAGCAGCAGCACTCACAACAGTAGAAAAAGTCTTTTTCCCTGTAATAGTCTGCTCCGCATCCTCGCTTACTGCTCCTTCGACGTATGCCGCCTTCGTCACAGGCATATCAATTGTGCTGTTGCCATTGGCATCTTTGCTCGTGATAACGATCTGTCTTTCAGTGATCGCCATATAACCACCTCCTTACTCTTCGATGATCTGGATGAACATCTCACCTTCGGCAAGGTCGTCAGGTACAGATACACCGCTGCGGATCGCTACACCCCATTCTCCTGCACCACTACCTGTAGCACGTAAGACCTGCCCTACCGTGCCACCCGTGGGAAGATGTGTGTTGCCTGCGCCTGTCGGATGTGTATAGACGACTGTTTCTGTTCCGTTGATCTTGATGTTGCCGTTGGTCGTGCTTTTTTCAACCTTCGTTGCACCCTCTGTGATACCGTTGAGCTTCGTGAGGAGTGCCGTCGTAAAGTCGTTGGTCGAGAGTCCTTTCCCGTCTACCTTGTCCACCTTGTTCCCGATAGCCGCATTGAGCGACTCGATGACACCCTGATTGGTGGTGATCGCATCTGCGATCTCCTTCAACGTATCGAGCGTTGTCGGGGCAGAATCTACCAATTCGGCGATCTTTTCATTGATCATCGTCTCGACCTGCGTTGTTGTGACACCGCCCGCGACCGCACTTTCCAAGTCCGCAATGATCTCTGCAAGAGCTGTCGCAAGCGTTTTGCCTGTACTTGCGTCAACGATAACGCTTGTCGAGCCTGTCTGCACGTCGATCTGTTTGATCACACCCTCGATTTTTGCCTGAAGAATCCCTTTTACGATTGTTGCCATATTACATCATCCCTTCTTATTCCGTCGTTTTGACGCTGTATTGATCGCTTACCGCGTACGATTCATCTTCTACATTCACACTCAGAACGGTATCCTCTGTAGCGAGTGTCCCGTCAGAGATCAGAAGCTCGCTCGTTACACCGTAGGTCGGCTCATCATCACCGCGGATACGCTCCGATACCACCAAAAATTTGGGCGCATTCTTGATATACGCTTTCGAGGTGGTATCTGTCTCATTCCAGTCAGCCTGCATCTGCCCTGCCGTTGCGGTAGTGGCAGCCTCGGCAGCTTTTTCCGCGCTTGCCTCTGCCGCATTCGCCGCCTCCACCGCCTGTACAGCCTTCGTATTGGCGGTCTCCGCTGATGTTGCCGAAGCTGTGGCAGACTTGTTTGAAGCCGTTGCCGACTCAGCCGCATTGTTCGCGTGCGTGCTCGCCGACAAGCTGTTCTTGTACGATGCAGATTCCGATGCAGCCGCCTTCGTTGCCGACGAAGAGGCACTGTTCATATACCCCTCTGTCGTCTCCATGTAGCCTTTCGTCGTCTCCATATACAGCTTGGATTTTGCTTCTGCATTGACTGCGTTTTCATTTGCCGCCACCGCAGAAGAAGCGGCAGCCGAAGCCGTCTGAGCACTTGTCACCGCGGCAGAACTTTGCTCCTGCACCTGTGCCGACAGATTTTCCACGATCCGTCTGACGTACGCAGGATCTTCTGTCAGCACCAGTTTCTTTTCAGTATCGTGCCAGCGGAAGCTCTTGCCTGCTTCGTATGGGACGGTCATGTCCACCCCATCGATCGCCTGCGCGATGCTGAACTTCAAAGAACGGTCGGCAACCTCTTTCAGCTGCTGCGCGAGGATCGTGTTTTTGTCGATCATCTTTTCAATGACCTTGAACGGATATTGATCGAACATCGAGACTTCTTGCGTATAATCGACCTCTCGATATACAACAAGCTTCCACCCATCGGCAAGCGGCGAGAAGTCGCCTTGATTGCTCGGCTCTTCTCCGCTTACCCATCCCGGATAGACAACGGTACCGCGCTCGACATCGACGTAATAGTCATTGGTAAGAATCGTCTCAGCCCCTTCGGGCGAGACGATCATTACCTTTACGTCGGTGTTTTTGGTGATCTCGAACGGATAGAAGAATTCTGTCGCTTCTCCGTTTCCCTCGTAGACCACCTTGTTTACACTGTCTTGGATCACGTTTCATCACCTACCTTTGTAATTTCTGATCAAAGATCACCGCTTTTAAGACCTCACCGATCTCATAGTCAAAATCCTCTTTGCCATATCGCAAGAGCGTCCATACCATATCTGTCATCGTATCGCTCCAACCTGTGAACGAATTGACCATCTTCGTGCCTTCTCGTCCAACATCGACCCAGTCTGCTTCATCAGACCTGACCTTCTGTGCGAAACGGACGGTACGCGCGACAACGTCGTATGCGCTCGTGAGGTTGGCATTGTTGGCTCTGCCGTCCATCAGCGTATCGACCCCGAACCTGAATATGTCTCGCACGATAGGAACCATCCCTGTGATCTGCTCACCGACTGCCTGCCCGACTCGCTCAGGCTCGATCAGCTTGTCAAGACGATCAGCGATATCATCGTCATCATTGCCCCACAGCGCACGAAGCACTTCTTCCAATGCACGAGTAAATACACACCAGAGCAGGACGCTTCGCATGAATCTCATCCACTCTCCTGCATCTATTCCACGTCCCAATCTGAACGCAAGCGCATTGAATACGGTGTTCATGTACGAATAGTACATTGTGAGGTTTTTGTTGATCTCTTTCCCGCGCTGTACAGGAGCAAGGTCTTTGACATCGCCGCTGCCGAACACACGTCTGACTGCCGCATCGCCTGCGCCGACTGCCTGACGCTCGATCACATCGGGATCAAGTCCTTTGCCTGCCTGCTCCTGCCATACCCTGCGGTATTCACTCTGCCAGAGCGGCACCGCGAACATCAAGTCCATTCCTGCGATCATCGAGAACGCATGATCGCTGAACCAACCGCTTGCCTTGCCTTTGAGGTTTCGTCTGTCTGCCGCCAGCTTTTCACGAACGTCCCTGTCCATCGTCTGCGCGCGATGAGCAATAAATTCCGATTTCTGCTTGCATTCCTCCCATTCTCCGCGCAGGTTGGTCGAGAACCTTAAAAGAGCGGCAGCCGTCTTGCTTGCTCCGAGATATTCCACCATCGGGAAAATGTTGGTGAGATTGAGAAATGCCGTCGATACGCGGAACCCCATGACAGCCATCGTCATATTGCGGCGAAGCATAGCCGCGACTTCTTCGAGACCGTCTTTGCGGTCATCGATCGCCCAGTTATCCTTCACCCATTTTGCGATATCGCCTGTCAGCTTCACTCCGTATGCTTCGCTCAATGCCTCCGCGACTTCTTTATTATTGACAAGCTTGTTGACATCGCGGACAGCTTCGCGGTAGCAGATATTGTGGATCACATCGTCGAGCTTACGCGACAACGGTGTCAATATGAGATATACCCCCCGTTCGACCTTGCCTTCAACGCGGCTCTTGATCTGCCCTCTGCGCGTCTCCAACACCGCATTGCTGCTCATCTGCTGTTTGGCAAGATCGTCCTCTTCCTGCTCTCGTGCCTTTCCGCTTCTGGTCGGATCGTACATGATAGGATAATAGCCACCCTCGATGTGGTGTATGCCGCCCTGCTTATCTGTGATCGTGAACGGCATCGCTTTTTGTTTGGCGAGGACGACACCTGTCATACGCTCCTCAACAGCGGCAGTCTCCTTCCAATACGAATCAATATGCCTCCACAGAGCAATGACCAACTGCCAATCCTTTTCCGTCATATTGCTCAACGTATCCATGACCTCTTGCTCGGACACACCGTACCCGTCCATGACACGCTTACGGTTGATCTCCGTGCCCCAGTTAAGCGCAAGGACGATAAGCTGTTCCTTCGTGATCGTTGACGTGCCGAATTGGTACTGTTTTTTTGTCCAATTTTTCATGCCGTGTGCCTTAAACATCGCCTTGATCTCTTTCGTCGCTTCTGCCATCATACGCAGCTTCTTGTTGGCGGCACGGTTGATCGGATCGTAGAGGAACATCATAGACGCGCCTTCCTTACCGCCGTCGTTCCGCCTGAATATCGTTTCAGGTTTTATCAGCTCGCCGATGAGGTTCTTACTCTTGGTCATCGCTTTTTCATACCATTCTTCCAGCGTCGCGCCTGTGGGATCCTCGTCCGCCTTGATCCGAACATTCTGCCTGATACCGTCTGCGATCCGCTGTACGGCATCATCGAACGAGACCTCTTTGCCGTTCTCGTCGACGACCGTATACAGCCTGTTTGCATTTCTGCCGATCGTGTATACGCTCGTCAATACATCGAACAGCTTATTGAATTCCTCCGCGGTCAGAGCACCATAACCGAGTGCCTTTACGGGATCTTTTCTGCCGATGATATTGACTCGTGTCTCATAGACCGTATCGCCGCCTGCCGCAGTAAGGATATACTCGGGGATATCATGCTTGACTTTCTTTTCATTGTCAGGAGAATCGTCCTCGTAATTCGTATCATGTCCCTTATTGTACCGCTCAAACATCGCATCAACGCTTGCGCTGCCCTTCCAATCCTGCGGCATAAGCGCGTCTTTTCGGTTGATACCGAACACATAAAGCAAATGGTTATAAAAATAGCGTTCATCAGCTGCCAGTTTTACGGTGCCTTTGGCAATGCTGTTTGAACGCTTCTTGAGCTTATTTACTTTTTTGTCGACCGCAGACTTGAGCTTCATGGATTCGGTAGCGAGATTGTTTAACAAGATCTGCTCCTGCTTTGCTTTTTTCGCTTCTTCCCACTTGCCCTTTGCCATCAGCTTTGTGACCTCTGCACCCTTCATACGTTCCTTGTGCCGCCACGATGCGACCGCCGTTGCCTGCCTGATCGGCATTTTCGAGATACTATCACGCGCGATCTCCCGATACATCTTCACCAGTCCGTCAACGGCATCACGAACAAGACGGATGCCTTCTTTGGAAGAAGCGATAGCGTCTTTCAGCTGTTTAACGATATCGAGCATTTTTGCCTTATCCTGCTCTGCTATCATTCGGTTGATGAGCTTCATTTCCGCTTCGCGCCAACGGTAGGTATATTTGAGGTCGGCGATCTGCTGTTTCAGCGATTTGACCTCTTTGCTGTCCTCTTTCGGTTTCGTTTCCTTTTCTTGAAGGGATTCTTCGATAGCTGCAAGAGCCTTGTCAACGCTCGCATCAAGTCTGCTTTCCGCTTCTTCTTTGCGTCGGATCGCTTCAAGCTCGAACGCAAGCAGTCTCGCCTTATATTCGGATGTCTGCAATGCTTTTTCCGCTTCTGCCTTAATCTGCTCCTCGGTGACCTTCTCGCTGTCTAAGTCGGCAACAGCTTTTTGAAGCTCTGCTTCTACTGCCGCCTCCAGACTGCCGCCGTACACTTCAAGCTCCGCTTCGTACTGCTCCTCGGTATATCCGAGAGTCGGCAGGATATCTGTACTGCCCGACAGCTTTACGCATGCTTCTGCTCGGAAGATATCCTGCTTCTTCAAGCTGTCCTCGATATCCTTACGCATCACATCGATAAGCTCTTGTCTTTGCTTCGCATATTCCTCGGTCAGATCGCTCATGGCAAGCTTTAAGACCTTTTCCTTTGCTTCTTCCTTCGCTTCGTTTACCCAACGTTCATACATTGCCTGCGTAGAATCATCAAGGAACTGCATCCCCTTCTTGCGGGTGATAGACTCGATCCCCTGCATCGCTGCCTCAGCTTCGATCTCCTGCTCACTTGCAAGCATACGCGACATAACTGCACGTACCTCAGGAGACGGTTTCCCACCGAGCTGAACGAAGTCTGTGTAAATGTCGCTCAACCATTTTTTGAACGTGCGGAACACAGCCTTCAGACCGCGTACAGGTGCTTCGCCTGTCCGCAGATACGCTTCAAATCCACGTGCAAACTTCTCGTGCTGTTCTCTCGTGAAGGTTTTCTGGCTGTCCTTATAGCCGAGCCATTCTTTCACCGTGTTCCAGTCCTTCACCACCTGTTCAGGCGCACCTTCCATCTCAGCAAGCATCTTGAGATCGGCAAGAGCCACGTGCCCCATCTCATGCACGAACGTAGACTTGTCCGCCTTCTCGAACAAGCTGACTACTCGCTCCATGCCGCTTACCTTCGTCTGACCGCGGACAGCTTGGTTATACCGCTCGATAACAGAGATAGCCTTGTCATCGAACACAACGAAACACCGTCCATCACGACCACCCTCGTAAGTGATACCCTTGATACCGTGTTCGTTTAACTTACGCGATGCTTCTTCAGGCGAGCCATATCTCCCTACTAATTCTGAATAGATTTTCCTTCCTCTGTCGCTAGGAAGAAACATACTAATTTCAAAATCTTTTTCATATGCCTCCCCTATTCGACTTTCCAATGCTTTTTCTAACTCGCTATTTCTCTCTACGTGCTCTTTGGTAGATTCGTCAATCCAATCTCCGAAAAGAGAACCTTTTACATATTTGTATGTTTTTCCATTATAATCAACAAATCTCCCTGTTCTGACCTCTTTACCAATCTCTCGCAAGGCATTCTGAACATAGTCCGTCTGTTCATTAAGTGGTTTTTGCTCATCAAGAAGCACGTCGCTATCAGGAATATCGACCTCGAAAAAACTTCCGTCAAAACCAAAACGTATTCTATTTACGTCTAAACTCTCAAGAAAGTCTGCATCTTGCAATTCTCTCTGTCTTTTTTCGACAAGCGGAGCAACAAATATTTTTATCTCAGCTAACACATCTTGAATATTTGTCCTGCGCCCATTTTTTTTTGCTTCTTCTTTTGCATATTCAATAATAGTTTTAAACCTATATGCTTCATCTTGCGGTACGCTTTGCATGAATTTAGTTATTGATATACCGGGATTTTTTTCGATGGTTTCAATTCTTTCTTGATAGGAATTTATTAAAACATCTGTATACTTTTCGCCTTCCCGTATGTATGTGACTATTTCGCTTATTCTCAAATGTACACTATCCAAGTCTCTGCCTGTAGCCCATTTGTAAAGGTCTGCACCGCCAAAATAATGATTCATTGTCGATGTCAACTGCGAATCATCAATACTTCCATCATACAAAGCAACCACTTTATTTGTTTTTCTTAACTTTTCCCTATACTTTTCCGCTACCTTCTTATCCTTCGCAAAATACAGCCCCCAACCATGAGCCTGCGCTCCTTCGCCTGTGCCGATCGCGCCTAAGTCGAAGGTGTCAAACGTATGCGGAGAGCCGTGGTAGGCTGTTTGGTTGTATTTAGTTTTGACAATGTCAAACATATCTTGTACAATATTTATAAAAGAACTACCCATAATTCGATTTTGGGACACCATGTCACCAACTTCTAACGTATGGGAGTTCTTTTTATTTTTTAGCCAATTATCTAAATCCTTTTCATTGTTATATACCACAGTAACCAAAAACACTTTGCCATTAGACATAAACTCTAAAATAGCTCCTGCTTTCCCAAGAGGAGTTTTTATTTTTACCCCCACAGGGAATCCACCATAAGAACCCACTTGCCCTTCAACCGTTGTAATGCTTTCAATGTTTTTAATTTCATCAATATTATCAACAACAGCCTGCCACTGTTCTATTGTCAATGGATGACTTCCTGTTTGCACATGGTCATAACTACTGCCGGTGACAATGATTTCATTACCTTTTTTTGTTTTTATCCAATTCCCTATTTTTGATCTTTGAGGTGCTTCCCAAAAGGCTTTATCAAAATCCTTCATACTCGGAAAGTATTCACGTTTCATCGCATGGTTAAATGCGTTCTCATCTACCTCTGTCGCATTCGGCACAATAGAAGTACGCTCGCGCATATAATCCTCGGCAGTATATTCCTTGCCCGTTGCCTTGCTGATGTTCTCTGCCATGCGGTCTGCGTATCTGGCGAACAGGATAGCATTCATTCTGCCTGCCTTCTGTACCTCCGCATTGCCGCTCTCCATCTGCTTTCTGACAGATTGATATACTTTGTATCCGCTCGGCGAGAGACCGCGCACGACAGACATTTCGCTTGCAGTAAGGTTTTTCACTTTATCTCTGATACTGTTGAGAACATCAAGATTCTCAAAGTCCTGATCGAGTGCATCAAAATCAGCCTGCATCTCCTCGGTGGCATCGAATTGATACTCAGGCATACCGTATTTCTCACCGTTGCCCTTGTAGATATCCCTCGCCATATCAAGCAGCTCTGCTTTGTTCGGTTTTCGTTTGTTCGCCTTATAGAAATCGCTGTACCACTTGTCATTATCGCTCATTCGCTTTACGTTATATCCGCTTTCGTCCGAGTAATAATGATGTACACCCCTGCTCATGCCTTCTTCAAGCTTCTTGACGATATCGCCGAGTCTGGCATAGATGCTTGTTTCCGTATCGCTTTTCATTTGTTTCCACGCTTGCTGTGGATTGGATGGATTGGTCAAGATGATCGCCGCGCCCATATCCTGCTCTATCCCTTCCTCGGGAAAATTCGCAGTAATAATGCCGTCGATCAATTCCGCCTGCTTTCCTTCCTGCTCTGTATTGATACGCTGCATCGCTTCTTGTGCGACTGCCATATAGTATTTCTTACGCGCTGCGCTGTGCCCTTTATCATCGAATGAGATATACTGCTCGAACTTACCGCCGTCTGCTACCGTCGTTGCATAGATGTCTGTCGGTACTACGAGGTCAGCCTTGTTCTCGATAATAGCATTGACTTCCTCCTGTTCGATACCCATTGCCTCTACAAGCTGATTGAATACCTGTACCCCTTCTTCGTCCTGCAAGGCAAGCTCGGTATCGACGCGAACTTCCTTGAACTCGGTATTTTCGACCGCGCTTTTGATGACAGCTTGGTATACCTCGGGGCTCTTTTTGAACAGCTTCGAGCCAGCCATATTCTCACGCAGACCTTTCAGCATCTCAAGACCGTTCGCCAGTTTCATCTCGCTGACGAAAATATCGCTCTGCATAGACTGTAACTTGGCGAAGTCGCGCACCCCTTTGAACATAGAGATACTGCCGCCGATAGCACCGAGACCGATGATACCGGGAAGAGCTTCTGTCGATGACTCCAAAGCACCTTTCACGAATTCTGCACCTGTATATTTGCGATATGCGGCATTCGGCGCATAACCGATGATCATATTATGTACCGCCTTATCGGTCACGTCCTGCACCGCTTCTTCTGCCATCTCGGTCATTGCCGCACGCGCTGCCTGCGCTCCTCTCTCTTGGAGGAACTTACCGAACCCTGCCTTGAGCTTCGCTTGGTTACCCGAAGCCTTTGCCACGATCTCCATGATCTCCTTCTTGTAATTCACACCGAGCAGATTCATGATCTGACCGTAATTCCAGAACTCGACCCCTGTTTCCGCACCTGCCGCGATCGCCGCGAAAGCACGTGCTTCACTATTCGTCAACAGCTGTTTACCGTCCTTCGTTTTCATCTCGCTATACTCATAGTAGTGTCTGCCTGCGCTGTTCAGGAACATATCCTCCATCATACCGTATCTGACACCGATACCCGCCGCTGTGACCGCCGCACCCATCGCAGGAGCGGCAAGCGTACCGCCCGATGCCACACTTGTTGTCACACCTGCCGCAAGAGCCGCCGTTGCCAAGTGCGACCCGCGCTGTAATCCCTTATTCATATGATAGATATTTGCACCTGTACCGCCTGCGATCGCCGTCAGAGGATCATCAAAGAAATTCGGCATAGACTTCTGCTCGGGGATAGATTTGCGCAGAGCTTCTATCTCCTTCTTCATCTCGGGAGTGATCGTACCACCCATGAACCCGACCATACCGAGCCTGCCGATATCGTAGTTTGCCTTATCTGCCGCAAGACCGAGACTGAACGCTTCTGCCGCGTCCTTCGCCTTCGTCAAGTCCTCGATGTTGTGCATGGCGATAGCAACGTCATTGTCACTCAGATTCGGATTCTCCACGATAGACTTCAAGCCGGGGAACTTCGCATAGACCTCGTTCATGTCAAAATCATTGACACCCTCAGGCGCGAGTGCCATACGCTTTCTCGTGAATTCCTGCACGCTTCTGCCCTTCGCCATATTATCATCACTATAGAGAAGTGCGTTGACAGGAATACCCGTCTCAATGCTGATCGCCTTCGCCTCTATCTTCTTATCTTCGTCCGATGCTAAATACTTACGATACGCATTACTGCCCTTCGCATAATCTGCTGCGCTCTGAGCAGTATCGGCGAGAGTCGACACCATATCTGTTGTTATTAACCCCGACATATCAAGCATGGATAAGCTGTCTGTGCTGTACTCATATTTCGTTTTAGACGGAGCAGGAGAAACGGAGGACATACTTTTTTCGCGCTCCTTACGAATATGTTCTTCATTTGATTCCACGCGCGATTTTATCCGCTGTTCCCACCATTCAAGATTTTTTGCCATCTTTTATTCCTCCTGATTTCGCTTGACTAATGCATCAAACTCATCTTTCTCCATCTTTTCAACAATACCATTCGGATAAGACACCGTCACAGTGCCGTCCCCGTTCTCTCTTGCGTTCGATATGCCCATTGCTCGCATCGTCGCATTCGATATGCCCATTCTCTCATAGTCTGCCAAACTACTGTCACTCGTCCACCAACTGGATTTTGGTTTTACCGCAGCATTGGCAAGTGCTTCGTATATCTGGCTGTAACTCGGTTTCCGTTTGTGTTTATCGACATAATCCTGTATGAAGTCCTCTGCCGCTGCCTTCGCGCCATGCCAATATCCTTCATTTTTCCCGAACTCTCGTTGAAAGTCTTTTTTGAGAGAAGCCCAGTCAAATG
This sequence comes from Bacteroidales bacterium, assembly GCA_017465225.1. Lineage (GTDB taxonomy): Bacteria > Bacteroidota > Bacteroidia > Bacteroidales > UBA932 > Cryptobacteroides. The sequence goes on from JAFTWQ010000019.1 coordinate 12,415, forward strand.
CATCTTTCTGTGCTTTGCGGTAATATTGCAGCATCTCTCTTCTATCTGCCGGCGAAACCTCACCATCTGATAACTCCTGCAACAATTCATTTTCATTATTGTATGCACCAACGTCAATGCCATCTTTTATAACTGCTTTCATATCCTTCGACAATCCGCCCGCCGACCCGCCCGTACCGCCCGAACCACTACTTGTACTGCGGACATATCCTGCCGCCAATTTCTTTACCTGACGATATACCTCGGGATCGTCTGCATATCTCTTGGCAACAGCCTCGAACTGCCTCGGATCGGTAACTCCTGCTTCTGCCAACTCCCACAACGCATCCTCTGCGCTGTTTATCCTGTTTTGGATACGCTCATTCTCGATGCTCTCTTTCTGTCTGCAAATAGCCAAAACCTTATTTCTGAACGCATCTTTTTCTGTTGCGCTCATCGGGATAGACTTCTTGATCGTTCCGATCTTGCCGTATCCCATGATCTTCCCTTGAAATGCGCTCATCGGTACCTCGCTGACACCTTTTGACGAGCCTGCCTGATACAACGTCCCGTTCTTGCTTACGAACGCAACGTGCGTCACACCCTTGTACGCGAGATTCTTATTGGGATCTTGGCTCTCCTTCCAACTGTTCGTAGGTTTAAACTTTGCATCCGTCCCTGTGATGAAAACGAGATCGCCTGCCTGCGGAGTATATTTCCCATCATTGGGAGCAAACAGACCGTTCTCCTCTGCCCAGTGAAGCTGTGCATCGGACGTGCGCGGAATATTCACTCCGCCCGCTGCCGCCGCCTTCTGCGTAAATGCCGAACAATCGATACCGTTCTTGCTCGTTCCGCCCCACAGATAAGGAGTACCCTTCATATCGTCATATGCTTCTTCCATCTTGTAATACGTGCCGCCCTCGGCAACCTCTATTGTAGTGTAATCATCAAGGATCGCATCGACCTGCGTAATATCATAACCTGCCTTTTGAGCAGCCTGCTCGGCAGCCGTCAGCATCGCATCGTCCTTATCCGATTCCAACAACCCTTTGCGGTATTTGTTCAGCACAGCAGGAGGTACTTTGTCTCCGAACACACTCAGCAGATTTCTTGCCGCGTCGTTGTCGCCGTTCGCTATCGCGGTCTCGATCACCGCACTCACAAGCTTTGCTTCGTATTCATCGTACTTCGCCCTGCACCATTCTTCGCCCATCTCTGTAACGTGAGTGGAACGAGTCATCAGCTCGATATTGTCCAGCACCTCTTGAACGGCAGTCGGATCTTTGTAGTAATGCTGTGCATTTTCCATCTGAAAATTGATCGCATTGGTAAAATTCACATCTCGATATGCCTTTTTCTGCTCCAGACTGTAATTGCGTACATTGGAGAAATTCCGCGTGTTGTCCTTATCTGCCAGATTGGTAAAGGCAATATGCGCTTTTTCATATTTGGGGAGCATCTCAGACATGACTTCCTGCCTGATCTTCATTTCTTCCTTCTCGTATTCCTCACCGATACCGCGTGCATTGCCGAGCTTACGATTCATCAGACCGTTTTCCTCGTTATACAACAGCTCGCTGACGCGCTTGTCATACTCATTCTTGGCGGCTGTGACATCGGCGACCATATCTTCCTCACGCTCTTTTTCGATCGTTGCCTGTACGATGCCCAATCCGCGTCCAAGTGCCGTATATCCGCTTCCGTTACCGTATACGTTCGTATCACCGCTTGCCTGTCTGGCTGGTGTCGACCCGACATTCAGACCGACGCTCGGCTGATATCCTATCGCTTTCATTCACGTTACCTCCCATAATTCGGATCCCCATACGCGCCCCAGCCGTATTTTGACTTCTTCACACCCGACCAGTCTGCCGTATCTGCCCAGACATCAGAAGAGCTGCCTGTGGTCTCCGTACCGACCGTCTTACCGCTGCTGTACGCACCGTAGATAGACGATGCCGCGCCGAGGATAGACCCGATCTGCTTTTGTCTTGATGCGCGTTTGGCATTGCTTGCGGCACTGTACGCATTCAACGCACTCTGCGTATAATTCGTCTCTGCCGCGCGTGACGCTTCGTTATCCAATCTCTGATTCGTCAAGAGATTCTTGCTGTCTCTCTGCCATGCCGCTTCCGAAGAGGACATGATATCCAGACCACTGCCGATCATCGTCATACCGCTTGCACCTGCACTTGCCGCGACCTGACCGCGTGCCAGTCGTCTCTTATCGTCAAGCTGCATCTGCTCCTGCGCGTACTTATCCGCGATCCGTTCCTGTTTTCTGCGTTCAGCTTCGGCATTCAGCTCGGCAGTCCTAGCCTGCGCCTTATATGCCGCCTCCTGCGCTTTTCCTTCCTCACGCGCTCCCATGAAATTTGAATATCCCTGTAGTGCTGCCAACCCGATTGTCAAACTGCACACTATCCATCACCTCTGATCGTGAACATTCGGAAGATATCTGTCTCGTTCATCAAGAACGGTCGGTGAAACTCTGCACCCATGCGTTTCAGCCATGCAAGTGCTTTGATGTTTTGCACGCTCACATAATTGAACAGCTGTCCGTACTGTGCCGTCCACCATCTCAATATCTCCCTCGAATGTTTTACAAATTCTTTCTTGTGCCTGTCGATATCGTCCGTCCCCAAGCACCAGATCACTCTTCCCTGCTCATATACCTCGCTCGATATGCCGAAGATACAGACAGGTCTCTCATTCTTGTCTGCCATGTACATAACGATCATAGACCCTGCTATGCTTTGCCTGATTCCCTGCTCTGCATCTCGGCAGCCGACCGCCTTCAGCTCGAACCGATCCATACGGCGAAGCTTGCCTGCGATCTCTCGTATCACATCCTCTTCGCCTTTATATACTCTTACCTCACTATCCACCGAACTGCACCTTCCTTACGATCGAACAGAGCGAAAACGGATACGGCTCCTCGTGCCTGATAAGCACACGACCGCTGTCGTTGAAATTCACAGGCACCGTACAATGCTTGTCTCCGCTGTAGAGCGGATATGCTCCCATCTCCAACAGCTCATCATAATAGATCATATCCAGAGCATCTTCACGCTGACCGAGATTGCCGCCGAGCGACCGTTCCAACCGAAGGATCACTTCCTTCACGTCCTTCTTCCTGCCCTGCATCGTTCCTTCTCTCGTCTCGACCTCTACATTTGGAAGCTCTACGACCATCAATATAGGCAGACCCACCCTGATATCCTTCGCAGGCATGACCAATGCGACCGTCCCGTCCTCGCCCACGATCGTATCAGGCTGTCTGCGTCCGTCAGCCATGATCTGCACCGTCTCACCGACCAAATGAGGAACAGACACCGACATGACCTCCTCCTCAAAGCTGAATCGTACAGACGAGTCAGCACCTGTATGCGCCATGATATCCTCACTCGTACAATGCTTCGCCGCTCGCTCGATATATGTTGCCGTCTCGCCGTTGATCGTTCGCTGTACCGCGATGTACAGTGTATCCTCCTCCATACCCGGTACTGCACATACAGCCAATGCCCTGCCTGTACCGAGGACGCTGTGTGCCCACGCATACACATTCTGCTCCCGAATATACGTCAGCTCAACAAGCACACCGTCGCTTCTGACGAAATGCACGATGCTGTACGGCTCCTGACAATATGCGCTGTCGATCAAGTCATAGCCATTTACAAGATGCTTCGCAAGCTGTGTCAGATCATCGCCTGCATAGTTATCGCTCTCGTACGAGTATCCCATATCTCGCACCGTACCGCCTCTGCGCTGTACATAGATCACCCTGCTGCCGATGAACAGCGGTTCACATTCATTTGACCCGCGCGTCGTCTGCATCTTCGGATTGATATTGGCAGGAGTTACGACCTCGCTGCCGCTTATGACCCACTCATTGCCGTTCGTCAATACTGCCAAATCCTGTCCCGGTACAAGATGATTGATCTTATACATCTTGCGCGAGATCAGACTCGCCATGATCGCGCTGTCATCCGTGACCGTTCCGTTTGCCTTCTCCACCGAGAAATTATAATAGTCTCCGCTTCGGCTCATCCAGATCGAATGTGGATAATATGTATTCCCTGCGAAACACAATCTGTCTTGGAAGAAGCACGAGCAGGACGGATATCCGTATGCCTCGCTCCATACCGAGAAGCAGAAATCCGACGTTTTCTCTGTCGATCCAAGCTTATCCACGACCGTTGCTGTTACCTTGACAGCCGATGTATACGATGTGATCTTCACACTTCCCGTATGCGTATATCCATAGACCGTCAAGTCACATTCACACGTGCCGCCATTGCAGGCGATACTCATCTTGATATACGTATGTTCATCAAACGTACCGCTCTCCGATACATTGAGATCGCCTGTACCGTCCTCGTATTTGCCGACATACTTGCGGTATTCCTTCCAATTCGTACCGTCCTCCGACTGATAGATCGTGATCGTACCGCCCCACTTGCCATGCGACAATATCTTCCACCCTTGACCGCAGAGAAGCGCGGCTGTTTCTTTCGTCGCGCCTTCTGCAACGGTAAGAGATTCCGTCTTTGACTCGATCTCCTGACTGAGCTGAACATGACCGCCGACCATCGCCGATGTAAACGTATCCTTCGAAGCTGTCAGCGTGATCGTACCGCTCGTCGCGCTCGGTGTGACCATCGTCGTTGTTCCATCCAGTGCCAGACCATTGGCAATATCAAAATACGGCTGTGAGCTGTCAAACTCACTTATCGTCCAATCGTCGAAGCTGTTTCTTCTAAGCTCCTGCACAGGATGAGATCCCGAACAGATATACATCACATCTGCGCTCTGGTTAAACCGCAGACTGTTCAGCTCGGTTTCCTCGAACGGAGTAGCAAGCTCCACTCCGATATATGAACCTTCATACCATACACGGATATATTTCTCTCCGACCTCAAGCATATAACTGCTGTTCGCGCTCTCCGAGAATTCCACCAACAGACACGCTTTATCTCCGTATTTCGCCGTACCGAGATACTCCGTCCCTTGTCTCTTCTCAAGACCGCCATACGGTTTCACGACCGCATTTTCCGCATTCAGCACCGCCGATTGATATTTGTTGATATCGGTACGACTTGCGACCTCGCTCGATATCTCACCGCCCGCAAAAGACGGCTGTAAGATGTAGATAGCACTCATATCCTCACATCCTCACCGTCAGATAATCATCGGGGAAATGAGGAGTATTCTGCCGTTCCTGTGCGCTTGCCAGCTTCGCATTGGCGATCATCGCTTGGAACAGCTGATACTGCTCCTGTGCCTGCGCTGCCGAGCCTGTCAGCGACTGCGCGATATTAGATGCGATCAGACGGCTCAGTGCCTCTACGAAATCCACGCTGAACGTATCCGCATCCACCACATCGTGCGTATATTCGATAAACGCATCCTCGACATCACAGGCGATCGCGACCACACCGTTATCCATGACGAAGATGTCGTATTTTTCTCGTTCATATTCCTTTACGCTTGCACCGTCCTTGTTATAGATATTACGGACGGCAAGACATTCGCTCGGATACGCATACACATATTCATACCCGGGCATCGTTTTTGAGATAAGCGCAAGCTGTACCACCCTTTTGGCGAAACCCCACGTATAATTCCGCAGAAGCATCCGTCTCAGATGATCGTAATACAGACTGCACATACGTGCCTCCTCGCTCTTATCCTCCAGACTGAATATTCTTGTTTTCGCAATATAGCCGAGTGCCATATTACAGATAACGATATTGGTAACGGCATTTACAGCCATATTGATTCCTCCCAACAAAAATAAGGCAGAGCGCGTGCCCTGCCCTATTGAGTTTCTTTGACCAGTTTTTCCAGTTCTGCCCTTGTGGCAAGAGGCGGGTACTCCACACCCCTCAGCCACAAGATCGCTCTCAGTTCGTTCATTGACTTGTGTTCGATTTTATTACTTGCCTCGTAGATATCCCGCAGATTCATTCTACGTTCACATCATACGCAAGGAACGCGCTGAGCTTGCCTGTACAACTGCCTGCCGAAACATCGACCTGAAGATATTTCTTCATGCCGATCGGCACACGCGCTCTTACAGGAGCTGCCGCCGCCAGAGGATATTCCCCCAACGTCACCGCACCGCTCATCGACTCCGCATCAGCCGTTTTAAGCGTGACCGTACCGCCCGTACCTGCCGCCACAGTTGCATACAGGTACATTTCCTTTACCGCATCGCCGCCGCCAACGAAAATAACATTGGACTCAGCCGACGCAATATCTGTGTTATCCACGAATGTGTTCTGTGCGTCTCTAATCATTGCCTATCACCTCCGTTAAATCTTCGCCTCAGTCGTCAGCATGCAGTCCATCTTGAATACAGGAATACCGCTGAGACGAATACCCTGTACACCGCCCTCGAAGTCAGCACGTGTCACATGCACGTTATTCTTGTTCAAAAGGAACACTTCAAGGAAGTCATAGATCGCATCAGGAACATACCATGCAAAATCAGTACCCGGCTGAGAAAGATTACGAATACGGTTTTTCGCATAAATGAATTTGTTCACGAGTGCTTTTGCATTCGCATCCGTAATGTTCGTGAGTGCCGAACAGTCGATATTGCGTACCGCCGCGTTCTGGCGAATGTCACGAACCGTCAGACCTGCGTTGTAGCTGAACAATGTCTGCACCGCACGATACGGACGTTTCTGGTCATCGAATACATCGCCTTCGCCCAAATCCTGCATCTGCATGCCGCACTGCGTACCTTTCGGATAGATACCTGCTGTCGCGTGTTCGCCGAAGCCGATCAAATATGCCGAGCCGTTGACCGCCGTAGACGCGCCCATGCCTGCATCGATTACCTGATAGCCTGCCGTGCCTTTATCGCCTGCGAACGTATTATAACGAACAGCAATGCCGTTGAATTTGTTCGGGTCTTTCTCGATATCGCCGTAAATGAGCGTGGACGCGATCTCCTGTGCATACCCTTCGATATGTGCGGCATCCTCACTGCGTCGGAAAGCCTCAGGATTCGTCTGCAATGCCAACAACTTCACGTCAACACAGCTGCGCGATTCATACATCATGCACGTATCAACGATCTGTTTTGTCGTCGACTTGGACGCATCGACCCCTTGGTTGATCACGCGAATAGACGGAGCAGGAAGCGACGTACGCTGTGTCGTCTGAATACCTGTCGGAAGATTACCTTCCATCCATTTAATGCGTTTCATGATCTCGTTCTGTTGTGCGCAATTTTCCATGATAAAAGCAAGCGAGCCGTCGGGATCGAGACGCTTGCGATAATCCATCATGGTGATTGCAAGATTACCTACTGTTGCCATGTTTCTTCACTCCTTTTATTTATATTTGCTGAAGTCCGTCTTATCGTACATCGTAGACGAACCGCCCGCCGTACCGTTATCCAGTCGTCTGCCGTTATCCTCGCCGACCAGATCACCCACCCGCGCCATCACATGCAAGAACACAGGATGATTACCTGCGCCCGTATCGACCGCCATCTGCGTAAAACCCGGGTGAAGTCGTTCCGCCCATTCCTTGGCGATACCGATCCTCTGAACAGTCGCGTCATAGTCCTTGCCGACCTCCTGACGGAACTGCTCTGCCCATTCCTTTTCACGCGCTACCTGCGCTTCAATCACGCTGTTTGCCGCCTCCTGCTGAAGCTTCAACCCATATGCCGCCAGTTTGTTTGCGTTCTCATTATTGACACCGCATTCTTTGCAGATCGCTACATATTCGTCGCTCGCCTCTTGACTCAACTCCAACCCGAGACCTTTGCACGTATCGGTGAAATCATACGTCTCAGGTGCCGCAGGAGTACCGCCGAAGATATTGCTCTGGTCTGTCTGTGTATCTGTACTCGTCTGCGTATTTGTCTGCGTATCTGTCTGTACGTCCGTCTGCGCATTTGTCTGCACGTCAGTCGTTTGATTATCCATAGTCATCCTCCATTGATTCGATCAATTTCTTTTTCAGCTCATACGTCTCGGCGATCAGACTTGCATATTCGGACTCAGCCTGCTGTTTCAGCTTCAGACCGTCCATGCCCAGCTCCTTAATGTCTGACAATATGCCGATACCGACACTGCGCCGTCCTTCGCTGTAAGCATTCACGAGCGCATCCGCATTGAACGCATTGCCGAAGATATCTGTTCTGTCAAAGAACCGCATCAAGAACCATCTGCCCTCCCTGCTGTTCAATAGAAAAAGCAATGCTTCTCTGTCCAGCTCTCTTTTATCCACCTCGACAAGTGCCAAAATGCGCTGCACCTTCGGATCAGTAATGCAATTCATCAGCTAAGACCCGGAATACCGAGCATCTGCGCCATAACATCATTACTGCCGCCTACCGCATCTCGGAAATTCTTCGCCGCTTGTGCCGTCTGATTGAGCGCAGGAGCTGTCTGGCTCATCATCTCTTGCTGTTGTGCCATCTGCTGCGCCTGTCTGCGTGCCTCCTGCATCTTGGCGACCTCCTCGTCACTTCTGAGGATCGCCGCAGGAGAACCGAGAGCCGCCGCATATTTGTCGATCGCTTCAAGCGCATCGATCTTATCTGCCACATCGGGAAACATCTGCGCCACATTGCCCGTGAACGCGAAAAGCTGTTCTATCGCAGTCAATCCGCTCATCTTCTGAGCCTGTGCGAGAGGTGAGATATACTCTATCTTCACTTCCTCGCCTGCCAACTGCTCCATCATCTCCTCGGGGAACGGAGGGAACATACCCGCCCGCTCCAAAATGTTGTACACCCTCTCCAAGATGACAGACAAAAATTCAAACTCCAATCGTTCCACAACAGGACCGAGCTGTTGAAGCTTCTCTTGTGACCGCTCCATGACCTCACGCGCCGTCATCGTCCCCTTCTCGATAGAAGAGATCGTCAGGAACAGATCCGCATTGTACGCACGCTTGATCGCTTCCTTCGTCGCTTCGATCTTCTCCTGTACGCTTCGGATATCCAGCTTCACATCAAACACAGGCTTAATGCCGCCGTTCATATTCGTTGCGTTCGCCGCGCCGGGGATAATGTTGATGCCCCTTGCCGCTGTCTCAACATCTGCCTGCATCGGAGGACGTACCCCAAGCTGAACCGCAACCAAGAGATCGCGCTCCAACGACTGAAGCATCTTGCTGTCGCCGAGCGCGAACCATCCTGCCCCCTTCGCGTATGGCTCAAGTCCCGTCACCAAGTACCTTGCCACCGCTACAGGCATCTCGTATGCACCGCCGATATGGAGCCATTCATCATCAGCACTTCCATCAAGCCAATATGCCACAGTGTACGGCAGAGTAAGCCTGCTCGGATTATGTCTGTCATACTCTCTGTTCGGCTCAATGAGACAGTAAATGAAATGCTGTGACCCCATGCCTCCATCTCGCTCCAACTCATTCACGAGCGTACGCGGAAGATTCTCCACCCCGAATTGCTCTGCGATCTGGCTCGTATACATCTTGTACTTGCGGCAGAACGTATTCGCCACACCGTCTGCGCCCACATCGATACAGTACGTCCCGATCGGATAATGCGTGAACCGCACGCCCATCTTCGGATCAGGGAAAACACCCAACGCACCAATGCCGAACGGAAGCTCCATGTACACCGACTGCGCCGCATTGTAGAAGTTACTGCCTGCCAGCACGCGCTCCAATATCGTATTGCGCTCGTCAAGCACCATAGAAGCCTCTTTGTTCTCCTTCAATGACGAATTGGCAAACGTCAATTTGAACCAGTTGCGACTCGGTGGAGTCAGTCCGCTCATAATGCCTGCCGCGAAGATATTGCAGCACTCCCACGCACAGCCGGTGTAGATCTTGCTGTCTCTGCGCTCATGCTGATTGCTGAATTCACTCTCATCGAGCACACCCAGATACGGGAGCTGATAGTCGCGGATCTCCTTCCACTTCATCAGATGGTTTCTGCGCTTCATAATCAGCTGACTGACCTTGTTGTTCGCCTGCGCTTTCGACCGGTTTCTTTTCTTCTTCGCAGAAACGACGGTCGGACTTCTAGCAAAGATATTCATTCACTCACCCCAACGTATCTTTCTTCGTGCCGACTCCGGCTAAGATGTTCGCCATACCGCTGCGAGTCGAATTGTAGCCGCGTTTTTTGCGCTCTCTTTCGTTCGCATCTCCCTGTGCGCTCTTGTCCGCAACATCACTGTTCATCACCGTTGCAGACGGCGCATACGTTACCGCTTTTGGTGCTTTCGAGCCACCCATCAATCCACTGCACATATCCTATCCCTCCTTCATACTCCAAACGGATCATAATCCGTATTGCATCTCGTCAACGACGAATTGTACATATCTGCCTTCGCTATCACCACTTGGTGGGCGAATGTCAGCGCAACCGCGTCCGCTATATCGGGACTTGCGCCGTAATCCTTTTTGATATCCTCTTTCTTTTTCAGCTTTCGCCTGTCCGCATTATCGAAACCGTATTCCACCACAGTCAATTCCGCTTTCAGCTCGGGATCATTCGGCAGACTTCCCGTTCGTCTGATCCAGTCAGCCATCTTATGCCACATCTCTGTACGCAGATTGATGTACTTATCAGGATCTTCTGCCCTCGAACCAAAAGCCACCTCAATAATGTTCGTATATCCGAGCTGTCTCAGCCTGTCGATGACTCCGCTGCCGCCGCCCGCATCGATAAACACAGCGATCGGATCATATCTTCTGATCTCCTCGATGATACGCGCAACAAGCTCCATGTTGTCTATCCCCTTGTAGACCTTCGGACTGTATACGACCTCTCCTTGTCTACATACGATCACGCTTCTGTCATCTCCAAACCTCGCCACGTCTACACCGAGGATACACGGCATCCCTCTGACCTGCGCTTCGCTATACTTGCGTTCGACAGCCTTCTCCACCATGTCAATGGTGATCAATATGTTGAATGCCGATACGGTGAAGTCACACAGCATCTCTTGTCGCCACTCGATATCCGTCATATCCTCTTTCATGTCTGCCAACTCCTCATCATCGATGATCCCTGTCTCCGTTGCCCGAAAAAGAAAAGAGAACCAATCCTCTTTTGATCGGCTCTCTCTGTATTTTTCGTAAAACTGGTTCTGCCCCTTCGGTGTCCCGATGAACCATGCGAACCCCTTTCTGTCGGCAAGCGCAGGACGTATGATCTCGCCCCACAGCTCAGGTTTAATCTGCGCGTATTCGTCTAGGATGACCCCGTCCCAATACGTTCCGCGCAATGCGTCAGGTTTGTCCGCACCGACGATATATATCCTCGCACCGACCGCGCCTTTATGCTTCGTCGGGATCTCAATATACAGCTCGCTCTCATTCATCTTCAGATTCGGGATCTTGCTTGCGTAGAATTTGAGATAGTTCCACGCGATCATCTTCGCTTGATTCCGGTACGGCGCGATATACGCATATTGCGGACTGATCTTCTCGTCCAAGAGTGCCTTTTTCAGCATCGCATTGACGCTGCCTACCGTCTTTCCCAACCGTCGATGCGCCACCAGCACACCGAAACGATATCTGTCGAACGCAGGATGAAGAACATCATTCCAGATCTTTCTCGGACGGTACGGTATCGTGATCCTCATCTTGACCCCTCCATTCAATCGTGATCGTGCCCTCGTTCTCGTTCAGCCGTTTCTCGACGAACATACCCAAGCTCTTTCCGATCAGCTCGGATGCCTTCAACCTGTTTTTCATGTTCTCCGCTTCATCCTTCATCACGTTTGACCAAAACGCTGTCAGCTCTTCATTGAGCACTCCTGCCTTATCCGCGTTGCGCTCCATCAACTCTTTCATGCGCGCCTTGATATGCGGCTGTTGGAGAAGCCTGTGTGCCTGCCTGTTGGCATGCAGAGGCATATATCCGGCTCGACGTGCCGCCTCTGCCTGTGACATACCCACCTTTGCAAGCTCCTGACAGAACCTCTCCTGCCTTGCGTCTTTCAGTATTGGCATCATCTCACCTCCTCAAATAAAAAAGCCGCCCAATATGGACGGCTGATACTCTATTTTTTTGCCTTGCGATTTTTTCTTCTTACCGCGCGTTTCCCGTAGATCACACCAAGCGCGCAAGCATCACAGACAGCAGACATCGCATCGCTGCGCTCCGCTATGATCGCCAGCTCCGCAAGAAGCTCTCTCGGCACCGTTTGAAAACGAAGCATGTTCGCTCCTCCTTTCCCCAAAAGATATCAGATGGGGAAAAGCGTTTCATTCGGCAACCCTCCTGCCTGTCTCGCATAGAAGCAGAAAGTCTTTCTTTTCTCGTTCGGTTTTTCGCTGTCGAACCCTCGATAGCCACAGCACATAGCTGTCTCGACAAGCTCTTTGAAGCAAGCCTTGATCTTCTTGGCAATAAGATTGATGTGTACGCGACTTCTCGCCTCGCACGATTCCAGTGCGGCGATTGCTTTGTCATCAATATCGATGTACTCAACGATAGCTGTTGTCCGTTCTTCGCAGGCACGATTGATATTTACCTGCACCACACACGGAGCGAGCACACCGATGATTGCCAAGACGATTAAAATGATTTTTTTCATATGCAATCACCTCTGACGATGAAGATTCTCCGCACAAGCCTACTTTCCTTCTAGGTTTTCAATGTATTCTTGTATACATAAAAGGCAAGGTCGTCTCAACCTTGCCTTCATGCCCATTATAATTATATCACAGAAAGCGCGTACCAAACCATACCAAAAATTTTTATATTCATACTTGACTTGTCACCAATTTGGTGATATAATATAATCAAAGATAAGGGGAACACAAAGGAGAGATGAAAAATGAAGGAAACGAATTATTACGTTTATAGAACAAGAATCGACGGAAGAATAGATGACGAATGGCTTGAAAAGGTAACGACCGACAAGGAAGAAGCTATACAGTTAGCGCAATCTATAGCATATTGCATAGCACGTGATAACCAATCTAAAATGTACGGCGTCGAAATTAGAGTGTTTTCAACACCAGAGGACGAGGAAAACCAATGGAACTGGGATAACATCGAATTTTAAGGATGACTGATATGAACGAATTTAAGAGCGCGCGATTAGCCGCAGGCATCACACAACAAGAGATGGCAGACTTGATGAAGATCCCCAAACGCACGATCGGCAACTGGGAGAACGACGTAAGTCATCCTCCCGAATATGTCAAGCGATTCGTGCTTAACGAACTGGAGTCAATAGCAAAAAACCGCAACGAATAGTTGCGGTCTTTTTTTTATTCTCGTTTAAGCCGTTTGAAATATCCTCTTCGATTGTTCTTGTGCCAAGTCAGGCATCGTACAGCATTTCTCTCCTTGTCGTTCGCGCCGAGGATCTGCATTAACGTCTCGACACTTATCTGTACGTCTGCGCATTCCATCAACAAGTCCATTCGCTTATCCGGATTACCGTTGTAGCTTTGATAGGCAGTCTCGACCTCTGCCAATTCTTCTTTGACCTTCCCGATCTGCTGTTCGACCGTGTTGCCGCAGAACTTACCGCATGGCATCAGCCAATTCATTGCACGCGCTTTTTCCTGCAAGCTTTTCTTTTTATCGCTCACCGCACGTTTCTCCATCTCGTTATACATTGCCGTCTCCTTTCAGTCGTCTGAGTATGTTCCGATGTCGATAGTGGAGCGCATTCCATGACAATCCCATTGTTGCGGCTGCCGCTTCCCACGTCATTCCGCGGAAGTAATACAGCCGTATGAGCATCTGATCGTCTGCACTCAGTCCGTCTATCTCCATCTCTATCTTCGCTTTCAAATCGAGGAGGATTGATATCTTGGCGTAATATCGCTTTCGAAGAGCATCAGCACGCGCGATCGTCTCGCCGATCTTATCCGTCGTCATGTGTGCGCCTGGCATACCCGATAGATTCTGTACGCTCGGCACGACCATCAGCATATCCAGCTCGCGTATCTCTTCTGCCAACTGCATCATCTCGCCTTTTATATGTCGATACTGTCTCAGCTCGTCTTTCGTAATCATATCAATCCTCCTGTTCTCTTTACGGTCTCATCGGAATCCGTATCGGCAAGCTTCTTCTGTTACGCTCTCTCAGCTTGTCGAGCTTCTCCCGATATATCTTATACTTTTCACAACTTGTATGACAAGTCACCGTTCTGTCTTTGCACTTTGCTTCGCGTGGACATCGCATTACATCAGCTCCTTACGCAAGATAAATACTTCGACTTCTACCCTCGGCTCATCATCATACCACTTCTCTACTCTCGCATGAATGATCTGCTTGTCGTCCTTGAACAACAGACCGTTCAGCGCATCAGTCACTGCCTTGAAAATGTTGTCCACGTCTGGTTTCTTTGTCGGTCGAACAATGCCTTTATGCACGCCTGTACGGAATTTCCTGCCCTTGCTCTGCGGTATTCCCATATAGGCGTATACATTCACGCCTATACCTTCATCGTTATCCGCAATCTTCCACCCCTGTTCCTTTGCCTCCGTCTGCGCGATCATCTTCACGTATGCCTTATAATTGCGGCTCTCCTCCGCGTCATACGTATGTACATGACCATTTACCTGTGTGAATCTTGGGCGAGACTGTCCATGCGGCTCACCCGGGATAATAAATCTCAGCATTGGTTACCTCCTAGAATGGGATCTCTTCTTCTGGGGATGCTTCGCTTCCCATTGACGAATAATCTGCTTTTTCGCTCGTTGCCTGTTTGCTGTCTACGAAAAACAGATTGCTTGCCACGACTTCCGTCACCCTACGCTTCTGACCGTCATTCGCTTCATAAGACCGAATCTGCAGTCTGCCCTCGATCAACGCGCGGCGACCTTTCGACAAGTTATTGCCGACGATCTCCGCCAACTTCTCCCACGCTACGATAGGGATAAAATCTGCCGTATCCTGACCGTATCTGTTCACTGCCAGAGAAAACGATGCCACCGCCTTACCCGACTGCGTGTATCTCGCCTCGGGATCGCCCGCCAGACGACCCATCAATATCACCTTATTCATCTCTCTCGCACCTCCTCTATCATCTCATCGATCCTGCGACCTTCTTCCTTCAATCGCGCCTTCACATAATATGCCCCTGTCAATATGACTATCAAGACATATCCACACATCAATATCTCTATCACTCTTCATCCTCCCATACATTATCTCGATATAATGCCACCGCTCCAACCAGAGCAATGCCTATCAGCACCATCGCAATCATCACGCACAACCATTGCTCCATCATGTCGAATCACTCCATTCCTTACCCGTCAACTCCTGATAGATGCGTGGTCTGGCTTTAAGAGCCTCCTCGTATGTGCGAAATACCATGCCGCATTTCAAATTAGCATAATCCTCTACTGTGTCATTCCAACAGACCGTATATACCTTGAACTCACTGTTGTATAGCGAATAATATGATTCTCCTATTTTCGGTCTCCACGGCAGTTTTTTTATCTTACACACACCTCGGAGCAAATCATTAAAAAGCGATGGTCTTTTTTGCCCTCCCATTGCAATAATCAATCCGTCCTCGACGATCATGTGATTGACCTCCAGCGCAAATCCATTTACATCTATCACTTGGAATTCTTCCCCAAGCTCTACACCGAGCATCTCAGCGACCTGTTTCATGTAATTCGCCATCATTTTCCCTCCTCAATATTTAACGCCGATATAATCGAGAACCCGCCCCAATCCAAGACCCTCTCTATTTGGCTGCCATTTGCCATCCACCATCTCGCCACCGTTGATGCAGTAGTCGTACTGGCGAGAATGTGTCCGTTTCAACCGTTGGAATCTGTTCTCGCCTTTTTCCAGATGCACACCGAACATACAGAAGATACATCCTGTTCGTTTGCATCCTGTCGTCCGTAATCGATTACCGTCCTCGGCGAATGATGTTGCATATTCGTAACCATCTTCACCCACGTATACGATATCTCCGTATGCGGAGCAGTACGGCACGTTGTATTTTTTGATGTAGGCAAGAACATCTTGCTCTGTCCAAAAAGCCATTGGCTGGCTCTGCGGTCTTTTCAAACCGAACGCATTGCATCCTGTTTTTTCCCATCCGTCTCGTCTTTTTATGCTTTCCTCTGCCATCATTCCAATTATTGGTTTTTTCCCTGTCGCTTTCTCATACGCGATCGCTGGCTTCTTTTTCATTTGCATACAACATCTGTCGCTAATATCGAACGGTGCTTTTAATAAAAATCCCCATTTTGCATTATTAAACGTTGATATTGTGCCATCTTTTTGTGTGTACGTTCCGTTAAGCTTTGCAATTCGTGTCACGCTACCCTGTTTTGCGCTCTGGACACAATTCGAGACATCCTTGCTGACGACCGGATATCCATATCGCCGTATCACTTCATCGAAGCGCATCTCCGGTCGAACGATCTCAACGTCCGTATTGAAGCAATCGTATTTACCGTCTTTCACCTCGCGGACGAATCGCTGTATCTCGGGATATTCGAGACCCGTATTCACGAACAAGGCAGGCACATCATCGTACAGTGAATCCACAATATGTTTCAGTACGGTCGAATCCTTGCCGCCAGAGAAAGAGACGTATACCTGCCCTTCTGTCTCCCATTGTATGTATTCATTCTCTTTTAATAACGGCTCTTCTGTGGCGGTGACAAATCTCGTTTTGCCTGTCTTTTTGTTCCTGATCTCGTATTTTTTCCACGCTTCGTACCAAGATTGAATCCGCTGTTTCGTCAGAAGAACCTTTGCCTCAAGCGGTAAGCTCTGCATCTGCTTCAGATCGTGCGCCGTATGCCTGTTCATCACATCACCTTCACATATCTGCTTTTAAGGCAGCTCTCGCACAGCTCATCGCCTTCTGCCTCGTAGATATCGCCGTATATCTCATCGCCGCAATCATCGCATACATACACGGCGATGTTTTTCTTCGGACAGCTCTGCCCCAGACAGCCCATCTCAGGCGGACAATCTACGCATTGATTCTCGATTCTTGTTGCCATATCTATTCCTCCATCTCTTTTCCGCAGTAAGGACAATACCCAAACACAGGCTCTTGTACCGTCACATATGTTTTTTGGAAAATATCCGCTCGACATGGATAGATTTCACCTTTCACTCCACGCACGATATAAGCACCGACCGACACGTGCAAATCACCCTCAAGCGTTTTTACATACAACTCGCCTGCATCCTTGTAGAACAATACACCGTTTTCATACGCTTCTACTGCCCAATCAGGTACATACCATTCGCCATCGCTGTCCATCATATCGCCGTCATATCGAAATGCCTCTATCTCCACAGGTCTTTTCACGTATTTCATTTCTTCCCCTCCTCGGCATGGAATCCGCCTCTGTCGTTTCGGCGAATCGCCACCCCTATTTCTCTCTCGATTGCTTCTGCAACCTCATCAAGCGTGACGTGCTGTTTATCCACACAATCATATGTGTTGAATACCGCATCAACGAAGCGTTTCATCCTTACCGCGCCGAATCCGAATTTCGTCCGAAGCACCTCCATCGAAGCGTATATGCATCTCGGCAATACATACAACGTACATTCGTCTATCGCTCTCTGGTGGAGAGCTTCAATGTCCGCCCTCTTTACCTGATATACGGCATCACCTTTCCGCATGGCTCTCTCTTGCCTGCGTCTCTCTGCTCTGTTGCTCATGCCCTCACCACAATCCTCCACCACTCGGCATAATCTTCTCAAGTGCTTTTTGATAAAACCCTTTGTCAACCTCGAACCCGTATGCATGGCGACCAAGATCATATGCCGCTCGAAGCGTTGTTCCACTACCAGCGCAAGGGTCAATAACAACATCTCCCTCATCGGTAAATATCTCTATCAGCCTTTTCAGCACTCCTACAGGCTTCTGTGTCGGGTGTACCTTCGGATATTTTTTCGCATCGTCTCTTGTCCACTCGATCCAGTTAAATATCATCTTGCCAGTCCCACGAATGATCTTGCCGTTTTCGTCATACTGCCTGCCGTTGTTGAATTTCGGCAATTTGTCTCGATACAACACCACCGCAAATTCTGTCGCACCAACAATCCGCATATTTGCTTTCAGCACCTGCGCCGAATAATTCTTCACGAAGAAAAGCGGATACGACTTGCAGAATCCATATCTCTTGCCATATTCGATCACTGTCTGCATCTGCTCGAACGCGCAGAACACGATCATTGCAGGTGCTTTTCCTCGTTCTTTCGGCTCTTTTTTCAGTAGCCGGTTACAAAAATGCATGTACTCAGCGATTTTGAATTTGCCGTCCGTGTTGAAGAAGCTCGCCTTTGCCAACTTGCTTTCACCATTCTTGTTATCGCCGTCCGTATACCACATCGGATTGCTTGCGTAGGCATCTGTCCCGATATTGTACGGTATGTCTGCAATCACAAGCTGCGCTTTCGGAATGTTATAACGCTTGAAATTTTGAAAGTTATCGTGATGTAATTCACATCGTATCTTTTTCATTCGACACCTACAATCCGAGCAGATCATTCATTCTGCCCAAGTCTTTTTTCAGCTTCGTTCGTCTGCGATTCTCGCCTGTCACTTCGACCGGGTGACAATCCCCGAGGATACGTTCGTATATCCGCTTGTTCGCCTGTGCGCTCGTCATATCTCGGAGCGTCAGGTTTGTTGTGATAATCATCGGCAGTTTAGCTCGGCATCGTCCGTCAATGACGCTGAACACCTGCTCTGCCACATATTCGCTCTGACGTTCTGCGCCGAGATCGTCTATCACGAGAAGGTCTACTTGATTCAGACTGTCGATATACACCTGCTTGTCCTCCACGCTCCAGAGCGCATTGAGGATCCTCGAAAAACTTGTCATCAGACAAGGGATTCCGCGGTCGATAAGCTCGTTTACGATGCACGCTGCCGCGTACGTCTTGCCCACTCCGCAGTCGCCGTACAGAACAAGACCTTTTCCCTCGCGTTTCATCTCGTCGAAATGTTCCGCATATCTTCTCGCCGCCTTGATGATCGCCGTCTCCTGCGCATTGGCGAACGTCCATGCCTTCATCTCGTGCACGGGCATCGCCATCCTGCGAAGCTCTTTGCGAAGCTCTGCCGCCTTGCGACGCTCTTCCTCCTCGCGCTCTTTGATCAGCTCTGCCCTTCGGCATTGACACGCGATGGGGAAGATTCTTTCTTTCCCCATGAACGTCTTTTTCGTCTGTATCGGAGTGCGGCATTTTTTGCAGTACAGGATCCCGCCCTTCTCGTATCCGCGTCCCATGATTGCTTGCTCTTTTACCGCTATGTCCGCCAGATCAAGCAGAATTGCATCCATGCTGTTCACTTTTTCTCCCTCGCTCTCTCTCGATGAAATCTGCAAGATCGTCATGTTCTTCTTGCTTCTGCTGTCTGTTTTCGTAATTGCCTTCCAGCACTTTTGCCATGTTCTTTGCGTTCATCAGCCAATCGAACGATGCTTTCCAACCTCGTTCATTTCTGCCGGTCAAGAAATCGCTCGCCTGCGCTATCTCGAACAATCGCCGAAACGTCTCGATATCGCCTTTGTATTCCAGCCATCTTGCATTTATCGCTGTGATCCGTCCACTCGTTATGTATCCCACAGAAGGGAGAGACACACACGTTTCGTTGTATATCGACACGATATCCTCGCAAGGTGCTTTTTCTACTCTCTTTTTCTTTGGTTCTTTTTTAGATTGGTTATTTATTATATCTTTATTTATTAGTGTGGGTTTTTCCAAGATAGGTTTATCCAAGATTGGATTTTCCAAGATAGGTTTTTCCCGTTTTGGTTTTTCGCGCAGAATATACTCGACGTTTTTCAGTCGTCCTTTTTCATCACGCACACGCTTTCTCTCCAGATAGCCATGTGATTCCAACTCTTTCAGCCCTGCCGAGATCGTATCTACTCCGACTCCGATGACCGTTGCAAGACCTTTAATGTTGTATTCCCACGAATCAGATAAACTGAGACAGAAGACGAGGATAAACCGCGCCTTAATACTCAAGCTCGTATCACGCAGGATCTCATTTGATACAATGCTGAAATTTTTATCTTTTTCTACTCTGATCTGCGCCATCATTATCCCCCCATTCGTCTTTCAGCCTTGCCAGTTCAGCAGGCGGAAGAGTCTCCGCCCCGACTGCCTTTGCTTCTTCGACCAGTCCGTCTATCAGTCGTGCCATCTCTGCCGTATCGTATGTACTGCTGCCATGATATGCAGCAACGTTTACATATCCGCTCAGCTTCGATGCGCCGAGATCCTCTACGATCCAACCGATGCCCTTAGCCGTCCAGATATGCTTGAAGTGATCGACCGCCGTCTCTCTGATTGGCAGGATCGTACAATGTCCGCATTCTGATATCGCCTTGCGGTACACATCGACCGCAGATACCCTCACGTGCTCCTTCGACAGCTTTTTTGCTATCGAGTGGCACAACACCCAACAGTATGCGTTCGCATCCCTAGACCTGCGCTCTCGCTTCAATTCGACCGTTATCTTTTTCCCCTTCGAACAGCATTCTTGAAGCGCGATGAGGTCGTCTATCGACCGAAACGGCACCTGCACTTGAAGCATTCCGCCGAAGACGTTGATCCTATCCGTTGTGAATTTCATCTTCGACCTCCAGATAATTGCGCCCGATCAGCTTCATGAAATCATCGCGACTGTGGTCTAATTCATATACAGTCTGGCATACTCTTTTCAGCGCGAGGTCAACTTCTCTGTTCCTGTGTGCGCTTATGTTACTGCCGGTATGATGATCGTGACACAGCCATACGGTGAATCCATGCTTGTCACTGATCTTGCGATTCGCCGTCCCGAAGAAGATATGATGCTTCTCCAGATTCGTTGTGGTGTCGCAGATGAAGCACGTCTTGTCCGTCTGTATGATCGATTTAGCCATCTGCCCGTATCTCCTTGATCGCTTTTTGGATGTCATATCGGCAGCCTTTGAATTTATCGCTTTTCAGCGCGTCCTGCAGTTGCTTCTTCGACAGATTCCCGAGCTCGTACCACTTGCCGTTCTCGCTCAGGATATACGTCTTGCCGTCACGCTTTTGCCAAGACTCTGTTGTATCTTCCTTGCTTGCCGTTACAGGCTTGTCACTATCTGCGTCTTTCACATCGTCGATGCAGAAAAGACCATTCAGCGCATATTTCCGCGCATAACTCGATGCCGAACCTGTGATCTGCGAAGCGTCCATACCTGCCTTCTCGTCCGTCTCACGCGCGTATCCATCCGCGCTTGCACTGCCATCTGAATCAAGGTCATACAGTCTCGCGGTCGCTCTGATATAGAACCTTCCACCTGTTTCAACGAGCGAATCAGTCA
The DNA here is from genome assembly GCA_017465225.1 of Bacteroidales bacterium. Classification (GTDB taxonomy): domain Bacteria; phylum Bacteroidota; class Bacteroidia; order Bacteroidales; family UBA932; genus Cryptobacteroides. The sequence goes on from JAFTWQ010000019.1 coordinate 33,677, forward strand.
CGATCAACACCGCGCCATGCGTCTGGCAAAGCGGCTTAACTGCTTCAAGAATGTCCTCTGCGTTGCGGTAGTTAAATTTACCGAATTTGTTGTACTGATTCTTCGGCGCTTTCAATTCCATCTGAATCAGCTGCAGCTTCGTCATGATGTCCTTCATCGTTCGTCTCCTCCTTTTTAGCCTTATCAACATAGCAGTAGAACTCTACTCCACACACATCTTCGCACAACTGCTCTCTGTTAGCATCGTACGATTCTTTTCTTTTCGACTTCTCTTTGTCGAACGGGAAATCTTCTTCGTAAAACTGCACTCCGATCGAATCGCTGTACCCGAGATTGATATATATCGCCGTTGCGCCAAGCTCTTTCGCCGCAACCTGTGCCGCTTTTAAATAATCGATCATCTTGTCCATCATTTCTTCCTTATGCCGCAATACTTGTTCACGCATCTTATCTTCATGCATCTTACATCCTCCTAGATATGCAGCGCGTTCAACATCTGCGCTGCTTGTGTCTTATCCGTCTTGTATACCTTCATCGCCCATTCGGTGATGATCTCCAACGCGACCCTGTCGGCACGTGCTTCTTCTCTCATCGACTCGGGCAAGCTCGGAGCATCCTCCTGCTCGATTCGCCATGCTATCTTCTGCACCCGAGCGAGTGCTGCTTCAAAATCCATGTTGCCACCTTCTATCATTTGTGATATGATTTATCTAAGTTCTTTTCTAATGTCCTGATCGGGATTGCCGTCCCGACAGGACTCTTTTTTTTATGCGATCCAAGCGATCACCGCCATCACGACCATGCCGGCTGCGAACCAACGCAAGTTCTTTTTGTTCTCCTGCCACATTTCTGCAGCCATCTCGCCGATAATCTCTGCAAGCACGTGCGGAATGTCGCGCACGTACACACCTTTTACATCGTCATTTTGGTCAACGATGAGCTTATACGTCTTGCCGTTCATCATTTTTTTACCCCCTTTAACTCCGAGCGATATACGTTCTGATTCTTTTTGATGATTTTGTCGATTCGACTCACCTGACATCTCTTGCCATCGTGGTACGCGACTAATTTCCCTGCCATGATTATTCCTCCTATTTTTTGGATAATTCTTTCATCTTCTTGAAGAAATCTATCGCTGCCATATATTCGTCATAATATGGCTTGTTCGGCTCACTGCCTTTTTCGCCATATACGCTTTCTACACGTGCGGTAAACTCGTTCAGGGTGCCGCCTTTATATTTGTTCCAACAGCCGCATGACACAATATCGTCCGTTGCGTTGTATGTAGTTGTACCTTTACGGCTGCCGATACGCACGACTTGATAATATTTTTTATCCAAGTTCGCGTCTGTCAAGTACGCGCCTGCCAAGTACGCGCCTGTCAAGTTCGCGTCTGTCAAGTACGCGCCTGTCAAGTTCGCGTCTGTCAAGTTCGCGCCTGTCAAGTTCGCGCCTGCCAAGTTCGCGCGTGTCAAGTTCGCGCCTGTCAAGTTCGCGTCTGTCAAGTTCGCGTCTGCCAAGTTCGCGCCTGCCAAGTTCGCGCGTGTCAAGTTCGCGCGTGTCAAGTTCGCGTCTGCCAAGTTCGCGCCTGCCAAGTTCGCGCGTGTCAAGTTCGCGCCTGCCAAGTACGCGCCTGCCAAGTACGCGCGGCAGCCGCCTTCTTCACCTCTAAGCCATCTCCCATGATTTGCAACGATCTCGTTAAGCTTCTCTTGTGTAATCACGTCTTGTCCCCTCCTCAATATATCCGCGGCATTTTCACGCGCTGTCCTCGTTTTGGCAGCGGCATATCCGCGATCTCTCTCAATGCCGTTTTTGCTTTCGGCTCAACGATCGACACAGTAACTTTCGTCTCGATCCATTTTTCGTAGTCCGACTGTCTGATGTACCGTTTGCCGTCGATCAGCACGTGCGGCAATCCGCATTTGCGTACCCAACGATACAGCTTGTGATACGACAGCTCGTTTTGTTCGGCGAATGTCGCCATATCCACCAGCTTCATACCTGCACCTCCCTGCTCCTGAGCGGAGCTTTTTTCTTTTTCGATTTGCCACACACAAAGTTTTCTGCTTAGCTTGACTATTTTACTGATTAGCGGTAAACTGTCTGCACCAAAAAAAGATGCAAAGGAGCTGAACACCATGGACGAACAAGATTTCAAACTACTGTACTTCATCTTCAAGCAGGACGATACAAGCGTACCTGCCATTCTGGTAAAATTCCACGCATACCCAGAAATTACGCAAGATACTGAAGCTCGCATCGACAAGCTCATAGCAAAAGACCTCCTTGAGAAAGTAAACAGTAATCTGCATCTAACCGTTTATGGTTACAAGGCTGTAAATGATTACATTGACACCAACCCTATATCTTGTGATATGCCTTTCTTAACCAAAGAGAATATTTCGTATCTTTCAACGGTAATGATTGCTATTTGTAGCATTATTAACATCCTCGTTCGAATCGGTTAATCACCAAAAATGTAACGACCAATTAGTAATCCGTAAGAGAAGAACATTAGCTCATCATATTGTCCTTGATACAGCAAAACAGAATAGACAACAATCATTAACATAAAACCAACTATGTGCCGCATATTACCCATCCGCCCCCACAGCAACACTTAAAACGATTAAGTCGTTTTTTCTACTTAAAAAAAATAAGCTCGTCATGCTCCACAGCATAAACCTCGCACATTTTCTTAATTGTAGGTGCAGTCGGGAATGTATGTCCGTTTTCGTAGCTATAAAGCGTTTTCTCACTAATACCAAGCATTTCAGCTGCTTTTTCTTGCGTAAGATTAACATTTACTCTCGCCGCCTTCAAACTAAGTTTTGCCATCATTACACCTCCTCAAACGATTAAATCGTTTTTTCTGTTTTAATTATATACCATCAAAAACTATTCGTCAACGGTTTTTTCGTTTTTTTATTTACTTTTTATTTCTTTTTTTACGGATTTGATGTAAGATGAAGATAGAAAAGGTGGTGTCATTATGAGCATAGAAGTCGATAAGAAGATCGTGAGCAAAAATCTCCTTCGTCTTATACAAGAAAGCGGCAAGAGCCGGAAACAAATAAGCGAAGCTATCGGAGTAAGCTATTCAACGTTTACCGACTGGTCGAATGGCAGAAGCTACCCACGTCATGAAGGTATCGTAGCTCTCGCAAATTTTTTTGGTGTGCCAACATCTGCATTAACTGAAGAACAAAAAACCCCTGTTTCACTTCGTACACCTGCTGAGATCGGCGACATCATCCGCGAACACCGTGAAAAACTCGGTTTATCTTATGATGAGCTTGCTACGTTAGCAAATACAACTACTATGTCTCTGAGAAGGTGGGAAAAAGGGAAAATAGCTAACCCACGCACTGATGCCATCGAAAACCTAGCCAGAGCTTTGAAGCTGCCGACTGCCATCCTCCGCGGAATACCACTAACCGAAGACCAAATACAAAAGCAAAAACTCATCAAAGAGATAGACAAGGTACTGTCAGATATCCACCTTACCGACGAAGAAATACAACAAGTAGTCAGTTATATAAAATTTTTAATCACTCAAAGAAAATAAGAAAGAAGATGATTGTATGTTTGTCATTAACGTACTAGAAAAATTTATTTGCGGCATTATCTTTATTTTTCTCAAATCTGATTATCAGAAAGTATCTTATAAAAATCTTAATAAGTTTTTAGATACCGAACTTACTATTATATGTGAGCAGGCAAACCTTTCAAAAAAACATGTTTTCCCGTATATTGTCAAACCTATGTGTAATCACATAGATATTATCCGCAACGAAAGATTTTTATATCACAGAAGCAGTCACGATGCGCTTTATGCTTTTAACAACTATGATTTCTATTTATGTTATGCAGACATGTTATCCTCATATTCTCGATACTGGCGTGCAAGAGGATTTTATATCAACTTCCATAGCCGCAGTGAATTATTATCGGCATTGCTCAAAAGAGGTCACGAAAAAAATTATTTTTCTGAAGAAACCATAGATAAATACGAATCATTGTCACGAAAAGTTAGCATATGGAAAATACCAGACTACACAAGCGATGAGCTTAAATTTATAAGTCTTGTTTTGTTTGTGGTCATACCTTTATTCCAAATAATTTTTATCTTTATTGATTAACAGACAAAACACAAGACCGACTACCCCTATGGCAGTCGGTCTTTTTGGAAAGGAGAGAATCATATGCCGAGCAAGCTAAAAAAACGCGGCAACTCATATCTGTTGACAGTCGTTCGAGATGGTAAGGAGTACACTAAGACGGTTCGTACCACCAAGAAAAGCGAAGCAGAAAAAGAGTGGACGATATTTGCCAGCGAAGTTTTGCGCGACAGAGTCGTCGCCAAGAGCGAAGGACATATGACGCTAGATCAATTCTACGCCTACTGGCTTAAAAACTATGCGGAACTGCATCTGGAGCCGTCCACGATAGAGACACGCAGAAGGCTATATGCCCGAATCGGCGAATCCCTCGGACAGCTCAAGCTGTGCAACATACGCAAGCGACACGTGCTTGAATTCGTCAAGAACCTCTCCTCGCCCACAGCATCATTTGATGGCAAGCCTCTTTCCACCATATACATCAAGAATCATATTACACTATTGACAACGTTGTTGAATCATGCAATTGACTGGGATTTCATAGCAACCAACCCTGCGCTACGGGTAAAGATACCCGGGACAACAACTCCGAAAGAAATGCCTAGTGAAGCAGATTTCGCCAAGCTCCTCTCGCTCGTGGACGAGCACCATGACGTCAGATTCCGTCTTTGGGTCGCGCTTGCCTTCACGCTCGGACTGAGAAAAGAAGAGATTTTCGGATTAAAATGGGGCGATATCTCTTCCAAGATTCTCTCCGTCAATCGCGCAGCCGTCTATATTCATCGAACAGGTGTCGTCACCAAACCGCCTAAATCAAAACGAAGCCAACGCACATTACCGCTCTCTCTGGCGGCATCGACACTCCTTTACGAGTGGAAAAAAACATATGCGAAAAAATTCGCCATCCCGACAGATGATTCGTTCGTTTTCCCCAATCCCATTGGCGGCATCCTCCACCCTTCCATGTTCAACTACTTTCTCAATATGTTGTGTGACAGAAATAATCTTCCGCGCATCACACCGCATTCACTCCGCCATATGTACGGCACATACCTCCTAGCAGGAGGAGTGAACATTGCTACGATCAGCTCATTGATGGGACACGCAAACAGCGCATTTACCCTCTCAAGATACGTACATGAATTGAAATCTTTGGAAGAACAGACAGCCTCTATCATGGATAATACCCTCTTGAAACTAACGCATAAATAACCAAAAAAGCGTATGCATTGTGCATACGCTTTTCTCGTTTGTACCCCTTGTATCAATTTAGGGGACAAAACAGGGGACAAAATCATATCTTTCTATCACCTTGCCACCTGCTCAAGCCTTAATTTATCTGCAATCATCGCCATAAATTCAGAATTGGTCGGCTTGCCTTTCTCAACGTTTATCGTATACCCAAATACCGTCTCAATGCCTTGCAAGCCTTTATTTTACAAGGTTTTTCTATTATGCCTTTGCACCGCTTTGTCCCCTTTTTCATTGATTTAGGGGACAAAAAAAGGGACTGATTTTCTGCAAATCCACTGTTTTTTATGCAAATAATTATGCAAAAAAGACAATCGAAACGATTGCCCTTTTTGCTTTGGTTGGTACAAGCCATATTGAGAGACAAGACCATTATATCATTTTTCCTTCACAAACGCTACCGCCATCCACTGCATAAACAGCTTACCTTCTACCATATCGGGATCGTCGAAGTACAGAGCTTTTGCCATCTTCGCGTGCATCGCCGCGTCCTTGCCGACTACTTCTGACAGGTCGCTGTACAGCATATTCATCGCATAATAGAAATCACATTTATGCTCAATATTGTGTTGTATTGCGAGCTTGTCGGTATCCTCTTTCGACCAATGACCGCCGACCGTACCGTCCACGTTGTGCATTTTCGATACAGCCATCTTCGCTGTGTCCTCATCAAAGTGCGCACCGTGCAGAAGGCAATGCAGCTTCGTGATGATAGCCCAGTACGATTCAGGGCAATACTTCTTCAGATGTTCTGCCATCTCGTTGGCGAGACACTTCGCTTCCTTGTGCTTCTCAGGATGATGCTCCAGTTTCTCCATATACTTTTTAAATTCTTTCATTACTTAGACGCCGCCTTTCTTATACTCAGGACAGCCGCTGTTTCAGCCGCAGCCACAGGAGCAGGAATCGAAACAACAGCACCGCAGTTTTCTGCACAGAGCAAGCCATCCCACAATACGAAACGCGCCGTATCTGCCGCTACCTTGAGGAGATATACCCTGCGAGGTTTCAACTGATTCGCATAAACGTTGTGACCGCTTTTTCTCACAACAGAATACTGCGTAGCATCCGTACCGATCTGAATGACTACAGGCATCAAATTCGTTGCCGTTGCAGGAATTGCCTGTGCAATACGGATCGGATACAAGCAACAGTTACGGAACGTACCTGCCGGCAAAGTCAACACCAATACATCCCCTACTACAGCTACAGCCGTAGTCAATATCTCTTTACAACAATTCATGTTTATTCCTCCTTATTAAAAGAGAGAGACGGATACCGCCTCTCTCCATTAGTCACGCTCGAAGCGGAAAATCTTTATGCAGCATACCCACAGCCACAACCATAGCCGTTATAGCCATAATGTCCGCGAGCCGATTCATACGGACTGCACGTGTTGTAGCTCGGTTTCGGGAACGGTCTGATCTCTTCGATCAAACGCGCATTCTGTGCCTGCTGACTCAACTGGAAGTTAGCCGTCATCAGATCGCGGTCACGATCTGCGAGCTTGTCACGCAATTCCTGCATAACATTCGCATTGATGAGAGCGCGAGTCGCCTCAGCTTCCGCATGGATCGCCGTAGTGATCTCACAAGTATTCTTGTAGTTTTCAGCGCGGACGTTATCGATGTTGCGGTTCGTCTCACAGCCATTTTGTTATCGTATAGGCTCTTTATCCTATACCTCTTACGGTTTCCTCGTAAGTTCAGACTATATCTTCACCCTATTTAGGGGTCGGGCACTCGTGTCAGGTTTATTGGTTTCCATCCTCACCTGTTAGTCGTTGAGCCTTCTGTGATACTTTTACTGGATTCTCACAGCTTGGTTGCTGATTACCATATCTACATATATGCCCTTTACATGGTTTATTTTGCTTTATGTTTCTAATGATAGTTTCTGACCAAACACCTAAGTATTCAGCGGCAGATTTTACAGAAGGGAAATACTGTTCGTCTATATAGACACTTTTTGAAGAAGATTTATGTACTTTATATGTTTTTTGGTGTTCGTTTTCATATCTACAAGGATTACCGTTTGTATCATAACCCCGTTTACACCAAACCATAACAGTATTGGTAGCTACATTAAGCTTTTTTGCGGCATCTACCGCTCCCTTATAGGTCTGACCATTGATAACTACTGCACGTTTCTTTTTCTCTGCAACCCTCTTAGAGACTTCTTTTTGCTTCATTGGATTATTTTCGCGCATTCTTTCTCTCTGCTCCTGAGACTTCATAACATTGTTCTCAGAGTATTCTTTTCTACGTTCAACAGTCCACCACTCGATGTTGCCACCTGCGCCACCCTTGTTAATATTGCAAACACACTGCCCTTTCTCTTTCATCTCGGCAACATATAAAGCTTCATATTTAAAGGCATCCGCTTCTTCTTCAAATGTTTTAACGATTCTACTAGCGCAAGGGACTCGTTTTATAAAATCATCAAACATTCTATTGTGTTTTCTGACCTTATACCGTCTTTTGCTTCCTTTGCCTACATAAATAATTTCACCTGTATCTATAATAAACCATTCATATACATAAAACATTCTGATCGCCTCTCTTAAAATCAATCTTCTGTTATATAATACACTAATTTTAAGAGAAATACTGAGAATGTAGACTTAGGCTTTTCAGCAGTTCACCCGATTGCCAGTGCGTATTACTACGCACAAGTGCCTACTGTATCAACCTTATCAAAAGTGATAGCTTCTTTAATGGCTTTAAAGAAGTTTTTCAAGCACTGCTGTGCCGCGAAGCGATTCTCAGCAATCGCCGCGCCAAGCGCAAAGCGATTTTCGAGAACGTCTCTGCCAAGACCGTTGAAGCCCTGAAGCATAGTCGTGTTCTGTGCGTAGAAGCCGTCACACAGACCGTTTTGGATACCGCGAATACCGTCTTTGATATCCTGTGCATTGAAGCCATCAAACAAGTCATTGCGAGTCAATGCACCGTTGGTGAATGCCGCCATGCCGTTGTTGCCCCAACCGCCGAAGCCACCGCCGCCCATAAGAGCGAAGATAACAAAGATCCACATAAACCACATACCACCGCCGCAGCCGAAGTTATCATTGTGATTGTTATTGATGTCCATGACAGGTACTACACCTGCACCGTTTTCAAATGCCATTCTTTTCACCTCGTTGTTTTTATTTTTTATCTGAAAATCTGACTGCGCGCTTGTCAGAACTTCATTCCAAACATTTGGGTAAACCGACTAAAAGACTGTTGTACAAATTGTTCAAACGCTTTTTCGTTCATGCCATTCTGACGAGCAAGATTGTAAGCAGTTTGTTGTAACTGTTGCTCGTCTTTACCCTGACCCATTCGCAACGCTTGTTGCATTATCGGATTGTTTCCAAACATTTGTTGGAACATCATTTGCATTGGATTGAACATTTACACTCACTCCTTGAAGTAATTTTTCAAGTTTTTCCACTCGCTGTTGAAGCGCGATCACCGCGCCGCTTTCCGCATAGACTGGCTGTTTTGTCTCTTGCTGTACCGATTTGTGGTAAACCTCGAATACTGGATTACCGTTCAGGTCTATCGTTTTGGTATATATCTTGTTTTCAGACAAGGAAGGAAAGACAAACACGCTTCCATCTAAATCAATCTGTGCCGCTCGCGCTTCTTCCATACCCGTCACGATTCTGCCCTTAAGACCACTCTGTGCCTGCGGCATACTGCTGTATGGCTGTGGATATTGCTGCTGCATCTGCTGTAGACGCTGTTGATACATATTAACGGGATTCATTCCGCTGTATGGAGATTGATACATTCCGTACATTCTTATCACCTCGCCTATATTGTACGGTGAAATCATTCGGTGAAAACGTCATGATAATGCCTTGATTCTGCCGTCAAAATGCCATCTGGGCATAAAAAAAAGTCCCTCCATCACGGAGGGATTTTTTTTAATAAGACTTTGTGAATTTTTTCATACGCATTTTCGATACGTCGGTTGACGCTTCGTTCGGATATGTTCATATGCTGTGCGATCTTAACGATGCTCCAATCCTTGCCGAATTTCAGCATGATGATCTCCTGTTCTTCGGGCAAAAGATTGCTTTCTTTGATGATATCGTCAAATTCTTCTCGGATTGCTCCAGATAAGCAGGAGCGTGCTGTTCTTCTGTGGTCGTGCATTCGTTTCCTCCCATGATGTGCGTAAATATGCACGCAAGATTGAACGCAATGCTTGCCGCCAGAAGAAGCACTAAGAAAAAGCAATATCGTTTCAACCTGCGTATCTTGATCGTCGACATGACTATGTACATTTTCATGTTGGCTACCCGCTTATCTGTCATTTTATCCCCCTCTAGAATTTAATCTTTACTCCGACAGCCGTGCTGTCATTGTCCTTATATACCCAACCTGCGTATGTATTCGACTTGCCAACAGGGAAGTCAAGCGTATATGCCGCGCCGTTCTCGCCATAGCCTACTCCTACCGCCCATCGTTTTGTTTTGTCCCATACGGGAACATTTACGTCCACCGCAACCTTGCTCGTCTGTGTCAGATCGAGCTTGTTATTGTCGAATACATACTGTTCATCGTCCGCTTTTGTGAATGTCTGTTCCTGCCCGTTGACGCTGATCGTGAAGTCCGTCTTGCCGATGTCGGCAGTCATGTCGGCACGTTCGCCCTCTGCTTTCGGCACGTAGACGATCTTCGTTTCCGTTTTTGTCTCTCCTTGCGCGTATACGGGCACGTTTTTCTCTATCGTGACCGTTTCCCCTTGCGCGTGATAATCGCCTGCCAGACAGCCGCCTGCGAAGCACAGCAGGCACATACAGGCGGTAGGGATATACTGCTGAATGTTCATCATTGTTCCCTCGTGATATAATCCGTCACACCGCGAGCGATCGCACGTGCGAACTCATCCGTATTGTCGATAAGGAGCATTTCATCCTCCGTATTGTCGATGAAAGCCGTCTCTACCAAGACAGCAGGACAGTCGGTATATCTAAGGACGTAGAACCCCGCTTCTTTGACGCCGCGATCGACCGTACCGAGACTGGTAACGATCTGCGACTGGATATGATGTGCGAGTGCATCTCCTTCTCCGGCGCCATAGTAGCAGAATGTCTCTGTCCCGCGCGCATTTCTATTCGCCGCATTGCAATGAATGCTGACGAAGAGATCTGCTCCCCACTCGTTAGACGCAGCACAGATGTCTTCCAGTTCGCTTCTATGTACCGTCAGTACTTCACAGCCTGCCGCCTCCAGATACGCGGCGACTCTTCCCATCAAATCAAGCGCCAGCTCCGCTTCTGTAATGCGGCTGCCGATTGCGCCGGGGTCTACTCCAACGAAGTGCCCGCCGTTGATACAAATCTTTGTCATTTTTTCTCCTCCTCTTCGAATCGATCGGGAATGCCGTCATGGTCGGTATCTACCATGCATCCTGCTATGAATGTCACGAATGCTACCATGCTTGTCCCCACCATCTCTTTGATAAGCGAAAGAAGGTCGCTCATGACGACCTTCCCCGCATACCACTGGCAGAGCCATGCCGCGTAATATGTAAGGACAAGCATAGCCACCATACCGAAATACAAAAAAACAACCCACTTGATAGGTTGTCTCATACCGTTTATCTTTGCCGTTACCTTCGGCAATATCCCTTTCAGCTTTTCAAGCATGACTAGTCCTTTCTGCACTTGCAGTTATTGCAGAATGAGTGAAACTCTTCTTCAAGATGCGTGAGACGGTTTGTATTCGTCTCGATCGCCGTCTCGCCTGCCGCTACTCGCTCCCCCAGAGCGGTCATTTCCTTCCTGCGTTCTTCAAGTGATTTTGACAAATTGTCGACTGCTTTTTGCAGCCCCTCGATCGATTTATTCAATGGCGATACGATAAACCATGTGATAACCATCGCGAGAAGTCCGATGACATTGATGAAGTCGTTCATTTCCATCTTCTACACCTCCAATTCGACCACCTGCACTTTCTCTGCTGTGATCGCCGCATTGACTGCTTCCTTCGCCTTGCGGTACGCAACATGAAGCGTGTTTGAACGAACAGCGACAGCGGATACTACCGAGATAAGGTCATTTGCCGACACAAGAACAGAAGCATTGTCTGCAAGCGTCCAGTATATCGTCTGTCCCGAAGCCTGCAAGGCAATGATAGCGTTATTGATACGCTCTCTCGCTTTGTCATCGTAATCGTATGTACAACCATTGACGGTAATATCTTCGACTTCAAGCCGATCGCGTTCAGCTTTCAATGCTTCGATTTTCTGCGCTTTGACTTCGTCGAGCGTTGGCTCGGGCAGTGCCACTACTTCGTAAAAGTCGCCTTTATCCTCGATCAGCGCACCGTTTTTATTGCACCACATTGCCTCGTTGAAATAATCGATTTCATCATAATTGCCTTTTGGAAAAATTGTTCCTATCATTTTTCTACCTCCTATACTCCGCAAACATACCAACGATGCGATCCGTGTTGATGTGAAGAAAAAGTCGTCGTGGTCAGATTGCTTGCATCGCCGTATCCACTTGTCACTTTACCGCCACCGACCGCCTGCGAGATTGCACAGTAGTCTGTCGTTTTCATCGCAACATGCAGGTTTATCGTTACGGTGTTATATCCAGAGCCTTCAACATACCCGCCTTGCTCAATCCAACCGTCGCTATATTTGCGATACCACTCAGTACCGCTTCGATACGACGATACAACAACGGCGGGTTTCGTCGTGGACGCGCCGCCGATCGTTGTCGCGCGCGCAGTGAAGGGCGATGATACCTTTGCATCAATATCTACCTCTGCCGCAGTAAGTCTTGTTTCCGCAGAACTGATTCTTGTTTCCGCAGAAGTCAGACCTGCCGAAATATCTGCAATATCCTGATTACCTACATTGGACACAGTACCAAATGCCTTGACGAGCCACATACCTGCGATAGATTTAGGCTGTACCGTGTCGCTGTTGCCGTACACAGACGAAGACCGCGAAGCATCTAACGTAACTATATCCGTTGACCAGTTTGCACTACTGATACCCATCAACCCCACATTAACAGTAGAGCCATCTGCAAGAGTAGAGGAAATAGCACCAGAAGGTCCAGTAACAGTATTGTAATTTTTAGAAGTGGCACTCGTTCCTACTCTTCTCATGCCAAACGTACCTTTAATATTCGGCAATCCTGCTTCGAGGTAACTACCTACTTCCTCAATGCTATTCGCACCTTTTACCCAACAAGACAGACTTTGTACGCGGAATGTGGTACTTCCGTCACCGTCCGAGTAGAAAGGTACGTTGCCTGCATTGGCAGTCGCTTTTTCCTGCCATTCAGCTTCGGTAATGAGAAAACCTGTCTGCTGTTGAATCCATGCCCATAAATCTGCATAGGCTTCTCGGCTGTATTCACCACCAAAGAGAGGGAGAGAGCCGGCAGGGATGTTTGGATTCGTTGTGAAGTATTCGTGCCCGATCGGCATGCCTGCGGATACGCTCACATTACCGTTTTTATCAGGTGCAGTGTCGTTTACCGTCTTGATGTACGTTGTATTGATAGCATTGCCATCGCTGTCCTGCTGTGCTTTTGTGGCTGTTGCCGCATTGCCTGTATATTGGCTAAGACTGAGATAGCCTGCTATTGTTGTGCCGTTAAGACTCCATTGGATCTGTTTACTTTGAAGGATATTCTGATTTGGCGCGATCAATTGAATGTTGCCTGCGGCGGGAACAGTAAGAGCAGCAGCACTCACAACAGTAGAAAAAGTCTTTTTCCCTGTAATAGTCTGCTCCGCATCCTCGCTTACTGCTCCTTCGACGTATGCCGCCTTCGTCACAGGCATATCAATTGTGCTGTTGCCATTGGCATCTTTGCTCGTGATAACGATCTGTCTTTCAGTGATCGCCATATAACCACCTCCTTACTCTTCGATGATCTGGATGAACATCTCACCTTCGGCAAGGTCGTCAGGTACAGATACACCGCTGCGGATCGCTACACCCCATTCTCCTGCACCACTACCTGTAGCACGTAAGACCTGCCCTACCGTGCCACCCGTGGGAAGATGTGTGTTGCCTGCGCCTGTCGGATGTGTATAGACGACTGTTTCTGTTCCGTTGATCTTGATGTTGCCGTTGGTCGTGCTTTTTTCAACCTTCGTTGCACCCTCTGTGATACCGTTGAGCTTCGTGAGGAGTGCCGTCGTAAAGTCGTTGGTCGAGAGTCCTTTCCCGTCTACCTTGTCCACCTTGTTCCCGATAGCCGCATTGAGCGACTCGATGACACCCTGATTGGTGGTGATCGCATCTGCGATCTCCTTCAACGTATCGAGCGTTGTCGGGGCAGAATCTACCAATTCGGCGATCTTTTCATTGATCATCGTCTCGACCTGCGTTGTTGTGACACCGCCCGCGACCGCACTTTCCAAGTCCGCAATGATCTCTGCAAGAGCTGTCGCAAGCGTTTTGCCTGTACTTGCGTCAACGATAACGCTTGTCGAGCCTGTCTGCACGTCGATCTGTTTGATCACACCCTCGATTTTTGCCTGAAGAATCCCTTTTACGATTGTTGCCATATTACATCATCCCTTCTTATTCCGTCGTTTTGACGCTGTATTGATCGCTTACCGCGTACGATTCATCTTCTACATTCACACTCAGAACGGTATCCTCTGTAGCGAGTGTCCCGTCAGAGATCAGAAGCTCGCTCGTTACACCGTAGGTCGGCTCATCATCACCGCGGATACGCTCCGATACCACCAAAAATTTGGGCGCATTCTTGATATACGCTTTCGAGGTGGTATCTGTCTCATTCCAGTCAGCCTGCATCTGCCCTGCCGTTGCGGTAGTGGCAGCCTCGGCAGCTTTTTCCGCGCTTGCCTCTGCCGCATTCGCCGCCTCCACCGCCTGTACAGCCTTCGTATTGGCGGTCTCCGCTGATGTTGCCGAAGCTGTGGCAGACTTGTTTGAAGCCGTTGCCGACTCAGCCGCATTGTTCGCGTGCGTGCTCGCCGACAAGCTGTTCTTGTACGATGCAGATTCCGATGCAGCCGCCTTCGTTGCCGACGAAGAGGCACTGTTCATATACCCCTCTGTCGTCTCCATGTAGCCTTTCGTCGTCTCCATATACAGCTTGGATTTTGCTTCTGCATTGACTGCGTTTTCATTTGCCGCCACCGCAGAAGAAGCGGCAGCCGAAGCCGTCTGAGCACTTGTCACCGCGGCAGAACTTTGCTCCTGCACCTGTGCCGACAGATTTTCCACGATCCGTCTGACGTACGCAGGATCTTCTGTCAGCACCAGTTTCTTTTCAGTATCGTGCCAGCGGAAGCTCTTGCCTGCTTCGTATGGGACGGTCATGTCCACCCCATCGATCGCCTGCGCGATGCTGAACTTCAAAGAACGGTCGGCAACCTCTTTCAGCTGCTGCGCGAGGATCGTGTTTTTGTCGATCATCTTTTCAATGACCTTGAACGGATATTGATCGAACATCGAGACTTCTTGCGTATAATCGACCTCTCGATATACAACAAGCTTCCACCCATCGGCAAGCGGCGAGAAGTCGCCTTGATTGCTCGGCTCTTCTCCGCTTACCCATCCCGGATAGACAACGGTACCGCGCTCGACATCGACGTAATAGTCATTGGTAAGAATCGTCTCAGCCCCTTCGGGCGAGACGATCATTACCTTTACGTCGGTGTTTTTGGTGATCTCGAACGGATAGAAGAATTCTGTCGCTTCTCCGTTTCCCTCGTAGACCACCTTGTTTACACTGTCTTGGATCACGTTTCATCACCTACCTTTGTAATTTCTGATCAAAGATCACCGCTTTTAAGACCTCACCGATCTCATAGTCAAAATCCTCTTTGCCATATCGCAAGAGCGTCCATACCATATCTGTCATCGTATCGCTCCAACCTGTGAACGAATTGACCATCTTCGTGCCTTCTCGTCCAACATCGACCCAGTCTGCTTCATCAGACCTGACCTTCTGTGCGAAACGGACGGTACGCGCGACAACGTCGTATGCGCTCGTGAGGTTGGCATTGTTGGCTCTGCCGTCCATCAGCGTATCGACCCCGAACCTGAATATGTCTCGCACGATAGGAACCATCCCTGTGATCTGCTCACCGACTGCCTGCCCGACTCGCTCAGGCTCGATCAGCTTGTCAAGACGATCAGCGATATCATCGTCATCATTGCCCCACAGCGCACGAAGCACTTCTTCCAATGCACGAGTAAATACACACCAGAGCAGGACGCTTCGCATGAATCTCATCCACTCTCCTGCATCTATTCCACGTCCCAATCTGAACGCAAGCGCATTGAATACGGTGTTCATGTACGAATAGTACATTGTGAGGTTTTTGTTGATCTCTTTCCCGCGCTGTACAGGAGCAAGGTCTTTGACATCGCCGCTGCCGAACACACGTCTGACTGCCGCATCGCCTGCGCCGACTGCCTGACGCTCGATCACATCGGGATCAAGTCCTTTGCCTGCCTGCTCCTGCCATACCCTGCGGTATTCACTCTGCCAGAGCGGCACCGCGAACATCAAGTCCATTCCTGCGATCATCGAGAACGCATGATCGCTGAACCAACCGCTTGCCTTGCCTTTGAGGTTTCGTCTGTCTGCCGCCAGCTTTTCACGAACGTCCCTGTCCATCGTCTGCGCGCGATGAGCAATAAATTCCGATTTCTGCTTGCATTCCTCCCATTCTCCGCGCAGGTTGGTCGAGAACCTTAAAAGAGCGGCAGCCGTCTTGCTTGCTCCGAGATATTCCACCATCGGGAAAATGTTGGTGAGATTGAGAAATGCCGTCGATACGCGGAACCCCATGACAGCCATCGTCATATTGCGGCGAAGCATAGCCGCGACTTCTTCGAGACCGTCTTTGCGGTCATCGATCGCCCAGTTATCCTTCACCCATTTTGCGATATCGCCTGTCAGCTTCACTCCGTATGCTTCGCTCAATGCCTCCGCGACTTCTTTATTATTGACAAGCTTGTTGACATCGCGGACAGCTTCGCGGTAGCAGATATTGTGGATCACATCGTCGAGCTTACGCGACAACGGTGTCAATATGAGATATACCCCCCGTTCGACCTTGCCTTCAACGCGGCTCTTGATCTGCCCTCTGCGCGTCTCCAACACCGCATTGCTGCTCATCTGCTGTTTGGCAAGATCGTCCTCTTCCTGCTCTCGTGCCTTTCCGCTTCTGGTCGGATCGTACATGATAGGATAATAGCCACCCTCGATGTGGTGTATGCCGCCCTGCTTATCTGTGATCGTGAACGGCATCGCTTTTTGTTTGGCGAGGACGACACCTGTCATACGCTCCTCAACAGCGGCAGTCTCCTTCCAATACGAATCAATATGCCTCCACAGAGCAATGACCAACTGCCAATCCTTTTCCGTCATATTGCTCAACGTATCCATGACCTCTTGCTCGGACACACCGTACCCGTCCATGACACGCTTACGGTTGATCTCCGTGCCCCAGTTAAGCGCAAGGACGATAAGCTGTTCCTTCGTGATCGTTGACGTGCCGAATTGGTACTGTTTTTTTGTCCAATTTTTCATGCCGTGTGCCTTAAACATCGCCTTGATCTCTTTCGTCGCTTCTGCCATCATACGCAGCTTCTTGTTGGCGGCACGGTTGATCGGATCGTAGAGGAACATCATAGACGCGCCTTCCTTACCGCCGTCGTTCCGCCTGAATATCGTTTCAGGTTTTATCAGCTCGCCGATGAGGTTCTTACTCTTGGTCATCGCTTTTTCATACCATTCTTCCAGCGTCGCGCCTGTGGGATCCTCGTCCGCCTTGATCCGAACATTCTGCCTGATACCGTCTGCGATCCGCTGTACGGCATCATCGAACGAGACCTCTTTGCCGTTCTCGTCGACGACCGTATACAGCCTGTTTGCATTTCTGCCGATCGTGTATACGCTCGTCAATACATCGAACAGCTTATTGAATTCCTCCGCGGTCAGAGCACCATAACCGAGTGCCTTTACGGGATCTTTTCTGCCGATGATATTGACTCGTGTCTCATAGACCGTATCGCCGCCTGCCGCAGTAAGGATATACTCGGGGATATCATGCTTGACTTTCTTTTCATTGTCAGGAGAATCGTCCTCGTAATTCGTATCATGTCCCTTATTGTACCGCTCAAACATCGCATCAACGCTTGCGCTGCCCTTCCAATCCTGCGGCATAAGCGCGTCTTTTCGGTTGATACCGAACACATAAAGCAAATGGTTATAAAAATAGCGTTCATCAGCTGCCAGTTTTACGGTGCCTTTGGCAATGCTGTTTGAACGCTTCTTGAGCTTATTTACTTTTTTGTCGACCGCAGACTTGAGCTTCATGGATTCGGTAGCGAGATTGTTTAACAAGATCTGCTCCTGCTTTGCTTTTTTCGCTTCTTCCCACTTGCCCTTTGCCATCAGCTTTGTGACCTCTGCACCCTTCATACGTTCCTTGTGCCGCCACGATGCGACCGCCGTTGCCTGCCTGATCGGCATTTTCGAGATACTATCACGCGCGATCTCCCGATACATCTTCACCAGTCCGTCAACGGCATCACGAACAAGACGGATGCCTTCTTTGGAAGAAGCGATAGCGTCTTTCAGCTGTTTAACGATATCGAGCATTTTTGCCTTATCCTGCTCTGCTATCATTCGGTTGATGAGCTTCATTTCCGCTTCGCGCCAACGGTAGGTATATTTGAGGTCGGCGATCTGCTGTTTCAGCGATTTGACCTCTTTGCTGTCCTCTTTCGGTTTCGTTTCCTTTTCTTGAAGGGATTCTTCGATAGCTGCAAGAGCCTTGTCAACGCTCGCATCAAGTCTGCTTTCCGCTTCTTCTTTGCGTCGGATCGCTTCAAGCTCGAACGCAAGCAGTCTCGCCTTATATTCGGATGTCTGCAATGCTTTTTCCGCTTCTGCCTTAATCTGCTCCTCGGTGACCTTCTCGCTGTCTAAGTCGGCAACAGCTTTTTGAAGCTCTGCTTCTACTGCCGCCTCCAGACTGCCGCCGTACACTTCAAGCTCCGCTTCGTACTGCTCCTCGGTATATCCGAGAGTCGGCAGGATATCTGTACTGCCCGACAGCTTTACGCATGCTTCTGCTCGGAAGATATCCTGCTTCTTCAAGCTGTCCTCGATATCCTTACGCATCACATCGATAAGCTCTTGTCTTTGCTTCGCATATTCCTCGGTCAGATCGCTCATGGCAAGCTTTAAGACCTTTTCCTTTGCTTCTTCCTTCGCTTCGTTTACCCAACGTTCATACATTGCCTGCGTAGAATCATCAAGGAACTGCATCCCCTTCTTGCGGGTGATAGACTCGATCCCCTGCATCGCTGCCTCAGCTTCGATCTCCTGCTCACTTGCAAGCATACGCGACATAACTGCACGTACCTCAGGAGACGGTTTCCCACCGAGCTGAACGAAGTCTGTGTAAATGTCGCTCAACCATTTTTTGAACGTGCGGAACACAGCCTTCAGACCGCGTACAGGTGCTTCGCCTGTCCGCAGATACGCTTCAAATCCACGTGCAAACTTCTCGTGCTGTTCTCTCGTGAAGGTTTTCTGGCTGTCCTTATAGCCGAGCCATTCTTTCACCGTGTTCCAGTCCTTCACCACCTGTTCAGGCGCACCTTCCATCTCAGCAAGCATCTTGAGATCGGCAAGAGCCACGTGCCCCATCTCATGCACGAACGTAGACTTGTCCGCCTTCTCGAACAAGCTGACTACTCGCTCCATGCCGCTTACCTTCGTCTGACCGCGGACAGCTTGGTTATACCGCTCGATAACAGAGATAGCCTTGTCATCGAACACAACGAAACACCGTCCATCACGACCACCCTCGTAAGTGATACCCTTGATACCGTGTTCGTTTAACTTACGCGATGCTTCTTCAGGCGAGCCATATCTCCCTACTAATTCTGAATAGATTTTCCTTCCTCTGTCGCTAGGAAGAAACATACTAATTTCAAAATCTTTTTCATATGCCTCCCCTATTCGACTTTCCAATGCTTTTTCTAACTCGCTATTTCTCTCTACGTGCTCTTTGGTAGATTCGTCAATCCAATCTCCGAAAAGAGAACCTTTTACATATTTGTATGTTTTTCCATTATAATCAACAAATCTCCCTGTTCTGACCTCTTTACCAATCTCTCGCAAGGCATTCTGAACATAGTCCGTCTGTTCATTAAGTGGTTTTTGCTCATCAAGAAGCACGTCGCTATCAGGAATATCGACCTCGAAAAAACTTCCGTCAAAACCAAAACGTATTCTATTTACGTCTAAACTCTCAAGAAAGTCTGCATCTTGCAATTCTCTCTGTCTTTTTTCGACAAGCGGAGCAACAAATATTTTTATCTCAGCTAACACATCTTGAATATTTGTCCTGCGCCCATTTTTTTTTGCTTCTTCTTTTGCATATTCAATAATAGTTTTAAACCTATATGCTTCATCTTGCGGTACGCTTTGCATGAATTTAGTTATTGATATACCGGGATTTTTTTCGATGGTTTCAATTCTTTCTTGATAGGAATTTATTAAAACATCTGTATACTTTTCGCCTTCCCGTATGTATGTGACTATTTCGCTTATTCTCAAATGTACACTATCCAAGTCTCTGCCTGTAGCCCATTTGTAAAGGTCTGCACCGCCAAAATAATGATTCATTGTCGATGTCAACTGCGAATCATCAATACTTCCATCATACAAAGCAACCACTTTATTTGTTTTTCTTAACTTTTCCCTATACTTTTCCGCTACCTTCTTATCCTTCGCAAAATACAGCCCCCAACCATGAGCCTGCGCTCCTTCGCCTGTGCCGATCGCGCCTAAGTCGAAGGTGTCAAACGTATGCGGAGAGCCGTGGTAGGCTGTTTGGTTGTATTTAGTTTTGACAATGTCAAACATATCTTGTACAATATTTATAAAAGAACTACCCATAATTCGATTTTGGGACACCATGTCACCAACTTCTAACGTATGGGAGTTCTTTTTATTTTTTAGCCAATTATCTAAATCCTTTTCATTGTTATATACCACAGTAACCAAAAACACTTTGCCATTAGACATAAACTCTAAAATAGCTCCTGCTTTCCCAAGAGGAGTTTTTATTTTTACCCCCACAGGGAATCCACCATAAGAACCCACTTGCCCTTCAACCGTTGTAATGCTTTCAATGTTTTTAATTTCATCAATATTATCAACAACAGCCTGCCACTGTTCTATTGTCAATGGATGACTTCCTGTTTGCACATGGTCATAACTACTGCCGGTGACAATGATTTCATTACCTTTTTTTGTTTTTATCCAATTCCCTATTTTTGATCTTTGAGGTGCTTCCCAAAAGGCTTTATCAAAATCCTTCATACTCGGAAAGTATTCACGTTTCATCGCATGGTTAAATGCGTTCTCATCTACCTCTGTCGCATTCGGCACAATAGAAGTACGCTCGCGCATATAATCCTCGGCAGTATATTCCTTGCCCGTTGCCTTGCTGATGTTCTCTGCCATGCGGTCTGCGTATCTGGCGAACAGGATAGCATTCATTCTGCCTGCCTTCTGTACCTCCGCATTGCCGCTCTCCATCTGCTTTCTGACAGATTGATATACTTTGTATCCGCTCGGCGAGAGACCGCGCACGACAGACATTTCGCTTGCAGTAAGGTTTTTCACTTTATCTCTGATACTGTTGAGAACATCAAGATTCTCAAAGTCCTGATCGAGTGCATCAAAATCAGCCTGCATCTCCTCGGTGGCATCGAATTGATACTCAGGCATACCGTATTTCTCACCGTTGCCCTTGTAGATATCCCTCGCCATATCAAGCAGCTCTGCTTTGTTCGGTTTTCGTTTGTTCGCCTTATAGAAATCGCTGTACCACTTGTCATTATCGCTCATTCGCTTTACGTTATATCCGCTTTCGTCCGAGTAATAATGATGTACACCCCTGCTCATGCCTTCTTCAAGCTTCTTGACGATATCGCCGAGTCTGGCATAGATGCTTGTTTCCGTATCGCTTTTCATTTGTTTCCACGCTTGCTGTGGATTGGATGGATTGGTCAAGATGATCGCCGCGCCCATATCCTGCTCTATCCCTTCCTCGGGAAAATTCGCAGTAATAATGCCGTCGATCAATTCCGCCTGCTTTCCTTCCTGCTCTGTATTGATACGCTGCATCGCTTCTTGTGCGACTGCCATATAGTATTTCTTACGCGCTGCGCTGTGCCCTTTATCATCGAATGAGATATACTGCTCGAACTTACCGCCGTCTGCTACCGTCGTTGCATAGATGTCTGTCGGTACTACGAGGTCAGCCTTGTTCTCGATAATAGCATTGACTTCCTCCTGTTCGATACCCATTGCCTCTACAAGCTGATTGAATACCTGTACCCCTTCTTCGTCCTGCAAGGCAAGCTCGGTATCGACGCGAACTTCCTTGAACTCGGTATTTTCGACCGCGCTTTTGATGACAGCTTGGTATACCTCGGGGCTCTTTTTGAACAGCTTCGAGCCAGCCATATTCTCACGCAGACCTTTCAGCATCTCAAGACCGTTCGCCAGTTTCATCTCGCTGACGAAAATATCGCTCTGCATAGACTGTAACTTGGCGAAGTCGCGCACCCCTTTGAACATAGAGATACTGCCGCCGATAGCACCGAGACCGATGATACCGGGAAGAGCTTCTGTCGATGACTCCAAAGCACCTTTCACGAATTCTGCACCTGTATATTTGCGATATGCGGCATTCGGCGCATAACCGATGATCATATTATGTACCGCCTTATCGGTCACGTCCTGCACCGCTTCTTCTGCCATCTCGGTCATTGCCGCACGCGCTGCCTGCGCTCCTCTCTCTTGGAGGAACTTACCGAACCCTGCCTTGAGCTTCGCTTGGTTACCCGAAGCCTTTGCCACGATCTCCATGATCTCCTTCTTGTAATTCACACCGAGCAGATTCATGATCTGACCGTAATTCCAGAACTCGACCCCTGTTTCCGCACCTGCCGCGATCGCCGCGAAAGCACGTGCTTCACTATTCGTCAACAGCTGTTTACCGTCCTTCGTTTTCATCTCGCTATACTCATAGTAGTGTCTGCCTGCGCTGTTCAGGAACATATCCTCCATCATACCGTATCTGACACCGATACCCGCCGCTGTGACCGCCGCACCCATCGCAGGAGCGGCAAGCGTACCGCCCGATGCCACACTTGTTGTCACACCTGCCGCAAGAGCCGCCGTTGCCAAGTGCGACCCGCGCTGTAATCCCTTATTCATATGATAGATATTTGCACCTGTACCGCCTGCGATCGCCGTCAGAGGATCATCAAAGAAATTCGGCATAGACTTCTGCTCGGGGATAGATTTGCGCAGAGCTTCTATCTCCTTCTTCATCTCGGGAGTGATCGTACCACCCATGAACCCGACCATACCGAGCCTGCCGATATCGTAGTTTGCCTTATCTGCCGCAAGACCGAGACTGAACGCTTCTGCCGCGTCCTTCGCCTTCGTCAAGTCCTCGATGTTGTGCATGGCGATAGCAACGTCATTGTCACTCAGATTCGGATTCTCCACGATAGACTTCAAGCCGGGGAACTTCGCATAGACCTCGTTCATGTCAAAATCATTGACACCCTCAGGCGCGAGTGCCATACGCTTTCTCGTGAATTCCTGCACGCTTCTGCCCTTCGCCATATTATCATCACTATAGAGAAGTGCGTTGACAGGAATACCCGTCTCAATGCTGATCGCCTTCGCCTCTATCTTCTTATCTTCGTCCGATGCTAAATACTTACGATACGCATTACTGCCCTTCGCATAATCTGCTGCGCTCTGAGCAGTATCGGCGAGAGTCGACACCATATCTGTTGTTATTAACCCCGACATATCAAGCATGGATAAGCTGTCTGTGCTGTACTCATATTTCGTTTTAGACGGAGCAGGAGAAACGGAGGACATACTTTTTTCGCGCTCCTTACGAATATGTTCTTCATTTGATTCCACGCGCGATTTTATCCGCTGTTCCCACCATTCAAGATTTTTTGCCATCTTTTATTCCTCCTGATTTCGCTTGACTAATGCATCAAACTCATCTTTCTCCATCTTTTCAACAATACCATTCGGATAAGACACCGTCACAGTGCCGTCCCCGTTCTCTCTTGCGTTCGATATGCCCATTGCTCGCATCGTCGCATTCGATATGCCCATTCTCTCATAGTCTGCCAAACTACTGTCACTCGTCCACCAACTGGATTTTGGTTTTACCGCAGCATTGGCAAGTGCTTCGTATATCTGGCTGTAACTCGGTTTCCGTTTGTGTTTATCGACATAATCCTGTATGAAGTCCTCTGCCGCTGCCTTCGCGCCATGCCAATATCCTTCATTTTTCCCGAACTCTCGTTGAAAGTCTTTTTTGAGAGAAGCCCAGTCAAATGCATCTTTCTGTGCTTTGCGGTAATATTGCAGCATCTCTCTTCTATCTGCCGGCGAAACCTCACCATCTGATAACTCCTGCAACAATTCATTTTCATTATTGTATGCACCAACGTCAATGCCATCTTTTATAACTGCTTTCATATCCTTCGACAATCCGCCCGCCGACCCGCCCGTACCGCCCGAACCACTACTTGTACTGCGGACATATCCTGCCGCCAATTTCTTTACCTGACGATATACCTCGGGATCGTCTGCATATCTCTTGGCAACAGCCTCGAACTGCCTCGGATCGGTAACTCCTGCTTCTGCCAACTCCCACAACGCATCCTCTGCGCTGTTTATCCTGTTTTGGATACGCTCATTCTCGATGCTCTCTTTCTGTCTGCAAATAGCCAAAACCTTATTTCTGAACGCATCTTTTTCTGTTGCGCTCATCGGGATAGACTTCTTGATCGTTCCGATCTTGCCGTATCCCATGATCTTCCCTTGAAATGCGCTCATCGGTACCTCGCTGACACCTTTTGACGAGCCTGCCTGATACAACGTCCCGTTCTTGCTTACGAACGCAACGTGCGTCACACCCTTGTACGCGAGATTCTTATTGGGATCTTGGCTCTCCTTCCAACTGTTCGTAGGTTTAAACTTTGCATCCGTCCCTGTGATGAAAACGAGATCGCCTGCCTGCGGAGTATATTTCCCATCATTGGGAGCAAACAGACCGTTCTCCTCTGCCCAGTGAAGCTGTGCATCGGACGTGCGCGGAATATTCACTCCGCCCGCTGCCGCCGCCTTCTGCGTAAATGCCGAACAATCGATACCGTTCTTGCTCGTTCCGCCCCACAGATAAGGAGTACCCTTCATATCGTCATATGCTTCTTCCATCTTGTAATACGTGCCGCCCTCGGCAACCTCTATTGTAGTGTAATCATCAAGGATCGCATCGACCTGCGTAATATCATAACCTGCCTTTTGAGCAGCCTGCTCGGCAGCCGTCAGCATCGCATCGTCCTTATCCGATTCCAACAACCCTTTGCGGTATTTGTTCAGCACAGCAGGAGGTACTTTGTCTCCGAACACACTCAGCAGATTTCTTGCCGCGTCGTTGTCGCCGTTCGCTATCGCGGTCTCGATCACCGCACTCACAAGCTTTGCTTCGTATTCATCGTACTTCGCCCTGCACCATTCTTCGCCCATCTCTGTAACGTGAGTGGAACGAGTCATCAGCTCGATATTGTCCAGCACCTCTTGAACGGCAGTCGGATCTTTGTAGTAATGCTGTGCATTTTCCATCTGAAAATTGATCGCATTGGTAAAATTCACATCTCGATATGCCTTTTTCTGCTCCAGACTGTAATTGCGTACATTGGAGAAATTCCGCGTGTTGTCCTTATCTGCCAGATTGGTAAAGGCAATATGCGCTTTTTCATATTTGGGGAGCATCTCAGACATGACTTCCTGCCTGATCTTCATTTCTTCCTTCTCGTATTCCTCACCGATACCGCGTGCATTGCCGAGCTTACGATTCATCAGACCGTTTTCCTCGTTATACAACAGCTCGCTGACGCGCTTGTCATACTCATTCTTGGCGGCTGTGACATCGGCGACCATATCTTCCTCACGCTCTTTTTCGATCGTTGCCTGTACGATGCCCAATCCGCGTCCAAGTGCCGTATATCCGCTTCCGTTACCGTATACGTTCGTATCACCGCTTGCCTGTCTGGCTGGTGTCGACCCGACATTCAGACCGACGCTCGGCTGATATCCTATCGCTTTCATTCACGTTACCTCCCATAATTCGGATCCCCATACGCGCCCCAGCCGTATTTTGACTTCTTCACACCCGACCAGTCTGCCGTATCTGCCCAGACATCAGAAGAGCTGCCTGTGGTCTCCGTACCGACCGTCTTACCGCTGCTGTACGCACCGTAGATAGACGATGCCGCGCCGAGGATAGACCCGATCTGCTTTTGTCTTGATGCGCGTTTGGCATTGCTTGCGGCACTGTACGCATTCAACGCACTCTGCGTATAATTCGTCTCTGCCGCGCGTGACGCTTCGTTATCCAATCTCTGATTCGTCAAGAGATTCTTGCTGTCTCTCTGCCATGCCGCTTCCGAAGAGGACATGATATCCAGACCACTGCCGATCATCGTCATACCGCTTGCACCTGCACTTGCCGCGACCTGACCGCGTGCCAGTCGTCTCTTATCGTCAAGCTGCATCTGCTCCTGCGCGTACTTATCCGCGATCCGTTCCTGTTTTCTGCGTTCAGCTTCGGCATTCAGCTCGGCAGTCCTAGCCTGCGCCTTATATGCCGCCTCCTGCGCTTTTCCTTCCTCACGCGCTCCCATGAAATTTGAATATCCCTGTAGTGCTGCCAACCCGATTGTCAAACTGCACACTATCCATCACCTCTGATCGTGAACATTCGGAAGATATCTGTCTCGTTCATCAAGAACGGTCGGTGAAACTCTGCACCCATGCGTTTCAGCCATGCAAGTGCTTTGATGTTTTGCACGCTCACATAATTGAACAGCTGTCCGTACTGTGCCGTCCACCATCTCAATATCTCCCTCGAATGTTTTACAAATTCTTTCTTGTGCCTGTCGATATCGTCCGTCCCCAAGCACCAGATCACTCTTCCCTGCTCATATACCTCGCTCGATATGCCGAAGATACAGACAGGTCTCTCATTCTTGTCTGCCATGTACATAACGATCATAGACCCTGCTATGCTTTGCCTGATTCCCTGCTCTGCATCTCGGCAGCCGACCGCCTTCAGCTCGAACCGATCCATACGGCGAAGCTTGCCTGCGATCTCTCGTATCACATCCTCTTCGCCTTTATATACTCTTACCTCACTATCCACCGAACTGCACCTTCCTTACGATCGAACAGAGCGAAAACGGATACGGCTCCTCGTGCCTGATAAGCACACGACCGCTGTCGTTGAAATTCACAGGCACCGTACAATGCTTGTCTCCGCTGTAGAGCGGATATGCTCCCATCTCCAACAGCTCATCATAATAGATCATATCCAGAGCATCTTCACGCTGACCGAGATTGCCGCCGAGCGACCGTTCCAACCGAAGGATCACTTCCTTCACGTCCTTCTTCCTGCCCTGCATCGTTCCTTCTCTCGTCTCGACCTCTACATTTGGAAGCTCTACGACCATCAATATAGGCAGACCCACCCTGATATCCTTCGCAGGCATGACCAATGCGACCGTCCCGTCCTCGCCCACGATCGTATCAGGCTGTCTGCGTCCGTCAGCCATGATCTGCACCGTCTCACCGACCAAATGAGGAACAGACACCGACATGACCTCCTCCTCAAAGCTGAATCGTACAGACGAGTCAGCACCTGTATGCGCCATGATATCCTCACTCGTACAATGCTTCGCCGCTCGCTCGATATATGTTGCCGTCTCGCCGTTGATCGTTCGCTGTACCGCGATGTACAGTGTATCCTCCTCCATACCCGGTACTGCACATACAGCCAATGCCCTGCCTGTACCGAGGACGCTGTGTGCCCACGCATACACATTCTGCTCCCGAATATACGTCAGCTCAACAAGCACACCGTCGCTTCTGACGAAATGCACGATGCTGTACGGCTCCTGACAATATGCGCTGTCGATCAAGTCATAGCCATTTACAAGATGCTTCGCAAGCTGTGTCAGATCATCGCCTGCATAGTTATCGCTCTCGTACGAGTATCCCATATCTCGCACCGTACCGCCTCTGCGCTGTACATAGATCACCCTGCTGCCGATGAACAGCGGTTCACATTCATTTGACCCGCGCGTCGTCTGCATCTTCGGATTGATATTGGCAGGAGTTACGACCTCGCTGCCGCTTATGACCCACTCATTGCCGTTCGTCAATACTGCCAAATCCTGTCCCGGTACAAGATGATTGATCTTATACATCTTGCGCGAGATCAGACTCGCCATGATCGCGCTGTCATCCGTGACCGTTCCGTTTGCCTTCTCCACCGAGAAATTATAATAGTCTCCGCTTCGGCTCATCCAGATCGAATGTGGATAATATGTATTCCCTGCGAAACACAATCTGTCTTGGAAGAAGCACGAGCAGGACGGATATCCGTATGCCTCGCTCCATACCGAGAAGCAGAAATCCGACGTTTTCTCTGTCGATCCAAGCTTATCCACGACCGTTGCTGTTACCTTGACAGCCGATGTATACGATGTGATCTTCACACTTCCCGTATGCGTATATCCATAGACCGTCAAGTCACATTCACACGTGCCGCCATTGCAGGCGATACTCATCTTGATATACGTATGTTCATCAAACGTACCGCTCTCCGATACATTGAGATCGCCTGTACCGTCCTCGTATTTGCCGACATACTTGCGGTATTCCTTCCAATTCGTACCGTCCTCCGACTGATAGATCGTGATCGTACCGCCCCACTTGCCATGCGACAATATCTTCCACCCTTGACCGCAGAGAAGCGCGGCTGTTTCTTTCGTCGCGCCTTCTGCAACGGTAAGAGATTCCGTCTTTGACTCGATCTCCTGACTGAGCTGAACATGACCGCCGACCATCGCCGATGTAAACGTATCCTTCGAAGCTGTCAGCGTGATCGTACCGCTCGTCGCGCTCGGTGTGACCATCGTCGTTGTTCCATCCAGTGCCAGACCATTGGCAATATCAAAATACGGCTGTGAGCTGTCAAACTCACTTATCGTCCAATCGTCGAAGCTGTTTCTTCTAAGCTCCTGCACAGGATGAGATCCCGAACAGATATACATCACATCTGCGCTCTGGTTAAACCGCAGACTGTTCAGCTCGGTTTCCTCGAACGGAGTAGCAAGCTCCACTCCGATATATGAACCTTCATACCATACACGGATATATTTCTCTCCGACCTCAAGCATATAACTGCTGTTCGCGCTCTCCGAGAATTCCACCAACAGACACGCTTTATCTCCGTATTTCGCCGTACCGAGATACTCCGTCCCTTGTCTCTTCTCAAGACCGCCATACGGTTTCACGACCGCATTTTCCGCATTCAGCACCGCCGATTGATATTTGTTGATATCGGTACGACTTGCGACCTCGCTCGATATCTCACCGCCCGCAAAAGACGGCTGTAAGATGTAGATAGCACTCATATCCTCACATCCTCACCGTCAGATAATCATCGGGGAAATGAGGAGTATTCTGCCGTTCCTGTGCGCTTGCCAGCTTCGCATTGGCGATCATCGCTTGGAACAGCTGATACTGCTCCTGTGCCTGCGCTGCCGAGCCTGTCAGCGACTGCGCGATATTAGATGCGATCAGACGGCTCAGTGCCTCTACGAAATCCACGCTGAACGTATCCGCATCCACCACATCGTGCGTATATTCGATAAACGCATCCTCGACATCACAGGCGATCGCGACCACACCGTTATCCATGACGAAGATGTCGTATTTTTCTCGTTCATATTCCTTTACGCTTGCACCGTCCTTGTTATAGATATTACGGACGGCAAGACATTCGCTCGGATACGCATACACATATTCATACCCGGGCATCGTTTTTGAGATAAGCGCAAGCTGTACCACCCTTTTGGCGAAACCCCACGTATAATTCCGCAGAAGCATCCGTCTCAGATGATCGTAATACAGACTGCACATACGTGCCTCCTCGCTCTTATCCTCCAGACTGAATATTCTTGTTTTCGCAATATAGCCGAGTGCCATATTACAGATAACGATATTGGTAACGGCATTTACAGCCATATTGATTCCTCCCAACAAAAATAAGGCAGAGCGCGTGCCCTGCCCTATTGAGTTTCTTTGACCAGTTTTTCCAGTTCTGCCCTTGTGGCAAGAGGCGGGTACTCCACACCCCTCAGCCACAAGATCGCTCTCAGTTCGTTCATTGACTTGTGTTCGATTTTATTACTTGCCTCGTAGATATCCCGCAGATTCATTCTACGTTCACATCATACGCAAGGAACGCGCTGAGCTTGCCTGTACAACTGCCTGCCGAAACATCGACCTGAAGATATTTCTTCATGCCGATCGGCACACGCGCTCTTACAGGAGCTGCCGCCGCCAGAGGATATTCCCCCAACGTCACCGCACCGCTCATCGACTCCGCATCAGCCGTTTTAAGCGTGACCGTACCGCCCGTACCTGCCGCCACAGTTGCATACAGGTACATTTCCTTTACCGCATCGCCGCCGCCAACGAAAATAACATTGGACTCAGCCGACGCAATATCTGTGTTATCCACGAATGTGTTCTGTGCGTCTCTAATCATTGCCTATCACCTCCGTTAAATCTTCGCCTCAGTCGTCAGCATGCAGTCCATCTTGAATACAGGAATACCGCTGAGACGAATACCCTGTACACCGCCCTCGAAGTCAGCACGTGTCACATGCACGTTATTCTTGTTCAAAAGGAACACTTCAAGGAAGTCATAGATCGCATCAGGAACATACCATGCAAAATCAGTACCCGGCTGAGAAAGATTACGAATACGGTTTTTCGCATAAATGAATTTGTTCACGAGTGCTTTTGCATTCGCATCCGTAATGTTCGTGAGTGCCGAACAGTCGATATTGCGTACCGCCGCGTTCTGGCGAATGTCACGAACCGTCAGACCTGCGTTGTAGCTGAACAATGTCTGCACCGCACGATACGGACGTTTCTGGTCATCGAATACATCGCCTTCGCCCAAATCCTGCATCTGCATGCCGCACTGCGTACCTTTCGGATAGATACCTGCTGTCGCGTGTTCGCCGAAGCCGATCAAATATGCCGAGCCGTTGACCGCCGTAGACGCGCCCATGCCTGCATCGATTACCTGATAGCCTGCCGTGCCTTTATCGCCTGCGAACGTATTATAACGAACAGCAATGCCGTTGAATTTGTTCGGGTCTTTCTCGATATCGCCGTAAATGAGCGTGGACGCGATCTCCTGTGCATACCCTTCGATATGTGCGGCATCCTCACTGCGTCGGAAAGCCTCAGGATTCGTCTGCAATGCCAACAACTTCACGTCAACACAGCTGCGCGATTCATACATCATGCACGTATCAACGATCTGTTTTGTCGTCGACTTGGACGCATCGACCCCTTGGTTGATCACGCGAATAGACGGAGCAGGAAGCGACGTACGCTGTGTCGTCTGAATACCTGTCGGAAGATTACCTTCCATCCATTTAATGCGTTTCATGATCTCGTTCTGTTGTGCGCAATTTTCCATGATAAAAGCAAGCGAGCCGTCGGGATCGAGACGCTTGCGATAATCCATCATGGTGATTGCAAGATTACCTACTGTTGCCATGTTTCTTCACTCCTTTTATTTATATTTGCTGAAGTCCGTCTTATCGTACATCGTAGACGAACCGCCCGCCGTACCGTTATCCAGTCGTCTGCCGTTATCCTCGCCGACCAGATCACCCACCCGCGCCATCACATGCAAGAACACAGGATGATTACCTGCGCCCGTATCGACCGCCATCTGCGTAAAACCCGGGTGAAGTCGTTCCGCCCATTCCTTGGCGATACCGATCCTCTGAACAGTCGCGTCATAGTCCTTGCCGACCTCCTGACGGAACTGCTCTGCCCATTCCTTTTCACGCGCTACCTGCGCTTCAATCACGCTGTTTGCCGCCTCCTGCTGAAGCTTCAACCCATATGCCGCCAGTTTGTTTGCGTTCTCATTATTGACACCGCATTCTTTGCAGATCGCTACATATTCGTCGCTCGCCTCTTGACTCAACTCCAACCCGAGACCTTTGCACGTATCGGTGAAATCATACGTCTCAGGTGCCGCAGGAGTACCGCCGAAGATATTGCTCTGGTCTGTCTGTGTATCTGTACTCGTCTGCGTATTTGTCTGCGTATCTGTCTGTACGTCCGTCTGCGCATTTGTCTGCACGTCAGTCGTTTGATTATCCATAGTCATCCTCCATTGATTCGATCAATTTCTTTTTCAGCTCATACGTCTCGGCGATCAGACTTGCATATTCGGACTCAGCCTGCTGTTTCAGCTTCAGACCGTCCATGCCCAGCTCCTTAATGTCTGACAATATGCCGATACCGACACTGCGCCGTCCTTCGCTGTAAGCATTCACGAGCGCATCCGCATTGAACGCATTGCCGAAGATATCTGTTCTGTCAAAGAACCGCATCAAGAACCATCTGCCCTCCCTGCTGTTCAATAGAAAAAGCAATGCTTCTCTGTCCAGCTCTCTTTTATCCACCTCGACAAGTGCCAAAATGCGCTGCACCTTCGGAT
Source organism: Bacteroidales bacterium (assembly GCA_017465225.1). Taxonomy (GTDB): domain Bacteria; phylum Bacteroidota; class Bacteroidia; order Bacteroidales; family UBA932; genus Cryptobacteroides. The sequence goes on from JAFTWQ010000019.1 coordinate 65,745, forward strand.
CAGTAATGCAATTCATCAGCTAAGACCCGGAATACCGAGCATCTGCGCCATAACATCATTACTGCCGCCTACCGCATCTCGGAAATTCTTCGCCGCTTGTGCCGTCTGATTGAGCGCAGGAGCTGTCTGGCTCATCATCTCTTGCTGTTGTGCCATCTGCTGCGCCTGTCTGCGTGCCTCCTGCATCTTGGCGACCTCCTCGTCACTTCTGAGGATCGCCGCAGGAGAACCGAGAGCCGCCGCATATTTGTCGATCGCTTCAAGCGCATCGATCTTATCTGCCACATCGGGAAACATCTGCGCCACATTGCCCGTGAACGCGAAAAGCTGTTCTATCGCAGTCAATCCGCTCATCTTCTGAGCCTGTGCGAGAGGTGAGATATACTCTATCTTCACTTCCTCGCCTGCCAACTGCTCCATCATCTCCTCGGGGAACGGAGGGAACATACCCGCCCGCTCCAAAATGTTGTACACCCTCTCCAAGATGACAGACAAAAATTCAAACTCCAATCGTTCCACAACAGGACCGAGCTGTTGAAGCTTCTCTTGTGACCGCTCCATGACCTCACGCGCCGTCATCGTCCCCTTCTCGATAGAAGAGATCGTCAGGAACAGATCCGCATTGTACGCACGCTTGATCGCTTCCTTCGTCGCTTCGATCTTCTCCTGTACGCTTCGGATATCCAGCTTCACATCAAACACAGGCTTAATGCCGCCGTTCATATTCGTTGCGTTCGCCGCGCCGGGGATAATGTTGATGCCCCTTGCCGCTGTCTCAACATCTGCCTGCATCGGAGGACGTACCCCAAGCTGAACCGCAACCAAGAGATCGCGCTCCAACGACTGAAGCATCTTGCTGTCGCCGAGCGCGAACCATCCTGCCCCCTTCGCGTATGGCTCAAGTCCCGTCACCAAGTACCTTGCCACCGCTACAGGCATCTCGTATGCACCGCCGATATGGAGCCATTCATCATCAGCACTTCCATCAAGCCAATATGCCACAGTGTACGGCAGAGTAAGCCTGCTCGGATTATGTCTGTCATACTCTCTGTTCGGCTCAATGAGACAGTAAATGAAATGCTGTGACCCCATGCCTCCATCTCGCTCCAACTCATTCACGAGCGTACGCGGAAGATTCTCCACCCCGAATTGCTCTGCGATCTGGCTCGTATACATCTTGTACTTGCGGCAGAACGTATTCGCCACACCGTCTGCGCCCACATCGATACAGTACGTCCCGATCGGATAATGCGTGAACCGCACGCCCATCTTCGGATCAGGGAAAACACCCAACGCACCAATGCCGAACGGAAGCTCCATGTACACCGACTGCGCCGCATTGTAGAAGTTACTGCCTGCCAGCACGCGCTCCAATATCGTATTGCGCTCGTCAAGCACCATAGAAGCCTCTTTGTTCTCCTTCAATGACGAATTGGCAAACGTCAATTTGAACCAGTTGCGACTCGGTGGAGTCAGTCCGCTCATAATGCCTGCCGCGAAGATATTGCAGCACTCCCACGCACAGCCGGTGTAGATCTTGCTGTCTCTGCGCTCATGCTGATTGCTGAATTCACTCTCATCGAGCACACCCAGATACGGGAGCTGATAGTCGCGGATCTCCTTCCACTTCATCAGATGGTTTCTGCGCTTCATAATCAGCTGACTGACCTTGTTGTTCGCCTGCGCTTTCGACCGGTTTCTTTTCTTCTTCGCAGAAACGACGGTCGGACTTCTAGCAAAGATATTCATTCACTCACCCCAACGTATCTTTCTTCGTGCCGACTCCGGCTAAGATGTTCGCCATACCGCTGCGAGTCGAATTGTAGCCGCGTTTTTTGCGCTCTCTTTCGTTCGCATCTCCCTGTGCGCTCTTGTCCGCAACATCACTGTTCATCACCGTTGCAGACGGCGCATACGTTACCGCTTTTGGTGCTTTCGAGCCACCCATCAATCCACTGCACATATCCTATCCCTCCTTCATACTCCAAACGGATCATAATCCGTATTGCATCTCGTCAACGACGAATTGTACATATCTGCCTTCGCTATCACCACTTGGTGGGCGAATGTCAGCGCAACCGCGTCCGCTATATCGGGACTTGCGCCGTAATCCTTTTTGATATCCTCTTTCTTTTTCAGCTTTCGCCTGTCCGCATTATCGAAACCGTATTCCACCACAGTCAATTCCGCTTTCAGCTCGGGATCATTCGGCAGACTTCCCGTTCGTCTGATCCAGTCAGCCATCTTATGCCACATCTCTGTACGCAGATTGATGTACTTATCAGGATCTTCTGCCCTCGAACCAAAAGCCACCTCAATAATGTTCGTATATCCGAGCTGTCTCAGCCTGTCGATGACTCCGCTGCCGCCGCCCGCATCGATAAACACAGCGATCGGATCATATCTTCTGATCTCCTCGATGATACGCGCAACAAGCTCCATGTTGTCTATCCCCTTGTAGACCTTCGGACTGTATACGACCTCTCCTTGTCTACATACGATCACGCTTCTGTCATCTCCAAACCTCGCCACGTCTACACCGAGGATACACGGCATCCCTCTGACCTGCGCTTCGCTATACTTGCGTTCGACAGCCTTCTCCACCATGTCAATGGTGATCAATATGTTGAATGCCGATACGGTGAAGTCACACAGCATCTCTTGTCGCCACTCGATATCCGTCATATCCTCTTTCATGTCTGCCAACTCCTCATCATCGATGATCCCTGTCTCCGTTGCCCGAAAAAGAAAAGAGAACCAATCCTCTTTTGATCGGCTCTCTCTGTATTTTTCGTAAAACTGGTTCTGCCCCTTCGGTGTCCCGATGAACCATGCGAACCCCTTTCTGTCGGCAAGCGCAGGACGTATGATCTCGCCCCACAGCTCAGGTTTAATCTGCGCGTATTCGTCTAGGATGACCCCGTCCCAATACGTTCCGCGCAATGCGTCAGGTTTGTCCGCACCGACGATATATATCCTCGCACCGACCGCGCCTTTATGCTTCGTCGGGATCTCAATATACAGCTCGCTCTCATTCATCTTCAGATTCGGGATCTTGCTTGCGTAGAATTTGAGATAGTTCCACGCGATCATCTTCGCTTGATTCCGGTACGGCGCGATATACGCATATTGCGGACTGATCTTCTCGTCCAAGAGTGCCTTTTTCAGCATCGCATTGACGCTGCCTACCGTCTTTCCCAACCGTCGATGCGCCACCAGCACACCGAAACGATATCTGTCGAACGCAGGATGAAGAACATCATTCCAGATCTTTCTCGGACGGTACGGTATCGTGATCCTCATCTTGACCCCTCCATTCAATCGTGATCGTGCCCTCGTTCTCGTTCAGCCGTTTCTCGACGAACATACCCAAGCTCTTTCCGATCAGCTCGGATGCCTTCAACCTGTTTTTCATGTTCTCCGCTTCATCCTTCATCACGTTTGACCAAAACGCTGTCAGCTCTTCATTGAGCACTCCTGCCTTATCCGCGTTGCGCTCCATCAACTCTTTCATGCGCGCCTTGATATGCGGCTGTTGGAGAAGCCTGTGTGCCTGCCTGTTGGCATGCAGAGGCATATATCCGGCTCGACGTGCCGCCTCTGCCTGTGACATACCCACCTTTGCAAGCTCCTGACAGAACCTCTCCTGCCTTGCGTCTTTCAGTATTGGCATCATCTCACCTCCTCAAATAAAAAAGCCGCCCAATATGGACGGCTGATACTCTATTTTTTTGCCTTGCGATTTTTTCTTCTTACCGCGCGTTTCCCGTAGATCACACCAAGCGCGCAAGCATCACAGACAGCAGACATCGCATCGCTGCGCTCCGCTATGATCGCCAGCTCCGCAAGAAGCTCTCTCGGCACCGTTTGAAAACGAAGCATGTTCGCTCCTCCTTTCCCCAAAAGATATCAGATGGGGAAAAGCGTTTCATTCGGCAACCCTCCTGCCTGTCTCGCATAGAAGCAGAAAGTCTTTCTTTTCTCGTTCGGTTTTTCGCTGTCGAACCCTCGATAGCCACAGCACATAGCTGTCTCGACAAGCTCTTTGAAGCAAGCCTTGATCTTCTTGGCAATAAGATTGATGTGTACGCGACTTCTCGCCTCGCACGATTCCAGTGCGGCGATTGCTTTGTCATCAATATCGATGTACTCAACGATAGCTGTTGTCCGTTCTTCGCAGGCACGATTGATATTTACCTGCACCACACACGGAGCGAGCACACCGATGATTGCCAAGACGATTAAAATGATTTTTTTCATATGCAATCACCTCTGACGATGAAGATTCTCCGCACAAGCCTACTTTCCTTCTAGGTTTTCAATGTATTCTTGTATACATAAAAGGCAAGGTCGTCTCAACCTTGCCTTCATGCCCATTATAATTATATCACAGAAAGCGCGTACCAAACCATACCAAAAATTTTTATATTCATACTTGACTTGTCACCAATTTGGTGATATAATATAATCAAAGATAAGGGGAACACAAAGGAGAGATGAAAAATGAAGGAAACGAATTATTACGTTTATAGAACAAGAATCGACGGAAGAATAGATGACGAATGGCTTGAAAAGGTAACGACCGACAAGGAAGAAGCTATACAGTTAGCGCAATCTATAGCATATTGCATAGCACGTGATAACCAATCTAAAATGTACGGCGTCGAAATTAGAGTGTTTTCAACACCAGAGGACGAGGAAAACCAATGGAACTGGGATAACATCGAATTTTAAGGATGACTGATATGAACGAATTTAAGAGCGCGCGATTAGCCGCAGGCATCACACAACAAGAGATGGCAGACTTGATGAAGATCCCCAAACGCACGATCGGCAACTGGGAGAACGACGTAAGTCATCCTCCCGAATATGTCAAGCGATTCGTGCTTAACGAACTGGAGTCAATAGCAAAAAACCGCAACGAATAGTTGCGGTCTTTTTTTTATTCTCGTTTAAGCCGTTTGAAATATCCTCTTCGATTGTTCTTGTGCCAAGTCAGGCATCGTACAGCATTTCTCTCCTTGTCGTTCGCGCCGAGGATCTGCATTAACGTCTCGACACTTATCTGTACGTCTGCGCATTCCATCAACAAGTCCATTCGCTTATCCGGATTACCGTTGTAGCTTTGATAGGCAGTCTCGACCTCTGCCAATTCTTCTTTGACCTTCCCGATCTGCTGTTCGACCGTGTTGCCGCAGAACTTACCGCATGGCATCAGCCAATTCATTGCACGCGCTTTTTCCTGCAAGCTTTTCTTTTTATCGCTCACCGCACGTTTCTCCATCTCGTTATACATTGCCGTCTCCTTTCAGTCGTCTGAGTATGTTCCGATGTCGATAGTGGAGCGCATTCCATGACAATCCCATTGTTGCGGCTGCCGCTTCCCACGTCATTCCGCGGAAGTAATACAGCCGTATGAGCATCTGATCGTCTGCACTCAGTCCGTCTATCTCCATCTCTATCTTCGCTTTCAAATCGAGGAGGATTGATATCTTGGCGTAATATCGCTTTCGAAGAGCATCAGCACGCGCGATCGTCTCGCCGATCTTATCCGTCGTCATGTGTGCGCCTGGCATACCCGATAGATTCTGTACGCTCGGCACGACCATCAGCATATCCAGCTCGCGTATCTCTTCTGCCAACTGCATCATCTCGCCTTTTATATGTCGATACTGTCTCAGCTCGTCTTTCGTAATCATATCAATCCTCCTGTTCTCTTTACGGTCTCATCGGAATCCGTATCGGCAAGCTTCTTCTGTTACGCTCTCTCAGCTTGTCGAGCTTCTCCCGATATATCTTATACTTTTCACAACTTGTATGACAAGTCACCGTTCTGTCTTTGCACTTTGCTTCGCGTGGACATCGCATTACATCAGCTCCTTACGCAAGATAAATACTTCGACTTCTACCCTCGGCTCATCATCATACCACTTCTCTACTCTCGCATGAATGATCTGCTTGTCGTCCTTGAACAACAGACCGTTCAGCGCATCAGTCACTGCCTTGAAAATGTTGTCCACGTCTGGTTTCTTTGTCGGTCGAACAATGCCTTTATGCACGCCTGTACGGAATTTCCTGCCCTTGCTCTGCGGTATTCCCATATAGGCGTATACATTCACGCCTATACCTTCATCGTTATCCGCAATCTTCCACCCCTGTTCCTTTGCCTCCGTCTGCGCGATCATCTTCACGTATGCCTTATAATTGCGGCTCTCCTCCGCGTCATACGTATGTACATGACCATTTACCTGTGTGAATCTTGGGCGAGACTGTCCATGCGGCTCACCCGGGATAATAAATCTCAGCATTGGTTACCTCCTAGAATGGGATCTCTTCTTCTGGGGATGCTTCGCTTCCCATTGACGAATAATCTGCTTTTTCGCTCGTTGCCTGTTTGCTGTCTACGAAAAACAGATTGCTTGCCACGACTTCCGTCACCCTACGCTTCTGACCGTCATTCGCTTCATAAGACCGAATCTGCAGTCTGCCCTCGATCAACGCGCGGCGACCTTTCGACAAGTTATTGCCGACGATCTCCGCCAACTTCTCCCACGCTACGATAGGGATAAAATCTGCCGTATCCTGACCGTATCTGTTCACTGCCAGAGAAAACGATGCCACCGCCTTACCCGACTGCGTGTATCTCGCCTCGGGATCGCCCGCCAGACGACCCATCAATATCACCTTATTCATCTCTCTCGCACCTCCTCTATCATCTCATCGATCCTGCGACCTTCTTCCTTCAATCGCGCCTTCACATAATATGCCCCTGTCAATATGACTATCAAGACATATCCACACATCAATATCTCTATCACTCTTCATCCTCCCATACATTATCTCGATATAATGCCACCGCTCCAACCAGAGCAATGCCTATCAGCACCATCGCAATCATCACGCACAACCATTGCTCCATCATGTCGAATCACTCCATTCCTTACCCGTCAACTCCTGATAGATGCGTGGTCTGGCTTTAAGAGCCTCCTCGTATGTGCGAAATACCATGCCGCATTTCAAATTAGCATAATCCTCTACTGTGTCATTCCAACAGACCGTATATACCTTGAACTCACTGTTGTATAGCGAATAATATGATTCTCCTATTTTCGGTCTCCACGGCAGTTTTTTTATCTTACACACACCTCGGAGCAAATCATTAAAAAGCGATGGTCTTTTTTGCCCTCCCATTGCAATAATCAATCCGTCCTCGACGATCATGTGATTGACCTCCAGCGCAAATCCATTTACATCTATCACTTGGAATTCTTCCCCAAGCTCTACACCGAGCATCTCAGCGACCTGTTTCATGTAATTCGCCATCATTTTCCCTCCTCAATATTTAACGCCGATATAATCGAGAACCCGCCCCAATCCAAGACCCTCTCTATTTGGCTGCCATTTGCCATCCACCATCTCGCCACCGTTGATGCAGTAGTCGTACTGGCGAGAATGTGTCCGTTTCAACCGTTGGAATCTGTTCTCGCCTTTTTCCAGATGCACACCGAACATACAGAAGATACATCCTGTTCGTTTGCATCCTGTCGTCCGTAATCGATTACCGTCCTCGGCGAATGATGTTGCATATTCGTAACCATCTTCACCCACGTATACGATATCTCCGTATGCGGAGCAGTACGGCACGTTGTATTTTTTGATGTAGGCAAGAACATCTTGCTCTGTCCAAAAAGCCATTGGCTGGCTCTGCGGTCTTTTCAAACCGAACGCATTGCATCCTGTTTTTTCCCATCCGTCTCGTCTTTTTATGCTTTCCTCTGCCATCATTCCAATTATTGGTTTTTTCCCTGTCGCTTTCTCATACGCGATCGCTGGCTTCTTTTTCATTTGCATACAACATCTGTCGCTAATATCGAACGGTGCTTTTAATAAAAATCCCCATTTTGCATTATTAAACGTTGATATTGTGCCATCTTTTTGTGTGTACGTTCCGTTAAGCTTTGCAATTCGTGTCACGCTACCCTGTTTTGCGCTCTGGACACAATTCGAGACATCCTTGCTGACGACCGGATATCCATATCGCCGTATCACTTCATCGAAGCGCATCTCCGGTCGAACGATCTCAACGTCCGTATTGAAGCAATCGTATTTACCGTCTTTCACCTCGCGGACGAATCGCTGTATCTCGGGATATTCGAGACCCGTATTCACGAACAAGGCAGGCACATCATCGTACAGTGAATCCACAATATGTTTCAGTACGGTCGAATCCTTGCCGCCAGAGAAAGAGACGTATACCTGCCCTTCTGTCTCCCATTGTATGTATTCATTCTCTTTTAATAACGGCTCTTCTGTGGCGGTGACAAATCTCGTTTTGCCTGTCTTTTTGTTCCTGATCTCGTATTTTTTCCACGCTTCGTACCAAGATTGAATCCGCTGTTTCGTCAGAAGAACCTTTGCCTCAAGCGGTAAGCTCTGCATCTGCTTCAGATCGTGCGCCGTATGCCTGTTCATCACATCACCTTCACATATCTGCTTTTAAGGCAGCTCTCGCACAGCTCATCGCCTTCTGCCTCGTAGATATCGCCGTATATCTCATCGCCGCAATCATCGCATACATACACGGCGATGTTTTTCTTCGGACAGCTCTGCCCCAGACAGCCCATCTCAGGCGGACAATCTACGCATTGATTCTCGATTCTTGTTGCCATATCTATTCCTCCATCTCTTTTCCGCAGTAAGGACAATACCCAAACACAGGCTCTTGTACCGTCACATATGTTTTTTGGAAAATATCCGCTCGACATGGATAGATTTCACCTTTCACTCCACGCACGATATAAGCACCGACCGACACGTGCAAATCACCCTCAAGCGTTTTTACATACAACTCGCCTGCATCCTTGTAGAACAATACACCGTTTTCATACGCTTCTACTGCCCAATCAGGTACATACCATTCGCCATCGCTGTCCATCATATCGCCGTCATATCGAAATGCCTCTATCTCCACAGGTCTTTTCACGTATTTCATTTCTTCCCCTCCTCGGCATGGAATCCGCCTCTGTCGTTTCGGCGAATCGCCACCCCTATTTCTCTCTCGATTGCTTCTGCAACCTCATCAAGCGTGACGTGCTGTTTATCCACACAATCATATGTGTTGAATACCGCATCAACGAAGCGTTTCATCCTTACCGCGCCGAATCCGAATTTCGTCCGAAGCACCTCCATCGAAGCGTATATGCATCTCGGCAATACATACAACGTACATTCGTCTATCGCTCTCTGGTGGAGAGCTTCAATGTCCGCCCTCTTTACCTGATATACGGCATCACCTTTCCGCATGGCTCTCTCTTGCCTGCGTCTCTCTGCTCTGTTGCTCATGCCCTCACCACAATCCTCCACCACTCGGCATAATCTTCTCAAGTGCTTTTTGATAAAACCCTTTGTCAACCTCGAACCCGTATGCATGGCGACCAAGATCATATGCCGCTCGAAGCGTTGTTCCACTACCAGCGCAAGGGTCAATAACAACATCTCCCTCATCGGTAAATATCTCTATCAGCCTTTTCAGCACTCCTACAGGCTTCTGTGTCGGGTGTACCTTCGGATATTTTTTCGCATCGTCTCTTGTCCACTCGATCCAGTTAAATATCATCTTGCCAGTCCCACGAATGATCTTGCCGTTTTCGTCATACTGCCTGCCGTTGTTGAATTTCGGCAATTTGTCTCGATACAACACCACCGCAAATTCTGTCGCACCAACAATCCGCATATTTGCTTTCAGCACCTGCGCCGAATAATTCTTCACGAAGAAAAGCGGATACGACTTGCAGAATCCATATCTCTTGCCATATTCGATCACTGTCTGCATCTGCTCGAACGCGCAGAACACGATCATTGCAGGTGCTTTTCCTCGTTCTTTCGGCTCTTTTTTCAGTAGCCGGTTACAAAAATGCATGTACTCAGCGATTTTGAATTTGCCGTCCGTGTTGAAGAAGCTCGCCTTTGCCAACTTGCTTTCACCATTCTTGTTATCGCCGTCCGTATACCACATCGGATTGCTTGCGTAGGCATCTGTCCCGATATTGTACGGTATGTCTGCAATCACAAGCTGCGCTTTCGGAATGTTATAACGCTTGAAATTTTGAAAGTTATCGTGATGTAATTCACATCGTATCTTTTTCATTCGACACCTACAATCCGAGCAGATCATTCATTCTGCCCAAGTCTTTTTTCAGCTTCGTTCGTCTGCGATTCTCGCCTGTCACTTCGACCGGGTGACAATCCCCGAGGATACGTTCGTATATCCGCTTGTTCGCCTGTGCGCTCGTCATATCTCGGAGCGTCAGGTTTGTTGTGATAATCATCGGCAGTTTAGCTCGGCATCGTCCGTCAATGACGCTGAACACCTGCTCTGCCACATATTCGCTCTGACGTTCTGCGCCGAGATCGTCTATCACGAGAAGGTCTACTTGATTCAGACTGTCGATATACACCTGCTTGTCCTCCACGCTCCAGAGCGCATTGAGGATCCTCGAAAAACTTGTCATCAGACAAGGGATTCCGCGGTCGATAAGCTCGTTTACGATGCACGCTGCCGCGTACGTCTTGCCCACTCCGCAGTCGCCGTACAGAACAAGACCTTTTCCCTCGCGTTTCATCTCGTCGAAATGTTCCGCATATCTTCTCGCCGCCTTGATGATCGCCGTCTCCTGCGCATTGGCGAACGTCCATGCCTTCATCTCGTGCACGGGCATCGCCATCCTGCGAAGCTCTTTGCGAAGCTCTGCCGCCTTGCGACGCTCTTCCTCCTCGCGCTCTTTGATCAGCTCTGCCCTTCGGCATTGACACGCGATGGGGAAGATTCTTTCTTTCCCCATGAACGTCTTTTTCGTCTGTATCGGAGTGCGGCATTTTTTGCAGTACAGGATCCCGCCCTTCTCGTATCCGCGTCCCATGATTGCTTGCTCTTTTACCGCTATGTCCGCCAGATCAAGCAGAATTGCATCCATGCTGTTCACTTTTTCTCCCTCGCTCTCTCTCGATGAAATCTGCAAGATCGTCATGTTCTTCTTGCTTCTGCTGTCTGTTTTCGTAATTGCCTTCCAGCACTTTTGCCATGTTCTTTGCGTTCATCAGCCAATCGAACGATGCTTTCCAACCTCGTTCATTTCTGCCGGTCAAGAAATCGCTCGCCTGCGCTATCTCGAACAATCGCCGAAACGTCTCGATATCGCCTTTGTATTCCAGCCATCTTGCATTTATCGCTGTGATCCGTCCACTCGTTATGTATCCCACAGAAGGGAGAGACACACACGTTTCGTTGTATATCGACACGATATCCTCGCAAGGTGCTTTTTCTACTCTCTTTTTCTTTGGTTCTTTTTTAGATTGGTTATTTATTATATCTTTATTTATTAGTGTGGGTTTTTCCAAGATAGGTTTATCCAAGATTGGATTTTCCAAGATAGGTTTTTCCCGTTTTGGTTTTTCGCGCAGAATATACTCGACGTTTTTCAGTCGTCCTTTTTCATCACGCACACGCTTTCTCTCCAGATAGCCATGTGATTCCAACTCTTTCAGCCCTGCCGAGATCGTATCTACTCCGACTCCGATGACCGTTGCAAGACCTTTAATGTTGTATTCCCACGAATCAGATAAACTGAGACAGAAGACGAGGATAAACCGCGCCTTAATACTCAAGCTCGTATCACGCAGGATCTCATTTGATACAATGCTGAAATTTTTATCTTTTTCTACTCTGATCTGCGCCATCATTATCCCCCCATTCGTCTTTCAGCCTTGCCAGTTCAGCAGGCGGAAGAGTCTCCGCCCCGACTGCCTTTGCTTCTTCGACCAGTCCGTCTATCAGTCGTGCCATCTCTGCCGTATCGTATGTACTGCTGCCATGATATGCAGCAACGTTTACATATCCGCTCAGCTTCGATGCGCCGAGATCCTCTACGATCCAACCGATGCCCTTAGCCGTCCAGATATGCTTGAAGTGATCGACCGCCGTCTCTCTGATTGGCAGGATCGTACAATGTCCGCATTCTGATATCGCCTTGCGGTACACATCGACCGCAGATACCCTCACGTGCTCCTTCGACAGCTTTTTTGCTATCGAGTGGCACAACACCCAACAGTATGCGTTCGCATCCCTAGACCTGCGCTCTCGCTTCAATTCGACCGTTATCTTTTTCCCCTTCGAACAGCATTCTTGAAGCGCGATGAGGTCGTCTATCGACCGAAACGGCACCTGCACTTGAAGCATTCCGCCGAAGACGTTGATCCTATCCGTTGTGAATTTCATCTTCGACCTCCAGATAATTGCGCCCGATCAGCTTCATGAAATCATCGCGACTGTGGTCTAATTCATATACAGTCTGGCATACTCTTTTCAGCGCGAGGTCAACTTCTCTGTTCCTGTGTGCGCTTATGTTACTGCCGGTATGATGATCGTGACACAGCCATACGGTGAATCCATGCTTGTCACTGATCTTGCGATTCGCCGTCCCGAAGAAGATATGATGCTTCTCCAGATTCGTTGTGGTGTCGCAGATGAAGCACGTCTTGTCCGTCTGTATGATCGATTTAGCCATCTGCCCGTATCTCCTTGATCGCTTTTTGGATGTCATATCGGCAGCCTTTGAATTTATCGCTTTTCAGCGCGTCCTGCAGTTGCTTCTTCGACAGATTCCCGAGCTCGTACCACTTGCCGTTCTCGCTCAGGATATACGTCTTGCCGTCACGCTTTTGCCAAGACTCTGTTGTATCTTCCTTGCTTGCCGTTACAGGCTTGTCACTATCTGCGTCTTTCACATCGTCGATGCAGAAAAGACCATTCAGCGCATATTTCCGCGCATAACTCGATGCCGAACCTGTGATCTGCGAAGCGTCCATACCTGCCTTCTCGTCCGTCTCACGCGCGTATCCATCCGCGCTTGCACTGCCATCTGAATCAAGGTCATACAGTCTCGCGGTCGCTCTGATATAGAACCTTCCACCTGTTTCAACGAGCGAATCAGTCACGATCAACACCGCGCCATGCGTCTGGCAAAGCGGCTTAACTGCTTCAAGAATGTCCTCTGCGTTGCGGTAGTTAAATTTACCGAATTTGTTGTACTGATTCTTCGGCGCTTTCAATTCCATCTGAATCAGCTGCAGCTTCGTCATGATGTCCTTCATCGTTCGTCTCCTCCTTTTTAGCCTTATCAACATAGCAGTAGAACTCTACTCCACACACATCTTCGCACAACTGCTCTCTGTTAGCATCGTACGATTCTTTTCTTTTCGACTTCTCTTTGTCGAACGGGAAATCTTCTTCGTAAAACTGCACTCCGATCGAATCGCTGTACCCGAGATTGATATATATCGCCGTTGCGCCAAGCTCTTTCGCCGCAACCTGTGCCGCTTTTAAATAATCGATCATCTTGTCCATCATTTCTTCCTTATGCCGCAATACTTGTTCACGCATCTTATCTTCATGCATCTTACATCCTCCTAGATATGCAGCGCGTTCAACATCTGCGCTGCTTGTGTCTTATCCGTCTTGTATACCTTCATCGCCCATTCGGTGATGATCTCCAACGCGACCCTGTCGGCACGTGCTTCTTCTCTCATCGACTCGGGCAAGCTCGGAGCATCCTCCTGCTCGATTCGCCATGCTATCTTCTGCACCCGAGCGAGTGCTGCTTCAAAATCCATGTTGCCACCTTCTATCATTTGTGATATGATTTATCTAAGTTCTTTTCTAATGTCCTGATCGGGATTGCCGTCCCGACAGGACTCTTTTTTTTATGCGATCCAAGCGATCACCGCCATCACGACCATGCCGGCTGCGAACCAACGCAAGTTCTTTTTGTTCTCCTGCCACATTTCTGCAGCCATCTCGCCGATAATCTCTGCAAGCACGTGCGGAATGTCGCGCACGTACACACCTTTTACATCGTCATTTTGGTCAACGATGAGCTTATACGTCTTGCCGTTCATCATTTTTTTACCCCCTTTAACTCCGAGCGATATACGTTCTGATTCTTTTTGATGATTTTGTCGATTCGACTCACCTGACATCTCTTGCCATCGTGGTACGCGACTAATTTCCCTGCCATGATTATTCCTCCTATTTTTTGGATAATTCTTTCATCTTCTTGAAGAAATCTATCGCTGCCATATATTCGTCATAATATGGCTTGTTCGGCTCACTGCCTTTTTCGCCATATACGCTTTCTACACGTGCGGTAAACTCGTTCAGGGTGCCGCCTTTATATTTGTTCCAACAGCCGCATGACACAATATCGTCCGTTGCGTTGTATGTAGTTGTACCTTTACGGCTGCCGATACGCACGACTTGATAATATTTTTTATCCAAGTTCGCGTCTGTCAAGTACGCGCCTGCCAAGTACGCGCCTGTCAAGTTCGCGTCTGTCAAGTACGCGCCTGTCAAGTTCGCGTCTGTCAAGTTCGCGCCTGTCAAGTTCGCGCCTGCCAAGTTCGCGCGTGTCAAGTTCGCGCCTGTCAAGTTCGCGTCTGTCAAGTTCGCGTCTGCCAAGTTCGCGCCTGCCAAGTTCGCGCGTGTCAAGTTCGCGCGTGTCAAGTTCGCGTCTGCCAAGTACGCGCCTGCCAAGTTCGCGCGTGTCAAGTTCGCGCCTGCCAAGTACGCGCCTGCCAAGTACGCGCGGCAGCCGCCTTCTTCACCTCTAAGCCATCTCCCATGATTTGCAACGATCTCGTTAAGCTTCTCTTGTGTAATCACGTCTTGTCCCCTCCTCAATATATCCGCGGCATTTTCACGCGCTGTCCTCGTTTTGGCAGCGGCATATCCGCGATCTCTCTCAATGCCGTTTTTGCTTTCGGCTCAACGATCGACACAGTAACTTTCGTCTCGATCCATTTTTCGTAGTCCGACTGTCTGATGTACCGTTTGCCGTCGATCAGCACGTGCGGCAATCCGCATTTGCGTACCCAACGATACAGCTTGTGATACGACAGCTCGTTTTGTTCGGCGAATGTCGCCATATCCACCAGCTTCATACCTGCACCTCCCTGCTCCTGAGCGGAGCTTTTTTCTTTTTCGATTTGCCACACACAAAGTTTTCTGCTTAGCTTGACTATTTTACTGATTAGCGGTAAACTGTCTGCACCAAAAAAAGATGCAAAGGAGCTGAACACCATGGACGAACAAGATTTCAAACTACTGTACTTCATCTTCAAGCAGGACGATACAAGCGTACCTGCCATTCTGGTAAAATTCCACGCATACCCAGAAATTACGCAAGATACTGAAGCTCGCATCGACAAGCTCATAGCAAAAGACCTCCTTGAGAAAGTAAACAGTAATCTGCATCTAACCGTTTATGGTTACAAGGCTGTAAATGATTACATTGACACCAACCCTATATCTTGTGATATGCCTTTCTTAACCAAAGAGAATATTTCGTATCTTTCAACGGTAATGATTGCTATTTGTAGCATTATTAACATCCTCGTTCGAATCGGTTAATCACCAAAAATGTAACGACCAATTAGTAATCCGTAAGAGAAGAACATTAGCTCATCATATTGTCCTTGATACAGCAAAACAGAATAGACAACAATCATTAACATAAAACCAACTATGTGCCGCATATTACCCATCCGCCCCCACAGCAACACTTAAAACGATTAAGTCGTTTTTTCTACTTAAAAAAAATAAGCTCGTCATGCTCCACAGCATAAACCTCGCACATTTTCTTAATTGTAGGTGCAGTCGGGAATGTATGTCCGTTTTCGTAGCTATAAAGCGTTTTCTCACTAATACCAAGCATTTCAGCTGCTTTTTCTTGCGTAAGATTAACATTTACTCTCGCCGCCTTCAAACTAAGTTTTGCCATCATTACACCTCCTCAAACGATTAAATCGTTTTTTCTGTTTTAATTATATACCATCAAAAACTATTCGTCAACGGTTTTTTCGTTTTTTTATTTACTTTTTATTTCTTTTTTTACGGATTTGATGTAAGATGAAGATAGAAAAGGTGGTGTCATTATGAGCATAGAAGTCGATAAGAAGATCGTGAGCAAAAATCTCCTTCGTCTTATACAAGAAAGCGGCAAGAGCCGGAAACAAATAAGCGAAGCTATCGGAGTAAGCTATTCAACGTTTACCGACTGGTCGAATGGCAGAAGCTACCCACGTCATGAAGGTATCGTAGCTCTCGCAAATTTTTTTGGTGTGCCAACATCTGCATTAACTGAAGAACAAAAAACCCCTGTTTCACTTCGTACACCTGCTGAGATCGGCGACATCATCCGCGAACACCGTGAAAAACTCGGTTTATCTTATGATGAGCTTGCTACGTTAGCAAATACAACTACTATGTCTCTGAGAAGGTGGGAAAAAGGGAAAATAGCTAACCCACGCACTGATGCCATCGAAAACCTAGCCAGAGCTTTGAAGCTGCCGACTGCCATCCTCCGCGGAATACCACTAACCGAAGACCAAATACAAAAGCAAAAACTCATCAAAGAGATAGACAAGGTACTGTCAGATATCCACCTTACCGACGAAGAAATACAACAAGTAGTCAGTTATATAAAATTTTTAATCACTCAAAGAAAATAAGAAAGAAGATGATTGTATGTTTGTCATTAACGTACTAGAAAAATTTATTTGCGGCATTATCTTTATTTTTCTCAAATCTGATTATCAGAAAGTATCTTATAAAAATCTTAATAAGTTTTTAGATACCGAACTTACTATTATATGTGAGCAGGCAAACCTTTCAAAAAAACATGTTTTCCCGTATATTGTCAAACCTATGTGTAATCACATAGATATTATCCGCAACGAAAGATTTTTATATCACAGAAGCAGTCACGATGCGCTTTATGCTTTTAACAACTATGATTTCTATTTATGTTATGCAGACATGTTATCCTCATATTCTCGATACTGGCGTGCAAGAGGATTTTATATCAACTTCCATAGCCGCAGTGAATTATTATCGGCATTGCTCAAAAGAGGTCACGAAAAAAATTATTTTTCTGAAGAAACCATAGATAAATACGAATCATTGTCACGAAAAGTTAGCATATGGAAAATACCAGACTACACAAGCGATGAGCTTAAATTTATAAGTCTTGTTTTGTTTGTGGTCATACCTTTATTCCAAATAATTTTTATCTTTATTGATTAACAGACAAAACACAAGACCGACTACCCCTATGGCAGTCGGTCTTTTTGGAAAGGAGAGAATCATATGCCGAGCAAGCTAAAAAAACGCGGCAACTCATATCTGTTGACAGTCGTTCGAGATGGTAAGGAGTACACTAAGACGGTTCGTACCACCAAGAAAAGCGAAGCAGAAAAAGAGTGGACGATATTTGCCAGCGAAGTTTTGCGCGACAGAGTCGTCGCCAAGAGCGAAGGACATATGACGCTAGATCAATTCTACGCCTACTGGCTTAAAAACTATGCGGAACTGCATCTGGAGCCGTCCACGATAGAGACACGCAGAAGGCTATATGCCCGAATCGGCGAATCCCTCGGACAGCTCAAGCTGTGCAACATACGCAAGCGACACGTGCTTGAATTCGTCAAGAACCTCTCCTCGCCCACAGCATCATTTGATGGCAAGCCTCTTTCCACCATATACATCAAGAATCATATTACACTATTGACAACGTTGTTGAATCATGCAATTGACTGGGATTTCATAGCAACCAACCCTGCGCTACGGGTAAAGATACCCGGGACAACAACTCCGAAAGAAATGCCTAGTGAAGCAGATTTCGCCAAGCTCCTCTCGCTCGTGGACGAGCACCATGACGTCAGATTCCGTCTTTGGGTCGCGCTTGCCTTCACGCTCGGACTGAGAAAAGAAGAGATTTTCGGATTAAAATGGGGCGATATCTCTTCCAAGATTCTCTCCGTCAATCGCGCAGCCGTCTATATTCATCGAACAGGTGTCGTCACCAAACCGCCTAAATCAAAACGAAGCCAACGCACATTACCGCTCTCTCTGGCGGCATCGACACTCCTTTACGAGTGGAAAAAAACATATGCGAAAAAATTCGCCATCCCGACAGATGATTCGTTCGTTTTCCCCAATCCCATTGGCGGCATCCTCCACCCTTCCATGTTCAACTACTTTCTCAATATGTTGTGTGACAGAAATAATCTTCCGCGCATCACACCGCATTCACTCCGCCATATGTACGGCACATACCTCCTAGCAGGAGGAGTGAACATTGCTACGATCAGCTCATTGATGGGACACGCAAACAGCGCATTTACCCTCTCAAGATACGTACATGAATTGAAATCTTTGGAAGAACAGACAGCCTCTATCATGGATAATACCCTCTTGAAACTAACGCATAAATAACCAAAAAAGCGTATGCATTGTGCATACGCTTTTCTCGTTTGTACCCCTTGTATCAATTTAGGGGACAAAACAGGGGACAAAATCATATCTTTCTATCACCTTGCCACCTGCTCAAGCCTTAATTTATCTGCAATCATCGCCATAAATTCAGAATTGGTCGGCTTGCCTTTCTCAACGTTTATCGTATACCCAAATA
>JAFTWQ010000063.1 GCA_017465225.1 Bacteroidales bacterium
AGCACGGACACGGAGTCCTGTCCTCCTTGACCGAGCATGAGGCTGCCGCCATCGCAGCTGTCAGGATGATGGCTATCCTGTTGTAGATGTTCCTTGTCATAGTCATTTCGTTTTGTTCCTGGAAGGGCGTGGGGATTCGAACCCCACGTGTGCCGCACATCGCCCCGGTCCTCCGTGCGTCGCGGCCCCGGCCATAAGGATACCCTTATCCCCGCGCCCCTTTTGTTGTCGCGCTATACGTGCGCATGGCTTAGATGGTCTCCTCGTAGGTTGTGCCAGGCAACCATTCCTGTACGGTCACGGATGCTGTGATTGCACCCTTGGATACCGGCTGGTCAGGGTCGGTAGAGCCGAGTCCTGTGATTGTGAGCTCCACGGTGTATGCCTTGTTGCGCTCAGGGGTGCTGATGGTCACAGGGTAGTAGTACTTCGTACCTGAGATGGTTGCCGCCACCACAAGTCTTGTCTTTCTTGCTGTGAACGAACTTACCCAGCCGTTTGCATCAGCTGATGTGGCGTTAGGATAGCAGTAGAAGAGATGTGGAGTCGTAGGAGCATGAGCCGCATCATTGTTCACGGTTGCTGCAGGGGCAGCGAAGGTGAGTGAAGGGCATGATGCCTTGTTGGTGCTGCCGTCGATGATGTCAGCCTGTGCTCCGCCGTCCTTGCGTCCCATCTTGTTGTACCATGTAGATATGGATGCGTTTCCTGCGAGGTTCTGGTTGCCGACCACGTTGATCAGTGTCACGTTGTCGATCTTGAGCGCTCCGTAACCTGATGGAAGGCTGTTGGTCACCTTCTGGAGAGCGACTCTCGATACGAGCCTGCTGACTGTCACTGCAGCTGTGCCGCCGGTAGCGCTGACTGTGCAAGATGCCGAGCCCGCCATCACGAATCCCTCTGTCTTGGTGAGGCTGTTGTCCCCGAGGTCTACCGCCTTTGCCTGAAGAGCAGAGAGGGTTGCTACTGCAGAAAGGTCCGGACCGTTCACGACAGCCCATACGGTCTTCTGTCCGGCAGTTGTACTAAGCTGGATGTCCGAGACTGCTGTGCCTGCATCCTTGTACATGTTGATCTTGCCGGAAGCGTCGAACACGAGGATCTGTACGCTGTTCACGGCCTTCTCGTAGTCCTGAGCCGTGGTGTAGGCTGTTACTGCCCTGGTCTGAGGGTCGTCAAAGCCGAGGGACACGCTGAGCGTTGCAGGTTCCTGATTCTCCTCAGCCTTCTGGCATGGAACGCAGTCCGCGTTCTTGTCGCACGAGCAGAGCACTGCAGCTGCAAGCGCGAGGATTGAAAATGTCTTTTTCATTGAGTTTTGATGATTAAAACGGTTTATAAATGGGTTTGATAACCTATATGCTGTATTCGAATTCGTCCTCCGGAGCTGCATTGAGCCCGTAACGTCTGATGAGGACTGCTATCTCCGGATCGAGGTTGCCTCGGTGGATGTAGGAAGGATCCTGGGAGCAGGAACGCACGTAGCACTCGACGGCCTTCTGCTCTTCGCCTCTTCTGCTGTAGAGGACGGCGAGCATGTAGTTGACCTGTGCCGTCCTGTCGAGTCCCTCGAGTATCTGCATCGCGCTGGCGTTGTAGTCCATGCAGAGGTAGGCGATGGCTGTGTTGTAGTCGTTGTAAGGCCTCAGTGCAGTCAATGCTCTCTCGTAGTCCCTGTCGCGGATGGCCTGCACTCCGTTCATGTATGCAGTGTCCAGGACTGTGGTATGGACAGTGTCCTTGACCATTCCCTTGCGGTGCAGGTGGAAGTCGAAGCGGACTGTCCTCAGGTGTGGGTAGAGCTTTTCTCTCATGTGACGATAGCAGCCAAGACTCTGAAGTGACCTCTCCCTCTGGTCGATATCCTTGATGTCTGCAGAGGAGATGTAACTTTTCTTCTCATCTTCCGTCATGAGGGTATCCTTCTCCACGAGGTGGTCGAGCATCCTCCAGTTCTCTCCGCTGCTTCGTCCCATCATAGGGATATGCGTCCTCTTCTGGATGATGATGTTTCCTTCTTCATCTACGGCAAATCCACGTTCCCTTTCCAAGGAATCCTGGTAGTGGTTCATCCACCTGCTGAAGTACTCTGAAATGCCTTCCGAACGCTTCTGAGAGAGTCTTTCATTGAATCTTATGGTTCCTTCTGGTGATGCGGATGAAGTGACCACGATCGAATCCAGGTCGAACCTCTCGTTCTGCATGAGCGAGATAAGGTTCTCCTTGATCCTTCCAATCTCCTCCGGGTTATTGCCCATCTTCTCATCCACCTCGAAGCTTCCGGAGGCAAACTCTATGTAGCAGGCGGTGTTCTCTTCCACTCTTCTCTCGATGACCTTGGTAAGGTATTTCTCGCGGTTGTCCACGAATGCGGACAGGGATGAGATGTAGAATGTCAGAGGGTCGCTATTCGGGATGTCGTAGATCTTTCTGTCTTCCTCGTAGATATCTCCTGAGAGTACCACATCGACCTTTCTGAGCTTTGGACGGGTCTTTATCGGTTGTACATATCTGTAGATGAAATCTCCGTTGAATGTCTGGATTACCGTGTCAA
The DNA here is from genome assembly GCA_017465225.1 of Bacteroidales bacterium. Classification (GTDB taxonomy): domain Bacteria; phylum Bacteroidota; class Bacteroidia; order Bacteroidales; family UBA932; genus Cryptobacteroides. The sequence goes on from JAFTWQ010000063.1 coordinate 2,555, forward strand.
GGCGAAGTCCATCAGTCACGATAGGGACCTTTACGTACTTGCGGTACATCTTCTCGCGTCTTGATATGCGCTTGTTGTTGGCCTTTCGTGCCAGATCATCAGTATAATGCTCAATGGCTTCCTTCTCAGTCACGCCATAGACCGAGGCGAACTGCTCGTCGCTGACATATGTGGAGTCAGTCTTGAAGGCATAGAGGTCCGGCATGTTCCTCTCGATGAAGAGCTCCAGCAGCCACCAGTTCACGAACTCGTCGGGATTGGTGACGATGGTAGCGAGAAACCTCTCATACTGCTGGTATCCACGAAGCTGACCCTTGCGGTACTCAGCTCCGGTGATGATGACAGGATCGAGGTCAAGAGTGTCCTCAAGGATGTACATCTGAGGCCTGAACCTCAGCTGCCATCTGCTGTCCTGCATGGACTGGGGAACGATGACCTGAAACTCGATGTCCACTCGTCCGTTCCTCTCGGCAACGTTACGGAAGCGTGCGGTCACTACTGCCGCATCGATTACGTCATGAGCGATCATCTCTCCGTCCTCGTCCTTGACGGCCTTCATGATGAGCACCTCGCGGTCTCCGTCCCTGACGATGAACGTGTCCCTTTGGGCGACCATGTCCTTACGGATGTCCGGGATGTAGTCCTGCTCTCTTGCGAGGGTCAAGGATGGACGGACCGTACCGCTCTGCAGGCTCTTCATCTTGCGCTGGGATGCGCAGCCTGCTATCAGAAGAGACAAGGCTCCCGCTAAGAATATGTATGATATTCTCTTCATATTGATATTTTTCAGGGGGATATGAAACCGGAGGTGCCGACTCCGGAATCACATAACAACATCTTTTATTAACCTTTATTCTTTATGAAAA
>JAFTWQ010000020.1 GCA_017465225.1 Bacteroidales bacterium
GTGGCCGCCCGTGGCCTCGTGAACGGGAGGGGCCCGCGACGTAGTCGTGGGAGGGATGGAGTCGGAACTTGTTCCGACGGAACCAAGCCAAACTTACCCTACCGCCACTGTCGTCATATCCATATAAATACGAAAGAAGGCGACTAAATCACTTATTAGTCGCCTTCTTTTATTTGTTGGCTTCTGAAGTTGCAATCAGGTCAAGCGCTTCGGCGAGAACCGAAATCGGATTCTTCACCTCTTTCTCTGTCGACATCTCTATCTGCCACTTGCATGTCTCGCAATCACATGCCACGAAATCAGGCTTCAGTCTTGCGATCTGATCGAAGAGAGGCTTTCCGATGGCCTGTGACACCTCATAATTCTCTTTCTTGAAACCATATGTTCCTGCTATACCGCAGCAGTTGCTGTCGAGAATGGTAAGCTCTACACCAGGTATCATTTTCAGGAGCTCAGTAGAGAATATACCCCATCCGAGCTTCTCCATATGGCAAGGTGTGTGGTAAGCGATCTTTGCCTTGTAGTCCTTTCTGAATACTAGCTTTACCTTGTCCTCTTCGATGAGTCTGTAGATGAATCTCGTCGCCAGTTCGATGTAATCCCTTACATCTGAATTATCTATACCGAGCAGGTGAGGATACTCGTCCCTGATCGTGAAATTGCATGAAGATGAAGTTCCGATCACCGGCATCTGTCTTTCGTATACGCTTTTTCTGATGCTTTCTACATTATTGACAGCATTCTTCTTTGCCTGATCGATCATGCAGTTGGATATGAGTGCCGTACCGCAGCATTTCTCGTTCTCAAGCATATGTACACCGTATCCGAGGGCATTCATCACGCTGACAAGATCTTTTCCAAGCTGTGGGTAGTTGTAGTTGACGTAACATCCGTGGAAGAAGCTTACATGATGCTTGAATGTGTCCTGGAATGCCTTTACGTTCTTCTTATACCAGCTTTCAAATGTCCTTGAAGCATATTTCGGGAATGTCCTGTGCTTGTCAACCTTCAGCACTGCATCCATCACAACCTTTGTCGGCTTGAGACCGAGAGCGAAATTCGCTACAGGTGCCACCTTTGTGGCGAGACCTCCCATGATGTCCGTGCTTGCCAGGATCATATCGCGAAGCTTCGGCGCCTCTCCGCTGTATTTGATTCTTGCAGCCTGGATGATATCTGCGATCCTTACCCCAGACGGACATGCGACCTCGCATCTCTTGCAGTTGAGGCAGTATTTCAATGTGTCGTCAAAGAACAGACCTTTCTTTAGTCTGAGTCTTTCTCCGTCCGGACCAGCCTGCTTCGGACCTGGATACATCGGATTGACCGGCACGACCGGGCAGTATACGGTACATACCGTACATTTGATGCACTGTTCGAAATTGTTTGTGCTTATGTTCTTTTCCTGCATTTTCATATCCATGTCCTCCTATTTCTCAAGTATGCTGTCTGCCGCTGCAAGTGCAGTGATGAGTGCGATTCCTCCTCCGCAGCCTTCGTAAAGCGTATTGCTTCCTGCAAGCAGCGAGCCTATTGCATAGAGGTTCGCAATCGGTTTTCCTTCAATCGATGCGTGAAGGAACTTGCTGACCTTTGCACCATATGAGATGTAATTCTGTCTGTTCCAGAAGTTTCTGTCGAACCACTGGTCTCTTCCTTCCGGATACGAAAGGTCGACACCGAATACCGGTTCGAAGATCTTGTCCGGTGTTGCGATGAGTCCTTTGCTGAAGAAGCTTCCGCTGGCAAGTACGAAGTTGTCTGCATAAAGTCTTATATTGCCGAAATTCTGTGTGCCGACGCTTTTCACATGTCCGTTCTCATCGAACTCCGCATCAACAACGGCATCTCCCTTGAGGAATCTTCCCCCTGCACGCTCGAATTCAGCTGTGAGTGACATCTGTGAGCGGATTCCCGGTACTGATGGTGGCATTGTTGCAACGAAGACTGTCCTGATTCCGATTGCCTCGCGCATTCTGTCGACTACCGTATAGTCCTTGAGACCGAATACAGCAGGAAGCACAACGACATCCTCGTCCTTTATCATGCTCTTCACCTGCTCAGCCGCCTTTTCCCATACGCCGTCCCTGTCCATGACACGTGCGATGTTTGTGGCTCTCATCTCGCTAGGATTCTTGCGCAGACGTTCCATCTCGTCAAGCTTGATGGCAACGATCCTGCATTCCGTTCCCTGCTTCTCGAATGAATCGGCAAGGAACTTTGTGTTGAAGTCGAGATATCCGAGAATATTGACTATCAATGCCTTGCTGCCGATCTTTTCGTCTTTTGACTTCAGTGCAGTGAAATCTCCGAGGGTCAGCCAAGACGACTTGCGTTCACCAGTCGGAGTGATTCTCCATGTGTTTGCAGAAGCGTCGCCGCTTACTCTTATTCCGCATTCCTCAAGGAATGCAGGTATCTCTTCTGTATATTTCCTTACTGTGTCTTCTCCGAGCAGGGAGTACGGATGGTTCTCTGGGAGATTCTTCAATGCTTCAAGAGGGGCATTGACTCCTGTTCCGTCCGGAAGTCTTCCGAGAAGATCGAAAGTTCCAGATGAGAAATGCATTGCGCTCTGTCCGGCAGAAACTATTGCACATTTCTTTCCTGCCTTCTGGAGTCTGATACCGCAAACGAGTCCGGCCAGACCTCCACCTATGATGACTGTATCGAATTTCATGGTCTTACTCTGTTTTTCCGGTTTCACTTCCTTCAAGTCCGCAGACTCCCGAATATATCCACTGCGAGTACTCGCTCTCTCTCAATGTGTCTCCCCAGCATACCGGATACATACCCTTCCATCTCTCGTTCACGAAGTTCTGTAGATCTGTTTTTGCCCTTTCCGTGCATTTGTGCGCATCAGCAAGCATTCCTGCCGCGCGGCATGCACAAAGCTCACCCTGACATGTTCCCATGCCGACTCTGGTTCTTCTTCGAAGGTCGACCAGGTTGTGTACATCGAGCTCATTTATAGCATAGCGGACTTCACCGACAGAAACTTCTTCGCACTCGCAGACGAGGCTTGCATCATATTCGTCGTTAAGTCCGATATTGAGCGCCCTCGCTCCGTGTCTGCCGACAGTGGCCTTGTGGGTAGTTCCCGGCTTGGTCCATGTCTTCTGCGATATCTCATCGATATTCTCCTTCTCCGAACCAGGCAGAGGTGTATGCATGGTGATGCAGCTCTGCTGTACAGAAAGCTTCTTGCAGACAAGGTCTGCAGCCCATTCAGCCATAAGTCTGTATGTCATGAGCTTACCGCCAGTGATGCTGACAAATCCTTTGACTCCGTCGCGTGTCTCATGGTCAAGAAGCACGATTCCGCGGCTGATGTTACGTCCTGATGGATCGTCGTCAGTCGCAACAAGAGGACGGACTCCTGCATATGCACGGAGAATGCGGGTCGATGCGAGGCTCGGTGCGAGTTTCTCACCTTCCTGAAGCAGTACGTCCACTTCATCAGGAGTCACATACATGTTGTCACACTCCTCAAAAGGAATGCGGCTTGAAGTCGTTCCGATCAGACAGATTGTGTCTCCCGGTACAAGGATATCCGCATTGGCCGGCTTGCGGCAGCGGTTCAGCACGACATTGTTCACGCGGTGACCGAAGATAAGCAGGGCTCCCTTGGCTGGGAACATGTTGATCTTCACTCCTGCAAGTTCAGCGATATGCTGTCCCCAGATACCTCCGGCATTGACTGTCACCGGCGCATAATATCTTTCCTTCTGCTTTGTGATGTGATTGAACACCTCGACGCCCTGTACTGTGTCACCTTCCTTGATGAGACTTGTCACCTCGCTGTATACCAATACTTTGGCTCCGTGGAGCTTCGCGTCGATGATGTTTGCCGATGTAAGCCTGAACGGGTCTACGGCTCCATCAGGGACTTTGACCGCTCCGATGATGTCCGGGTTTGCTGAAGGTTCCATCTTCAGCGCCTCCTTAGGATCTATGATCTCGGCGTTGATACCGGCAGCCAGACAGGATTCCACGAACTTCGCCTGATATGCAAGGTCGTCCTCCGGAAGCGTGATGAAAAGGCCTTCAGTCTCTTCCACGCAGTGGCGGGCGATCTTTCGGAGTATCATGTTCTCCTTTATACATTCTTCTGCAGACTCTCTGTCGGTCACGGCATATCTGGCTCCGCTATGGAGAAGACCATGGTTTCGTCCTGTCGCACCTGTAGCCAGGTCGTGTCTTTCGACGAGGAGAACCTTGAGGCCTCTGAGCGCACAGTCTCTGGCTGTACCAGCACCTGTGATGCCTCCTCCGACAATGATCACATCAAATTCATTGTCCTTTCCTGTAAGTCCCATATCTTTTTATGTTGTTATGTTATTGTCTGTTCTTTCTTTTTGCTCTTCTGGCCTTTCGTCTGCTGATATTTGCAGCTCTTTTGGCCTGGATCATCTCTCTCTTATGCATGATCATATCCTTGAGCTTTCCTCCCATGTTTTCAGCGAAAACGGGGAATCGCTTCTTCATGAGGCCCATCTTCTCATTTATGAATGAATCGACATGCCTTTCCAGCTTGTCCTGATTGATCTCATCGAAATCTATCATGATGCATGTCTCTTCAGCCTCGCTGAACTCATGGTTGATGCCTCCGCCGAACATCTTCATGGTAGGGGAGAGGCTCATATATGCATTCACAAGAGGAGGAATGTTCACGCCATGCTTGCGTACAGCGGCGTTCAGAAGCTTGTAGTCCTCCTTGAAATCGTCCTCATTGAGGATGCTGTCCATGTACTCTCTGTCGGTCTCGATCTTCAGCGGTTCCATCGGAGTGACCAGTCCTTCCTTGTCTTCGAAATGCTTGAAAAGGAAATGCTGTATCAGGTCTCTGGCCTCACGGTTGTAGTCCGGATACATGGTCATCTTTCCGAAGAAATATTTCAGTTCGCGCTTCTCGATCGCAAGGGCGCAAAGTCCGTCCCAAAGGTTGTCCAATGCGAACAGGGCCTTGACGCCGGCCTGCCGGCTCTGATATTCAGGAGCGATGAAGCTTCTGCCCAGCTCGACTGTATAAGGGAGATACTCCTTCAGGAATTTCTCCGAAAAGTTGAACATATGGGCAGTAGCCAGCAGCGGCTTACCGTTTTCGTCGATCTTTATGTCCGGACCGGCAATGAACCGATATCCTCCGATGATCTTTTCATTGTCAGGATCCCATACAATAAGCTGCTGGTAAGGAACTTCCATGGTATCGAATTCGTCGATGTCCATGGCAAGTCCGCTTCCTCCGCCTGAATCACGGAACGCCTCCTCACGGAGCCTTCCGATCTCTTTCATTATTTCAGGGGAGTCGTGATGATTCACAATGTAGATCTCATTTCCTCCCTTGTTGGTGTCCCTGAATTTTTTCGCAGGGGTCAGCTCGGACTTTATTATATCCGTGCTGATCGGTGCTATTATAGGTTGCATAGGTTGTAGGTTAGGTCAGGTTCGTCTATTCCTTCTTCACTGGGTCGCAGGTCAGGCCTACGCCAAGCTTCTTGAATATCTTCCGGTCAACCTCGCTGAGCATTACGGTCGAATGCACCTGGCATCCGTCAAGCTTCGGCAGCTGCTCCAGAGCCTTGCGGCAGTTCTCGTCATGGATGCTGAGCATAGATATCGCCACGAGTACCTCATCGGTGTGGAGGCGTGGATTGTGTCCGTGAAGGAACGAAACCTTCGTCTTCTGGATAGGCGCGATCATCTCCTCCGGAATGAGCTTCACGTTGTGCGGAATGCCTGCAAGATGTTTAGTGGCGTTGAGTATGAGGGCGGCGCTCGGTCCGAGGAGGGAACTTGTCATGGATGTGATGATGGTTCCGTCCTGAAGCTCGATCGCAGCAGTAGGCACTCCGTAAAGTTCCTTGCGCTCTCTTGCTGCTACTGTCGTTCTTCTGTACTCTGTAGTAAGCTTGGCCTGCTTGAGGATAAGCGATATCTTGTTGACTTCGTTTTCGTTGTTTCCTTTCTCCGCGAGATTGCAGAGGGCGTAATAATACCTTCTGATGATCTCCTCCCGGGCGGCATTGCAGCATACGTCCTCGTCGCTCATGCAGAATCCGAGCATGTTCACTCCCATGTCTGTAGGAGACTTGTAAGGACTCTCACCGTAGATTCCTTCGAAAAGGGCGTTCAATACAGGGAAGATCTCTATGTCCCTGTTGTAGCTGGCCGCAATCGTTCCATATGCTTCAAGATGGAACGGGTCGATCATATTCACATCGTTGAGATCGGCTGTGGCAGCCTCATATGCTATGTTGATAGGATGCTTCAAAGGAAGGTTCCATACAGGGAAGGTCTCGAACTTGGCATATCCGGCCTTGGTGCCTCTCTTGTTCTCATGGTAGAGCTGGCTCAGGCAGACTGCCATCTTTCCGCTTCCCGGACCAGGTGCAGTCACCACTACGAGAGGCCTTGTGGTCTCTACATAATCGTTCTTTCCGAATCCTTCGTCAGAATCGATAAGAGCCACATTGTTGGGATATCCCTCGATTGTGTAATGGTAATACACCTTGATGCCTTTGCGCTCAAGACGAGCCCTGTATGCATCTGCACTTGACTGGCCGTTGTAGTGGGTCACCACGACGCTGCTCACATAGAACCCGACATTCTCGAACTCGCTGCAAAGACGCAGCACGTCCTCGTCGTATGTGATGCCCAGGTCGCCACGGACCTTGTTCTTCTCAATGTCCTTGGCGCTGATCACAACAAGGATCTCCGCCTCGTCCTTTAGCTGGGTAAGCATCTGAAGCTTGCTGTCGGGCTGGAAACCCGGCAGGACACGGCTTGCATGGTTATCATCAAATAGTTTACCTCCGAATTCGAGGTAAAGCTTGTCTCCGAACTGAGCGATACGCTTCTTGATCTGTTCAGACTGTATCCTGAGATACTTTTCGTTATCAAATCCCGTTTTCATACGGAATGCAAATATAACCAATCCGACGAGACTCTGCAAGAGAATCCCCTCGTTTTTTTCAAATAAAAAAGGGCTGGCTTGCGCCAACCCTCGTTTAATAGGCAGAACCGTAAGCCGGTTTCTGTTTTAATCTGTCATTTATCTTCGCAACCTACCCCCTGGCAAAGAGCGGGCAGCCCTTCTGACCTTCGGCCGAAGCCTCGGGTCGTGCCAGTATACATGGTCTTGCTGGACCTGGTGCCGTCACCGCCATATGTCGCCATACGACGTCGTGAGCTCTTGCCTCACGGTTTCACCCTTACCCTTTCGGGCGGTTTGTTTTCTGTTACGGCATTCATAAGATTACTCCCATCTGTGCTTTCCACAGCAGGTCGCCCTGCCCAGTCCGGACTTTCCTCAGCCGACGTGCGCCGGCCGCGACAGAAGCGTTCTGCCTAATATGTCATTGAACTATTTATATCCGAGCTTGCGCTCCATTTCATCATTCTGTCTGTTCATCCTCTCGACTTCCTTTACAAGGGCTGGAGTGATGTCTTCGCAATGCTTGTGGCACTGCATCGATTTCGAGTACATTCTGCCGATGCAGAAATTGCTGTGCGTACAGCCGCTGCAATGATTCTCATCAGCCTTCATCTTATTTACAAAATCAGTGTCTTCAAGGACTGCTCGTCCCATCTGGATCATAGGAAATCCCTTGTCTATGGCTTCGTCAGCGCTCTTGCGGTCAACTACACCTCCCACATAGACGAATGGGAAATCCGGCATCGCCTCGCGGAACTTCAGAGCGTCTTCCATGAAGAAGAGCTTCTTGAAAGGTACGGTCGGAGCTACGAGCTTTCCTGCAAGTGTCACTCCGATCTTAAGCCACCATTTGCTCCATGGGAAGTAATGGACAATTGTCTTTACCGGGAACTGTCCGCGCATCACATACTGCGGGTGACGGCTTACGAATCCTCCTGAAAGCACTATGGCCTCGATGCCGAGATCGCGGAGCTCTTTAGCTACTTCAATGAGTTCATCAGTCTCCTGTCCGCCCTTGAATCCATCGCGTGTGTTGAGCTTTGCAAACAGCGCTACCTTGCCTTTTCCTGCAGCAACGGCCTTGCTGACGCACATCCTCATGAATCTCATTCTGTTTTCAAGGCTTCCTCCGAACTCGTCACGACGGTGATTGGTGTATGGAGAGAGAAACTGTGAAATCAGATATCCGTGTCCTGCATGGATCTCGATCGCATCGAATCCTGCCTCAATCGCAAGCTCGACTGCCTTTCCGTACGCATCAGCCACTTCGTTTATCTGCTCCATGTTCATTTTCTGAACGAATGTAGGAGAGTACAGATTGAAGCCACGACTTGCTCCGTATGGCATGCAGCCGCAGATGCTTCTGTGCGACATGTTGCCGCAATGGCCGAGCTGGATCGAAGCCTTTGCTCCTTCCGCGTGAATCGCGTCTGTCAGCTTTTTGAGCTCCGGCACGATCTCCTCCCGCATCCAGAGCTGGTTTTCAAACGAAAGACCGCTCCTGCATACGGCTGCATATGCGACCGTGGTCATTCCGATGCCTCCACGAGCTACGGCCGTATGATAATCGAACAGTTCCTTTGATGGTCTTTGTCCCGGACACATCGCTTCGAATGCTGCCGACCTTATGGTCCTGTTCTTCAACTCGATGGGACCGATCTTATATGGGGTAAATAATTCGCTCATTACCAGATAAACGGTATAATATGTTTCTTGTTGAGTTTAGTGTATTCTTCACCGAATTCCTTCTCGTATTTCTCTGTAAGTGACTTCGCGCGGGGACCGAGATTCGCGAATGTCCATATCGCGAAGAGAAGCCCGGCAGGAGACCATGTGAGGATCGCATAGCCGATCCATTCTGTAAGTTCTCCGAAATAGTTTGCCGATGTCACATATCTGTAGAATCCTTTGCGTGGGATATAATGCTTTGTGTCACCTGGCTTGCGGAGGTTTCGGATCACATGGTCAGAGTGGAGGTTGATCGCCATTCCCGTAAAGAAGACGATTGTGCCGATGATGAACTGCGGACTCCACAGCCAGCTGGTCCCGTACATTCCTGACGGCGCCTCTCCGTAAAGCCATTCTCCAATGAGATATGCATTCAATGTGTTGAAGGTCAGGCCCATGAGCATTATGACGATAGGCATCGTGCTCTTGCCCCTCATCATGAGCGGGAATATGAACGAGCGCTGGAAATAGTGCAGGAGATAGAATCCGGCCATGATGTACAGTACGGCCTTGGAGTTTCCTGTATCAGCACCTGAGACTGCGAATCTTATGGTATAGTAAAGCAGGAAGATGAATGCCGGAGCCTCCATCAGCACCCATGCTGTCTTGTTGCTTATCTTCGGCCCCCAGTTCGATGTCGACAGGTATCCATAGCCAGCCTTGAAGAAGAACAGGGCTACAAATACGATGACGGCCATCACTGCCATGCTTGCCATTATGATGTAGTATGTACTCATGTCAAATGTATGTTACAGTCCGGATCGGGACAGTTTCAATCCTGCAAATTTAGTTATTATTTTTGAAAATATTTTTTTTGGCTATTTTTGTATGTGGAAATCTATAATATTTCACCATATGAACAAAAAATTAAGATTTTTGATATATTTGTTCCTCTATGCCATCATATGGCTGGTGATTTTCTTCGAAGGACGTTTCATGCTGTTCGTTCAAGAGCAGATGCAGCTTTTCCAGAATGAATGGCACTATATCATGGATCATCTTCTGGAAGTCGGAGGAGTCGCAAGAGTCCTTACAGAGGCGCTCGTGCAGTTTTATCACGTGCCATGGATCGGAGTGACTTTGCTGACATCTTTGGCCGTATTTTCGATATTTGCCTTTGAAAAGTGTCTTCGCCGTTTCAGTGATGCGGGGATATGGCTCGTTCCTTTCTCTTCAGCCCCTGTAATCCTTTTGTTATATTGCGTAGTCGTATGTCAGGATACATTCCCGATAGCGGCATTTGCGTTGACTGCTGCAATTTCGGCAATAGTGCTGAATTCAGACCGGAGATACTCATGGATACTGTCGTCGCTTATATCCCCGATACTCTATTTACTATGTGGATCAACGGCAATGCTGCTGCCCCTTATGTCTGTTGCATCAGGAATTTCGGAATATGACGGTCGCAAGAATCTCATAAAGTCCTTAATCCCGGCTGTGGTATATGCCTTGTATGGATTATGTGCCGTCCGGACAAATCTGACAGGTGAGGCCATTGGTTTTTATGCATATCCGTATCCGATGTATGAAAGTGTGGCGGGAAATGATCTGAACCTGTATGTCATGTCATCATGGCTTGTCTCTGTTCTTGTTGTCGCCATAGTTGTTCTGATTGACAGGAGGTTTGAGTCCAAGGTAAAGCCGGTGTGGACATCGGTTTCCGGAATCGTGACCGTTACTCTGGTCATCGGTGCTCTCTGGCTGGCTCCGGAAAAGAAATATGCTCTCAATGTCGGGTATGATATGTACAGCGGATGGGCGGAACTGCATTATCTTTATGAGAATGAAAGGTATGGTGACCTTCTCAAGAAATATGAAGACAAGGAGCCTCATACTTCCGTCGAGTCCAATTATATCAACCTTGCCCTTTATCGTACAGGACGTCTTGCTTCGGATTTCTTCAGGTACAGACCGAAGTGGAAACATTTCTCGCTTCAATCTTCATGGCTGGATATGCAGTTCCCGTTCCCTTATATCTGGGTGGAGACATCCGATGAAATGGGTGCATTGTCCAAAGCCAGACAGGCGGCATATGAAGGCAATGTCATGGCAGGCCCTGATGGTGCGTCTCCGATGGTGAGGTATCTTGCTGAAAACGATATAATCAGAGGGGATTATGTGTCAGCAGACAAATATCTTTCATGTCTTGAAAATACGGTTTATTATAAAGAATGGGCAGCTGCACAAAGACGCTTCCTGAATGATGAGGCAGTTTTGGAGGATCAGTATTATTCCTCAAAACGTGCCTGTCTGTATGATGAGAAGAGGACGCTTTATGATATGAATGATCTGTGGCTGATGATTGAAGTCGCAAAGAACAGTCCCACGCATAGGTCCACATATGACTATGCCGGAATGATGGTACTTGCTGCCGGTGAACTGAATACATTTGTTGACTGGATGATAAAGATGACAGAGGCCGGAAGGGTACATCTTCCTTTGCCTCCTGTCTTTCAGGATGCGATGGTAATGGCATTTGCAAATAATCCGAATGCACTTCAGATATATAAGATAGAGCCGGAAAGGGTCTCTGACTATAAGGAATATGTGGCGGCTGTCAAAGGAAGACTGACTGACAGGGTGAAGGTGAATTCGGTCATGTCAAAGAATCGCGACAGACTTTGGACCTATATTGATGCTCTGAATAGAAACCCTAAAAGGTAGGCAGGTATGATGGAAAAGATTTACAGATTCTGTTTTTTGACTTTTGCAGTATGTCTTTCTGCACTTTCATGCAGCAAAGACATTCCTGCGGACTCGGTCCGGGAAAAGATGGAGATATATCCGGATTACAGAGATGTGACAATACCATATAATATTGCTCCTCTTAATTTCACCGTATCCGGAATCAGTGATGGAAAGGTGGTGATCGGATCCGGGGACGGTATGTCTGTTTCTGTGAAACTGAAGAATGGTAAGGTGTCGATACCAAAGAAGAAGTGGCATGACCTTCTTATGGAAAACAGAGGGCAAAGTCTTTCTGTAAGAATCAATGACGCGGACGGTAATCGGTCAGACTCTTTTGACTTTCATGTCGCTGCTGAACCTATAGATAAGTATATTGCATATCGTCTGATTGACCCTGGCTATAAACTTTGGGGAAAAATGGGAATTTACCAGAGAGATCTGGAATCATTCAGACAAAACGCTGTAGTGGAGAGTACGGATCTGAATCATGCTTGTGTCAACTGCCATTCATTTGCGGACAGGGATCCTGAGACAATGATGTTTCATGTCAGACGTACTGATTATGGCGGTACATATGTCGAGATAGATGGGAATCTGGAAAGATTGGATACCAGGACCCCTCAGACGGTGTCGGCTCTGGTATATCCGTCCTGGCATCCGGATAAAGGCTATATAGCATTTTCCGTCAATTCCACGATGCAGACATTCCATGTGTCTGACCCGGACAAGATAGAAGTCTATGATTCCGAGTCTGACATTGTTGTCTACGATGTCAGGAAGAGAAAGCTGCTTACTTCATATCCGTTGTTCAGCAAGAGTGCCTTTGAGACTTTTCCGGCATTTTCCAATGACGGCGGCAGGCTGTATTATTGTACGGCGGACAGTCTTGAGATGCCATCCCGCTACAGAGACCTCAGATATTCTTTATGCTCGATAGAATTCGATTCAGAGACAGCCTCTTTCGGTAAGACAGACACTTTGATCAGGGCAGCTGATGAGAGTGTCACCATGCCGAAGATATCGCCTGACGGACGTTGGCTGCTGTATACATCGACAGAGTATGGTAATTTTACGGTATGGCACAAGGATTCCGATCTCGTCATTTATGATCTGCAGAATAATGTGAGACGGGATGCGGCTGAATGGAATTCTGACCGTGATTCCGACAGCTGGCATTCATGGAGCGGCAACAGCAGATGGGTCCTGTTCAGCTCACGCAGGGATGATGGCAACCATACGAGGCTCTATATCGGCTACATTGCGGAGGACGGAACTCTTGGAAAGGCATTCATGCTGCCACAGAAAGATCCGCTGGATAATAAAAGACTGATGAAATCGTACAACATTCCTGAATTTGTTTCAGGAAAGGTGAAGCATAAAGGCTTCAAGGTCAGGAATGCCGATGCAGCATATAAGATAGAATTTGCGGAAGGGTATGCACCTCCTGTGCTGGATGCAGTTACAGGCTCGTCGTCAAGCTCGGTCAACTAGACGTAAGCGATGCATTCTACCTCTACAAGCCATCCTGGACGGCATACAGGAGCCCAGGTTATGACTTTTGGCACGTCCGGATGGTTTCTGTCAATATATTCCTTTACCGTCAGATAGTCGGCCGTGTCTCTTATATAGACGATCATCTGGGCAAGATCTTCGAATGATGCCCCGGCTTCCTTGAGCAATGCTCCGATGTTCACGAATGTACGCTCGGTCTGCTTTCCGATATCTCCGGGAGCCACGATCTCCCCGTTCTTGTCGATGCTGGCAGTGCCGCTGATGAGAATCTGTGTCCTGTCCTCAAGATGAAGGGCGGTGCCGCGCTCGAATGTTACTCCGTATATATGTGTTGGGCTCAGGTTCTCCAATGCATGAAGATGCTGCACCTCCTCCTGCTTCAGCCCTTTGACGGCATATGCGTCCATGCATACCAGATCTGAAGGTACGGCATTCAGGCCGTTGATGCCTGTGCTGGCAAGGTAATGTGTCTCGGATGTAAGGTTCCAGTCATTGAAAAGCTCCCTTCTTGCCTTTACAATGCCGGCGTAGTTGACGTCTACATCCCTTACATAGATCCATGTCCTGACACAATTCTCTGCAATGCTCATTTCCCGGCTTGCCAGCGTGTCGGAGTAGTCTTCGAGGATTTCCCTCATCTGCATGTATGAGCCATCTGCATCAGAAAGCATGTTACCCCGGTACAGGTATTCATATCGGCTGCTCACTTCGTTCATCAGCCATACCCAGAGGACAGCCTTGCTCCCGTTCATAGGGGGCTGCTGTATGAATGAGGTCGGGATGTCGTCATTTCCGCAGATGAGTCCCTTCTGCGCATGAATGTCTGACAGGAACCAACGCTTGAAGACCGGACGGAAGCCTGCAAGCTCTTCCCGTCTGAGGATTTCAGGAAGGCTGTTCTCCAAAGCCGTAATGCATGATGCCGCCGAAGCTCTGCTGTCTGAAGGCTCGATCATGATATGGCATTCCTGATTGCGGAACAATGAAATCTCCGCGTTGAATCCGAGGCTATTGTCTGATATCTTTATGTGGCGCATGATGCTGTTCTGATTATTCGGCCGGCAAATATAGCAAAAATTAAAACTAATCACTACCTTTGCCGTCCTATGAAGACATTTAGAATCATGGTTCTGCTTATTTCATTGCTTATAGCCTTGGCCTGCACCGATGCCGGAGTCAAGGAGTATAGGCTGGAGGTTGTTGCCGAGTATCCTCATGATACAGGTTCATATACGCAGGGACTTTTCTTCCATGACGGACAGATGTACGAAAGTACAGGTCTTCATGGCAAATCGACTTTCAGGAAGGTGGATGTGGAGACCGGTGAGGCTCTCGAGAAGCTGAATTTCGACAAGAAGTATTTCGTTGAGGGTTCTGTGATATGGAACGGAAACCTTTATATCCTTACATGGGAAAGCCGTGTGGCCTTTATCTATGATGCGGAGACGCTTGAGTATAAGTCTTCGTGGAAATATCCGCGGGAGGGCTGGGGCATCACGACTGACGGAAAGCATCTGATCGCTTCGGACGGTACAGCGAACCTGTATTTCATGGATGAGAATTTCGCCCAGAAGAAGAAGATCCTGGTGACCATAGATGACAGACCGGTCCGTTTCCTCAATGAACTTGAGTATATAGACGGAAAGATATGGGCCAATGTCTATACTGCAGACGAAATCGTGATCATCGATCCGAAGGACGGAAGGGTAGAGGGAGTGATTGACTGCAGGGGACTTCTGCCAAAGGAGTTGCGGACACCTGATACAGACGTGCTTAACGGCATAGCGTATGATGAGAAGACAGGCAAGATCTACCTCACGGGAAAGAACTGGCCGAAGATTTACGAAATAAAACTGACAAGACAATAACGTCATCCCCGACGTGGATAGATAAACGTCATCCCCGACGTGGAGAATTTGACGTCATCCCCGACCTGATCGGGGATCTATATAATTGCAGGGGTGCTCCGGGCGACCGGGGCTGAGATCATACCCAGGAACCTGATCCGGATAATGCCGGCGTAGGAAGCAGAATCTCATGTGTATATCGTATACACACCCCTTGCATAAATGTGTAAGCATTATGCGAGGTTTTTTGTTTTTTGCAGCGTTCATGACGCTGATCCCGGGCATCGTACAAGGTGCGGAGCCCGAAGGCACGGTCGAGAAACTTGACAGTGCGGTGGTTTCCACCTCAAGAGCAGGGGAGTCTACCCCTGTTACCTATACCATGGTTTCACGCGACGAACTGCGTGCCGTGAATCCTATGAATTCTCTTCCGATGGCCCTGGCCCTTCAGCCGTCTGTGGTTACGGTGAATGAAGGCGGTACAGGTCTCGGCTATTCAAAAATGACGGTCCGTGGCTCGAAAGGCTCACAGATTAATGTCACTCTCAACGGCATCACCCTGAATGATGCGGAGTCACAGGAAGTCTTCTGGGTGAATATACCTGCGCTTTCCAGCCTTCTTTCCAGCGTACAGCTTCAGCGAGGCCTCGGCACTTCTGCTGCCGGCCCCGGAGCGTTCGGGGCAAGCATCAACATGAGTACAGCTTCTGTAGGTGCACATCCATATGCGTCAGTAGATCTGGGTTACGGATCATATGGCACATTTACGGCAGCTGCAGCAGCCGGTACAGGCCTGACAAAGTCGGGATTATATTTCGACTTCGCGTATTCTCGTGGTCTGACAGACGGATACATAAGGAATGCATACGCTGATGTGCAGTCGGCGTTTGCTGTCCTCGGCTGGATGAATGAAAAGAATTCGCTCCGACTGACCTGGCTTTTCGGAGACCAGCATACCGGCATCACATGGCATGGAATAGACCTGGCTCAATATGATGCAGACCGAAGGTACAACCCTGCCGGAGAATATTATGACCAGTATGGCAATGTGCGTTACTATGATAATGATACTGACAACTATACGCAGCATCATCTTCAGTTGAATTATACGCGTCAGCTTGCTGACCGTCTTGTGTGGACAACCACTTTCAACTGGACCAATGGAGACGGATATTATGAGAATTACAAGGCCGGCAAGAGGTTCAGTAAGTACAATTTCATATTTGAAGAGGATTCCAAAGGCGACTTCATAGTGCAGGAGGCGATGGACAATCACTATTTCGTGCTGAACTCCGATCTTAAATATTCTTCAGACCGTCTTGCTCTGACGGCCGGAATCAATCTTTCCCGTTATGACGGTGACCATATAGGAAAAGTGCTGTGGAGCGATATTCTGGGTGATGCCTATGACTATGCCTCACACAAATGGTATCTCAACAACGGCCTCAAGCAGGAGGCAAATGCTTTCGTGCGTGCAGAATGGAATCCTCTTGACTGGATTACAGCATATGCTGACCTGCAATATAGAGGAGTGTGGCTTGATATGAGCGGTCCGGAAGACGATCAGATTCCTTTGGACTATTCTACTCAGTGGCAGTTCCTTAACCCACGTGCGGGACTCTCATTCCATTGGGATTCTCGTCAGAAGGCGTATGTTTCGGCTGCATTGGGACATCGCGAGCCAGGCCGTAGCGATATCAAGGAAAACATCAAGAACGCATGGATAGCCGATCAGGCGGGAGTGGCAAATGAGGGAGTGTCGCTGAAACCGGAAAAGATGCTCGATGTCGAGCTGGGTTATACATATGCATCTGAGAAGATTTCAGCATCTGCCAATATATATCTTATGGAATATTGGGACATGCTTCTGGAGACAGGACGTCTGTCGAATGTGGGATATGCCATAAAGGAGAATGTCGCCCGCTCATGGAGAAGGGGAATCGAGCTTGCGGCCGCATGGCAGGCCACTCCATGGCTTCGAGCGGATGCCAATCTTACCCTCAGTGTCAACCGCATCAAGGATTACACCGACTATGTGCAGCATGTTGATACATATGACAACTGGAGCGAGACAGGAAAGACGACGGCGATGAATTACGGAACCACGACAATGTTGATGTCTCCGTCTCTCACAGGAATGGCCCGACTGTCATTCAAGCCTTGGTGTCATGCTTCCAGCTCATTGAAGACCATGGAATTGTCTATGGATGGAAAATATGTCGGCAAGCAGTATATGGACAACACGATGACTGACAGCCGCTCGATCCCGGCGTATTTCGTTTCAAATCTTGGCGTGAGCTATTCTATCCCTTTGAATAAGAGATCTCTCGACTTCGCTCGAGATGACAACAAGGACAAATCCAGCATAAGGATAGCCTTCTATGTAAACAATGTCTTCAACAACATGTACTACGCCGACGGCTGGTGCTGGAAGAACCTGGTAGAAGAAGACGGAGCCGTGGTAGACGGCGTTGGCGTCTATCCACAGGCTCCGATAAACTGTATGCTGAAGGTCAGCTTGCGTTTTTAAGACGGAAGCTGACGGTTGAGGTCGACTTTGTGGAACTTGTATCCGAGGCGTTTCAGCTCGAGGGCGGCTCCGGTCCTGTACATCACCTTTACCGTACGGGCGAATATGTGGAACGCCTTCACGGTCTGATGTTCGATCTGTTCATGCTGGATGAATGTTGCGGCTTTCTGGGCGCAGCATAACAGGATGTTCATGATCTGCTTTGCCTCGATCGAGTCAAGGGTGAGGCCGAGGATGTTCTGCACGATGTGCTCATCCATGTCGTCAAATCCACGTGGGCCGAGAAGCGTACCGAACTCGGCTCCGTGGTGCTTCCCCCAATCCTTGTCCCACCAGTTTGCGGCTGCCATTCCGGCATATCCGGCGCATGCGATAGCGAAATCAGGGTAGCTGTTGACTTCCGGGAGTGCCACGGCGATGTATTCAGGTGCCCATTCCTTCCATTTCTGGTCGATGTCTTCTGATGACAGGAGTTCTCCGTCAAGCATGCCGAGGCTGGTGCACATCTTGAGAACCTCTCTCTGGAGATTCTCTTCGTAGGTGTCGAAATATTGTATGCTTTCTTCCATATCAGTCTGATTTTGGCGCAAAGATAATGAAATTAATCGGCAGTAAAAAAGCTCGCATCACTGCGAGCTTTTTCGGTTAGTTAGTAGTGTAGTGTATTTCCCTTTTGGGATGATTAATTATTAGTGGTTAGAAACGTCTGATTGACATTAAATCGTTATGTCGATTGCAAATTTAGATATTAAATTGATATTTGCAAATAATTTTCAGTTTTATTCTTTCAAAAGGTGTGGCCTGAGGCGTTTTGTGCGCTCGATTGCCTGTTCGTCCTGCCATTCGCGTATCAGCTTCGGGTTTCCGCTGAGCAATACTTCGGGTACGGTCCATCCGTTGAATTCCGCAGGTCTGGTGTAGACAGGAGGGGAGAGTAGGCCGTCCTGGAAACTGTCGCTCAAGGCCGATGTCTCGTCTGAAAGAGCTCCCGGAATAAGCCTGATGATCGAGTCTGCGAGTATGGCTGCAGGAAGCTCACCTCCGCTGAGGACATAGTCTCCGCATGATATCTCGCGGGTGATGAGATGCTCGCGGATACGATGGTCGATGCCCTTGTAATGACCGCACAGAAGTATGATGTTCTCTTTCAGTGACAGCTCGTTGGCTATGCCCTGGTTGAGGACTTCTCCGTCCGGTGACATGTAGATGATCTCGTCATAATCTCTTTCCGCCTTCAGCTCCTGGATCATGTTGAATACGGGCTCGAGCATGATGACCATTCCGGCGTCGCCGCCGTAGCTGTAGTCATCCACCTGCAGACGTGGCCCCTTGCCGTATTTCCTGAGGTTATGGATATGGATCTCGACCAGGCCTTTCTTTACGGCACGACCTACTATTGAATGGCTTAGCGGGCTTTCAAGCAGTTCCGGTACGACAGTTATTATGTCTATTCTCATGATAAAATGTTTCAAAAAGATTTTTAGTTCTGCAAAAATAGCATTTTGATGCGAGTTTTACTAAAAAAATGGTATATTTGCGACTTGTACGAATTTATAAACCAATAACTCCATTATTATGAGTGAAGAGATCATCCCTGATGTTGCATTGGCATCAGATGTAGTAGTGGCTGAGCCTGTTGAAACTGCAGAGCCAGCTGTAAATTATTCTGAAAAGACACTTGCAGAGCTTATCAGGCTTTTTGAAGAACTTGTTCAGAACGAGGAAAGAATGAAAATGTCCAAGGAAGCAGAGGCTATCAAGTCCGCTTTCTACAAGAGACTCCAGAAGGAAAAGGCCGAGGCCGGTCTTGTCGCTTCAGAGCCGGCTCCGGAGACTGAGGAGGCCGAGGCTGTCGAGGCTCCTGCAGAGGACACCGTAAGCGAAAATCCGTTCGCAGAGGTAGAGAGAGGCTTCAAGGACCTTTATAATAGATACAAGAAGGAGCGCGCCGAGTATAACAGGGCGCTTGAGAAGGAGAGAGAGGAGAATCTTGCTCTCAAAGAGGCCGTTATCGCAGACCTCAAGGCTCTTCTCGAGAAGCAGGAGGATGTGAATGCCACATTCCCTGAATTCCGTGAGATCCAGAACCGTTGGAGAGCTATCGGACCTGTGCCTGCACAGAGCTACAGGAACATCAACGAGACATATCAGCTTTATGTAGAGCAGTTCTACGATATGGTGAAGATCAACCGCGAGCTTCGCGACCTTGATTTCAAGAAGAACCTCGAGGCAAAGGAGCAGTTCTGCGAGTTTGCAGAGAAGCTTGCCGAGAACCCTAATGTGGTAGAGGCGTTCCGCGACCTTCAGAAGCTCCATGAGCAGTGGAAGGAGTTCGGTCCTGTTGCCAAGGAGTACAGAGACCAGATCTGGGACCGCTTCAAGGCTGCTACAGCTGTCATCAACAAGAAGTACCAGTCATTCTTTGAGGGACTCAAGGAGCAGCAGGCTGATAATCTTGTGAAGAAGACAGCGCTTTGCGAGAAGGTTGAGGAGATTGCTGAAAGAGAGGTGTCTAACTCGAACGAGTGGAATGCATTCTCAAAGGAGATCGAGGACATCCAGAAGGAGTGGAAGACCATCGGCTTCGCTTCAAAGAAGGACAACCAGAAGATATATGACCGTTTCCGTGCCGCATGTGACAAGTTCTACGGACGCAAGCGTGAGTTCTATACAGAGTACAAGGACAGCATCAACACAAATCTCGAGAAGAAGATTTCTCTCTGTGAGGCTGCCGAGGCTCTCAAGTCAAGCACAGAGTGGAAGAAGGCAACCGATCAGTTCATCAACCTCCAGAAGCAGTGGAAGGAGATCGGAGCGGTTCCTCGCAAGAAATCAGAGCAGCTCTGGAAGAGATTCCGTGCAGCTTGCGACGAGTTCTTTGCAGAGCGCGACAAGAATGCGAAGCCTGAGAATGACTTCTACGGAAACCTCAAGGCAAAGCAGCGTCTCATCGAGGAGATAAAGGCTTACGAAATCAAGAACGACGAGTCTGATGCAGCAGCAATGCAGGATTTTCAGAAGAGATGGCAGGAAATCGGATTCGTTCCGTTCAAGGAGAAGGACAATATCGCACAGGCATATAAGGAGGCTATGAACCTGAAGTTCCCTCATGCCGGTCGTGGCGGAAACCGCCGTGGACGTGGCGGCAAGCCGGCTCTCTCGGAGAAGGACAGGCTCATCCAGAAGTACAATCAGCTCGAGCAGGACATCGTGACATACGAGAACAACATCGGATTCTTCTCAATGTCAAAGAATTCGGAACCGCTCGTAAAGCAGATGCAGGAAAGAATCGCTCAGTCAAAGGAGGAACTCAAGGCTCTCGCAGAGCAGATCAGGGTTCTTACAGAGGCTGAAGAACAGGAATAATCATAATGGCGGTGGCCGGCAAGGTCACCGTCAGTTTGTCTAACAATTTTATACTATAGATGAATAAGAGTAATTTGACAGGATTTGTCTTGATCTTCGCTATCATGATGGGATTCTCATGGTATCAGTCAAGACAGTACAGCAAGCAGATGGAGGCACAGGCACAGCTTGATTCCATCGCTAGGGCAGAGCAGATGGTCGCGATGGCCTTGGACTCTGTCAAGAGGGCTGAAGGCCTTGTGACAGACGGCGAGATGGCCGGAGTCAAGGTCAGGAACATGCCAGCATATAAGGACAGCCTTCTTACGGAGGCAAGACTTGCAGACGCTTCGGTCTACAAGCTTTCAAACGATAAGGTTGAGATTGAATTCACTACCAGAGGTGCGCAGCCATATTCCGTGAAGATCAATGACTACAAGTCATACGACAGCACCGACCTATATCTTATCAAGCCGGAGATGAGCCAGATGGGCATCAGCATCTTTGCCGGCGAGAACATCAACACAAAGGATTTTGTCTTCCGGGTTGCAGAGCATAACGATTCATTGATCGTGATGCAGCTTCCTTTCGCTGAAGGCGGATATATCCAGCAGAAATACTCTCTCACAAAGGGCAGCTACATGCTCCAGAACGAACTTTCGTTCGTGAATATGGACGGTGTTATCCCTCATAATGTGTCAATGTTTGACATTGACTGGTCTGTCGTGATACCTCGTCTTGAGAAAGGCTACAAGAATGAGAAGCAGTATTCAAAGCTCGACTATTATTTCTCGGGTGACAAGAAGCCGGAGGAGATCGGCCGTGGCCGTGATGCCAGCAAGCGCGTTGATACAAAGCTCAAGTGGTTCGCTTTCCAGCAGCAGTTCTTCTCAGCAATCATGACTTCAGGCAGCGACTTCGCTTCTGCTGACCTCAGCGTGAAATACTTCCAGGAGGACGATCCTTCCCGCAATCTCATGGCTTGTTCGGCACATCTCCGTTCTGATTTCCAGCCAGGATCATCAGATGTGAAGATCCCTTACGAGTTCTATTTCGGACCTAATGACTACCGTACCCTCAAGAGCTACGACCAGAAGTATGAGAAGATCATTCCTCTCGGCGGATGGCTTGTAGGATGGTTCAGCCGTCTCGTGATCATCCCTTGCTTTGACTTCCTCGGCAGATTCATCAGCAATTACGGTCTCGTGATCCTTCTGATGACTCTTCTCATCAAGCTCATCATATCTCCGCTTACAATCAAGTCATACAAGTCTTCTGCGAAGATGCAGGTGATCAAGCCGGAGGTCGACAAGCTCAATCAGAAGTATCCTAACGAGAAGGATGCAATGAAGAAACAGCAGGCGATGATGGACCTCTATCAGAAGGCCGGCATCAGCCCGATGGGAGGATGTCTTCCGATGCTCCTTCAGATGCCTATCCTCTTCGCGATGTTCCGCTTCTTCCCTGCATCCATCGAGCTCCGTCAGCAGAAGTTCCTTTGGGCTGACGACCTCAGTGCTTACGATTCGATCTGGGATTTCGGAGTGAACATTCCGCTTCTCGGCGACCACCTTTCATTGTTCGCTCTCCTCATGGCAGTGACAATGTTCGTCTATTCGAAGATGACCTCGTCGCAGATGTCTGATGACCCGAACATGGCGGGAATGAAATTCATGAGTGTATGGCTTATGCCGATCATGATGTTCTTCATCTGTAACAACCTTTCGTCTGCCCTCAGCTACTATTATCTCCTTTCAAATATCATTACCATGATCATGACCTGGTATATCCGTAAGTTTGTGGTTACAGAGGAGAAGGTGCGTGCAGACATGATGCTCAATGCGAACAAGCCGAAGCAGAAGTCTAAGTGGCAGCAGAGGCTTGAGGAAGCGCAGAAGATGCAGGAGCAGATGCAGAAACAGCAGCAGAAGAATCGTAGATAATAGCGCGAATGATAAGCGATACTATAAAGACATTGAATAGTGAACTGCCAGCAACTGTAAAGTTGGTGGCAGTTTCCAAATTCCACCCTTTCGAGGCCATCGAGGAGGCATATCAGGCCGGTCAGAGAATCTTCGCGGAGAGCCGTCCGCAGGAACTGCTTGCCAAGGTGAAGCGTCTGGAGGAAATCCGTGCCGAAAAGGGAACTCCTGACTACATGTCAGACATTGAGTGGCACTTCATCGGTCATCTTCAGACCAACAAACTAAAGATGGTTCTCCCTTATGTGTCTTTGGTCCAGTCGGTTGACTCGTTGAGACTTCTTGAAGCCATCCAGTCATGGGCATCAGCCAACGGCATGACAATAGACGTTCTGCTTGAACCCCATGTCGCAGCAGAAGAGACAAAACAGGGATTTGCAAGGGAAGATATAATGGCTATTCTTTCCGATGCTGCGAGATATGCCAATATCCGTTTCCGGGGAATCATGGGGATGGCGACATTCACAGAAGATGAAGATGTCATCCGATCGGATTTCGCACAGATAAGAGATATACACAATGAAGCCGTGGAGAGATTCCCACGGCTTGCAATGGATTTTTCCGAACTGTCTATCGGAATGTCCGATGATTATAGGATAGCTGTAGAATACGGCTCTACCATGGTGCGTATCGGCTCCATGATTTTCGGCGTCAGACAGTACTAGTTATTTCA
Source organism: Bacteroidales bacterium (assembly GCA_017465225.1). Lineage (GTDB taxonomy): Bacteria > Bacteroidota > Bacteroidia > Bacteroidales > UBA932 > Cryptobacteroides. The sequence continues at coordinate 23,243 of JAFTWQ010000020.1, forward strand.
GTTCTTCGAGCATCGCTTTTGCGACGGCGGCAGAGGCTCCGGAACCTCCGAGGGCATTGCGGATGTCTGCATAGTCAGAGAGCATTTTCGAGCGGTATCCGCTATCTTCCAGCAGAGCACGGATTTCAGTAAGGATCATGTCCGGATTGCAGTCGTCCTGGATGAATTCCTTGAATGCTCCTTTGTCGATGATAAGGTTTCCGAGGCTTATATATTTCAGCTTTACGATTCGTTTTGCAATCTGGTAGGTGAGGGGATTGCCGATGTATCCTACAACCTGCGGGGTGTTGAAGAGGACGGTCTCCAGTGAGGCTGTTCCTGAATTCACGACTGCGGCTTCTGCATGACGGATGATCGATTGTGTCTCTCCGAAAAGTACATGGATGTATTTCCTGTTCTCTTCTGTAAGCCAAGGCTCATAATCGCTCATGGTGCGGGCTGGTGCACCGCCGATTATGAACTGATAGTCAGCATATTGAGGAATCGCCCTCATTTTGGATGCGAACTCGGTGAGTACCGGCATCATAGTGCTGATCTCTCCTTTCCTTGAGCCTGCCAGCATCGCGATAATCGGCTTGTCTTCAAGAGAATTGCGGGTCAGGAAGTCCTGCTTTGTCTCGCTCATGGCACGTGAGCCGTCGACGGCGTCGATGAGCGGATTGCCTTTGTAGATGAACGGGATGCCTTTCTTTGTGAAATATGGTATCTCGAACGGGAAGACGATGAACAGCTTGTCTACATAGGCCTTGAGCTTCTTGATGCGGCCTTCGCGGGATGCCCAGACTTTCGGTGCTATGTAGTAGAATACCTTGAATCCTGCCTTGTGGGCGAATTCGGCGATCTTGAAGTTGAAGCCCGGATAGTCTATGAGGATGACTACATCGGGTTTCCATGCGAGGATGTCCTTCTTGCAGAAGGAGACGTTGCCCAGGAGCATGCGGGCCTTGACGAAGACTTCCACGAATCCGATGATGGCTCCGTCCTTATAATGTCGTACCAGGCCGGAGGGGGCAGTGGGTTCACTGACAACCCCTCCCACTCCTTCGTCGTGGCTGCTCGCTGCAAGAGTCCGCTGGACTCTTGCATTATCGCTCGCGACCCCTGCGGCCAGGGGGGTAGCACGGTCAGTGAACCCACTGCTCCCTCCGGCTGCAAGAGATGTATGAGACTTCCAGACCGATTCCATCAGGTCCCCGCCCCAGAAGCGGATGTCCGCCTGCGGGTCTTCGGCATAGATGCCTTTCATGAGGTTGGAACCATGAAGGTCGCCGGAGGCTTCTCCGGCTATGATGTAGTAACGCATGTGTTTTTCGGTTTAAGATCCTTCACTTCGTTCAGGATGACATTGAAGGGTTCAGGATGGTAGAAAGACGTCCGGTTTCCTGGTAGTCAGTGCAGTCTATGTTATGGGCGACTACTGAAATGTATCCGTCTGCCACGAGTCTGTGGTCTGCATTCTCCGGGTTGCGCGGGTCATCGGTGAATTCGCCGACCATCATATATAGGTCTTCTCCTTCTTCGACAACAGGAGCAGAGCTCTGGCCGAGAAGTTCCGGAGTGATGCCGTATTGGGCATAATGGCCAAGGTCCCATTCCTTGAATTCACGTACCCATCTGCCCATACCCTGTACTCCGGTGCGGACGCCTTTTATTTCCTCGGCCGGAATGTCCGGGAAGTTCACATTGTAGTATACTCCATATTTTGCAGGCCAATCCTTCATAAGCTTCGAGAAGATTTCACCGAAGTATTTCCGTACACCGGAAAAATCTGCGTCAGGGTGAAGCGTGTCAAGGGATACTCCTATGGCCGGAATGCCATTGAGCGCTCCTTCCATTGCCGCGCCCAAAGTGCCTGAATAGCAGGATGCTGTGGCTGCATTTGAACCGTGGTTGATTCCCGATACCACGACATCAGGGAAATTGTCCAGGAACATGGTGTTAAGACCGAATTTCACACAGCTTGCCGGAGTGGCGTCTACATAGTGCCATCCGTTTCCGAGATCCTTGTGTGCTATCTGCTTGAAACCGAGCGAAACGGCCATCGACATGCCTGACTGATGCTTCTTTGGGGCGATGACGGTCACTTCGCCGAAGCTGCTCATGATGTCCGCAAGGACTTTTATTCCCTTTGCTTCGTACCCGTCGTCGTTTGTTATGAGTATGCGCATTTTCTTCTGTTAATTTTCATACAAAGATAGCATTATATTCATAAAATTTTCTAAATTTGCATCGATTTTGTGGAAATGAGTCCACTCATATCAAAGGCTATTTAAAGTTTAACTTTATATAAAATTAATTAAACAATGATTAAAGTAGGTATTAACGGTTTCGGCCGTATCGGCCGTATGGTTTTCCGTGCAGCTGTTGAGAATTTCTCAAACGACATTCAGATCGTAGGTATCAATGACCTTCTCGAGCCAGAGTATCTTGCATACATGCTTAAGTATGACTCTGTTCACGGTCAGTTCAAGGGCGATGTAGCTGTTGAGGACGGCGCTCTCGTAGTAAACGGCAACAAGATCCGCCTTACTGCAGAGATGGATCCAGCAAACCTCAAGTGGGACGAGGTAGGTGCTGAGGTTGTTGTTGAGTCAACAGGTCTCTTCCTTGAGGACGCTAAGGCTCGCAAGCACATCGAGGCTGGTGCAAAGAAGGTTATCATGTCTGCTCCTTCAAAGGACGCTACTCCAATGTTCGTATACGGTGTTAACCACGAGACTTACGCTGGTCAGGATATCATCTCTAACGCATCTTGCACAACTAACTGTCTTGCTCCTATCGCTAAGGTTCTCAACGACAAGTTCGGTATCGTTAAGGGTCTCATGACTACAGTTCACGCTGCAACAGCTACTCAGAAGACTGTTGACGGTCCTTCACTCAAGGACTGGAGAGGTGTCAGCGGTATCATCGAGAACATCATCCCTTCATCAACAGGTGCTTCA
>JAFTWQ010000064.1 GCA_017465225.1 Bacteroidales bacterium
AGGGTTAAGCACCTTGAAAGAAGACAATCCTTTTGAGATATCCTCTGCGGTAAACTCCTGCTTGCCGCTGATCACGATATTTGCCACCTCTGAGTCTACAGTCTCCACCATTCTCTTGAAACGTACCTGCTTGAGGTTGAGGATGATGTCCTGCATACCCTCGATCACTCCCGGGATAGTCGCGAACTCCTGGTCCACGCCTGAGATCTTGATCGATGTGATAGCAAAACCTTCCAGAGAAGACAATAAGATGCGGCGGAGAGCATTACCGATAGTCTGTCCGTATCCAGGCTCCAATGGTCTGAATTCAAAACGGCCTACGGTGTCTGTTCCTTCGAGCATTATCACCTTGTCCGGTTTCTGAAATGCTAAGATTGCCATATAATTTCTTTATTAAGGTGTTAACTATTACTTAGAGTACAACTCGACGATAAGCTGCTCGTTGATTGTCTCAGGGATCTCTGTACGTACAGGAGCGTTGAGGTACTTACCTGTAAGTGACTTTGCGTCGAACTCGATCCATGAATACTTTGAAGCTGAAGCCACAGAGTTTGTGATAACCTCAAGACTCTTTGAGCGCTCGCGAACCGCTACAACGTCACCTGGCTTTACGAGAGCTGAAGGGATGTTGCATACAACACCGTTGAGGGTGATGTGAGCGTGTGAAACGAGCTGACGTGCAGCTGCTCTTGTAGGAGCGATACCCATACGGTATACGAGGTTGTCGAGACGTGACTCGAGGAGGATGATAAGGTTCTCACCCTTCTGACCCTTCATACGGGAAGCCTTCTCGTAAAGGTTACGGAACTGTCTCTCGAGAAGACCGTAAGTATACTTAACTTTCTGCTTCTCCTTAAGCTGAGTACCATACTCAGACTTCTTCTTACGCTTGCTTGCGAGACCGTGCTGTCCTGGAGGATAATTTCTCTTCTCGAAATCCTTGTCAGCGCCGAAGATAGGCTCGCCGAACTTACGTGCGATCTTTGTACTTGGTCCAGTATATCTTGCCATAGTAAATTTCTCCTTGAATTAAATGTTACAAAAATTAAACTTTACGACGACCCTTAGGACGGCAGCCATTGTGTGGCATTGGTGTAACGTCGATGATCTCTGTAACCTCGATACCTGCACCGTGGATAGTTCTGATTGCAGACTCACGTCCGGCACCAGGACCCTTTACATATGCCTTAACCTTGCGGAGACCAAGATCGTAAGCAGTCTTCGCTGCGTCCTCAGCTGCTACCTGAGCTGCGTATGGAGTGTTCTTCTTTGAACCTCTGAAGCCGCTCTTACCAGCAGATGACCAGCTGATTACCTGACCGATATTATTGGTAAGGGTAACGATAACGTTGTTGAAGGTTGATGAAATATGAGCCTCGCCATAAGCTTCAACCTTGACAACTCTCTTCTTAGTTGATGTTGTTTTCTTTGCCATAATTCATCTCAATTATTTAGTTGCCTTCTTCTTGTTTGCAACAGTCTTCTTCTTACCCTTTCTTGTACGGGCATTGTTCTTGGTGCTCTGACCGCGTACAGGGAGGCCGATACGATGACGGATTCCTCTGTAGCAACCGATATCCATAAGACGTTTGATGTTCATCTGGATAGCTGAACGGAGCTCACCCTCGATCTTGTATTCCTCAGCGATGACGCCACGGATACCAGCGATCTGCTCGTCGTTCCACTCTCCAACCTTTGTATCGTAATCAATACCGAGCTGAGAAAGGATCTTTCTTGCTGTGCTGCGGCCGATACCGAAGATATAGGTAAGACCTATCTCTCCTCTTTTGTTGTTAGGTAAATCAACACCGGCTATTCTTGCCATAATTATCTTAACTTAATTTGTTATACAACTAAAATTATCCCTGGCGCATTTTGAACTTAGGATTCTTCTTGCAGATGATGTAGAGACGACCCTTGCGTCTTACGATCTTGCAGTCCTCGCTGCGCTTCTTGATGGATGCTTTTACTTTCATTTCTTTATCGTTTTATTTGTATCTGAAAGAAATTCTTCCTTTTGTTAAATCATAAGGTGACATCTCCACCTTAACTCTGTCTCCGGGCAAAATCTTGATGTAATTCATCCTCATCTTGCCAGAGATGTGGGCAATGATGACATGTCCGTTCTCAAGTTCAACTTTGAACATTGCATTAGGGAGTGTCTCAACGATTACTCCTTCCTGCTCGATTGCTGATTGTTTTGGCATCAAAAATCACTTTAAAATTTAACATTATTCTCTATAAAGTCGAAGGTGGAGAGTAGTTCAGCCTGGCCTTTTCTGACAACAACCGTAAGTTCGAAGTGCGCTGATCTCCTGTGGTCCGCCGTGTGTACTGCCCAACCATCTTTAGCTAAATACACATTTCTGGAGCCTGCGTTGATCATCGGTTCGATACAGATCGTCATTCCATCGGTCAGTCTTGCACCCTGTCCCTTGCGTCCGTAGTTAGGAACGCCCGGAGACTCGTGCATGTGCTTTCCGATTCCGTGTCCTTCAAGTTCGCGGACAACAGAGAACCCGAATGACTCCGCATACGTTTGCACCGCGTGTCCAATATCGCCAGTCCTGTTTCCTGCCACTGCCGCAGCTATGCCCCTGTAGAGGGACTCCTTAGTCACATCAAGGAGCTTCTGCGTCTCAGCGTCCACCTCCCCGACAGGGAAGGTGTATGCTGAATCGCCGTTGTATCCTTTATATAACGTACCGCAGTCCACTGAAACGATATCACCTTCCTTAAGGACATAGTCTGACGGAAAACCGTGGACCACGACATCGTTTACAGAAATGCAGAGCGCTGCAGGAAAGCCTTCATAACCTAAGAAGCTTGGAACAGCTCCGTTGTCACGGATAAAGGTCTCTGCTACCCTATTCAACTCAAGAGTTGTCACACCAGGGGCAACAATCTTACCGACCTCAGCCAATGTCTTCGAGACGAGTATTCCGTTCTCGCGCATCAGCGCTATTTCTTCTTCTGTCTTTGGCCTTACCATCTTCAAAGAACTTTTCGAGATTACATGCCGGAACGTCCTTTCAGACGACCGGTCTTCATCAGTCCGTCATAGTGACGCATCAGGAGGTGGCTTTCAATCTGCTGGAGAGTATCGAGAACAACACCCACAAGGATAAGGAGGGATGTACCTCCGTAGAAGCTTGCGAACTGGTTGTTCACACCGAGCATCATTGCGAATGCAGGGAGGATAGCGATGAGGCCGAGGAAGATAGATCCTGGGAGAGTCACTCTTGACATGATTGTGTCAAGGTACTCAGCAGTCTTCTTGCCTGGCTTCACTCCTGGGATGAAACCGCCGTTCTTTCTCATATCTTCTGCCATCATTGTAGGATTTACAGTGACTGCAGTATAGAAGTATGTGAAAGCGACTACGAGGATGAAGAATGTGAAATTATACCAGAAGCCGGTATAGTTGCTCATTGTTGCCGCAAAACCTCTTGTCGCATCGAAGCGTGAGAAGATGAGCGGGAACAGCATAAGTGCCTGAGCAAAGATGATAGGCATCACACCTGCAGCGTTGAGCTTCATAGGGATGTACTGACGTACGCCACCGTACTGCTTGTTGCCGATCACTCTCTTTGCATACTGTACAGGAACCTTTCTCACAGCCTGGAGAAGGGCGATACCTGCAACGAACACGAAGAAGAGGATAACGAGCTCAACAATGAAGATGAGGATTCCACCGCCTGCGTTTGAGGTCCACTTCTCTGCAAGTTCAGCAAAGAAAGCGAATGGAAGACGTGCAATGATACCGATCATGATGATGAGTGAGATACCATTACCGATTCCGCGGTCTGTGATGCGCTCACCGAGCCACATTACGAACATTGTACCTCCGAGAAGGATCAATGTCGATACAAGATTAAACCAGAAGTTGCTCCAGCCAAGCTGATTTACAGCGACGAACGCTGAAGCCGGAATCTGCTGGTGAAGGTTTGCCATATAGGCAGGACCCTGGATACAGATGATCGCAATGGTGAGGAATCTTGTATACTGATTCATCTTGCGACGTCCACTTTCGCCCTCCATCTGGAGTTTCCTGAATGAAGGAACGAAAATACCAAGAAGCTGGATCACGATTGATGCCGAAATGTATGGCATCACTCCCAGCGCAAAGATGGAAGCATTTCCGAACGCACCTCCAGAGAACATGTTCAGGAGACCTACGAGGCCCTCTGAAGAACTCTGCTGGAGATTTGCGAGCTGCGCTGAATCTATGCCCGGAAGCACGATAAAGCTTCCAAGGCGATAGATCACGAGCAGTCCGAGGGTATAAAGGATCCTCGTACGGAGCTCTTCAATCTTAAAGATGTTCTTGATTGTCTGGATAAGTTTCTTCATCTTTATTAGATTGTTGTAGCTGTGCCGCCCACTGCCTCGATCTTAGCGATCGCAGACTTTGAGAAAGCGTTAGCTGATACTTCCAATTTAGCTGTAAGCTCGCCGTTTCCGAGAATCTTTACAAGCTGGTTCTTGTTGATGAATCCCGCCTCGCGAAGAGTCTCCACTGTCACAACTGTAATGTTGTTAGCCTCGGCGAGAGTCTGGAGAGTAGCAACGTTGATACCCTTGTACTCAACTCTTGTAGGATTAGTGAAACCGAACTTAGGAAGTCTTCTCTGGATAGGCATCTGGCCTCCCTCGAAGCCGATCTTGCGAGAGTAGCCTGAACGAGCCTGAGCACCCTTGTGACCACGTGTAGATGTACCACCGTGACCTGAGCCCTCACCACGTCCGATTCTCTTCTCTCTGCCCTTTGAGCCTGCAGCAGGTGTAAGATTATGTAATTTCATCTGTCTGTCCTCCTATTTAAATTTCCTCAACGATTACGAGGTGACGAACCTTCTCGATCATACCCTTGGTAACTGGAGTAAGCTCTACCTCAACTGTCTGATGGAGTCTGTGGATACCGAGTGAAACAAGATTTGCGATCTGTCTGTCAGTAGCTCCATTCTTGCTCTTGACCTGAGTTATCTTAACTTTTGCCATTTCTTCTGTCCTCCTTAACCTTTAAATACTCTGCTCATAGGAATACCACGGAGACCGGCAACTGTATAAGCGTCTCTCATCTCAACGAGGGCAGCAACGGTAGCCTTCACAAGGTTGTGAGGGTTTGATGAGCCCTTTGACTTTGCAAGCACGTTGTGAACGCCTACTGACTCGAATACAGCACGCATAGCACCACCGGCCTTAACTCCTGTACCAGGAGCAGCTGGCTTCATGAATACACGTGCGCCACCGAACTTAGCCTCCTGCTCGTGCGGGATTGTCTTGTTGAGGATAGGAACCTTTACGAGGTTCTTCTTTGCATCCTCGATACCCTTTGAAATAGCAGTTGTAACCTCGTTTGCTTTTCCAAGACCATAGCCTACAACGCCGTTCTCGTCACCAACTACAACAATTGCTGCAAAGCTGAAGTGACGACCACCCTTAGTAACTTTTGTCACTCTCTGGATGGCTACCAATCTGTCCTTAAGCTCAAGGTCAGATGTCTTTACTCTTTTAACATTTGTATTTGCCATAGTCACTTAGAAAATTAAGCCACCTTCACGGGCAGCGTCTGCCAAACTTTTAACTCTTCCATGATAGAGGTAACCACCACGGTCAAATGAGATAGTAGTGATACCTGCTGCGAGTGCGCGCTCTGCGATCGCCTTTCCGACGATAGCTGCTGCCTCGATACCAGTCTTGCCCTTGCACTCTGCTGCAAGTGCCTTGTCATTTGAAGCGGCTGCACAAAGAGTTGCGCCCTTCAAGTCATCAACAACCTGTACGTAAATCTGCTTGTTGCTTCTGAAAACAACCATTCTTGGTCTTTCAGCAGTACCATTAACGACTTTGCGGATACGGTAGTGAATTCTTTTTCTTCTTTCAATCTTATTCAATGC
>JAFTWQ010000021.1 GCA_017465225.1 Bacteroidales bacterium
CATCAAATGGTATCTGTACTTCAATGACGAAAAGAAGTCCAAGAAATGAGAAGATGTTTATATTGCTAAAAGTGGTTGGTGAACGAGCTCGTTCACCAACCACTTTTGTCATGATCACCAACCAAAAATGTCAATTATACCGGGGATGTCGGAGCGCAGCGACGAAATCCCGGTGAGAGATTTGACAACGAAGTTCTAGGCCTTTCATCGGCAAAATCTCCTTTTTGCTTGATTTTTCCATTTATTGAAAATGGAAACTTATCATTTTTGTATTGCATGAAAACAGATATTATGAGGTCCATAAAACATTTATATAAGTTCATCGGGGTTCTGTTGCTGTTGTGCTGCATTTCCTGTGAAGGGGGATTCGGCAGAATGGATGAAAACCCGTACGCAGATGATGACACTCACAGGTCGGAGCTGGATTATGACGACAGCAAGGAGCAGGAGGAAAACAATCAGGGTTCTTCTTCAGGAAGTCAGACAACCGGATCCTTGTCTGAACTGAAGTCTTTTGACATAGAGTTCGATGATGGGCCGTTGACCGAAGATGAGACAGTACCTTCCGATGAAAGCGATCCGTCATATGAAGACTATGTCGAAAATTATACAGTAAAAGATATTGTCGAGGTAGTTTGGTCAGGTACTGCAGCCACGTTCTCGGGAGCGGTGGATAAGGTCAGCATTACATGTGAGGGTACGGATGTGACCATCACTTCAAGCGAAAAAGGCATGTGCTATGTCCTTAAAGGAAATTGTCCTGACGGTATGGTTTCCATTTATTCGGATTATAAGTTCAGGCTTGATATAGAGGGGCTTACGCTATCCAATGCAGATGGTCCGGCAATAAATATCCAGTCCGGAAAGAGAGCGTATGTCATACTGTCCGGAACAAATACATTGACTGACGGTCCGGCCTATGCCGCATCGAAAGAGGACAGGAAGGGTACATTCTTTTCGGAAGGACAGCTCTGCTTCAGTGGTACGGGGACATTGAATGTCATCGCCAATCATAAGAACGGAATAGTTTCGGACGATTATCTGTTCTTCAGGAGAGGGCCGGTCATCAACGTGACATCTTCAGGAACAAACGGTTTGAAGGCCAATGACTGGATACAGATAAATGGTGGAGTTCTCAATGTTGAGGCTACAGCTGCCGGAGGCAAATGCTTGAGCAGCGACGGCTATATCCGCATAAATGGCGGGCGTGCCACGCTCATGACGACCGGAGGACTTGACGAAAGCGATTATTCGTCATCATGCTGCGTCAAGTCTGACAGCATATTCGTTATGGCTGGCGGCGAACTTTTCTGCAAGAGCACAGGGCGTGGCGGCAAAGGCATAAAAGCCGACATGAACGCTTATTTCAACGGAGGAACCGTCAGAGTCATCACTGCCGGTGCTGACGACACCTCCCGTCCGAAAGGAATCAGGGTCGAGGGCAAACTATTCATCAACGGCGGTGACATAATGGTGCGCGTAGCATCACACGAAGGCATCGAAAGCAAGTCATATATAGAGATCAACGGAGGCAGGATCATGGTACATTCATACGATGATGCCATAAATTCTGCCGGTGAACTCATCTTCAACGGAGGTTATGTATATTCGCAGTCAACATCGAATGACGGATTGGATTCAAACGGAAACATGACCTTCAATGATGGAGTCATATATGCCGTAGGACCATCAGCCGGAGCGGAATGTGCGATCGACGTCAATGAAGAAGGAAGGGCATACATCGTTATGAACGGCGGTATTGTGGTCGGAGCCGGTGCGGGCAACAGCACTCCGAGTGCCGGGACCCAGAGCTGGTGCGTCTATGGAAATACAGGAATGGGCGGCGGTCCCGGCGGTGGCCCAGGTGGTCCCGGTGGAGGTCCTGGAGGTTTCGGAGGCGGCAGACCGGGAAACGGAGGTTCGTCTTCGGGGTCGATATCTTCCGCTGCAACCTGTTCAGTAACAGACGCTGACGGCAGTCTCGTACTGGCTTTCACATCGCCAGTGGCAGCCTCAGGTCTGTTTGTATCCTCTCCGGCTCTTGTCAAAGGTTCGTCTTACACCCTTTCGTCTGGAGTGACCGTCAATGGGGGAAATGATTTCTGCGGACTGATAACGGATGCAGAGGTCAGCGGTGGAAATAAACTGGGAACGATGACGGCATCAGGCCGATAATTATTATATTCGCGCTATGGCAGAGTCGAAGAATGGAAATATGCGCCATGAATATATCCTGTATGCTTTGATATGGGTGGTTATCGCTATGCTGCCAATATTCCTGGAGTTATGGGAGTATATGGATGGAGCTGAATTTGAATGGAGACCGGTCTTAAGATGGTGGACCGGCATGGTTCCTTTGGTTGCTATCTTTCTGCTGCATAATCATTTACTGATTCCACGTATTCTCAAGAAAGGAAAGATAAAGCACTATTGCGTATCTGTCTCCGTCATTCTGCTGGCTTTCGGGACAATGTTCTTTTCAATGGACAGACACAGGCCGGAAATGCATGGTGAAAGAAGAATGCCTCCTCCTCATCATATTGAAAGTCCGCACGCCCGTCCTCCGATGCCTATGCATGCTCCGGTACTTCCGTTGCCGGTATTGTTCAAGTTTGTGCTGGCCCTGCTGACATTGGGAGTCAATGTCGCCATTTCCCTGTCTTTCAGCTATAGCCGTGAGCAGGCAAACAGGAAGGATCTGGAGAATTACAGGCTGCAGGAAGAATTGAAATACCTGAAGCAGCAGATAAGCCCTCACTTTTTCATGAATGTTCTCAACAATATACATGAAATGGCGGAAGATGATGTCGCAAAGGCCCAGGAAATGATCCTGGAATTGTCGAGGCTGATGAGGTATGTCCTGTATGAAAGCGAGAATCCGGTCACTACGCTTGCTTCAGAGGTCAGGTTCATATCAAGCTATGTAGACCTGATGAGAATGAGATACCTTGAAGATGTCGTGAAGATAAATCTGGAACTGCCAGAAGATACTTCCGGATATATCAATATTCCGCCGCTGCTTTTCATCTCGTTCATCGAGAATGCATTCAAGCACGGGGTCAGTTATCTGAACGATACCGTCATAGACATAAGGCTGCATGAAAAGGATGGAAAGGTGCTTTTCAGCTGCAGCAACACGGTTCCATCCAGGAATCCAGAGACGTCAAGGAAAGGTGGAGTCGGACTTGTGAATGTAAGGAGGCGTCTTGATCTGCTGTATGGCGAAGACTACTCTCTCAAGATAAATGAAGATGATAAACTCTATTCAGTCACATTGATAATACCGAGCTTATGAAGATAAGATGCATAGCTGTAGATGACGAGCCATTGGCATTGAACAAACTGAAGCGCAATATTCTCAAGTTCCCGTTTCTTGAGCTTGTTGCAGCCTGCCATAATGCCGAACAGGCCAGGAAGGTACTGGAAACCAGGGAGATTGACCTGATATATATTGATATCAATATGCCGGACATGAATGGTCTGGAATTCATCCGTGCATGCGCGAATCCTCCTATGGTGATCTTTGTGACTGCATATTCCGAATATGCTGTGGAAAGTTACAAGGTCAGCGCCATCGATTATCTTCTCAAGCCGTACGGAACGGAAGATTTCCGCCGCACAGCGGAAAAGGCTTACAGGTATTGGCAGCTTCTGAAAAGTCAGGCGGATGTCGAAGGCATAGCCGAAGAAAATGTGCTGTACCTCAAAAGCGACCATCGCTTCCTTCGCGTGGAATGTGATGATGTCAGGTTCATAGAAGGCCAGAACGAGTATCTGAAGGTGCATCTTGCCTCTGCCGAGGCTTTCCTGACGCATATGACGTTCCGTCAGATTGCCGGATCGCTGCCGAAGAATTTCATTCATATCCACCGCTCATATATAGTGAACATGAAGCGTGTGGTCTCTGCTGAACGCACGCTTGTGATCATGGACGACGGCACGCGTCTGCCGGTCAGCGACTCCAGAAAGAATGCCCTTCTGGAGTACATGACCTCATGAAGTCTCCGGACTACCTGTTTCCTTTAGCTTCGTCAATCCTCTCCTGGACGCCCTTGCGTATTTCAGGATTCCTCATGGCCTTCTGCTCCTGAGCCATGGCTCCTGTTGTGATGCCTGTCATAAGGGCGGCAATACCCATGATCTTAATAAACTTCTTCACGAACTTGTCCTCAATCTTCTGGTATGTTCCTACCACCGCATCCTCAACTGCCTTGTAACCTTTTACCACTCCTTCCTCGATTGTCTTATAGGCACCTACTGCTTTATCTTCGATCTTGCCTGTCTTCAGTTTCATATCGTTCATATCCTTTTCATTTAACGCTGCAAAGGTATGGCAATTAACCGAAATAAATTATTCATATCATCGGAAGGGTTGGGCATATTTTCCTAATATGATTATATTTGTAGTAGCAAAACCTGACCACATGATGCAAAGATTCCTGTCCTTTCTTTTTTTGGCTGCTTCTTTCACAGCCAACGCCCAGATGTCGAATGACGATGTCCACAAATACGACCATCGCAACCAGTCCCAGTACCGTACCGAAATCAATATCCCCGGTTTCGACGGCTATCAGACATTGAAATGCGACTTCCATATCCATACCGTGTTTTCTGACGGAACGGTATGGCCGTCAGTAAGGGTGCAGGAGGCATGGCAGGAAGGTCTTGACGTCATTGCCATCACCGACCATCTTGAATACCGTCCTCATAAGGACATCGTGAAAGCCGATCATAACGAGTCGTACGATATCGCGAAGAAAGAAGGTGACAAGGTCGGCCTCATGGTCATAAAAGGAACAGAAATCACCAGAGGCAAGCCTCTGGGCCATCTGAATGCCCTTTTCATCACTGATGCGAATGCCATGGATGTGAATGATCCTCTGCAGGCGATCGACATCGCTGACGCCCAGGGAGCATATATAATATGGAACCATCCGGGCTGGCCGGACAACAAGTCCACATTCTACGACGTCCATGGCGAGCTCATCAAGGCCGGAAAGATAGATGCATATGAGGCCTATAATTATATGGAGTCATATCCGCTGACCTTCGACTGGTATGCGCAGTATGGCATTGCTCCTATGGCAAACACGGACATCCATGGGCCGATCGCAATGGATTATGACTGCGGCGACGGATGGATGCGTCCGATGACCCTTGTCTTCGCGGCTGACAGGACCGAGGCTGCGCTGAAGGAAGCTCTTGAGGCAAAGCGCACGCTGGCATTCTTCCATGGCAACCTACTTGGCGACAAGGAATATCTTGCAAAGCTTGTAGGTGCATCACTCAAGACCAGGATGATCGGGGAGAGGATGGAAGTGACAAATATCTCGGACATCACATACAGCATGACCCAGGGAGATGCTCTTTACATATTCCCTGCGGGAAAGACTGTCATCATAGGCAGGCCACAGGGTGAACTTGTAGTGCAGAACTGTCTCTGGGGCAATGGAAAGCATCTGCTCTTCAGATTCTGATGAAAAAGAAACTTTAACCTGAACTGACCGCAAATGAAAAAGCTATTCCTTGTATTATTTGTCCTGCTGGGAGCATTGCCTGTCTTTGCCGGACCAGGAACCACGATATTCAATAAGGAGCATATGAATGTATCCGTGCACTCGCGTTACCAGTATATGCTGGACTGGCACGGCATCCATAATGATATGCTGTATACTTACGGCTCCATCCTGACAGGTGTGCAGGTGGGCTTTGACACACATCCTTCAGACAGCAGCTGGTGGTCGAACGCCTATAATTATCCTAGCCTGTCACTTGGCTTTTCATATGATAATGCTGATTTCATGAAGACAAAGCCCGGAACAAACATGGGTGACTTCTACAATCTTTATCTTGCTACGGAATTTGACTTCTTCCGTGCCGGAATCTTTTCCGTCGGACCGGTTCTTGAACTTGGAATGTCCTATACCACAGACAAATACAGTCCGAGAAGAAATGACGTCAACAAGTTCATAGGTTCCAATATCGTTGCCAATCTGGCAGCCGGAGTGGAAGCTTCTGTGCGTTTCCATCCTCATTGGGAGATGGCTTTGACCGGCTATTTTGTCCACCATTCCACAGGCATGACCAGCGTTCCGAATCTGGGTACCAATCAGGCTGCAGCGGGTGCGAAGCTGAAATATTACCTGGCTGCTCAGGAAACAGACAGGAAGATCAGGCTGGAAAAGCCGGAGTATTCCAAGGACCTTAAATGGAATGTCTATACTGCCTTCGGTGGTCATAGCTGCGACTGGGAGCTCAATGCAAAAGGTCCCGAAGCATATCCGGTGAAGTTCCGCCTCAGGGCGATTCTTGGCGTTGAAGCCTCATGGAGATACCACAGGATGCTGTCGACAGGCCTGGGCATCGAAGGAAACTATGCCGACAATGCATATAGGGAAATGGACCTGCTGCTCAGAGGACAGGAAGATCTGGAAGGATATTCGCCATTCTATACCTCCGTCCATCTCATCCAGAATCTCCATTATGCGGATTTTTCCGTCAATTTCGCATTGGGCATGTACACATTCAAGAAGACAGGTCTCGTGGAGGATATGAGCAAATGTTTCCAGCGTGTAGGCATGCGTTACCATCTGCCTTCGTTCAAGACAGGTCAGGCCTTCCTTGGATTTGGAATGAGGACTCATTATTTCGACCGCTCATATTGTCTTGAATACAGTGCGGGCATAACATTCTGATGTTCATCCGCCACAATGGATATCAGTCATATCCTTAGTGGTATAATCAACACTTTCAATGTATAAATCATCACCTGAATCTGCTATTTCTTAGTAAGGAATCTGTATGTGATTTCACCGGCCTGAGCTGGTGAGGCGTCTTTTAAAGGTGAAAATATCGATGAACTTGCCGCTCTGACAGCGAAGAACCTGAGGCATTGGCTTTTGGACGACAAGTCATCGATCACCTTGGCGCTGATTACGCGGCCAGATCGATCTACATGTATGAGGACATGGACCTCTCCGTCTGCTCTGCAATGAAATTCCGGAAAATCCAGATGAAGGGCATCTCGTCCGTCAAGAGTGTAGGACATGACAGCCGGCTTGGCAAATGAATTTTCGACAGGAAGAACCCTGTTTGTCGAGCATGAGAATTCGTATCCTCCGAAGAGAATCATGGATACCTTCTTCTTGTTGCCTGTAGTTATCCACAGGTCCATGACGTTACCCATGCTGTCGTTCGGATTACTGATCGAGTAATGGATGTTGTTGCCCCACTTGTTGAAATCCAGGATGTTGAACGTCTTTTCTCCGATGCGGAAGTCTTTGGACGAACGATAGATGACCTCGCATGGCCAATCTTCCTCTTCGACTTCCATATGGTTGTATTTCAACGATGTGATGTATAATGTGTCGGTCTGTTTTGGCGGATTTATCTGTGCTGCGGATAGTATAGGGCATAAAATCCACAGTCCTGTAAAAAGCACTTTTCTGATCATATGTGTGTGGTTAGTCTAATCTTATTCTCTATCAGAATACAGTGCAAATATAGGACTTTTCTTTGAATGAGATGCTTCCGCTGTGGACCGGATCTCCGTTTATGAATGTTTCTACTGTGAAGCAGCCGCTTTTGCCGCACATTCCTTCCGGGGTGGTGCTGAATCTCGATGAATATTTGTCCTCGATCCTTTCGCCTTTGATGTGGAAAATGTGATCACCGCCGTTTTCCTCGACCCTTATCTCCATCGTGCAGCTGAAGTTCTTGATGTGGTCTTTCCAGTATCCATGAAGGGTCTCCTTTAACTTTCCTTCCCAGCCTGTGGACGTGCGGGTGAATGTATATGTCTTCAGGTCGCCGCTCGTGTAATCTCTTTTCGACAGGGTCCATGTTGATCCTTCGCAGGAGAACGTCCGTCCGTCTGTCCGGACCGTATCGATACGTGGTATGAGCCAAACATTGTTCTCAAGCATCGTATAGTAAGAGTCGTCGCCCATTCCGAAAAGGCAGTGGTCTGCCTCAAGCATGTCGCCCAGGGCCTCATCCGTTCCGAATCCATACTTCAGCATGACTCCTCTCATGTAGTCGTCAAACGTTCCCATCTCCCTCTCGTAATTGATTATAGTGCAAGAGGTTAAAGCAAGTATTGCTATGTATGTAAATAACTTTCTCATGGCTTAAAATCTATATCCGACACCAAGACGTATTCCCAAAGGAATGCCCATGGAAAGGTCTCCTGCTCCGAGTTCGGTCACCCCGTAGACCTTTCTCTTTCCAAACTGGAATCCGGCGAATGTCACCTGAAATCCGAAAAGATCCTTGTCATAGTTGGATGCTTTCCAGTAGTCCAGGCTTCTGTTGTGGAGCATCAAGCCCATGTAGAGGGAACTGTAGAACTTGAAACCCGGCGTGTCCTTCCAATAGAAGCGTATGCCTGGCATGATCGAGAAGAAATTGTCGGCCTCGCTTTTGAGATGTTCCTTGGTGGCGGGGTCAAAGAAATCCGCATCCAGACGGCTGTAGCCCGAATTGAGCATCACGGCCCAGCGTTTTCCCAGGCGGTATGCCGCGTCGGCGGAGTAGAATCCGTATGTCCTGGATTTTATGTTTCCGGTGTAGAGATCGGTCAGATATCCGACTTCGTTGTAGAAATATTCCGCTCCATAGGTATAGTCGCTGAAAGCGTACAAAGGAGCTCCGGATATGGCCACGTTGATGTCCAGACGGTCTTTTGTCCACTCCGGCTGTGCGGAAATCTTCCCGCCCGTAAGGACGAGCAGGAGCAGTGTGGCGGACAGAAAATGGAGGTAAGTTCGTTTCATATCGGCAAGATTACATATAATAGATGCAATTTTTCCGAAAATGTACCATGGATATTGAAAAAAAGTCATTCAGGGTCGGTGGCGACTGAAGCGACTGTGGCTCCGACAAAGCCGATCAGGTCGGACGGGGCTATTTCCAGCTGCAGTCCTCTGACGCCTGCGCTGACATAGATCGTGTCGAAATCCAAGGCTGTGGTATGGAAAAATGTAGGGAAGCGCTTCTTCATGCCGACAGGGGAGCAGCCTCCGCGGATGTATCCTGTGACCCCGAGAAGATCCTTCATCGCTATCATCTCGACCTTCTTGTTGCCTGATGCCTTTGCCAGAGCCTTCAGGTCGACCTCTCCGTTTCCAGGAACGACACATACTATATGCCCGGTCCTGTCTCCGTGTAGAACCAGAGTCTTGAAGACACGGGCAATATCCTGTCCCAGACTGTCCGCAACATGCTGTGCGGCCAGGTCGTTCTCGTCAAATTCGTAAGGAATCAGCTTATATGATATTCCCGCCTTGTCCAGCAGGCGGGCAGCGTTCGTCTTTTCAATCTTTTTTGCCATAACGGTTGCAAATATAGGAAATAATCGTAGCTGATGAATCGGAATAAGCGATTGCATCAATAGAAAGAAACGGACATCATGGCTTTTGCAGAAGGATTAAGGAGGATACCTTTGCGCCCGGTTTTTAAAAAGGGTAATGTTATGACAAATTGGTTATTCATCGGCGGTATCATGCTTATGGTCTTTGTCGCAAAATGCATCAAGGAACTGATTGATGTACGTGCAATGGGAAGAATGATGCCGCAGGAAAGAAAGGTAGTGTTGGAAAGAAGAAACTTCTACGATAATCACGCTTAAAGCCAGAGTCGGCTTCTTCTTAACGCTTTAGTATCGCTCAACAGACGGATGAATTCCTCGGTTGAGCGTTTTCTGTATCTGTTCGCACAGAAATGGAGACATCCTTCCATGTTGCACTCTGCATCGTCTATGTCGATGGTTACCAGGCCATTATGTTCGAGGATCACTGTTTCTGAAAGCACTGTGACATAGTTGCTTCTGCGCAGGATGTTCAGGATCGTGTTGACTTCATTAGCTTCCATCGCAACCTTGAGGTTGAGATTCCTTTCCGCGATGATGCTGTCGAATGTGCTTCTTGCCTGAAGTCCCAGACTCGGAAGGATGAGATCATAATCCTCGAGATCCGCCAGTCTCACGAACTCCTTTCTTGTAAGGGGATGATCCTCACGTACGATGATGCTGAGCTTGTTGTCGAAAAGAATATGTGACTCGACGTTGTCATATTTTTCCGATGAACGGAAAGACAGGGCGAAATCAAGCTCTCCGTCAGAAACCAGCTCCATGAGCTCCAGCACGTTCTTGTAGCAGATGTTGAGGATCACGTCCGGATATTCCTTCTTGAAGGCCAGGACACTCTCTGTCAGTATGGAACCGAAACTGTAGGTCACGCCTATGTTCAGCACGCCTCTGCATCCCTGGGCGAGATCCATGATCTTGGCCTTGTTGTCATCAGCTTCCGCCAATGTCTTCTTTGCTCCTTCGAGGAAGGTCTCCCCGGCTTCAGTAAGCGATACCTTATGGTTGTTTCTGAAGAAAAGGGCCATGTCCAGCTCGTCTTCAAGCTGCTTAATCTGCTGTGACAGAGTACTTTGTGTGATATAAAGAGCCTTGGCCGCCTTCGAGAAGCTGAGCAGCTCGGCGGTCTTTACGAAATATTTCAACTGTCGCAGTTCCATAACCCTCACGATTTCGGCTGCAAAAATAGGACTATTTAATGCAAAAAGACTGTTTTAGGTATTGATTTATCCTATCGTGGCAATCGAAAATAACAATCATGCCGGCTTTTCCACCCTTGGTTCTGGAGATACCTTTGCACCGTTTTTATCAATAATTCATCCTTATGTTCAAGATTTTCAACGGCATCCACCTTGTGGAGGCCTATCACGAATGGAAAAAGCAGAAACGCGACGACAAGCTCACTTCGCGTATGATCAAGCTGGCGATCGCCATTGCCGTACTTATAATATTATGGTGCCTTCCGTCTTCTGTATATGGAATCGACGGACTTGGTGTAATCCAGCAGAGAGTGATCGCGATCTTCGGATTCGCAATCCTCATGTGGGTCTTCGAGGCTATTCCGGCATGGACCACTTCCATGGCAGTTGTCGGACTGCTCCTCTTTGCGACTTCAGACAGCAGCTTCTGGTTCTTTGAGAAGGGACTGAGCACTGCCGACATGGCGACACAGGTATCATATAAGGACATCCTCCATTGCTTCGCCGATCCTATAATCATGCTCTTCATCGGAGGATTCATCCTCGCGATCGCAGCCACAAAAAGCGGTCTGGACGTTACTCTGGCAAGGATTCTCCTCAAGCCTTTCGGAAAGCAGTCGCGTTTTGTGCTTCTCGGCTTCATCATGGTGACAGCCGTATTCTCCATGTTCCTCAGCAACACGGCGACAGCTGCGATGATGCTTACCTTCCTTACTCCTGTCCTCAGGTCTCTTCCTGCTGACGGAAAGGGTAAGATAGCCCTTGCGCTCTCGATTCCTATCGCCGCTAACGTCGGAGGTATGGCTACCCCTATCGGAACCCCTCCTAATGCCATCGCCCTCAAGTATCTCAACGAGGTGCTCGGAATGGAGATCGGCTTCGGTCAGTGGACATCATTCATGCTTCCATATGTGATCGTCATACTTGTGATCGCATGGTTTCTGCTTCTGAAGATGTTCCCATTCAAGCAGAAGACAATCGAACTCAAGATCGAAGGCGAGACAAAGAAAGACTGGAAATCAATAGTAGTATATGTGACATTTGCCCTTACAATCCTCATGTGGATGCTTGACAAGGTGACAGGAGTAAACTCAAATGTAGTTGCAATGTTCCCTGTAGTCATCTTCTGCGTGACAGGTATCATCACCAAGAAGGATCTCGAGGAGATCAGCTGGAGCGTTCTCTGGATGGTTGCCGGAGGTTTCGCACTCGGCGTGGCCCTTCAGAACACAGGTCTTGCACAGCAGCTCATCGCAGCCATACCATTCGATTCATGGTCACCAGCAGTAGTCATCATCGGATCGGGACTCATCTGCTACCTCATGGCGAACTTCATCTCGCACACAGCTACCGCAAACCTGCTCGTGCCTATCCTTGCACTTGCCGGAGGTGCCATGAAGGACATGCTCGCTCCTATGGGAGGCGTATCGACCCTCCTCATCGGTGTGGCTATCGCTTCATCAATTGCAATGGTGCTCCCTATCAGTACGCCGCCTAATGCAATCGCTCATGCTACAGGTATGATCGAGCAGAAGGACATGGTCAGGACAGGTATCATCATGGGAGTTATCGGACTCGTGATCGGATACTCGATGCTGATGGTCCTTGGTATGAACGGACTCATCTAAACTCCAATAAAACTGTAGACAATGTTGTGAAATATTGTAAAGTACCCAAATTGTTCAGAGGCTGACCCCGACCGGGCCAGCCTCAATTTTTTATTCCCCAATTTCAAGAGTCTCATCCGGCACGGTGAATTCCTTGCCTTTGCTGCGGCGGACGCCGAGGCTGATGACCTGGCGGGCGGATGTCGTGATGCTCTGGCCGTTGTCCTGGAGCTTTGCGACGCCCTTGTTGTATTCCCCGAAGACGGCCTTGAGCTTGCGGCCGAGCTCGGCATATGATTCGTAGAATGATCCTACTCGGTCGATCATGTTCTGGGCGGCCTGTGTGATCCTCTGGGTGTTGGTGTCATGCTGGAACTTGTTCCATGTGAGCTGCATGATCTTCAGGAAAGGCATGATAGTCTGTTCGGTAGCGATGAGCACTCCCTTTCTGTAGGCCTCCTGCCAGAGCATCGGATCGGCCTCCAGGGCCACTCTGAAGGCCATGTCGCGCGGCATGAACATAAGCACATAGTCAGCGAACGAACGTGCGTTCTTCTTTGCATATTCCTTGCGTGCCAGTTCCTCGATATGCTTGTGGACGCTTCTTATGTGTCTGTCGAGAGCGACGGCCTTTTCCTCTTCGGACGAGGCGTTCATGTATTCCACGAATGCGGTGAGCGAGACCTTCGAGTCCACAATGAGGTCCTTCTGCTCGAGTCCCTCCTTGAAATGGAAGACGAAGTCCGGACGGCTGAGATCCTCGTTCGCGGCCTCGCGGGTATAGTGCTTGCCTTCCTCAAGGCCTTCTCCGGCAAGTATCGCCTCAAGGAAATTCTCCCCGAAGCATCCCTGCACCTTCGGCTTTCCTGTCAGCGCTTCCGAAAGAGTGTCGGCCTTTCTTCCTACATCCGATGTCTTCTCCTGCATTTCCTTGACGGCCTGCTTCAGCTGCTCGGAGAGCTTGGTGCTGGTCTCGAGGTGGGACGAGGCATTGTCCTTCATGGCCTTTTCCATGGCCGAGATGCTTTCCTTCAGCGGCTTCAGGATTCCGTCCATAGAAGTCAGGTTCTCGTCAGAGAGTTCCTTCTCCCTTTGGCGGAGAAGCTTTTCAGTCTCGGCGGTCATGCTTGCGACCACCGTCTCCCTCATGCTCTTGAGGGCCTTGTCATAGTTCTCCTGTGCCTGTGAGGCCATTTTCTCCATGTCGGCAAGACGCTTCTCGTGGAGCTCCTCCTGCGCTTTGATGCGGTTTCTGAAGTGTCCGCGTACGATAAGCCATGTGGCGACAGCCGTGATAAGAGCTGCTACTGCAGCTGTGATGATCATGTCTATGTTCATTTCCATTTTTTCATGTATATACTCACGAAATTATGAAATGTTCCGGAATACGGCAAAAATTCTTACCTTTACGGACTGAACTGAAACAAAGATGATGGGAAACAAAGCTTTGAAAATATTCTATGCCGCCTTCATGACGCTTATTCTGGCGGCTATGGTGGTATTCATGGTCATCCATATACGTGCGGGACTTGACGGTCAGACAGCGAAACTTCTTCTCGGAGGATACATTCTGCTCATCATCTGGGCTTCATACCGCATTTTCACCCTGATAAGAGACATAACAAGGAAGTAATGGCTGCGATCTCCCCAAATAGGCAGACCGAAATCGAAGACCTGTTCCGATTCAACTACAGGCCTCTGTGCATGTATGCCCTTCATTATCTGCAGGATACGGATCTTGTGGAGGATGTCGTGCAGGAATGCTTCACCACGCTCTGGGAAAAACTGGAGCAGGGGGCTTCCGTCGCGAACAGACGTGCATACCTGTACATGACCGTAAGGAACAGATGTCTCGACACCCTCCGGAGGAAAGGCATTCCGACCGAGTCTCTCAAGCCTTATGATACATACGGAGTCATAGATGACGACGATGCCGAGGAGCGTTCGCATATCGAGGCTAAGCTCTGGACGGCCATCGATTCGCTTCCGGAGAAATGCCGCGAGGTCTTCCTCCTGAGCAAGCGCGACGGACTTAAATATGAAGAGATCGCCAAGGAGCTGGGACTGTCCGTCAACACGGTGAGGAACCAGATAAGCAAGGCTCTCAACGTGCTCAAGAACGGGGCTATAAAGATTTATATGTTCATTTTCGGATAATTTACAAAAAAGGATAGTACTATTCGGCAGGTTGTACGTCTTTATGGCAGAAACCTGAATCTTGATCAATGATTATGTCACACAATGAAGACAGACATCTGGACTTTGTGCTGAAGCATTACAAAGCAGGAGCATTCGATACGCAGAAGGCTATCGGACGCTTCAAGGATGCCAACGGTATCAGACCTCTTCCACGCAGACGCTGGATATTCATGATATCCGGCATGTCTGCTGCGGCCATGCTTCTTGTCGGAGTCTTCCTGTTCATGCACCGCGATGCCCGCGGATGGACGGAGATTACGGCGGATGCCGCACAGGTGGAGCATGTCCTTCCAGACGGCTCATGCGTGACCTTGTCATCCGGATCGTCCCTCCGCTACCGCATGAAGGAGACCAGGGAGATAAGGATGGAAGGGAAGGTCTATTTCGATGTGGCCCGTGATGAGAGCAGACCGTTTGAAGTCGACGCGGACGGAGCTTTCGTGAGGGTGCTCGGAACGGAGTTCATGGTAGATGCTTCCGATAGTCCGGACGGAGCCGAAGCCAAGGTCTATGTCGCTGAAGGAAAGGTGCTTTTCGCAAAGGATTCCGATGCGGAAGGCGTGATCCTTACCGAGGGCATGGGAGCAGTGCTTGGCGATGGCGCCGAGGTGCCGGTGGTCGAGGAGAAAGCGGACGTCAATTCTATCGCATGGCAGCGAGGCTCCTTCATCTTCGATCAGACTCCTCTCAAGGATGTACTGGACTGTCTGTCAAAGTATTATCATGTATCTTTCGTGGCGACAGACCTCTCCAAGGAGCTCAGCGGAGAGTTCTATACCGACGATCTTGACCTGATAATCGAGCTGATCGAATCAGCGCTTGATGTGACCATAATCAAGAGATAGATTCCCCTACGAACCGACAATGAAACACGTACTATCATTTTTCACAGCCATCATCATGATGGTCCTTCTCACCGTATCCGTCTGTACGGATGCCAGGTCGTCGAGGGATGACCGAGGGAAGATGACGCTCAAAAGCCAGATGGAGGTGATCCATCAGACCTTCGGAGTCAATTTCATATATGACTCTTCGATCGACCTTGACATCCCCTACAAAGGCCCGTCAATGAAATCCCTTACCGACCGTCACTCCGACTCTTCCGGTCGCCATACCGACTCTTCCGACCGTCATCCCGACTCTTCCGGTCGTCATCCCCGACCTGATCGGGGATCCCTCGAAGAGGCCCTCAAGGTCCTCTTCGCCGGCACCGGCATCGAATTCCAGATCATGAAAAGATACATAGTCCTGACCAAGGCGGATTCGAAGAAAAAGCCGAAGGACTATACCATCTTCATCGAGGAGCAGAAGGATACTTTGGATGAATCACGTATCACGGCATACATCGACCGCAGACGCAACACCACCCAGACGGGCCTGCAGAAAATAGACGGAAGCAGGTTCAGACGTGGTTATGCGGTGCTCGGTTCTCCGGACCTGATCAAGGAACTCCAGAGCCTTCCCGGCGTATCCGGAGGCACAGAACTCCTCTCCGGAATGTATGTCCACGGAGGAGACGGAACAGACAACCTTTTTCTTCTTGACGGCGTCCCGCTCTATCAGGTCAGCCATCTGGCCGGACTTGTATCGTCATTCAACACGGAAATGATCGACAACCTTGATTTCTACAAGAGCGGCTTCCCCTCCCGCTTTGGCGGTAAGACTTCGTCGGTAGTGGACATCACCACAAGACCGGGCGATTTCCATGAGTACAGCGGATCCTTCAATATAGGCCTTCTCAACGGAGGTCTTCAGTTCGAGGGCCCGATCATTCCTGGAAAGACCTCGTTCAATGTGGGCGTAAGGCGCACATGGTTTGATGTCCTCACAGTTCCGTACAATCTTATCGCCAATCTTTCATTGCCATATGGAGATTCAGGCAAGGTGCAGCTTGCAATGACTGACCTCAATGCCTCGATAACCCATCTTTTCGACAAAGACAGCAGACTGTCGATGAATTTCTATGCCGGAGCAGACCAGATAAGATACAAGTATACGGATCTGCGTGTGAGGTATTGGGAAGGTGTCCGCCATACGGGAGACTCCGGACACGACATCAATGCCCGCTGGGGAAACATCCTTGCAAGCCTTGACTGGAAGAAGAATTTCTCGGACGACCTTCATCTCAACACCCTTATTTATTATACACGTTCCAATACCGATGTCGGTCTGTGGGACAAACAGTGGCTTGTAGGAAACAGCAACACGCTGAACATCACTGACAGAGTGCTGCAGGAGAGGAATTATTCGAGACTCCACGACATCAGTGCAAAGGCAGATCTTGACTGGATCCCGTCCGAATATCATCACATCCGTGCAGGAGCTGCCTATATTCAGCATCTCTTCAGGCCGAGGAAAGTGTTTGCCGTTAATACGAAAGAGAATGGTGAGGGGATATATTCCGATAATGATTCATATTCAATAGATTACAATGCATCGGAAGTGGCGGTATACGCAGAAGACGAGATTGCGTTTGCGTCATGGTTCAAGGCCAACATAGGCCTCCGTTATGATATGTTCAGCCAGGGCGGGACCATACATCATTCCTTCGAGCCACGTGCCGCGCTCCGCTTCCAGCTTTGCCCTATGGCCTCACTGAAGATGTCATATACGGAAATGAGCCAGCCCGTCCATCTGCTGCACTCGCATTATCTTGACATACCGATGACAAGCTGGCTTCCGTCCACGGACCGCATACCTCCGATGAGGTCAAGGCAGGCAGCCGGAGGCGTTTATATGAACCTGCCGCATGGGATCGTGCTGAATGTCGAAGGATACTGGAAGACGATGGACAACATGTATGAATACTCCGGGATCGAGATTCTTTATCCTGACATCGAAAAATGGGAGCATGATCTGATGCGTGGCAAGGGCCGTTCCTACGGTGCGGAAGTGGAGCTCGGATGGAAGACAAAGGATACGGAATTTCGGCATATTATACATTGTCATGGACCGAGCGTCTGATCAAAGGCATATGGCATGACTGGTATCCTGCACGCAATGACAACAGGCACAAGTTCACTCTCCATGCAACGCACCGCTTCAGCAGGCGCTTCGACATGTATCTCGCCTGGAACTATCATACCGGAGACAGATCTACAGTGCCGACCCAGATCATTGGAGGAGAAGTTTACTACACAAGCCCATACAATTATAAAATGCCTGACTATCACCGTCTTGACCTCGGATTCAATTTCCGCAAGACCACCAGGCGAGGCAACGAAAGCATATGGAACCTGACGCTCTACAATGCCTATTGCAGGATGAATCCGATGTTCACGATGCTCGATCATTACAAAAAGAGTTCATCATCTGACGAGTACAAGACGACATTCAAGACATTGGCGGCGATTCCGGTTATCCCATCATTCAATTACACTTTGAGATTTTAAACCATGAACAGATTCTTCACTTCACTTTGTTACGTTCAGAATGACAGTCTTTTGTCGTTCCGAGCTTGTCGAGGAATCTTCCTCCTGGTAGTGTTCCTTGTCGCGGTTTCATGCGAAAAGGAGACCGAATTCCCTGCAGACAAGGACGGCAGGATATTCGTGAGCGCAATGCTGGGAACTGACGGCAAGGACAGGATAAGCATAACCGTCAGCCAGCCGGCATTAGGCGAGGAAGATGCGACGGCAGAAGACGTCACGCTATATCTTGAAGCCGATGGCGACAATATCGAGCTTGTCAGGGACATGGATGACAAGGAAGGTGTCTCATATATACCGCAGGGCACTTTTTCGCCTGGACAGAAACTTGTGTTAAGGGCCGAAGCGGACGGTCTGCCGTCAGCGAAGGCTGAGACAATTGTCCCGGCACCCCTGCCGCATGTCACCATAACCCCGAAGATAGTTGAAAGCTACAGGCAGGATGAACTCGGCCAGCCGATGCCGGACTATCCATATCAGCGTCAGAACTTTCACATAGTTATTGATGAAGAGCCGGAAGAAGACTTTTATTATGGCGTTCAGGTGATAAGACAGCTTGTTTATTACAAAGTAGGGGATGTTCCGGATTACAAGTGGGACGACTATGCGGAAAATATGGGAATCCCGGAATATGACAATCTGTATGTCAACGCTGGACCGTCAGAATCAGGTAGCCTCTCCTCAATCGAGACGGAGCTTATCGTCGATCATGACGGAGGTCCGATGAGAGTTGCCATAGGAGAATCGGAAGACGGGAAAGCAGCCATAGATGTCTATGTGAGTGTCACAGAGCATCTGATGAGGTCTGCACGATACACCAGTAAGGACGGAGTGGAAGAACTGGTTTATGCCGTATTCGAGCTATATGAATATAAGCTGAAGGTTTTCAGGCTCTCTCCTGAGATTTTCCATTTCTTCAGAGGCAGATATGTCGTTGAAGAGTCATTGGCGCCCATCCATCTTGGATTCACGCCTGTCACATATACTTATACTAACGTAGAAGGAGGTCTCGGCATGTTCGGAGCAGTATCGATGTATGAGACCGACTGGTTCAGAGTAAATTGATAATGAGAAAGATTTTTTACATCATATTATGCATTGCAGGATTGTCCTCATGCGAAAAAGTATGGGTGGAAGACCTGCAGGAAAAGGCATATGACACCATCAGAGGGGAGTATGAGATAGAATCCGCCACATGGGAAGGCCCTGACCCTATCGACCTGAACGGCGATGGAGTCGCATCTTTCGACTACCTCAAAGAGTGGGATGCCGTTATTTCAGGAAGTCCTGCATGGTCAAGCATCGGCAACACTAAAGGTCGTCTCGGAATACCGTATACGGTCGACGACCATGCAGACTGGGGAGGAATGGCCGATGTTAATATCGCGAGAAGAACTCTGGAGTATCACTTTGAGATAAAGGCTGTAATCGAAAATGAGGAGTCCCATCTTGAATTCATTCTGCCGGATGACATAGAGGCAGAATTCGAGCACAGCGGTTACGGAAAGATCGCTCTGAGGGTCAATGTCACCTGCACAGTCAAGACCGGAGAATACGAAAGCAAGGACATAACCGGCCCGGTCCTCATCAGATATTACAGAAGCGAATACAGAATCAGTAATTAGAAACCATGAAACGGACTTTACAATATGTTATCATTCTTATTGCTGCTGTTGTGCAGCCGCATCTTGCGTATACGCAGGAGGCGTTAGGCCAGGGCGGTGATCCGACCCTGAAAGCTCAATTGGAGATTCTCCATGAAACATTCGGAGTAAATTTCGTCTACGACTCTTCCATAGACCTTGACATCCCCTGCAAAGGTCTGCCCACCCGACCTGATCGGGGATCCCTCGAAGAGTCCCTCCAGACCCTCTTTTCCGGCACCGGCATCGAATACGAGATCATGAAGAAATACATAGTCCTCACCAGGGCCGGCTCGAAGAAAAAGCCCAAGGACTACACTATCTTCATCGAAGAGCAGCATGATACCATCAATGAATCCGTGGTGACCGCCCTGGTGGATCCGAAAAGGAATTCCACCCAGACCGGCCTGAAAAGGATTGACAGCAGAGACCTGAATTCCGGTTTCGCCCTGTTCAGCACTCCGGACGTGATAAAGACCCTTCAGCTGCAGCCGGGAGTGTCTTCGGGTACGGAGCTCCTTTCCGGATTCTATGTACATGGAGGCGATGGCAGCGACAATCTTTTCCTGCTTGACGGGGTTCCGGTCTATCAGGTGAGCCATCTGCTCGGGTTGTTCTCGTCTTTCAACACGGACGTCATAAGCAGCCTGGACTTCTATAAATCCGGCTTTCCGGCTCGTTTCGGATCCAAGCTTTCGTCTGTCGTGGATGTGACCACGAAGGAAGGTGACTTCAATGAATATCACGGCACATTTGCTCTCGGTCTCATTGACGGCCGTCTGCAGCTGGAAGGCCCGATTTGGAAGGACAAGACCTCTTTCAATGTGGGATTGAGAAGGACATGGACGGAAACGCTTACGCTTCCGCTCTTTGCTATCGTGAACAAGTACAACAAGCCGGACAAGCTCAATGCAAGGTATGCCTTCTCTGACTTCAATGCAAAGCTCACCCATAAGTTCAGCGACACCAACCGCCTTTCGGCCAATTTCTACAGCGGACGTGATGTGTTCAGATATTTAGGTAAGGAGATCGGCAGCTATTATGATGCCGAGGGCATTCTCCGTGAAGAGCAGAACATTACGGATATCGGACTTTCATGGGGAAATGTGCTTGGATCGCTGAATTGGGACTATAAGCTCAACGACAGGATATCGATGAAGAACATCGCATATTACAGCGGCTCGATCTCGAACCTGTACTTCTATGCGAAGGAAGTCGATATGTTTGACAACAGCGTGAAGAACGGGGCATACAATATGTCAGATGTCCATAATATCGGCCTTAAGTCGGATTTTCATCATTTGCTCGGGGAGAAGCATAAGTTGAGGTACGGAGCTACGGCCCAGTATCATATCTATTGCCCTAATGCTACGGCAAAGACCGATATCATCTATGACAATGTTGCGCAGACGCAGACCGCATATGCCGATTCGCTCCGATATGGTACCGTCGAGGCATCGGTGTATGCCGAGGATGAGATCACGGTTTCGGATGCGTTCTCGATCAATGCCGGACTTCGCTACAGCATATATTCGTCCGGCAGAAAGGTCTGGCATTCGGCCGAGCCGCGTCTCGCCATGAAATATTCGTTCAACGACAGGATCACGGCAAAGGCCTCATATACAGAGATGAGCCAGCCATCCCACCTTGTTTCTTCATTGTATCTCGATCTGCCGACTAATTCATGGCTTCCGTCTACGGCGAAGGTGCGTCCGTCGCGTTCGCGTGAGGCTGCAGCCGGAATATATACCGGTCTTGCCCACAATCTCCACCTGAATGTAGAAGGATGGTACAAGCATATGTACAATCTTCTGGAATATGCGGGGTCGTACAATATCTTCCCTCCGCTTACGGATTGGGAAAGCAATTACAGGTCCGGACAGGGACGCTCATGGGGAGCGGAGATAGATTTCGGATATGACAACGGAAGGACAGAGGCCAATGTTTACTATACTCTTTCATGGAACCAGAGGAAGTTCGACGACTTCTACAATGGCTGGTACCGTGACAGGAACGACAACCGTCACAAGCTCACGGTAATGGCAAGACACAAGTTCTCGAAGCGTTTCGAGATATATGGAGGATGGAACTGGCACAGCGGCAACAGGATGACCGTGGCGACTCATATCACGGGTTCCGGAGCCTATGTCTATACGGAGCCGAACAATGTAAAACTCCCTGATTATCACAGGCTTGACGTGGGAATGAATTTCGTGAAGAATACCAGACGAGGAAACACCCGTATCTGGAACCTGAGCCTGTACAATGCTTATTGCAGGCCGAATGCTATAGCCGCGACAACGCAGGAATTGAAGCTTCATGACAAGCTGGTCAGCCATTACGGTTCTTCCATAGGCATCATTCCTATTGTTCCTACCTTCAGTTACACATTGAAATTCTGACGATGATGAAGATTACAAGATATATATGCTCCCTGCTTCTTTCTGCGGCCTGTGTCTCATGCATGACGCCGTTTGACCTGAAGTATGATGATGAGCCCCTGATCTGCCTGAATGCATTTCCGGGTGCGGAAGATATGGTGGTGTTTTCCATAGCTCCGGCTTATTCGCTCTCAAACAGCGCCATCCGCCCGGATTTCAATCCGGAGGTGGTCTTTAAGGTGAACGGCGACCTCGTGCCGGTGGTAAGGAATACGGGATTCTGCGTCAGCGACAGATATGACGAGGACTGCTATATAGCCGACATAAAGCCTGTTCCTGGCGATGTGATGACCGTTGAGGTTGCTGCCGAGGGCTTCAGGACCGTTTCTGCTCAGACAAGTATCCCCCAGCCGTTTCCGGAAAGGAAGATCGATTACAGGATGGTGGAAGTGAACGAGAGGGAGTATTATGTGGTATATGTCACGATCAAGGATGACGCGGCGACGGATTATGCCTACGGAATGCAGGTATACAATGAGGTCGTAGAATGTTATTATGATGTGCCGGAAGTGAGGATAAGTACATATGCCGGCGGGCAGATATCCGAGGATTATGAGTTCTCTCCGAGCTCTCTGGACGGCATGCAGTTCTGCTTCGACGGCTGGAGGGTCAATTCCAGCATGTGGGACAATGTCTCATGCTGGGATGACGATGCCTTCGATGGAAAGGAAAAGACCCTCTCCATGACTGTCGTGATCTACCATACGCAGAATGGATATGAATCTTTCTTCGAGCATGAGTATCAGGCGTGGAAGTATGATGAGAATCGTGATGTGATGCTTTGTGGCACCGGTCGTGAACGCAATAAGCTGGTCTTTTTCACAATGAGCGACGAGTTCTATAAATATGCTGTGGCTCAGGAGCTTATCGAGGAGAATGCGGGTTCTTTTGCCGGAATAGCCCCGTCGAATTTCTGCTATTCGAATGTACAGAACGGATATGGAGCCTTTGCCGGTATTTATCGTGAGGAAACGCAGTGGATCACTCCGGAATTCATAGAAAACAACAGATGATCATGAGAAGGATGTTATTTGCCGTATGTACGGCTTTGATGATATTGAGCGGATGTGAATACCATCCGTATTATGACGGACAGGAGTTCTGCGTGTATAATGCAGGATGCGGCCTGCTGGAGACAGACGGCGGTCATGCGATTGTGCCGACGGTCGGGAGGAATCCGTATGTGCTGGAATTCTATGGTGGCAAAGGTGAGAATCATTCCGTGGAAATCGAGGATCCGGAAATCCTTGGATATTCTTTAAGGGAAAAGGATGTGAATCTTCCGATAGGGGATTGCGAGTTGATACCGGCTGGTGTCACGCTTCTGCCGAAGAAGGTCGGGGACACGTCGATCACCGTGAAGGACGAGGACACAGGCAAGTCCATACAGATATATATCCATGTCCGTGAGGCATACAAGGCGATTCAGGTTTGTGAGGAGGGAAAATACTTTGACAAGGAGACCATATTCGCGTTCAGGTTTCCTTCGGAAGACAATGCCGTAAGGATCTGCCGCGGAAGTGTAGCGGACAATGATGTCCGCCATGTGGCTTTCGGAACCTACAGGTTCATTATGTCGGAGGACCTGCTTTATTTCGAAATAGCCTTTCCGGCCGATGAGGACGGTAGGCCTGCGGCTGAAGGAAATGAAGTAAGGAGGATTTATCAGGTGCAGCTTGAGGAGGGTGGTTCGTTCAGCGCCAGAGTCATGTTCAATTCTCTGAACATCAATGACTACATGAAAGATTATGATGCTGTCTTCAGGTTTGTGGATGAGACCGATGTATTCTATGCCCGTAGCGCACAATTCATAACATGGAATGAAGATGAATAGGATATCTGCATATTTCACAGCTGTACTGCTTCTTGCATTGTCTCTCGCTTCCGGCGTGGCTGATGCAAGGAATGCGGCTTCCGGTCGCGGGACTCTCAGATCGCAGATGGAAGTCATCCATGAGACTTTCGGCGTCAACTTCGTATATGACTCCTCTCTGGACCTTGACATCCCCTGCAAAGGCCCATCCGATCGTCTCCCCGACTCTTCCGGCCGTCATCCCCGACCTGATCGGGGATCCCTCGAAGAGTCCCTCCAGACCCTCTTCGCCGGCACCGGCATCGAATACGAGATCATGAAGAAATACATAGTCCTCACCAAGGCCGGCTCGAAGAAAAAGCCCAAGGACTATACCATCTTCATCGAAGAACAGCATGATACATTGAGCGAATCACGCATCACGGCTGTCCAGGACAGGCGCAGGAATGCGGCCCAGACAGGTCTGGAGCACATAGATGCATCCGTGTTCAGGAGGGGATTCGCCGCTTTGAGCTCTCCGGATGTGATAAAGACCCTGCAGTATCTGCCGGGTGTCTCGGGAGGAACGGAGATGATGAACGGACTGTATGTGCATGGAGGAACAGGAAATGACAATCTTTACCTTTATGACGGGGTTCCGGTCTATTCGGTGAGCCATCTCGCAGGTCTCTATTCTTCGTTCAATGTAGATGTGGTGGACAATGTTAACTTCTTCAAGAGCGGCTTCCCGGCTTCGTACGGAGGCAGACTGTCTTCCGTGGTCGAGGTCAATACCCGTGACGGAAGCATGACCGATTATAAGGGAAGCTTTACGATTGGCCTTATCAACGGTTCCGTGCAGTATGAGGGTCCTATAGTGAAAGACCGCACATCCTTCAATGTGGCGATGCGCCGCAGCTGGCTGGATGTGCTGAGTACGCCGGCTTTAGCTGTGGTCAATTCGTATAACAGCAATGATGAATTTGCTGAACGCATGTCTGCGAGGTATGCAATGACCGACTTCAATGCGAAGGTGACCCATAAGATCGGCGAAGACAACATGCTGCGTTTCGGGATCATTACAGGAAGGGATGCTCTTGAATATGGAGCTGAAGCCCGTGACAATACTTCAGGAACGGATTACGGGTTCCGATGGGGAAATGTCGTGGGCTATGCCGACTGGCAGAATGTGATAGGGGAGGATATCCATTATGACATGAAGGCTTATTATACCCAGCATCGTTCAGATATGGATTGGGACAGGTTCATCAACGATGAAGGCCGGCAGGATGAGCAGAACGAGGGATGGACGACAGGCATCTATGATCTGGGTCTGAAGTCTGATTTCGACCATGTCCTGAATGATATGCACAGATTGAGATATGGAGCGGAGCAGATTTTCCATATATATCGTCCCAAGCAGTCATGGACCACATCTTCCCAGATGGGGGAGATCTCGTCCGGAAGCCTGTCAGGGATGTATTTCGGCAGCGAGACCGCACTGTATGCGGAGGATGAGATGACCTTGTCCGACAGGTTTACGGCCAGCATAGGTCTCCGTTCTGTGCTTTTCGGAGTGAAAGGCAAGGCATACGGAAGGCTGGAGCCGAGGGTGGCGATGAGTTATCGTCATTCCGAAATCGCTGTCTTCAAGGCTTCATACACTGAAATGAACCAGTTCTCCCACCGTCTTCAGACCACTTTTCTCGACCTTCCTTCGTCGGTATGGCTTCCTTCTACGGCAAAGATTCCTCCTATGAATTCAAGGCAGGTGGCGGCCGGTGCATATCTGACCCTGCCGTTCAATCTGGGGGTCGATGTGGAGGCATTCTACAAGACGATGAACCATATAAGGGAATACAAGGGATACCGGCTTTTCCCTCCTCTTGAGAACTGGGAAAGGACTTTTGTGGACGGAAAGGGACGCTCATATGGTCTTGAGACATCGGTGGTCTACAATACCGTGAAGACCCATGCTGCGCTGAACTATACTTTGTCATGGAGCGAACGTTTCTTCGAAGACCTCTTCCCTGAATGGTTCCCGGACAGGCTTGACAACCGCCACAGGATGAATGTTTCCGTAAGCCACAGATTTTCGCGCCGTTTCGAGATGTATGCGGGCTGGTGCTGGCATAGCGGAGACCGTTTTACGGTCGAGAGCCAGTATATTCCGGAATATGGTGAATATGACTATAGGGAATATGTCTTCGTGAGCCCGAACAATGTGAAGATGCCTGACTATCACAGGCTTGACGTGGGATTCAATTTCCATAAGACCACAAAGAGAGGAAATGAGGCTGTCTGGAACCTGAGCGTCTACAACCTCTACTGCAGGATGAATCCGATAGTGGTCTATACATATACGGAGGACGGAAAGCCGGTAAATGCCGCTGCCGGTATGCTTCCTGTCATCCCGACATTCAGTTACACCTTGAAGTTCAAGAGATGAGAGTAAGATTATATATGATGCTACTGCTGCTTTCGGCGGCTGTTTCGTGCGAATATACCCTTGACACGTATCTGTGCGAGGATGAGACCGGGTATATATACCTGCAGGGCCTTGTTGTGCCCGGAGATACAACAATAGTTTCTCTCTATTCGACTGTTCCTGTCGGACAGACCCGCCAGGCGGACATCGGAAAGGCGCAGATACATATGACGGCGGACGGCAGGGAGGTCCTGTTGGAAAAAAGTGACAGAAACACCGGTACATTGCCGGAGGGGGTCTTTTATACGTCTGAATCCTTTTCTCCGGGCTGCAGGCTGGAGATTACTGTCAGTCATCCGGATCTGCCGTCAGTAAGGACCGTTACCGAGGTTCCGGATATGTTCCCTGAATGTTCAGTGGAGGTGCGGAAGATAGCGATGAGTACCCAGGAATATCTTGCGATGAGTGATATGAACGGCGGCTCTACTTACCATCATTCCGAGGCTCTCCGTGTGCGCCTTGAGTTTCAGGATGACCCTTCCCGTAAGGATTATTATGGACTCCGGATCATCAGGGACAATGGCTTTTTCCCTCACTCTCAATACTATGTTTCTGATCCTTTTGACAATTCGCTGTCAGTCAATATGGAAAACCATATCATGATATTGAGTCCGGGCGATGTCTTCGGACCAAGTATGTATGACCGGTCGACAGTCATCTTTTCAGACGAAGATTTTGACGGAAAGACTGCAGTGAAGGAATACATCGTACCTTTCTTCAAGGATGATGAAAAATGGACCTATACATACCGTATGGAACTGATCAAACTTTCCGATGAGTTCTGGCGTTGCTCGGAAGCATACATGAACTACTGCCTGAATGTCATGAACTACTATGGCCAGGCATCCATCTACCC
Source organism: Bacteroidales bacterium (assembly GCA_017465225.1). Lineage (GTDB taxonomy): Bacteria > Bacteroidota > Bacteroidia > Bacteroidales > UBA932 > Cryptobacteroides. Next base: position 27,018 of record JAFTWQ010000021.1, read on the forward strand.
CTACACCAACATCATTGGAGGCATCGGTGCCTTCGGCGCCATATCACCGGTCACCGTCATTCCGCTGGAGATCAGATAGGTCCCTTTTGCGTCGCTCTCGGCCTGATGCCACGAGGTCATCCTTCCTGCCCTGTTGTATGTCACTCCTGAAGAAATATCCTCCGCGAAACGGACGTCAGCATTGCTACATCCGTTTCGCGGAGGACTTTATGCTGTTTTTCGGGTTTTTTGTGCAACGAGACGGATGTAGAGGTCTTCACGTCCGTTTTGCGGCAGAGCAGTCAAACAAGGATATGAAAAACGGCGGCTGGATTGCTCCGGCCGCCGTCTGAATATGTTTTCAGATATGATTATCTGTACTGTGCGAACTCGATGTCCTTTGCATATCTTTCAGCAAGCTTCTCGTTCTTCTTTGCTACAGCGATGTTAGACTCTACTGCGCTTGCATTGCCCTGACGTGCAGCAGCTACTGCGCGGAGGTAAGCAGCCTTAGGGCACTCGCACTTGAGTGCTGCAGCAGGAGCGTTGTTGCCGTTGAGGAGAGCTACGAGAGCGGCGTTGAAACCGTCCTTGCCTGCGAGCTTCGCAGCAGCTTCCTTATAGTTGCCGTTAAGAACGTCGATAACAGCCATGTTCTCCTTTGCTGTCTCTGTGCCGGCAGCAGCGAAGTATCTGTTAGCCTGTGCATACTCGCCCTCGCGGAGAGCGATAACGCCCATTGCGTTGTTCCAGTCAGCATCCTGTGCGCACTTGTCGAGAGCGCTCTTTGCCTTGCCGAGCTTATCCATCTGGATGTAAGTCACAGCGAGGTTGTACTGAGCGGCAGCGCTGTCGAACTTGTTTGCAGCCTTCTTGTAGAGTTCAACCTTCTGGTCGTTGTCCTTTACAAGTGTAGCGGCGCGGAGGAGTGCAGTCTCGTCGAGAACGTCGATGTTCTCCTCGATAAGCTGGAGAAGTTCCTCGTTGGTGTAGTTCTGGTACTCAACGTTAGCGATGAATCTTGCACGGCGAAGCTCTGGAAGAATCTCCTTTGCAAGAGTTGAATAAACTGCTGACATGTTTCTGATCTCCTTCTCACGTACTGCAGGATCGCTGTACATAGAAAGAACGCGGATGATGAGATCCTTGTCCTCAAGGTCAGAAGCAGCTACGAGCTCCTGGAAGCCTTCCCAGTCCTCGGCAACGCTTGAAACGTTTACAGGACCTGCAACCTCGTGCTTCTTTGTAACCTTGCCGAATGCCTTCTCTGCAGTAGATGAACGCTTGTCAGAAAGCTTTGCATTGTCAGCCTCCTTACCGTCTGGTGAAGCGTAAGCAACGATGTCTGTACCTGTGAGGGTCTTGCGCTCGTTAGCCTTGATCTCGTCGAGGGCAGCCTGGAAGTCCTTGATTGACTGTGACTTGAGCTGGCTGTTTCTAACCTCTGCGCTGTTGATGTTGTAAAGGATCTGGCCCTCAGCGGTCTGCTTGATGATCTCCTGGTAGTTGTCATCCTTGAGATCAAGCTTGCCCTTCTGGCAAACAAGCATGTAAGTGGTGTTTGCTCCGTCAGCAACCTTCTTTGAAGGAAGGTCAGCATACTTTGCCTTGTACTTCGCTGTACCACGGAGCTCGAGGTAGCACTTCTCCATACCTGGAACGTAAGTGAAATGAACGTTCTTTGTTACGGTAGCGCCCTCTGAAGGGATCACCTCGTAGTTGTCCTTGACCTTCTCTCCCTGGAAAACGAACGGCTCCATAGCCTGCTCGCCACCTTCGTATACGATTACAGGAGTAACCTCAAGGATAGCCTTTGGATGGAAATAATCCTCAGGATAAGTGACAGAAATAGTTGCGTCAATCTTTCCGCCGACTACTTCAAGAACAGCAGGCTCGCACTTTACTGTTACGTTCTCTGCCATTTCCGCCATTTTCTCAGGTGATGCGCATGATACAGCAGCGATACCGAGAATGGCAGCAAACATGAATTTAATGCCTTTTTTCATTTTAGATAACTATAGTTTAATTGGTTTGAGTTTAAAATTCCGTAATATGTTCCGGCTCCCGTCAGGGCATAATCATCGCAAAGATAATCATATTTTTATATTTTTGGGGTCAGGGGTTACATATTTTCAACCCTTTTAGTAACTTTGTCCCGTTATGACTAATCAGGAATTACAGAGTTTAAAAAACAAATATGACATCATCGGCAACGACCCTGCGCTGAACCGTGCGCTTGAGGTCGCTGTTGCCGTTGCGCCTACCGACATCACTGTGCTCGTGACGGGTGAAAGCGGTGTGGGAAAGGAGAATATCCCGAAGGTCATCCATCAGAACAGTCCGAGAAAGCGCGGGAAATATTTCGCGATCAACTGCGGAGCCATCCCGGAAGGAACCATCGATTCCGAGCTTTTCGGCCATGAGAAGGGATCGTTCACCGGTGCCAACGAGATGCGACGCGGATATTTCGAGGAAGCCGACGGAGGCACATTGTTCCTTGATGAGATAGGCGAGCTTCCTCTGCCGTCCCAGGCGAAGCTACTGAGGGTCCTTCAGTCCGGCGAGTTCATCAGGGTCGGATCTTCGAAGGTGCTCAAGACGGATGTGAGGGTGATCGCGGCGACAAACATCAACCTGCTTCATGCCGTGTCCAAGGGAAAGTTCCGCGAGGACCTTTACTACAGGCTCAATGCGGTGTCCATAATCATGCCTGCCCTTCGCGAACGTCCGGGCGACATCAACCTGCTTTTCCGCAAGTTCGCTTCTGACTTTTCCGCAAAATACGGGTTCAGCAAGGTGAGCCTTACTGAAGACGCATCCATACTTTTAAGGAAATACAGGTGGCCGGGCAATATCAGGCAGCTGAAGAATGTGGCGGAGACCATTTCAGCCCTGGAATCTTCGAAAATGACTCCGGGCTCGGACAAATGCATGATCGGGGTGGATGTGCTTTCGAAATATATCCCTCGCGAGGAACCGAACCTTCTTCCTGCTACGGCCCCTTCATATCAGGAGACTCCGGAGAGCGCTGCGGAAAGAGAGGCTATCATCAGGTCGATCTTCCAGCTCAAGCAGGATGTGGAGTATCTGAAGGATGTGATCGCAAAGGCTGGTCTTGCAAGACAGAACGCTGCGGCGATAGCGCCTCCTGAACAGCAGGTGCCTGTCCGTCAGGAGGTTGCCCATGAAGTCTATGAGTATGATGAGGATCCTGAGGATCAGGAGCTTGAGGAGCAGAAGCCGGAGGAGACATCGATCAAGAAAGCCAGTCTGGAGCTTATCCTGAAGGTGCTGGACAAGCATGGTGGAAACCGTGCGGACGCTGCCGAGGAACTCGGAATATCGGAAAGGACAATATACAGGAAACTGAAACAGATAAAGATGAAGAAATGAAGGTAAAGAGGACAATATTGGCGAGTGTCGGAGTGGTCGTGGCGCTTCTCCTGACTTTGCCGCTGCTGCATTCCTGCGGAATATATTCGTTTACGGGAACATCCATCCAGCCGGACGTGAAGACCGTGACCATCAACTACTTCGAGTATCTGGCTCCGAAGGTCAATCCTTCGTTGAGCAACCAGCTTACCGAAGCTCTTCAGGAGAAATTCATCAGGCTTACGAAGCTTGAGCTTGTGGATATTGACGGAGACATCGAGATCGCCGGAGCGGTTACTGGATATGATGTGAAGGCATCGGCCATCACGGCTAACGAGCAGGCTGCACAGAGCCGTCTGACGGTGAATGTGAAGATAAGTTTTGTAAACAGAAAATATCCGGAGGAAAGCTTCCCGGACAAGTCGTTCTCTGCATATCAGGACTTCGATTCGAGCCAGTCTCTTGATGCCGTGGAGGCGACTCTTTGCGAGGATATAGTGGAGCAGCTTTGCGAGGACATGTTCAATGCAACGGTAGCACAGTGGTAATATGAACGGATACATTGATATAAAGAAGCTTACATTCGACGAGCTTGCCGGGGTGGTGAATCTTTATCCATGGTTCGGAGGAGCGCGCAGGGAACTGTGCGAGAGGATGAGCTCGATGGGCGGAGATGCCATGGGTGAGTCGCAGTATGCCGAGGCGGCCATGTACATAGGGGCGCGGGGAAGACTGTTCGACATGATGCGCTCGTCACAGAAGGTGGACTGGACGGATGCCGATGTGGAGAAGCTCCTGAAATCGTATATCGAGCGTGAGGAGGTTGTCAATGTCTCCGAGAAGAAGGAGAAGAGGAAGGCATATGCCGGAGTGGGTGACTATTTCTCGCAGGAGGATTACGAGCAGGTGCGCAAGTCCGGAGACAATGTATTCTCTCGTTATGCGGCCAAGGCGCGTCAGGACAAGCCAGTAGTCGAGACTGCCGCTTCATCCGATACGGAATTTGACCTTTATACGGAAACGTTGGCCAGAATCTACCTTGAACAGGGCTATCCGGAGCAGGCAAAGAGCATTTATTCGAAACTAATTTTGGCATATCCAGAAAAAAATGCTTACTTTGCAGCCCTTATTCAAAAAATAGACGAATTAAATCAGTATTAACGATATGAACGCACTTTTTACAGTATTGACAGTGCTTGTGCTCATCGCCAGCATCCTCATCACACTTATCGTTCTTCTCCAGAACGGAAAGGGTGGCGGACTCGCAAGCAACTTCGCAGCAGGTAACCAGACATTCGGTGTACGTCAGACAGCCGATATCCTCGAGAAGATCACTTGGGGACTCGTAGCATTTATCTTCGTTGTATCGATTGTGACTACTTTCTCTCTTGGCAACAAGGGTAAGGCAGTTGATTATACAGAGAAGATCAACACTGAGGCACCAGCTCCAGAGTTCCCTGCAGCTATCCCTTCAGCAGAGAATCCTGCAGAGGCTGTTGAGACACCAGCTAATTAATCCGGCGACTGACATTTTGTCAGTGTAAAGCCGATTGGAATACAATTTGACTTATAGCCGTCTGTTCTTCGGAATAGACGGCTAATTGTGCATTCTGCCGTCTCTGAAGATTTTTTGGAACATTAAAACGAACAGTAATATGGCAGAAAACAAGTTTGAAAATCTCAGCAGGTTCGCTGTCAATCTCAATGAGAGGGCGGCGCAGGGAAAGCTCGATCCTGTTATCGGCAGGGACGAGGAAATCCGTAGGGTTTTGCAGATTCTCAGCAGGAGAACGAAGAACAACCCTATCCTGGTCGGTGAGCCGGGAGTAGGAAAGACTGCGATTTCGGAGGGAATCGCACAGAAGCTCGTGGACGGCGATGTGCCTGAAAACCTCAAGAGCAGAAAGATATACTCTCTTGATCTGGGCGCACTTATCGCCGGTGCAAAATATCAGGGTGAATTCGAGGAAAGACTCAAGGGAGTCGTTAAGGAGGTGGTCGACAGCGAGGGAGAAGTGATCCTTTTCATCGATGAGATCCATACTCTGGTAGGAGCAGGCCGTACGTCGGGAGCGATGGACGCTTCAAACATCCTGAAGCCGGCTCTTGCAAGGGGAGAGCTCCGTACCATCGGTTCCACTACCCTGGACGAGTATCAGAAATATTTCGAGACAGACAAGGCGCTTGAGCGCCGTTTCCAGATGGTCATGGTAGATGAGCCTTCCCCAGCAGCATCGATTTCCATCATGAGAGGGTTGAAGGAGCGTTATGAGAACCATCATAAGGTCCGCATCGAGGATGATGCCCTTATTGCGGCTGTGGAACTTTCACACCGTTACATCACCAACCGTTTCCTTCCGGACAAGGCCATCGACCTTGTGGATGAGGCCGCGTCGAAGCTTCGTCTCGAGATGAATTCCGTGCCCGAGCCTATTGCGGAGCTTGAGAGCCGTATCCGTCAGCTGGAGATCGAACGCGAGGCGATCAAGAGGGAAGGTGTGTCGCTTAAGGTAGATAAGATCAAGGAGGAGCTCAAGGCCTTGAATGCGGAACGTGACGATCTTCGCAAGCGTTGGGACGAGGAGAAGGGCATCCTGTCGGAGCTTCAGCACCAGAGGCAGAAGATAGAGGACTACAGGATCGAAGCTCATAATGCGGAAAGGACCGGCGATTATGGTAAGGTCGCCGAGATCCGTTATGGAAAGATGGCGGAAGCCCAGAAGAAGATCGATGAGCTTACAGCCCGTCAGGCTGCCATCAAGGACCCTATCATCACGGAGGCTGTGACTCCGGAGGATATCGCCGAGGTCGTGGCTAAATGGACCGGCATTCCTGTACGCAGGATGCTCGAAAGCGAAAGGGAGAAGCTGCTCCGGATGGAGGCCGAGCTTCATAAGAGGGTTGTGGGTCAGGATATGGCTATTGAGGCCGTTGCAGATGCGGTGCGTCGTTCGCGTGCAGGCCTTCAGAATGAAAAGAGGCCTATCGGTTCATTCCTTTTCATGGGTACGACTGGTGTCGGAAAGACCGAACTTGCGAAGGCTCTGGCCGAGTTCCTCTTCAATGACGAGAACATGATGACACGTATCGACATGAGCGAGTATCAGGAGAGGCATTCCGTGAGCCGTCTCGTAGGTGCGCCTCCGGGATATGTTGGTTATGACGAGGGTGGACAGCTGACTGAGGCCGTAAGGCGCAAGCCGTATTCGGTGGTGCTTCTTGATGAGATCGAAAAGGCGCATCCTGATGTGTTCAACACCCTTCTCCAGGTGCTCGATGACGGCCGTCTGACCGACAACAAGGGACGTACGGTAGATTTCAAGAACACGATACTTATCATGACATCGAATGTCGGTGCGGATATCATCCAGACCTTCATGGAGCATCTTCCCGTTGAGGGCGAAGAACGGCAGACCATGCTTGCAGACTGCCGCAATGAGGTGCTTGAGGTCCTGAAACGCACTGTCCGTCCGGAATTCCTCAACAGGATCGACGAGGTCATAATGTTCGAGCCTCTCTCGCAGAACGACATCAGGGAGATCCTCCGCATGCAGATGCGTGATCTTCAGGCCAAGCTTTCGGAGAACGGCGTGACCGTGGAGTTCACAGCGGAATTCGAGGATTACATGAGCACCAAGGGCTATGAGCCTGCATACGGCGCCCGCCCTATCAAGCGTCTCATGCAGAAGGAACTGATAAACATCCTTGCCAAGTCCATCCTTGACGGCCATGTCCGCCGCGACTCCGTCATCATGATCGGTGTCCAGGACGGCCAGATCACCGTCAGTGACAAATGATGCGTGGAGCGTAACTAATTGTAGTTCAGTAATATGCTAGAAGCCACGTGCTCCCCTTTGGCGGCACGTGGCTTCTAGCATATTGCTGATAATCAGGGGGTTACACTCCACGGATAAACCGATTAAGAGAGCAGTTTCTTGACCATTGCGGAGATGGCTCGTCCGTCTGCGAGGCCGGCGAGCTTCTTTGTGGCAACGCCCATGACCTTGCCCATTTCCTGTGGCTTGGTGGCTCCGACTTCAGCGATGATCTTTGCAAGTTCGGCTTCGAGCTCGGTCTCTGAAAGCTGTTTAGGAAGATATACCTCCATTGCAGCTGCTTCAGCGAGTTCGTTTTCCGCAAGTTCAGGGCGTCCGGCGTCGTTGTACTGCTGGGCGCTTTCCTTGCGCTGCTTGACGAGTTTCTGGATGATCTTGACGATGGCTGCATCATCGACTTCTCCTGTTGCTCCTTCTGCGGTCTTGGCGAGCATGATGGCTGCCTTGATGGCTCTGAGCGATGCGAGACGTACGGTCTCCTTTGCTTTCATTGCCGATACCATGTCGGCCTGTATTCTTTTTTCCATATGGTGTTTCTTTTAGGTCCCCGATCAGACCGGGGAGACTGTTAACGATACTTTTCAAATTCCGGCATTGCTATGCCCGAGATGAAATCCTTGAATTTCTTGTCGTCCTTCGGACAGATGACCAGCACGTCGTCGGTATCGATGACCATGTAGTCCTCGAGCCCCTTGATTGCAATGAGCTTCTTCTTTTCTGGAGAAACGACGAGTACATCCCTGGATCCCTCGATGAGCGTCTTTTCAGCGCTGATGGCATTGCCGTCCGCATCTTTCGGGATGTAGTTGTAGAGCGATTCCCATGTTCCGATGTCCTGCCATCCGAATTTCGCAGGGTATATCCATGCCCTGTCGGTGCGTTCCATGACTCCGTATCCGATGGATATGTTCATGCATCCGGTGTAGGCTCTCTGGATGAATTCGTTCTCGACCTTCGTTCCGATCGCCGACTCCCATCCGGTGAACTGCCCTGTGACTTCCGGGAGATGCTTCTCCATTTCCTGCCTGATGGTCTGTGCCTTCCAGAGGAAGATTCCGGCATTCCAGAGGAATTCTCCGGTTCCGATGAATACCTTTGCGAGCTCCCTGTCCGGCTTCTCCGTGAATGTCTTGATCTGGAGCGGCTCGTTGCTCATGTAGGCATCCTTGCCTCCGCAGGCCTGGACATATCCGTAGTTTGTGTCTGGCCTTGTCGGCACGATTCCGAGGGTCATGAGCACGTCCTTTTCGGCTACATGTCTGAATGCGTCGTTGATCGTCTCGGCGAAGAGTCCGTCATCGGTGATGATGTGATCGGCCGGAGAGACTACGACCATTGCGTCCGGATCCCTCTTGAGAAGGGTGTAGGTCGCATATGCGAGACATGGGGCCGTGTTCCTGCTGTAAGGCTCGAGAAGGAGATTCCTTTCCTCAAGCTCGGGAAGCTGTTCCCTCACCAGACCCTCATACCTTGCTGCGGTCACTACAATGATGTTTTCCTGGGGAACGATTGTCTTGAACCTGTCGTATGTCTGGCGGATGAATGTCTTGCCCGTATCGGCTACATCAAGAAACTGCTTTGGCTTGGCTGCCTTGCTGATGGGCCAGAAACGGGTTCCGAGTCCTCCTGCCAGAATCACACAATAGCGGTTGGTCATGTTCATTATGATGTGTTTTTATTTTTATATATATAAAGGTATATATGCCTGGGGGAACCATTCCACGGTCCATTCATCTCCCTTGAATGTAATGGCCGCTATGTCAAAATGGCACTCGTGGTTTCCGTACGGCAATCCGTTCTTTGTCTTCAGATATCCAAGTGCGGCTTTCGCGATGCGCCTCTGCTTCGCCCTGTCCACATTGTCCTGGGGAGGCGCCTGGATGCTCTGCCTGCGGGTCTTCACTTCCACAAAATGTATTCCATCAGGGTCGAAGGAGATGATGTCGATCTCCAGATGTCCGCTCCTCCAGTTCCTTTCCAGAATGGTGTGCCCCATGTCCCGGAGCATACCGCATGCGATATCTTCCCCTCTCTTGCCTAAGGTCTGTCTGATGTCTCCTTCACCTTCCATTCTCCCTCCTCCTTCTTCAGTATGATCAGTTTTCCTTTCCTGTTTCCGTCGAAGCCGATCGAACAGAACAGGTGTCTTTCGTCACCCTCCTTTACGATGTCGTCGACAGTGAACTCAATTTCCGAAAGCATCTGCGATGCGATGCTGAATGCGCTGCTGTCCTGCTTTTCAAGCATTTCCCATGCCTCTTTCTGTCCATCGATATAGCCCTTCATCGCGACAGTGTCGCAAAGAGCCCAGGCCTGGCCGAACTCACCTCCGGCAACCGCCCTGCAGAAACTCTCCGCCACCTCTTCCGGCCCCATCGCCTTCTTCTCCTCTGCGTTACCGCACCCGTGAATAAGGGTGCAGATTCCGATCAGTGCAACAATAGATATCTTACTTTTCATTTTTTGTTATTAATCTGTTTAAAGATCCTTCGCTTCGCTCAGGATGACATGTGATGAATGTTCAGGATGGCAGTTGGCGTTATTCAAATGTCACGATAGTGACCCCTGTGCCACCGAACTGTATATGCTCATCCTTAACACCCGCTACCCCGGGAATCGTCCTGATAAGCTTCTGAAGCTCATCACGAAGCACTCCCGTACCCTTTCCATGTATGATCCTCACGCTCGGCACCCCAAGCATCACAGCATCATCCACATATCTTGTAACCTTCTCCACGGCATCATTCAGCCTCTCGCCCCTTACATCCATCTCGGTGCTGAAACTCAGCTTCCTCTCGCTGATAGATGAATCGAAACGGATTGCCGAAACCGGCCTTGCAGTCTCCTTCACGGCACTCTTGAACTCGTTGGACGTGATCCTCTCGACCTTGTCGAGCGGCATCTTGCTGCTGATGTTTCCGATGGCTACCACAACAGCCTTTGCCGACACCTTCTGCACCTCGCCGACCATTCCGTTCTCCTTCACACGCACTTTCTCGCCGGCCTTGAGAGGAGCTGACCTGAATGCCTCTATCCTCTCCCTTTCCGCCTGCTGCTCCATCTGCTCCTGCATGGCCTTGTCGTCAGCCTTCTTCGCCTTCCTCTGCTTCTGACGCTCCTTCCGTGCATCGATCTGCTTTATCTTGCGCTCGATATAATCGTCCTTCTCCTTCTGCTCCTTCTCTTTTCTTGCAGCCAGGATGGACATGAAATCCTGAAGCTCCTTTCTGGCCTCCTGGGTCTCCTCCTTGGCTGCCTGGGACTCCTTGATGGTCTTGATAGTGTTCTCTACCTGCCTGTTGGCCCCCTTGATGATCTCCTCAGCCTCTTTCTTCGCCTCATCGAGGATGTCCTTCTTGAGCTGCTTGATCTGCTGGAGCTCCTTCTGGTATTTGTCGGTGATGTTCTCGAGCGTCCTGTCGGTATGCTTGATGCGTTCGAGCTTCTCATCGAGAGCCTTCCTGTTGCGCGCTATCTTGCGGAGATTGCGCTCTATGCCCACGAACTCCTCTCCCGCACGGTTCTCCGCGTCCTTGATTATAGCCTCCGGAAGTCCCATCTTGCGGGCCAGCTCGAAGGCGAACGAATTGCCCGGCAGGCCCATCTCGAGCTTGAAGAGCGGCGCGATGTTCTTCACATCGAACATCATGGCTCCGTTTATTACTCCTGTGTCAGCGGAAGCATAGAGCTTGAGGTTGGTGTAGTGGGTGGTGATCACTCCGTATGTGCCTCTCTTGTCGAGTTCGCTGAGGATGGCCTCGGCGATCGCTCCTCCGGCTGCAGGCTCGGTACCCGATCCGAACTCATCTATGAGCACGAGGGTCTTCCCGTCAGCCTTTGTGAGCATCTCCTTCATGTTGACAAGGAAGGAACTGTATGTACTGAGGTCGTTTTCAAGGGACTGGTCGTCTCCTATGTCGACCATGATCCTGTCGAAGACAAGCATTTCCGAAGTCTCGGAGGTAGGGATGAGCATTCCCCACTGGAACATGTACTGGAGAAGTCCGACCGTCTTGAGGCATACGGACTTTCCGCCGGCGTTCGGGCCCGAGATGAGCAGGATGCGCTTTTCAGGCGTCAGCGTCGCTGTGAGCGGGACGATTTCCTTCTTTTCCTTCCGGAGAGCCCTTTCGAGCAGAGGATGCCTTGCCTTGCGAAGGTTCATCTGTCCGTCGTCGGAGATGATCGGCATGCCTGCGATGAAATCGAGGGCGATCTGGGCCTTCGCCATGATGAAGTCGATCTCTCCGAGATATTTCGCCGCGTTCAGGAGGTCCGGAATATAAGGGCGGAGGAAGTCGGTGAATTCGAGGAGGATGCGCACGATCTCCCTCTGTTCGGAGAAACGCAGCTCCTTGATCTGGTTGTCCAGCTCCACCACTTCGGCCGGCTCGATGAAGGCCGTCTTTCCTGTTGCAGATTCGTCATATATGAATCCTGCGATCCTCTTCTTGTTGGCGGCGCTTACCGGAATCAGCATCTTTCCGTCGCGTACGGACACTCCAGCGTCACTGTCCACGATGCCTTCCTCCTGCGCCTTCCTGAGGATTGCGCTCATTCTGCGTGATATGGCCCCTTCCTTCTCGCGAAGCGATTTCCTTATGCTGTAAAGCTCGTCGGAAGCTGTGTCCTTCACGTCGCCGTAGCGGTCGAGGATAAGGTCGATCCTGCGCTGAACTTCAGGGAAGCCCATTATATGCGCGCTCATCCTCTTGAGGTTGGGATATACCCCGTCCTTGATGCCCTCGAAGAATGATGTCACCTTCCTCAATGTCTCGAGCATGGTCTTCAGCTTCCGGAGTGAAAGCAGATCTATCGCCGCCGAGCTTCTTTCAAGCGGCTTCAGGAAATCTATGCAGTCTATGAAACCGCCTGACGGGAAGCTGTCCTCAAACATCATGATGAGGCGCATCTCGTCGGTAAGCAGCAGACGTTTGCGTATGTGGGAAGGATTGGTCGAAAAGGTTTCAGTCGCTGTCCTTTCCGCCGCGTATGCTGTAGAGCATCTGTCGGAGATTATGTTCCTTATGCGGTCAAATCCGATCTTCTGCTCCAGCCTTCTGTCTATTGTTCTCTTCTTCTCTTCCAAATCTTTATGTCTCTTACTCTTCTCCAAGGGATGTGTTCAGGAGAAGCTTCAGTTCGTTGATGTTCGTGATAGGCGTCACTTTCCCCGCCTTGACAAAGGATATCCTACCGGTCTCTTCCGAAACCACCACGGCATCCGCGTCCGTCTCTTCGGTAATGCCGATCGCCGCCTTGTGCCTCATTCCGTAGCTTGCCGGGATGTCTGTCCTTTCGGTGATCGGAAGGGTGCATCGTGCAGCTACTATGCGGCCTCCGGAGATGATGAGGGCTCCGTCATGCAGAGGCGAGTTCTTGAAGAAGAGGTTCATGATCAGACGGCGGTGGATTGCCGCATCGATGCGGTCTCCCGTGCTGATGATCTCTTCAAGTGACGCCTTGTGGGCGATGACGATGAGGGCTCCGGTCTTGTCTTCGGACATTCTGCGGCATGCTTCCGTAAGGTCGTTGACGGCCTCGCTTCCGCTGATGTTGGTGCTTTTGGCTCCTCCGCCGATGCTGCGGATCCTGTCGAGGATGGCACGGCCCTGGGCGCTGTTCATGTATCTGCTTCCGAGCTGCATCAGGAATTTCCTGATCTCCGGCTGGAATATCACGATGAGGGCGATGAGTCCGACGTCGAGCACGGTCTCCATGATGTTGGTCATGAGCCTCATGTTGAATGCGGATACGATGACCCTGATCACATAAAGTGATATGATGGCGACGAAGATGCTCATCGCCGAAGTGCCTCTGATCCAGCGGAAGATGATGTAGATCAGCAGAGCGAGCAGAAGTATGTCCAGGATGTCTGCGAATGAGATCTGCAGAAAACCGAAGATTGCCAGTATCATATACCTTTATTATATCCGCGCAAAGATAGTAATAATAATGCTACACAAAAAGTTATTAACAATTTTTTCACGTAAAATGTTGAAAATAAAGATATTATTCGTATATTTGCAGCCCGCAAAAATGTGAAGCGGGATATAAAGTATTTATAATCAATCAATTAAACAAAACCAATGCCTGGATTAATTGGAAAGAAAATCGGAATGACTTCCGTTTTCGGTGCCGATGGAAAGAATATTCCATGCACCGTTATTGAGGCTGGTCCATGTGTAGTTACGCAGATTCGTACAGTAGAGAAAGATGGTTATGCCGCTGTACAGCTTGCCTATGACGAAATTTCAGAAAAGCATGCCAGCAAGGCTCTC